>NZ_JBYSWZ010000014.1:0-210620 GCF_058781685.1 Burkholderia sp. FW306-1C-G01B
TTCCGTTAGCGCGAAAGAGGCGTGATTCTATGCACCCGCCCCCGTCTCCGCAAGCCCTTTTGTGAAATTATTTTGAAAAAGCCCCCGTGCGCTCACGCGCACGGAGGCTTGGGGCTCGACGGGTCGGGCAACCGCGCCGCAACCATCGCCAACCAGTCGCCAGACACCTGCCGCGGCGCAGCCCACTCAGCGGTTCTTGAACTCGGGCTTCCGTTTCTCGACGAATGCCGCCATCCCTTCCTTCTGGTCCTCAGTCGCAAACAGCGAATGGAACAGCCGGCGCTCGAAGTGGACACCCTCTGCCAGCGTCGTCTCATACGCGCGGTTCACCGACTCCTTGACCATCATGACCGCCGGCAGCGAGAACTCGGCAATCGTCGCCGCGGCCGCAATCGCCTCGTCGAGCAGCTTGTCGGCCGGCAGCACGCGCGACACGAGCCCTGCTCGCTCCGCTTCGGCGGCGTCCATGAAGCGCGCGGTCAGGCACATGTCCATCGCCTTCGCCTTCGACACCGCGCGCGGCAGACGCTGCGTGCCGCCCGCGCCCGGCATGATGCCCAGCTTGATCTCCGGCTGGCCGAACTTGGCCGTGTCCGCCGCGAAGATGATGTCGCACATCATCGCGAGCTCGCAGCCGCCGCCCAGCGCAAAGCCCGACACCGCGGCAATGATCGGCTTGCGGATCTGACGGACCGTCTCCCAGTTGCGCGTAATGTAGTCGCCCCGGTAAACATCCATATAGGAATAGGTCGCCATCATGCCGATGTCCGCGCCGGCTGCGAACGCCTTCTCGCTCCCCGTCACGACGATCGCGCCGATGCCGTCGTCCGCATCGAACGCCTTCAGTGCATCGCCCAACTCATCCATCAACGCATCGTTCAGCGCGTTCAGCGCCTTCGGACGGTTCAGCGTAACCAGCCCGACACGCCCCCGGGTCTCCGCCAGGATGTTCTCGTAAGCCATCTATTTCTCCTCGATCAATGAAATGAGAAACGCCTCGCACATGCGAATAGTTTGATGCTAACATTCTCCGACCAACCGGTCGGTTAATTAATCGATCCAACCCCTCTCATCGTCCATCAGGCCGCCGCCATGACCCATGCACTGTTCACGAAGCACGAAGACACGTTGAAGCACGCACTCGCCGCCATCGAGAGCCGCGGGTACTGGAGCCCGTTCGTCGAAATGCCGAGTCCCAAAGTGTACGGGGAAAGCGCGAACGCAGACGGCGAAGCAGCTTTCAAGTCGCACCTCGACAAGACGTTCGCGCTCGACCAGCCGGCGTCCGGCGAAACGGTCGGCGCGGAGCGATCGCCGTACGGCATCGCACTGGGCATCCGGTATCCGAAGTCGGCGCCCGACGCACTGATCGCCGCCGCAGCCGCCGCGCAACGCACGTGGCGCGAAGCCGGCCCCAGCGCCTGGATCGGCGTCAGCCTCGAAATCCTCGCGCGCCTGAACCGCGCGAGTTTCGAGATCGCCTATAGCGTGATGCACACCACGGGGCAGGCATTCATGATGGCGTTCCAGGCCGGCGGCCCGCACGCGCAGGATCGTGCACTCGAGGCTGTTGCCTATGCATGGGACGAACTGCGCCGCATCCCGGCCGATGCGCACTGGGAAAAGCCGCAAGGCAAGAACCCGCCGCTCGCGATGCACAAGCGCTACACGATCGTCCCGCGCGGCACGGGACTCGTGCTCGGCTGCTGCACGTTCCCGACCTGGAACGGCTACCCGGGCCTGTTCGCCGATCTGGCAACCGGTAACACCGTAATCGTCAAACCGCATCCGGGTGCGATCCTGCCGCTCGCAATCACGGTCCGGATCGCCCGCGACGTGCTGCGCGAAGCCGGGTTCGATCCGAACGTCGTCACGCTCCTTGCGACCGAGCCCAACGACGGCGCCCTCGTTCAGGACCTCGCGCTGCGCCCCGAGATCAAGCTGATCGACTTCACGGGCAGCACGCAGAACGGCACGTGGCTCGAACGCCATGCCCACCAGGCACAGGTCTACACCGAGAAGGCCGGCGTCAACCAGATCGTGATCGACTCGACCGACGACCTGAAGGCCGCAGCCAAGAACATCGCGTTCTCGCTGGCGCTGTACTCCGGCCAGATGTGCACGGCGCCGCAGAACATCTATGTGCCGCGCGACGGCATCCGGACGGCGGACGGCCATGCGAGCTTCGACGAAGTCGCGCAAGCCATCGCGGTTGCCGTGCAAAAACTCACCGGAGACCCGGCACGCTCGGTCGAACTGATCGGCGCAATTCAGAACGACGGCGTGACCGCACGTATCGAGGACGCCCGCCAGCTCGGCCGCGTACTCGCCGACAGCGTGGCCCTTCAGCACCCCGCGTTCCCCGATGCCCGCGTGCGCACACCGCTCGTGCTGCAACTCGACGTGACCGATCGCGAGAAATTCACGCAGGAGTGGTTCGGCCCGATCTCGTTCGTGATCGCGACCGACTCGACCGCGCAGTCGCTCGATCTCGCCGGTGAAATCGCGGCGGAACATGGCGCGCTGACCTTCTCCGTCTACAGCACCGACGACGCAATCGTCGACGCCGCCCACGACGCAGCGGTGCGCGGCGGTGTCGCGCTGTCGATCAATCTGACGGGCGGCGTGTTCGTCAACCAGTCGGCCGCGTTCTCCGATTTCCACGGCACGGGAGCCAACCCGGCTGCCAACGCGGCGCTGGCCGACCCGGCGTTCGTCGCCAACCGGTTCCGCGTGGTGCAAAGCCGCGTCCATGTTGCCCCGAAGGCGGTACCCGCGGAAGCTGGCCAAACGGCATAACTCGAATGGCGGACGTGCAAACGCCGCCACGTTCTCTACCATGAACGAATCCGCCACCCGGCGGGTTCGTTGCCCATCGATACGCCCATGACAGACGCCTACATCTGCGACGCGATTCGCACCCCCATCGGCCGCTACGGCGGCGCCCTGAAAGATGTCCGTGCCGATGATCTCGGCGCGGTGCCGCTCAAGGCTCTGATCGAGCGCAATCGCCACGTCGACTGGACGGCGATCGACGACGTGATCTACGGCTGCGCGAACCAGGCAGGCGAAGACAACCGCAACGTCGCGCGCATGTCGGCGCTGCTCGCGGGCCTGCCGACCGCCGTGCCGGGTACGACGCTGAACCGGCTGTGCGGCTCCGGGATGGACGCGGTCGGCACGGCCGCGCGCGCGATCAAGTCGGGCGAAGCGCGCCTGATGATCGCCGGCGGCGTCGAGAGCATGACGCGCGCGCCGTTCGTGATGGGCAAGGCCGCGAGCGCGTTCGCACGCCAGGCCGACATCTTCGATACGACGATCGGCTGGCGCTTCGTCAATCCGCTGATGAAACAGCTTCACGGCGTCGATTCGATGCCGGAGACGGCCGAGAACGTCGCGGTCGACTACAACATCAGCCGTGCCGACCAGGACCTGTTCGCGCTGCGCAGCCAGCAAAAGGCCGCGCGTGCGCAGCAGGACGGCACGCTCGCCGAGGAAATCGTTGCCGTCACGATTGCGCAGAAGAAGGGCGATCCGGTGGTCGTGTCGCGCGACGAGCATCCGCGCGAGACGTCGCTCGAAGCACTCGCGAAGCTGAAGGGCGTCGTGCGTCCCGACGGCTCTGTAACGGCCGGCAATGCATCGGGCGTCAACGACGGCGCGTGCGCGCTGCTGCTCGCCAATGCACAGGCAGCCGATCAGTACGGCCTGCGCCGCCGCGCGCGCGTCATCGGCATGGCGACGGCAGGCGTCGAGCCGCGCGTGATGGGCATCGGCCCCGCGCCGGCCACGCAGAAACTGCTGCGCCAGCTCGGCATGACCATCGACCAGTTCGACGTGATCGAGTTGAACGAGGCGTTTGCGTCGCAGGGTCTCGCGGTACTGCGCATGCTCGGCGTCGCCGACGACGATCCGCGCGTGAACCCGAACGGCGGCGCGATCGCACTCGGTCATCCGCTCGGCGCATCGGGGGCCCGGCTCGTGACCACGGCGCTCCATCAACTCGAGCGTACGGGCGGCCGCTTTGCGCTCTGTACGATGTGCATCGGCGTCGGCCAGGGCATCGCACTCGCGATCGAACGCGTGTAACCGACACGCCGCGCGCCTATAACGAAGTCATGAAGGAGACACTGCATGTCCTACCAAGCGATTCAGCTGGATATCGATCAGGCCGCGCGCGTGGCCACGATCACCCTCAACCGCCCCGACAAGCTGAACAGCTTCACGCGGGCGATGCATCGCGAACTGCAGTCGGCTCTCGATGAAGTCGAAGCGGCCGGCGCACGCGCGCTGATTCTGACGGGTACGGGGCGCGGCTTCTGCGCGGGCCAGGACCTCGCCGACCTCGACTTCACGCCGGGCGCGTCCACCGACCTCGGCACGCTGATCGACGAGCATTTCAATCCGCTGATCCGCCGCCTGCAGCGTCTGCCGCTGCCGGTGATCGCCGCCGTCAACGGCACGGCGGCCGGCGCCGGCGCGAATCTCGCGCTCGCATGCGATCTCGTGTTCGCCGCCCGCTCGAGCAGTTTCATCCAGGCCTTCGTCAAGATCGGGCTCGTACCCGATTCAGGCGGCACGTGGTTCCTGCCGCAACGCGTCGGCATGGCACGTGCGCTGGGGCTCGCGCTGACCGGCGACAAGCTCGGCGCCGAACAGGCCGAACAGTGGGGCCTGATCTGGCGTGCGGTCGACGACGACGCACTCGCCGCGTCAGCCCGCCAGCTCGCGACCCAGCTCGCGCAACAGCCGACGCTCGCGATCGCATCGATCAAGCAATCGATGCGCGACAGCGTCACGAACACGCTCGACCAGCAACTCGACCTGGAACGCGACATGCAGCGCAAGCTGGGCCAGTCGCTCGACTATGCGGAAGGCGTGAAGGCATTCGTCGAGAAGCGTGCTCCACGCTTCGAGGGGCGTTGACATGACGGCCGCCACCGCCACGCTCGATCCCGATTCGCTCGCCCGCGCCACCGCACAGGCCATGTACGACGCCGACGCATGCAGCCGCGCGTTCGGCATGGAAATCGCGGAAGTACGCGCCGGCTACGCACGCCTGCAGATGCGCGTGCGGCCCGAATTCCTGAACGGGCATCGGACCTGCCACGGCGGGATCATCTTTACGCTCGCCGATTCGACATTCGCGTTCGCGTGCAACTCGTACAACCTGAATACGGTCGCTGCCGGCTGCTCGATCGAATTCCTGCGCGCCGTGCACGGCGACGACGTGCTGACGGCCGAGGCGATCGAACAGGCGCGCGCCGGCCGCCACGGCATCTACGACATCCGCGTCACGAACCAGACAGGCGAAACGGTCGCGATGTTTCGCGGCAAATCCGCCCAGATCAAGGGCACGGTCATCCCGGAAGACCGCTGACGTCAACGGCTCGCACATAACAAACACTGGAGACATGCATGACTACCTCGCTACCGCTCGAGCCGATCGAGACCGCCTCACGCGACGAGTTGACCGCGCTGCAGCTCGAACGCCTCAAGTGGTCGCTCCGGCATGCGTATGACCACTCTCCCGTCTATCGTCGCAAATTCGACGACGCGGGCGTGCATCCCGACGACCTGAAAACGCTCTCCGACCTGTCGCGCTTCCCGTTCACGACGAAAGGCGACCTGCGTGACAGTTACCCGTTCGGGATGTTCGCCGTGCCGCAGGACCAGATCTCGCGCATCCACGCGTCATCGGGCACGACCGGCAAGCCGACGGTCGTCGGCTATACGGCCGGCGACATCGACACGTGGGCGAATCTCGTCGCGCGCTCGATCCGCGCCGCCGGCGCACGTCGCGGCGACAAGGTACACGTCAGCTACGGGTACGGCTTGTTCACCGGCGGGCTCGGCGCGCACTACGGCGCCGAACGTGCAGGATTGACCGTGATCCCGTTCGGCGGCGGCCAGACCGAGAAGCAGGTACAACTGATCCAGGATTTCCGGCCCGACATCATCATGGTGACGCCGAGCTACATGTTGTCGATCGCCGACGAAATCGAGCGCCAGGGCCTCGATCCCGTGCAGAGCTCGCTGCGCATCGGCATCTTCGGCGCGGAGCCATGGACCAACGACATGCGCGTCGCGATCGAGCAGCGGATGGGCATCGATGCGGTCGACATCTACGGGCTGTCCGAAGTGATGGGCCCCGGCGTCGCGTCCGAATGCGTCGAGACCAAGGACGGCCCGACCATCTGGGAAGATCACTTCTATCCGGAAATCATCGATCCGGAAACCGGCGAAGTGCTGCCGGACGGCGAATTCGGCGAGCTCGTGTTCACGTCGCTGACGAAGGAGGCGCTGCCGATCATCCGCTACCGGACACGCGACCTCACGCGCCTGCTACCCGGCACCGCTCGCACGATGCGCCGGATGGAAAAGATCACCGGCCGCTCGGACGACATGATGATCGTGCGCGGCGTCAACGTGTTCCCGACGCAAATCGAGGAACAGTTGCTCAAGCAGCGCGCGCTCGCACCGCACTATCAGATCGTACTGACGAAGGAAGGCCCGCTCGACGTGCTGACGCTCAGCGTCGAGCCCTGTCCCGACACCGCTCCGGATACGGCGGCGATCCACGCGGCGAAACAGGCGCTCGCGCATGACATCAAGTCGCTGATCGGCGTGACGGCCGTGATCAACGTGCTGCCCGTGAACGGGATCGAGCGCTCGGTCGGCAAGGCACGCCGCGTCGTCGACAAGCGCAAGGGCTGACGGCAGACGCTGCGCGTGCGTCGCGCGGAGAGGCAATCCCGTTGCGCAACAAACGAAACAGCCCGATCGGCCAACGCCAATCGGGCTATTTATTGTGTTCCGCGACGTCGTTCAACGCGACAGGCGCATCACACGAACTGAAACCACACGGGTACACCGCTCTCGAACCGACGCACTCCACGCACACCGTCGCGCCCACGAATACCCCGCCTCATGCGCGGGCGGCTCCCGAGCAGCCGATGCCGCCTCACGTCACGAATTCGGGAACAGCAGCCACATCCGGCCGACCTGCTTCATCCGGCCGGCCTGGTCGCCTGCGTCGTCGCCGAGTCCCCAGAAATAGTCGGCCCGCACGCCGCCCTTGATCGCGGAGCCCGTATCCTGCGCGAACACGAGCCGGTTCATCGGCGTATTCGTCAGCGGACGCGTGGTCTGCAGGAACACGGGCGTGCCGAGCGGGATCGACGACGGATCGACCGCGATCGAACGCTCCGCCGTCAGCGGCACGCCGAGCGCGCCGATCGGGCCGTCCGCGCCGCCGTGCGGCGCGTCCTCCTTGATCGGCATGTCGCGGAAGAACACGAACCGCGGATTCGTATCGAGCAACGCGTCGACACGGTTCGGATTCGCCTTCGCCCACGCCTTGATACCCTGCATCGTCGCCTGTGCGGGCGTCAGCTCGCCGCGATCGAGCAACCACTTGCCGATCGAGCGGTACGGCTGGTTGTTGGTGCCGCCGAAGCCGACCCGCATCACCGAACCATCGTCGAGCAGCACGCGCCCCGAGCCCTGCACCTGCAGGAAGAACGCCTCGATCGGATCGTCGACCCACACGAGTTCGTTGCCGTTCAGGATGCCCGCACGCTCGAGCTGCGCGCGCGCAGGCAGCGCGGCGCCCGCGCGATAACCGGCCGGCCAGCGATAGAGCGCGTATTGATACGGGCCGCGGCGCACGCGCGAGCCATGCAGCAGCGGCTCGTAATAGCCGGTCACGAGCCCGTCGAGCGTGCCGTCGGTGTTCGCGAGCTGGAACGGCGTGAAATACGTTTCGAAGAAAGTGCGTGCGCTGCTGACATCGAGCTCGTCGAGCCGGTCGGCGGCCGCACAAGCGCGCTGCCAGGCCGGCTGGCGCGCGAGCCGCGCGCAGTTCTGCCGCAGCGCGGCCGTCGCGCCGAGCAGCGAATCGTCCTGCCAGCCCGGCACCTGCTGCCACGCAACCGGCGTGAGCCGCTTCGCGGCAACCTGCCCCGGCACGATCGCCGCGCCGGTCGGCGGCTTGAGCGCAGACGTTCGCGTCGGCGCGCCGCCGCACGCGGCCAGCAGCGCCGCCGCCGCGGCCGCCGCAACCCAGCCGGCCAGCCGGGGCCCAAACCACATACAATGTCCGTTCTTGATGGAAACCGCCATGTCAGATTTTCTCGACCAATATCCGATGCTCATCTTCGCGCTCGAAGCCTTCGTAGCGCTTGCCCTGCTGATCTTCATCGTCGTGTGGACGTCGTCGGGCAGAAAGAAGCACGCCCGCAACAACGATCGCCAGCCGCGCTGACGCGCTCCGCGCGCGCTCAATGCAGCGTGCGCGGCATGTGCAGTGCAAACTCGTCGACCGGCGCCTCGAAACGCTCGCCGTCCTCCGCCACGCAGAAGTACGCGCCACGCATCGTACCGACCGGCGTCGCGATCACGGCCCAGCTCGTGTATTCGAACTGCTCGCCCGGCTGCAGCAGCGGCTGGTGCCCGACGACGCCGAGCCCCTTCACTTCCTGCACGTGGCTCTCGCTGTCCGTGATGATCCAGTGACGCGCGATCAGTTGCGCCGCGACCTGCCCCGTGTTGCGGATCGTCAGCGTGTACGCGAATGCGTATTGACGGCGATCGGGGTCGGATTGTTCCGGCAAGTAGCTGGTTTTCACCGAAACGGTGAACTGATACTGACTCATGGTGTTTCCACTGGAGGGTGACTGTCCGTGCCGGCATGGGCGACGGGGCCGCGGACGCGCCGCTTTGGTTCGGCATTCTGCTTGATGCGGAATCGGGCCGCAACCGCACGGCCTGCCGCCGCGAGCCGGCCGCCGGGCGGTAGAATGTCGGTTTTGCGCCGCAACGTCCCCGCTCCCCCTGCCATGACCCAATTCCGCATCGCTCCCAGCATCCTGTCGGCCGATTTCGCACGGCTCGGCGAAGAAGTCCGCAACGTGGTCGCCGCCGGCGCCGACTGGATCCACTTCGACGTGATGGACAACCATTATGTGCCGAACCTGACGATCGGCCCGCTCGTGTGCGAAGCGATCCGCCCGCACGTGCAGGTGCCGATCGACGTACACCTGATGGTACGCCCGGTCGACCGGATCGTGCCCGATTTTGCGAAGGCCGGTGCGAACCTGATCAGCTTCCACCCGGAAGGCTCCGATCACATCGACCGCACGCTGTCGCTGATCCGCGACCACGGCTGCAAGGCCGGCCTCGTATTCAACCCGGCCACGCCGCTGAACTATCTCGACCACGTGATGGACCGCCTCGACTTCGTGCTGCTGATGTCGGTCAACCCCGGCTTCGGCGGCCAGTCGTTCATTCCGGAAACGCTGAACAAGCTGCGCGAAGCACGCGCACGTATCGACGCGTACACCGAGCGTACGGGCCGCGAGATCCTGCTCGAGGTCGACGGCGGCGTGAAGACCGACAACATCGCGGAAATCGCGGCGGCCGGCGCCGACACCTTCGTCGCCGGTTCGGCGATCTTCGGCAAGCCCGACTACCGCAAGGTGATCGACGAGATGCGCGCCGCGCTCGCCACCGTCGAGCGGAGCTGACGCCGTGGCCGAATCGTCGCTCGCCGGCCGTGCGCCGGCCGGGGCCGCAACGAACGCCGCCCCGATCCGCTTCGCCGCGCCGCGCATCGACGCGGCGCTGATCGATCTCGACGGCACGATGGTCGACACGGCCGACGATTTCACAGCCGGCCTGAACGGGATGCTTGCGCGGCTCGACGCGCCGGCCACATCGCGCGACGAAGTGATCGGCTACGTCGGCAAGGGCTCCGAACACCTGATCCAGAGCGTGCTGAAGCCGCGCTTCCCGGCCGGCGAGGCGCACGCGCGCTTCGACGACGCACTGGCGATCTACCAGACCGAATACGCGAAGATCAACGGCCGCCATACGCGCCTCTATCCGGACGTGGCCGCCGGTCTCGACGCGCTGCGCGCGGCCGGCATCCGGCTCGCGTGCGTGACGAACAAGCCGCACCGCTTCGCGGTCGAGCTGCTCGAACAATACGGGCTGGCCGATTGCTTCGGCATCGTGCTCGGCGGCGACAGCGTCGCACGCAAGAAGCCCGACCCGCTGCCGATGCTGACGGCCTGCGACGCACTCGGCGTCGCGCCGGACGCGGCGGTCGCGATCGGCGACTCGGAAAACGACGCGCTGGCGGGCCGCGCAGCCGGGATGGCGACACTGACGGTGCCGTATGGCTATAACCACGGCAAAGCTATACAAACGATAAATTCGGATGGTATAGTCGATTCGTTGCTGGTCGCGGCCCGCGCGATCACCGCGCACAACGCCGGCCGGCCAACCATCTGATTATTTCTTCCATCCGCATGTTTCTGAATAAAAAACGGAGTCTGAGCAGCATCGACCGGGGAGCCTGGCCCTGGCGTCGCTGGTCGCGCTAACCTCTTCGATGAGGTACGCTGAAGCACGTCTTCAGCGCCGTTTTTTATCTCGCTGCGCATCCGCGCGCCGATCGTCGCACCACCTCGAGTTCCACCGCGTCCGAACGCTTGCGTTCAGGATCGGCCGCAGGCTCGCGACGTTCACGCCCGGAGTGCCGGCCGGCAACAGGCACTTCTCGATCGACCGCCCTTTCGCCGACGGCAACCCGCGCAGCGTCAAGTGATCCCTGGCGCACGCGCCGCTCGTCCCGAACAGGACCGGAACATGACCGAACTCGAATTCCAATCGCTCGCGAACGAAGGCTACAACCGTATCCCGCTGATCGCGGAAGCCCTCGCCGATCTCGAAACGCCGCTGTCCCTCTACCTGAAGCTGGCCCAGCCCGAACGTGCGGGCGCCAACTCGTTCCTGCTCGAATCGGTGGTCGGCGGCGAACGCTTCGGCCGCTACTCGTTCATCGGCCTGCCCGCCCGCACGCTCGTGCGCACCCGCAACGGCGTGTCGGAAGTCGTGCGCGACGGCCAGGTCGTCGAGACGCATGACGGCGACCCGTTCCAATTCATCGAATCGTTCCAGGCGCGCTTCAAGGTGGCGCAGCGTCCGGGCCTGCCGCGCTTCTGCGGCGGTCTCGCCGGCTACTTCGGCTACGATGCGGTGCGCTACATCGAGAAGAAGCTCGCAAACACCGCGCCGCGCGACGATCTCGGCCTGCCCGACATCCAGTTGCTGCTGACCGAGGAAGTCGCGGTGATCGACAACCTCGCCGGCAAGCTGTACCTGATCATCTACGCGGACCCGGGCCAGCCGGAAGCCTACGCGAAGGCGAAACAGCGCCTGCGCGAACTGAAGCAGCGCCTGCGCACGACCGTGCAGCCGCCCGTCACGTCGGCGAGCGTGCGCACCGAGACGTTCCGCGAGTTCAAGAAGGAAGACTATCTGGCCGCCGTGCGCCAGGCGAAGGAATACATCGCGGCCGGCGAACTGATGCAGATCCAGGTCGGCCAGCGGCTGACCAAGCCGTACCGCGACAATCCGCTGTCGCTGTATCGCGCGCTGCGTTCGCTGAATCCGTCGCCGTACATGTACTACTACAACTTCGGCGATTTCCACGTGGTCGGCGCATCGCCGGAAATCCTCGTGCGCCAGGAAAAGCGCGGCGACGACCAGATCGTCACGATTCGCCCGCTCGCCGGCACGCGACCGCGCGGCAACACGCCCGAGCGCGACGCGGAACTCGCGACCGAGCTGCTCAACGATCCGAAGGAGATCGCCGAGCACGTGATGCTGATCGACCTCGCGCGCAACGACGTCGGCCGCATCGCCGAGATCGGCTCGGTGCAGGTGACCGACAAGATGGTCATCGAGAAGTACTCGCACGTGCAGCACATCGTCAGCTCGGTCGAAGGCAAGCTGAAGCCCGGCATGACGAACTACGACGTGCTGCGCGCGACGTTCCCGGCCGGCACGCTGTCCGGTGCGCCGAAGGTGCGCGCGATGGAACTGATCGACGAGCTCGAGCCGATCAAGCGCGGGCTGTACGGCGGTGCGGTGGGCTACCTGTCGTTCTCGGGCGAGATGGATCTCGCGATCGCGATCCGCACGGGCCTGATCCACAACGGCAACCTGTATGTGCAAGCGGCGGCCGGCGTCGTCGCGGATTCGGTGCCCGAATCCGAATGGCAAGAGACCGAGAACAAGGCGCGCGCGGTGCTGCGTGCGGCCGAACAGGTCCAGGACGGCCTCGATAGCGACTTCTGACCGGAGACTGACCATGCTGCTCATGATCGACAACTACGATTCGTTCACCTACAACCTGGTCCAGTACTTCGGCGAACTGGGCGAGGACGTGCACACGTACCGCAACGACGAAATCACGCTCGACGAGATCGCGCGCCTGAATCCCGACGCGATCTGCCTGTCGCCGGGCCCGAGCAACCCGCAGCACGCGGGCATCACGCTCGACGTGCTGCGCGAATTTTCGGGCAGGAAGCCGATCCTCGGCGTCTGCCTCGGCCACCAGGCGATCGGCGAAGCATTCGGCGGCCGCGTCGTGCGCGCGAAGACCATCATGCACGGCAAGGTGAGCCGGATCGAAACGGACTGCCGCGGCGTGTTCGCCGACCTGCCGAAGCATTTCGACGTCACGCGCTACCATTCGCTCGCGATCGAGCGCGAATCGCTGCCCGACTGCCTCGAGGTGTCCGCGTGGACCGACGACGGAGAAATCATGGGCGTGCGCCACAAGACGCTGCCGGTCGAGGGCGTGCAGTTCCACCCGGAATCGATCCTGTCCGAGCACGGCCATGCGCTGCTCGAGAATTTCCTGAAGCAGGCCCGCGCCGCGGCCGCGCAAGCCGCCTGACCGGAGCCTCATGATGACGATTACCCCGCAGGAAGCGCTGCAGCGCACGATCGAACACCGCGAGATCTTCCACGACGAGATGCTGCACCTGATGCGGCTCATCATGCGCGGCGACATGTCGCCCGTGATGGCCGCCGCGATCATCACCGGGCTGCGCGTGAAGAAGGAGACGATCGGCGAGATCGCCGCCGCCGCGACCGTGATGCGCGAATTCGCGAACCACGTCGACGTTCAGGACAACTCGAACTTCGTCGACATCGTCGGCACCGGCGGCGACGGCTCGCACACGTTCAACATCTCGACCGCGTCGATGTTCGTCACGGCGGCGGCCGGCGCAAAGGTCGCGAAGCACGGCAACCGCGGCGTGTCGAGCAAGTCAGGCAGCGCCGACGTGCTCGAGGCGCTCGGCGTGAACATCGACCTGCAGTCGGACCAGGTCGCCGCGTCGATCGCCGAAACGGGCATGGGCTTCATGTTCGCGCCGAACCATCACCCGGCGATGAAGAACATCGCGGCCGTGCGCCGCGAGCTCGGCGTGCGCACGATCTTCAACATCCTCGGCCCGCTGACCAATCCGGCCGGCGCGCCGAACCAGTTGATGGGCGTGTTCCACCCCGACCTCGTCGGCATCCAGGTGCGCGTGATGCAGCGTCTCGGCGCGCAGCACGTACTCGTCGTATACGGCAAGGACGGGATGGACGAGGTGTCGCTCGGTGCCGCGACGCTCGTCGGCGAATTGCGCGACGGCAAGGTGCACGAATACGAGATCCATCCGGAAGACTTCGGCCTGCAGATGGTGTCGAACCGCACGCTGAAGGTGGAAAATGCCGAAGAATCGCGCACGATGCTGCTCGGCGCACTGGACAACCAGCCGGGCGTCGCCCGCGAGATCGTCACGCTAAACTCGGGTACTGCGCTCTATGCGGCGAACGTCGCCGAATCGATCGCGGACGGCATCCAGCTCGCCCGCGAAGCGATCGCGAGCGGCAAGGCACGCGCGAAAGTCGACGAACTCGTGCGCTTCACGCAGCAGTTCAAGCGCTGACTCCCCTTACGACTCAAGCAGGAACCCACATGAGCGACATTCTCGACCGAATCATCGCCGTCAAGCGCGAAGAAGTCGCGGCGGCCATGCGCAGCACGCCGCTCGAGGCACTGAAGCTGGACGCATCCGCGCGCGACCTGCGCGACTTCGTCGGCGCGCTGCGTGCGAAGCACGCGGCCGGCGACGCTGCCGTGATCGCCGAAATCAAGAAGGCAAGCCCGTCGAAGGGCGTGCTGCGCGAGCATTTCGTGCCGGCCGACATCGCGCGCTCGTATGCGGCGCACGGCGCCGCGTGCCTGTCGGTGCTGACCGACGAGCAGTTCTTCCAGGGAAGCGTCCGCTACCTCGAAGAGGCGCGCGCGGCCTGCACGCTGCCGGTGCTGCGCAAGGACTTCATCGTCGACGCGTACCAGATCCTCGAAGCACGCGCGATGGGCGCCGACGCGATCCTGCTGATCGCCGCCGCACTCGACACGCCGCTGATGCAGGACCTCGAAGCATACGCGCACTCGCTCGGCCTCGCGGTGCTGGTCGAAGTGCACGACCGCAACGAGATGGAGCAGGCGCTGACGCTCAAGACGCCGCTGCTCGGCATCAACAACCGCAACCTGCGCACGTTCGAGACGTCGATCCAGACCACGCTCGACATGCTCGACATGATTCCGCAGGACCGGATCGTCGTGACCGAATCGGGCATCCTGTCGCGCACCGACGTCGACACGATGCGCGCGGCGAACGTGAACACGTTCCTCGTCGGCGAAGCGTTCATGCGCGCCGATCAGCCGGGCGAGGAGCTCGCACGGATGTTCTTCTGATGGCGATCGAAAAGGAAATCAAGCTCGCGCTGCCGGCCGGCCAGGCCGGTGCCGCGCGGCGCTTCTTCGAGACGCTGACCGGCGAACCCGGCCGCGACATCACGCTCGCGAACGTCTATTACGACACGCCCGATCTGGCGCTGGCCCGCTCGAAGAGCGCGGTGCGCGTGCGCCGCGCGCCGCAAGGCTGGCTGCAGACGTTCAAGACCGTCGGCAGCGCGGAAGGCGGCCTGCATCGCCGCCACGAATGGGAACTGCCTGTGGCCGGCGATGCGCTCGAGATCGATGCGCTCGTCGCGGCCTGCGACGTGCCGGAAGCCGCCGCTGCGCTGCGTGACGCGGCGAGCGCGCTGCGCGCACTGTTCCGCACGGATTTTTCGCGTACGCTGTGGCGCATCGCAATCGGCGGCGCAACCGTCGAAGCCGCGGTGGACCTCGGCGAGATCGTCGTCCAGGCGGACCACGAAACACGCCGCGAACCGATCAGCGAAATCGAACTCGAACTGATCGACGGCCCGGAAGCGGCGCTCGCGACGCTCGCCGCCGAACTGCAGCAGGCGCTGCCGGGCCTCGCTCCCGAAAACATCAGCAAGGCGCAGCGCGGCTACCGGCTGCGCGCGCAATAAACACGCATCACGCATGGCAACCCGCAAGACTTCCCGCGCGCCGCAACAGGCGTCGCTGTTCGACGATCCCGTGCCGGAAACGGCACCGGCCGATATTCCGTCCCCGACTTCCGCATCGCCCTCCGCCGAGCGCAAGCCCGCAAAGAAAGCCGCCGCTTCTGCCCCGGCCTCCGCAGCGCCGCAGCCCGTTGCCGCCGACGTCCCGCATCTCGCCGCGCAATTCGACGCGCTGCCGGCCGCCTGGCGCGACGTGCTGAAACCCTTTACCGACAGCGACGCGTACGCGCCGCTGTGCCGCTTCGTCGACGACGAGCGCGCGGCCGGCAAGGCGGTCTACCCGACCGACGTGTTCCGCGCACTACGCCTCACAAGCCCGGACGACGTGAAGGTCGTGATCCTCGGCCAGGACCCGTACCACGGCGACGATCGCGGCACGCCGCAGGCGCACGGCCTCGCGTTCTCGGTGCCGCCGGCCGTCCGCACACCGCCGTCGCTGCGCAACATCTTCAAGGAAATCGCCGCGAACTTCGGTCACGACACGCCGCGCCACGGCTGCCTCGACACGTGGGCGCGCCAGGGCGTGCTGCTGCTCAACACCGTGCTGACAGTCGAGCGCGGCGCGGCCGCGAGCCACGCGAAGCGCGGCTGGGAGCAATGCACGGACACGCTGATCCGCGAACTCGCAGGCCGCCACCGCGGGCTCGTCTTCATGCTGTGGGGCGCACACGCGCAGGCGAAGCGCGCGCTGTTCGACGCGAGCGCGCATTGCGTGCTCGAGGCGCCGCATCCGTCGCCGCTGTCCGCGCACCGCGGCTTCCTCGGCTGCCGCCATTTCATGCTCGCGAACGACTATCTGGTCGAAGCTGGCCGCGAACCGATCGACTGGCGCCTGCCGGAAGTGGCCGAAACACTCGCGTAACGGCCGCGCCGGCTTTGTCGCCGGCCGGAATGCAAAAACGCCGCGCCCCTTCGGGGACGCGGCGTTTTTTTCGGACGATGCAGCGGGTGCGTCGCACCCGCATCGACCTTACGCGGCAGCGATCGCTTCGCGTGCGCTGGCGAGCGCGGCGCTCTGCGCATCCGGGCCGAGGTTCAGGCCTTCCGCGAAGATGAAGCTCACGTCGGTCATGCCGACGAAGCCGAGGAACGTGCGCAGGTACGGCGTCTGGCTGTCGTTCGGCGTACCGGCGTACTTGCCGCCGCGGGCCGTCACCACGTGGACCTTCTTGCCCTTGATCAGGCCTTCCGGACCGTTCTCGGTGTAGCGGAACGTGACGCCTGCGCGTGCGATCCAGTCGAAGTACGTCTTCAGTTGCGACGAGATGCCGAAGTTGTACATCGGCGCGCCGATCACGATGATGTCGGCGGCTTGCAGCTCGGCGATCAGTGCATCGCTCTTAGCGACGATCGCATTCTGCTCCGCGCTGCGCTGGTCGGCCGGCGTGAAGAACGCGCCGAGCACCGATTCGTCGAGGTGCGGCAGCGCATCGGCCAGCAGGTCGCGAACCACAACCTTCGCGCCGGGGTTCGATTGTTGCAGCTTTGCCGTCAGTTCGTTGGCCAGCAGCGTGGATTGCGCGCCTTGCGAACGCGCAGCGGAATTGATTTGCAGAATGGTCGTCATGTCAGGCTCCGGTTGGGTTGCGCTTCGGTAGCGCGAGTGACGCCATTGTGCGTGGCCGCATTTGCCGGAAAAAGCGGGTTCAGGGCGACGGATTGTTGCAGCAGCAGAACAATCCTCGATCGCGCCCCGATTGCCGCAGCCGTGCACTCAGCCCTTCAGCCAGGCCTCCCGGGCCTTCGATGCCACGGCCGGCTTCGCTGCCGCCGTCAACCGGTAGCGCGTGACCTCCGGGCCGTCGAGCTTCAGTTTCGCGGTACGCAGCTCGTCGCGGCGAAACGCGTGAACCTCGACCTTGTCGCCCGGCCGGTAGCGCGCGAGCAGCGCGTCGAGGTTCGTGCCCGTGACGCGCAGCCCGTCGACCGCGATCAGCGTATCGCCGGCCGACAGCCCCGCGCGATGCGCGGCGCCGCCTTCATAGACAGCCGCGAACGTGCAGTCCGCGCCGCCGCGCAAGCGCGCACCGATCGTCGGCTTCGCGGCCGCGCCGTTCGCGACATCCGGCGCGAGCGTGACGCCGAACGGCGCGAGCAGCTCGCCGAGCGGCAGGTCGCGCGTGCCGTGCACGGCGTCGGCGAACAGGCGACCGAGCGCGACGCCCGTCGCTTCTTCGATCAACGTCTCGACTTCATCTTCCGCGACGCCCGCCTGCTTGCCGCGATAGAAATCGCGACCGTAGCGTTGCCACAGCAGGCGCATCACGTCGTCGAGCGACTTCCGGTTGCGCGTCTGCGCGCGGATCGCGAGATCGAACGCGAGCGCGACGAGCGAACCCTTCGTGTAGTAGCTGACGATCGCGTTGGTCGCGTTCTCGTCCTGGCGGTAGTACTTGATCCACGCGTCGAACGAGCTTTCCGCGACGCTCTGCTTGAGCCGCCCAGTGCCGCGCAGCACGCCGCCGATCGTGCGGCCGAGCGCCGCGAAATATTCGTCCTGCGACATCAGCCCGCTGCGCACCAGCATCAGGTCGTCGTAATACGACGTGAAGCCTTCGAACAGCCACAGCAGCGACGTGTAGTTCTCGCGCGTCAGGTCGTACGGCACGAACGCCGCCGGCTTGATGCGCTTCACGTTCCACGTATGGAAGTACTCGTGGCTGCAAAGGCCGAGATATGTGCGGTAGCCTTCGGTCGTCTCGGGCCGCCCCTTCACCGGCAGGTCGGTGCGATTGCAGATCAGTGCGGTCGATGCGCGATGCTCGAGGCCGCCGTAGCCGTCGCTGACCGCGAGCGTCATGAACACGTAGCGGTCCATCGGCGCCTTCTTCGATTTCGGCTCGAACAGCGCGATCTGCGCTTCGCACACGCGCTTCAGGTCGGTGCGCAGCCGCTCCAGGTCGAGCTGCGTCACGCGCCCCGCGACCACGATGTCGTGCGGCACGCCATGCGCGTCGAACGTCGCGAGCGCGAATTCGCCGATCGTCACCGGATGGTCGGAAAGCTCGTCGTAGTTCGCTGCGCGATACGCACCGAAGCCGTAGCGCTTCGTGCCGCGCGCCTCGGGCAGCGCGGTGCCGACGCGCCACGCGCGGAATGCCGCGCCGGCCGGCTTCGCGATGTCGACTTCGCACGGCGCGTCCTCGCGGCCGGCGACGCTCAGGAACACGGCCGTCGCGTTGAAGAAGCCGCCCGATTCGTCGAGATACGCGGAGCGCACCGACAGGTCCCACGCATACACGTCGTAGCGCAGCGTCAGCGCGCCGCTCACGGGCGCGGCCTGCCACGTGTGCTTGTCGGTCTTCGCGATCCGCACCTTGCGGCCTGCGTCGTTGAACGCGCCGAGCGTCACGATGTTGCGCGCGAACTCGCGCACGAGGTAGCTGCCCGGAATCCACACCGGCAGCGAGAAGCGCTGGCCTTCGGGGTCGGGGTCGGCGACCGTCACCGACACTTCGAACAGGTGCGCGGCAAGATCTTTCGGAACAATCGAATAGCGGATCGGCTGGGTCATCGTGGCAATCGGTCGAATACGGCGGCGAAAACGAAGAGAGGCGCCGGCAGATCATGCGGGCGCCCCTCGCTGGCCGGGCCATGCGGCCCGGCGTGTCGGTCGGTTACTTGCTCGAGGCGAGCGCCTGGTTGAGCTGGTCGGCCGATACCGCGCCCGGCAGGCGGCGGCCGTCCGGCAGGAAGATCGTCGGCGTGCCCGTGACGTTCATCCCGCGGCCAAGCGCGAGGTTCTTGTCGAGCGCGCTGGTATCGCAGGTACCGGCGCCGGACGGCGCACGGTGGTCGAGCATCCAGCCCTCCCACGTCTTCGCGCGGTCGGTCGCACACCAGATCGCCTTCGACTTCACGGTCGAATCCGGCGACAGCACCGGGTACAGGAACGTGTAGACGGTGACGTTGTCGACCGACTGCAGCGTCGTCTCGAGCTTCTTGCAGTACGGGCAGTTCGGATCGGAGAACACCGCGATCTTGCGTGCGCCGTTGCCCTTGACGACCTTGATCGCATTCGCGAACGGCAGGCTCGCGAAGTCGATCTTGTTGATTTCGGACAGGCGTGCGTCGGTCAGGTTCTTGTGCGTCTTGGTGTCGACGAGATCGCCGAGCAGCACGTAGTCGCCGGCCGCGTCGCTATAGATGATCTGCGAGCCGAGGTTCACTTCGTAAAGGCCGGCGACCGGCGATTTCGACACGCTCTTGATCGGCGCGTCGTTGCCGAGACGGGCCTGCAGCGTGGCTTTCAGCTTGTCGGTGGTCTGGTCGGCCTGCGCGGTGCAGCCCAGCGTCGCCATCGTGACGGCCAGCGCCAGCGACGCGATGCGGATCGTTTTTTTCATCGAAATCTTCCTTCAGCTCAATCGGTGTGCACGCCACAGTGTACGCCGTAACGGAACCGAGTCCGACCGGCGAAGCGGCCGAAGGTTCGATCAGCCGAGCGCGGCCGACACGAGCCAGCGCTTCACGAGCGGCTGCGCCCCGACGAACGCCATGCCCGCGTTGCGCACGGCCTTCGCGAGCGGGCCCGGCACCGCGAACAGCCGCTGCAGGCCGTCGGTCGCGACCATCAGCGCGCGGATGTCCTCGCGGCGCGAACGCTCATAGCGGCGCAGCAGCACCGTATCGCCCAGATTGCGGAAGCTTTCCTTGCCGGCGATCGCGTCGGCGAGCGCCGCGACGTCGCGCAGCCCGAGGTTCATCCCCTGCCCCGCGAGCGGGTGGATCAGGTGCGCGGCGTCGCCGACGAGCGCGACGCGCGGCGCGATCAGCTTGTCGACCGTCTGCAGCGCCAGCGGGAAGCCGGCGGCTGGCGTCACGCATTCGAGCGTGCCGACCTGGCCGTGAGACACGCGCTCGACCTCGGCCGCGAGCTGCGCCGGATCGAGTGCGAGCAGTTTGTCCGCATGCGCGGTGTGCGCGGACCATACGAGCGACACGTGGCCGTCCGGCAGCGGCAGCAGCGCGACGATCTCGCCTTCGTGGAACCACTGGTAAGCCGTCTCGCGGTGCGGCAGCGACGCCTTGAAGTTCGCGACGACGCCCGTCTGCCGGTAGTCGCGCCGTTCGACTTTGGCCCCCATTTGGGACCGTACCCACGAATGCGCGCCGTCCGCGCCGACGACGAGGTCCGCTTCGAGCACCTGCCCCGACGACAGCGTGAGCACGGCCGCATCGTCGCGCACGTCGAAGCCCTGCGCACGCGCATCGAACCACGTGAGGTTCGGCTGGAACCGCAGCGCGGCATCGAGCGACGCCTCGACCAGCGACGATTCGGCGATCCATGCGAGCTGCGGCACGGAGGCCTGGTACGCAGAAAAATGCAGCTCGGCGTGCGCATCGCCGTACACACGCATGTCGTAAACAGGCGCGAGCCGGCCGTGGTCGAGCGCCTGCCAGACCCGCAGCCGCTCGAGCAAGGCCTGCGAACTGGACGACAGCGCGTACACGCGCGTGTCGAACGCGAGATCGGCGGGGCGCGGCGTGGCCGGCTGGGCAAGCAAGGCAGTCTTGTAGCCGGACTGGGTCAGCGCGAGCGCGGCCGTCTTGCCGACGAGCCCGCCGCCGACCACGGCGACGTCGAAGGTATGGTGGGCAGTCATGGCGGGCATTATAGCCGCGGGGCCAAACCCTTACGCGGCCGGACTTTGCGGGAAATCAGCAGAATCGCAGGCCGATGCGGCGGCGCGGCGGCCCGCCGCATCGGCCGTTCGGCGCAACCCCGGAATCCGGGGCGTCGGCACGGTACAATAGCGCCTTTGACCGCCGGCCCGCCGCGCCCCAAGCGTCGGCCGCCCTTTTTTCCCGCGCCGCCGTGCCCTGTCCGGCCGCGCCGCCTTACCCGTCCGAAGGATTCCATGAGTCTCAAATGCGGCATCGTCGGCTTGCCCAACGTCGGCAAGTCCACCCTGTTCAATGCGCTGACCAAGGCCGGCATCGCCGCCGAGAACTACCCGTTCTGCACGATCGAGCCGAACGTCGGCATCGTCGAAGTGCCCGATACGCGCCTGAAGGGGCTCTCCGAGATCGTCAAGCCCGAGCGCGTCGTGCCGGCCGTCGTCGAATTCGTCGACATCGCGGGCCTCGTCGCGGGCGCGAGCAAGGGCGAAGGCCTCGGCAACCAGTTCCTCGCGAACATCCGCGAAACCGATGCGATCACGCACGTCGTGCGCTGCTTCGAGGACGAGAACGTCATTCACGTCGCCGGCAAGGTCAGCCCGATCGACGACATCGAGGTGATCAACACCGAACTCGCGCTCGCCGACCTGAGCACCGTCGAGAAGGCGCTCACGCGCTATTCGAAGGCCGCGAAGTCGGGCAACGACAAGGAAGCGGCCAAGCTCGTCGCGGTGCTCGACAAGGTGCGCGCGCAGCTCGACCAGGGCAAGGCCGTGCGCGGCCTCGCGCTGTCGGACGACGAAGCGGCGCTGCTCAAGCCGTTCTGCCTGATCACCGCGAAGCCGGCGATGTACGTCGCCAACGTGAAGGACGACGGCTTCGAGAACAACCCGCACCTCGATGCGGTGCGCAAGTACGCGGAAAGCGAGAATGCGCCGGTGGTCGCCGTATGCGCGGCAATCGAGGCGGAAATCGCGGATCTCGACGACGCGGACAAGGAAGCGTTCCTCGCCGACATGGGCATGGAAGAGCCGGGCCTCGACCGCGTGATCCGCGCGGGCTTCAAGCTGCTCGGCCTGCAGACCTACTTCACCGCGGGCGTGAAGGAAGTGCGCGCATGGACGATCCATATCGGCGACACGGCGCCGCAGGCGGCCGGCGTGATCCACACCGACTTCGAGCGCGGCTTCATCCGCGCGCAGACGATCGCGTTCGACGACTTCATCACCTACAAGGGTGAACAGGGCGCGAAGGAAGCCGGCAAGATGCGCGCGGAAGGGAAGGAATATGTCGTGCACGATGGCGACGTGATGAACTTCCTGTTCAACGTCTGAGCACATCAACCGACGCTGTTTCGTGCAGTGTCAGAGTAGCCCGGAAAGGCCCGCGAACAGCGGGCCTTTCTTTATTCAGGAGCGACTCGTGAAGGCTTGCGGGAAGTGTCCGCGGAGAGCCTGTTCGTCATCTTCGTCGGCACCGCCGATTGCAGATGCAGATGCCGCACCCCATTGCCGAACGCCCTGCGTTGCCATCGGCAAGTGCATCCGTTTACCCCGACAAAGCAAGTGGCCCGACCGGAAAACGCCGATCGGGCCATTTTTCATGACGGGCGGCTCCGCCGCCACGCCGTCACATCACCTCATCACATCACCGACACCCGCCGCCCCGCGCTCGCCTGCGCATCGCGGCCGCGCTTGTTCAGCCACGACGCAAACAGCACGATCAACGCCAGCACGGCCGTCGCACCGACTTCCATCCGGTGCTCCTCGCTGACGAACATCACGGTCAGCGTGCTGCAGATGAACAGGATCACGGCCCACGTGAGCCACGGGAACATCCACATCCGCAGCGTCAGGTCGGCGCCGCCCGATTCGAGCGTCTTGCGCATCCGCAGCTGCGAGATCGCGATCACGAGATACACGAGCAGCGCGATCGCACCCGACGTCGCGAGCAGGAAGCCGAACACCTGCTCCGGCATCAGGTAGTTCGCGATCACGGTCACGAAGCCGAATGCCGTCGACGCGAGCACGGCCGCACGCGGCGTGCCGGTCGAATCGGTGCGATGCAGGAACGCAGGCGCGTCCTTGCGCTTCGACAGCGAGAACAGCATCCGCGACGCCGTGTACAGCGCCGAATTCAGGCAGCTCGCGACCGATACGAGCACGATCACGTCGATGATCGCCTTCGCGTTCGGGATGCCGATCAGCTCCATCGCGCGCTGATACGAGCCGTGCTTCGGCAGCAGCGGGTCGTTCCACGGCACGATGGCCGCGACGACGAGAATCGAGCCGAGATAGAACAGCGTGATGCGCCAGATCACCGAGTTCGTCGCACGCACGATCTGGCGCTGCGGGTTGTCCGATTCGGCGGCCGCGATCGTCACGATCTCGGTGCCGAGGAACGAGAACATCGTCGTCAGCATCGCCGCCAGCACCGCACCGGCGCCGTTCGGCATGAAGCCCTGATGCGCAAACAGGTTCGACACGCCCGATACGGCCGGCGCCGGAATGATCCCGACGATCGCCGCGCCGCCGATGCACAGGAACACGACGATCGCAACGACCTTGATCAGCGCGAACCAGAATTCGAATTCGCCGTAGTTCTTGACGGAAAAGAGGTTGGTGACGGTGAGCAGCAGCGTGATGCCGAGCGCGAAGATCCAGGTCGCAACGCCCGGGAACCATGCATTGAGGATGGTCGCCGCAGCCGTCGCCTCGATCGGGATCACGAGCACCCAGAACCACCAGTACAGCCAGCCGATCGAGAAGCCGGCCCAGTGGCCGATCGCGCGATCGGCATAGGTCGAGAACGACCCGCTGTCCGGATGCGCGACGGCCATCTCGCCAAGCATGCGCATCACCAGGACGACCAGCACGCCCGCGATCGCATACGCGAGTATCGACGCCGGACCGGCTTCCGCGATCGCGTGGCCGGAGCCGACGAACAAGCCCGCGCCGATGACGCCGGCAATCGACATCATCGTCACGTGACGCTGCTTCAGGCCCGTGCCGAGGCCTGTGTTGCTTCCACTCATCTGTCTCTCTCCAAAAAACGGTTCCGGTACGACCGGGTGTCGCGTAAAGGCGGCGCGGGGAGTTGTCGTTCTTGAGTCGGGCCGGGCGCGGCGCCTGCGTCGCATGCAGGCCCGAGGCCGGATCGGGGCCGTTCCGGTGGGACGCGCCGCACAGTCTGCGAAGCTGCGTGGGCGATGCGGCGCACGAGGCGCCGGCGCATCGCGTGCGCCCGTTCCGTCGGCTTTCGTCAGCCGCCTTCGAAGCGAAGGAGTGTAAGCATCAAACGGTTCTTCACTAAGAACCAATTGAAGAATTTCGATGGGACCACTTGTTGCGTCGATGCGAGCCGATGCAACAAGTGGTCCGGTTGGCGCCGGCTCGCGCCGTCAGGACGCTTCCGTCAAAGGCAATCCGGCAGTGTGGCGCGCCAGACGCTCAGTTCCCGCCGCGCGCGGCTTCGCCCCGCCATTTGGCAGGCACGATGGCGTGCCACTCTCGCAGAAGCAGGTTTTTCACGGCGTCGGGATGCGCGGCCGACAGGCGCACCAGCACGATCGGCCAGCCCGCGTAGTGATCGGTCACGTAATACACGTCGGGTTCCGATTCGATCAGCCACGCGCGTTCGTCGGGGCCGACGCCCTTCACGACGAGCGTGTCGCCGTCCTCGCGCAGCCGCGCGAGCAGCTTGCCCTTCACCTTGAGTGCGGGCGTGCCGTACGACGTGCCTTCCTCGACGCCGCGCCACGCCAGCGCGATCTGCCGGACTTTGTCGAATGTCACGATGCCTCCCCGACCGTTGGTCGACGGTTGACGGTCCGGCCACCCTATCGGAAATCGCGCGGCACGCCCAGCAGCGTGCGCTATCCGCCGGCCGCGCGCGCGGACACCGGCGCACGTCCGGTGGTCGCGACGATGGCGAACGCGATCGCATTGGCGACGGCGCTCGCGAGGATCGGCACGAGATAGCCGCCCCCCGCGTCGTAGATGAAGCCGGCAGCAGCCGGCCCGATCAGCGTGCCGAACGCGACGCTCGTGTACAGGATCCCGATGATCGCGCTCACGTTGCGTCCGCCGAAATAGTCCATCACGACCGCCGGCAGCACGGCGACCCAGCCGCCATAGAACACGCCGAACACGAGTGCGAACGCGGCAAGCGTCGCAACGGTGCCGGCGCCCGCCCACGCAACGAGTGCAACGGCCATGCCCGCGAACATCGCGAGCAGCGATGCGCGGCGGCCGAAGCGGTCGGCGAGGCCGCCGAGGAAAAAGCGGCCGGCCGTACTGCCGACGCCGATCGCGCCGAGCAGCAGCACGGCCGTCGATGGCGCGACGCCATGATCGAGCGCGTACGGCACGAGGTGGACGAACGGCACGAATACGCCGAACGAGCATACGAGACAAGCGGCGTAGAGGCTCGCGAACGGCCGCGACGTGACGGCCTCGCGCACCGTCGCGCCAGCGTGCACGGTCGTGGCGGCCGCGCCGGCTACGGAAGCACCGGTATTCCGGCCGCCGTCGCCGGCAGCGTCGCCATCCGGCAACAACCCGCGCCCGCGCGGATCGTTCTCGATCAGCAGCGACATGCCTGCCCCCAGGACCACTGCGATCGCTGCCAGCGTGAAATAAGCCCCGCGCCAGCCGACATGCGCGATCAACGCGGACGCGAGCGGCGGCATCGCGAGCGTGCCGACGCCGATCCCCGCGACCGCGAGCCCCGACGCGAAGCCGCGCCGGCGGACGAACCAGCGCTGCACCGCACCGACGGCCGGCACATATGCGCAGCCGACGCCGAGACCGACACCGAGCCCGTACGCGACATAGACCTGCAGCAGCGTGTGCGCGGCGCCGGCGGCGGCGAGCCCGGCCCCCGTCAGCAGCATGCCGGCGACGGCGAGCCGCCGCGAGCCGAAGCGATCCGCAAGCGGCCCGCTGACGATACCGAAGCCGAAATACAGGAAGCCGGCGAGCGAGAACACGAGCGAGATCTGCCCGCGCGATGCGGCGAAATCGCGCTGCAGCGACTCGACGAACGCGCTGAACGTATACGCGCTGCCGAACCCGACGAACGTGACGGCGAACGCGGCCGCGACCACGTACCAGCCGTAGAAGTGGCGCGATGCGCCCGGGCGGTTCATGACGATGCTCCTCTCAGGTCCCTCCGGACGCCGCGCGGCATCCGGATTGCCTCATGGATATAGTTGAACTATGTTGATCGCATCGGCCGCCGCAAGGCAGCCCTGAAGAATGCGATCCAATGCGACAACGGTACTCGCGCGTACGTATCGCCTCAAACGATATTTCGTCGACCTTTCGCTTTAGAAAATCTGAATGAATCGTTCCCGCCTGCCGCCGCTCAACGCGCTGCGTGCGTTCGAAGCGGCCGCCCGCCACCTGTCGGTGAAGTCGGCGGCCGAGGAGCTGTCGGTCACGCCCGGCGCGGTGAGCCAGATGATCCGCACGCTCGAGACACATCTCGGCGTGCAGCTGTTCGAGCGCGTCAACCGCGGCATCCTGCTGACGGCCGCCGGCCGCGACTACCTGCCGCCGGTGCGCAATGCGTTCCGGCAGATCGCCGATGCGTCGCAGCGCGTGTCTGGCGCCGCCGACAGCGGCGTGCTGACGGTGAGCGTCACGCCGTTCTTCGCGTCCGCGTGGCTCGTGCCGCGCCTCGCGCAGTTCCGGCACGCGTGCCCGGACGTCGACCTGCAGATCGTCACGAGCCATGCACTCGCGGAATTCGCACGCGACGGCGTCGACGTCGCGATCCGTCACGGCCTCGGGCGCTACATCGGGCTGTGCAGCGAGCGCCTGCTGACGGTGGAAATCGTCGCGCTCGCGTCGCCCGAACTCGTCGCGCGGCTCGGCATGCCGGCGACACCGGCCGATCTCGTCGGCTGGCCGCACCTGCACGATGCCGAGCGCAAGGGCTGGCACATCTGGTTCGGCGCGCAGCGTATCGACGATTTCGGCCCGCCCCGCGGCCCCGCGTTCGACGACTCCGGCCTGTTGCTGCAGGCGATCGTCGCCGGCCAGGGCGCCGGGCTGCTGCCGGCCGCGATGGTGCGCGGCGAGCTCGAAAGCGGCCGGCTCGTGCAGCTCGCCGACGTCGCGTGGCTCGACGATTTCGCGTACTACCTCGTCTATCCGCCGCATCACGCGGAACGGCCGAAGGTCGCCGCGTTCCGCCGGTGGATTCTCGACGCCGCGCAGGCCGACGGCGCGGCATCGATGTCCGGCACGGCGTAACGTCGCTCCACCGCGAGGCGCCGGCGCCGATCCATGGCCGATCGGCTAACATGCGGCGCGGGCCATCGGCCCGACATCGATAACAACAGACCGAGAGAGACCATGCCTGCCCTGCTCCGCCGCGCGACGCACGTTGCGACGCTGTCGATCGCGCTCTTCGTCGCGTGCGCCGCCCAGCCTCCTTCCGCATATGCGTACCGCGCACCGCCCGGCTACGGCAACGAAGCCGATCTCGACCGTCACGACACGTATCGCAACCGCGACGGCGAAACCGTGCATGCGCCCGCACATTCGAAATCGGGCCGCGTGCCCGACGGCGCAAGCGCGCGCTGCCGCGACGGCACGTACAGCTTCAGCCGCCACCGGCGCGGCACGTGCTCGAGGCACGGCGGCGTCGCCGCGTGGCTGTGAACGCCGCGCGCCCGAATGCCTGCGTCGTTCCAGCGACACCCGGCGGCGAAGTACAATAGCCGCTCGCGCCGCCGCCATACGGCGACGCCGCCGCGCCTTGCGCGGCACGCTCCGTACCGAATCACCCGACGCCGCCATGCCAGCGCGCTGCGCGGCCGTCTCAACTTCTGACTTTTCACACCCAAATGGCCCAATACGTTTTCACGATGAACCGGGTCGGCAAGATCGTGCCGCCCAAGCGCCAGATCCTGAAGGACATCTCGCTGTCGTTCTTTCCGGGCGCGAAGATCGGCGTGCTCGGCCTGAACGGCTCGGGCAAGTCGACGCTGATCCGCATCATGGCGGGCGTCGACAAGGACATCGAAGGCGAAGCGACGCCGATGCCGAACCTGAACATCGGCTACCTGCCGCAGGAACCGCAGCTCGACCCGACGAAGACGGTGCGCGAAGCCGTCGAGGAAGGCCTCGGCGACCTGTTCCAGGCCAACAAGAAGCTCGAAGAGATCTACGCGGCGTATGCCGAGCCGGACGCCGACTTCGACGCGCTCGCGGCCGAACAGGCGAAGTACGAGGCAATTCTCGCGTCGAGCGACGGCGGCAGCCCCGAGCAGCAGCTCGAAGTGGCCGCCGACGCGCTGCGCCTGCCGGCGTGGGACGCGAAGATCGAGCACCTGTCGGGCGGCGAAAAGCGCCGCGTCGCGCTGTGCAAGCTGCTGCTCGAAAAGCCCGACATGCTGCTGCTCGACGAACCGACCAACCACCTCGACGCCGAATCGGTCGACTGGCTCGAACAGTTCCTGGTGCGCTTCCCGGGCACCGTCGTCGCCGTCACGCACGATCGCTACTTCCTCGACAACGCGGCCGAGTGGATTCTCGAACTCGACCGCGGCCACGGCATTCCGTGGAAGGGCAACTACAGTAGCTGGCTCGACCAGAAGGAAGAGCGCCTGAAGCAGGAAGAAGCGTCGGAATCGGCGCGCCAGAAGGCGATCAAGAAGGAACTGGAGTGGGTGCGCCAGAACCCGAAGGGCCGTCAGGCGAAGTCGAAGGCACGTATCGCGCGCTTCGAGGAACTGAACAGCCAGGAATACCAGAAGCGCAACGAGACGCAGGAAATCTTCATTCCGGTCGGCGACCGCCTCGGCAATGAAGTGATCGAGTTCAAGAACGTCAGCAAGGCGTTCGGCGACCGCCTGCTGATCGACAACCTGAACCTGAAGATCCCGGCCGGTGCGATCGTCGGCATCATCGGCCCAAACGGCGCCGGCAAGTCGACGCTGTTCCGGATGCTGACGGGCAAGGAGCAGCCGGATTCGGGCGAGGTCGTGATGGGCCCGACGGTGAAGCTCGCGTATGTCGACCAGAGCCGCGATGCGCTCGACGGCTCGAAGACGGTGTTCGAGGAAATCTCGGGCGGCGCCGACGTGCTGACGGTCGGCAAGTACGAGACGCCGTCGCGCGCGTACATCGGCCGCTTCAACTTCAAGGGCGGCGACCAGCAGAAGATCGTCGGCAACCTGTCCGGCGGCGAACGCGGCCGCCTGCACCTCGCGAAGACGCTGATCTCGGGCGGCAACGTGCTGCTGCTCGACGAACCGTCGAACGACCTCGACGTCGAAACGCTGCGCGCGCTGGAAGACGCGCTGCTCGAATTCGCGGGCTCGGTGATGGTGATCTCGCACGATCGCTGGTTCCTCGACCGGATCGCGACGCACATCCTCGCGTTCGAAGGCGATTCGCAGGTGACGTTCTTCGACGGCAACTACCAGGAGTACGAAGCCGACAAGCGCGCGCGCCTCGGCGAGGAAGCCGCGAAGCCGCACCGACTGCGCTACAAGCCGATCAGCCGCTGACCGGCGCGGCCCGGGCGCCCGGCACTGCGGCAACGCGGGGCCGGATGCCGTAGGTGGCCGCTCCCGGAGGCAAAACGACAAAGCGGGCCCGTGGCCCGCTTTTTTATCTGCCGGGCGCTCGCCCGCCGCCTACGCGAGCGCGCCCAGCTCGCGCAACCGCGCCTCGGTCTGCGCCGCACTCGTGTGATGAATGCCGTGCCAGCCGAGCGCCGTCGCGGCCGCTGCGTTCTTCGCGTTGTCGTCGATGAACACGAGCTCGTGCGGCGCGATGCCCGGCAGGTGCGGTTCGATCCGCGCGTGCATCTCGCGGTAGATCGCCGGATCGGGTTTCACGAGCTTCACGCGGCCCGACACGACGATGTCCTTGAAGCGCCGCAGGACCGGGAAATTGTCCCACGCATACGGAAACGTCTGCGCGGACCAGTTCGTCAGCCCGAACAGCGGCATCCCCTGCGCGTCGAGCCGGTCGACGAGCGCGGCGCCTTCGTCGAGCACGCCGCCGATCATCTCGTGCCAGCGTGCGTAGAACGCGCGGATCAGCGCGTCGTGCTCCGGAAACTTCGCGACGAGCTCGGCCGTACCTTCGTCGATCGTCTGCCCGCCGTCCTGGCGAATCACCCAGTCCATCGCGCAGACATGCGTGAGGAACCAGCGTCGCTCGGCCTCGTCGGGAATCAGTTGCCGGTAAAGGTAGTCGGGGCTCCAGTCGATCAGCACGCCGCCGAAATCGAACACCACGGCCTTGATCGTCATGCGAACTCCGTCGCAAGCACGTCGGCGAGAGGACGCGGCGTGACCGCGTTGCCCGACAGCGAATTGTTTGCCCAGACAAAGTGATGATGCGCGACGATCTGCGCGGCCGCCAGGTGCGCACGCTCGTTCGTCGTGTGCAGGTCGGACACGACGGTCGTCCGGTAGCCGAGCAGTGCCGCACGGCGCGCGGCCGAATCGACGCAGAACTCGGTCGCATAGCCGCAGATCAGCACCGAACGGATGCCGTGGCGGTCGAGCTGCGCCGCGAGCGGCGTGTCGTGGAACGAGTCGCTCACCTGCTTGCGCACGCGCCAGTCGTCGCTCCCGACGACCAGCCCCGCATGCAGCTCCCAGCCCGGCGTGCCGGGCACGATGTCGTCGTCCGCGTCGCCGTCGTGCTGAACGAAGCACACGGGCGCATTCGCCGCGCGTGCCGCCGCCGTCAACCGGTTGATGCCCGACACCACGTCGTCGAGCCGGTACGCGGGCTGCGCCCGCTCCACCAGCCCGCGCTGCATGTCGACCACGATCACTGCGGTGTCCGCCATATTTTGCCCTCGCTGTTGTGGTTCGGCCGTCGTCCGGCCGTTATCGCACGTCGCGTCAGATCGGCTGCGTGCGCGCGTCGAGCCATGCCTTCGCGTCGCCGCTCAGGTGCCGGCCGACGCGCTCGCGCACCGTCGCGTGATACGTGTTCAGCCACGCGCGCTCTTCGTCGTGCAGCATCTCGATCAGCACGCAGCGCGTGTCGATCGGGCACAGCGTCAGCGTCTCGAACGCGAGGAAATCGCCGAACTCGGTCTTCCCGGCCGCGCGGTTCACGACCAGGTTCTCGATCCGGATGCCCCACTGGCCGGGGCGGTACACGCCCGGCTCGATCGACGTGATCATCCCCTCTTCCATCGCCGTGTACGGCTCGGCCGGCGCGTAGTGCGAGATGACCTGCGGGCCCTCGTGCACGTTCAGGAAATAGCCGACGCCATGCCCCGTGCCGTGGCCGTAGTCGAGCCCGGCCGCCCACATCGGCGCGCGCGCGATCGCGTCGAGCATCGGCGAGCGGATGCCGCGCGGGAAGCGTGCGCGCGACAGCGCCATCATCGATTTCAGCACGATCGTGAAATCGCGCCGCTGCAGGTCGCTGACGGTGCCGACCGGCACGACGCGCGTGATGTCGGTCGTGCCCGTCACGTACTGGCCGCCCGAATCGATCAGCAGCAGGCCGTCGCCGGCGATCGTCGCGTGCGACTCGGGCGTTGCATGGTAATGCGGCATCGCGCCGTTCGCGTTGAAGCCGGCGATCGTCGCAAAGCTCGGCGATACATACCCGGGGCGCTGTGCGCGCGCGGCCGTGAGCTTCTCCTCGATCGTCAGTTCGGTGATCGTCTCGCGGTTCACTGCCTGCTCGAACCAGGCGAAGAATTCCGCGAGCGCGGCGCCGTCGTGCTCCATCGTCACGCGCACGTGCTCGATCTCGGCGGACGTCTTGCGCGACTTCGCGAACGTCGACGGATTCACGGCCTCGACGAGCTTCACGCCGGCCGGCACGGCCTCGAGCGTGCCGAACGTCACGCGGCGCGGGTCGACCAGCAGCGTCGCACCGTCGGGCAATGCCGCGAGCGATGCGCGCGCGGCATCGTATGCACGGACGTCGACGCCGTCCTGCGCGAGCGACGCGGCCAGCGCCGGCGACACCTTGCCGTCGGCGACGAACAGCGTCGCGCGATCGGCGCCGATCATTGCGTGCGCAACGAACACGGGATTGAAGTTGACGTCGGCGCCGCGCAGGTTGAACAGCCAGGCCAGATCGTCGAGCGTCGACACGAAATGCCACTGCGCGCCCTGCGCATGCATCGCGCGGCGCACTTCCGCCAGCTTGCTCGCGCGCGTCGTGTCCGCCTGCGGCGCCGCGTGCTCGAACACCGCGTCGCCGGGCAGCCCCGGCCGCTCGGGCCAGATCGCGTCGAGCAGGTCGAGATCGGTGCGCAGCGCGATGCCGCGCGCGCTCAGCGCGGCCGTCAGCCCGCGCGCGGCCGCGACGCCGAGCACGGCGCCGTCGACGCCGACCGTCGCGCCCGCCGCCACGTTCTGCGCGAGCCAGTCGACGTGCGGCGCGCTCTGCTGCCCGCCCGTCATCTTCATCAACTGCACGCCCGTGCCGGCCAGTTCGGCATCGGCCTGCACCCAGTAGCGGCTGTCGACCCACAGCCCCGCGAAATCCGCGGTCACGACCAGCGTGCCGACCGAGCCCGTGAAGCCGGACAGCCAGCGGCGGGCCTGCCAGCGCTCGGGCAGGTATTCGGACAGGTGGGGATCGGCGGACGGCACGAGATAGGCGGCCAGGTCCTCGCGGGCCATGGCGCCGCGCAGCAGCGCGAGGCGGGCCGGCACCGACGAGACTTCGGGAAGACGGGCATTCATGATTTCACCTGAGAGCATTCAGCGACGGGCCGACAGCGCGACCGTCACGGCTACGGCAAGGAACGCGACGCCGGTGCAGACCGGCCATTCGAGCGTCTCGCCATCGTAAAACAGTCCCGAGAGATTGCCGGCCATGCGGGCGGCAGCCGCACCCACGATGCCGACGAGTACCGCGACCCACCACGCCGGCCGGCCCGTGCGCCGCATCGGGTGCAGCCATCGGCCGAACAGCCCGACGGCCGCTCCCAGGACAAGGATTCCAAACCAGTTCATTCGACGCCTTCTATAAATTCGGATTCGTCCCATAGGCGTGAACGTTGCCAGCGGCTAGCATCGATTCATCCATCGAACCCGAGACCAGCCGGGCGCCGCGAACGTTCGAGTGTAGGGGCCGACTCGACGTTATGGCAAGCGCGCACCGGCTACCGTATTGAAGAAACTCTCATGCGAATCGCTCTGATCGATCCGGAGGCGCGTCATGCCGCGCTCCTGAACCGCCTGCTCTTTGCAGGCGGTCATGTGTGCCACGCGTTTTCGTCCAGCACGGCGTTCTTCGAATGGCTCGCCACCGACACCTGCGACATGCTGATCACCGGCAACTGGGCCGGCGACCAGCCTGCCGAGGAAGTCATACCGCGCGCGCAGACGATCCTGCCCGGGCTGCCGGCCATCGCCGTGATGCAGTTGCCGCGCGAAAGCGAAATCGTATCGTGCCTGCACGCGGGCGCCGACGATTGCCTCGTGCGCCCCGTGAGCGGGCCCGAACTGCTCGCGCGCGTCAACGCGCTGAGCCGGCGCGCCGGCGTGCGCCGGTCGCCGACCCGCTCGCGCGAAATGTATGGCGAATACGCATTCGACGCCACGCATTGCCTTGTGCGCTTCGGCAACGCAATCGTTTCACTCACGCCCAAAGAGTTCCGCTTCGCGCAGTTGCTGTTCGCGAACCTGTCGCGGCCCGTGTCGCGCGCCCATATCCTCGAAACGGTGTGGGCCCGCCGCCGCGACATGAAGTCGCGCACGCTCGATACGCATGCGTCCCGGCTGCGCAGCAAGTTACAGCTGCTTCCGGAGCATGGCTACCGCCTGTTGCCACTCTACGGCTATGGCTACCAGCTCGACCGCGTGCCGATCGAGCCCCCAAATTCCCGGCCGCGCCACGCCGATGCCCGGTATGCGGCGAGTGAGGAAATCGCTGAAACGCTATAATATGGGGCTAAACGATAGCCCTCGATATGCAACTCCTCACGATCGGAATCAATCACCACACTGCGCCTGTCGCCCTGCGCGAACGCGTGGCGTTTCCGCTCGAGCAGATCAAGCCGGCTCTCGTCACGTTCAAGAACGTGTTTCTCGGGCCCCAGGCGCCCAATACGCCCGAAGCGGCGATCCTCTCCACCTGCAACCGCACCGAACTGTATTGCGCGACCGACGATCGCGCAGCACGTGAAGGCGCGGTCCGCTGGCTGTCGGAGTATCACCGGATTCCGGTCGACGAGCTCGCCCCGCATGTTTATGCGCTTCCTCAGTCGGAAGCGGTCCGCCATGCATTCCGCGTCGCATCCGGCCTCGATTCGATGGTGCTTGGCGAAACGCAGATTCTGGGCCAGATGAAGGACGCCGTGCGCACCGCGACGGAAGCCGGCGCGCTTGGCACTTATCTGAACCAGCTGTTCCAGCGCACGTTCGCGGTGGCGAAGGAAGTACGCGGCACGACCGAGATCGGCACGCAATCGGTGTCGATGGCCGCCGCCGCGGTCCGCCTCGCACAGCGGATCTTCGAAAAGGTGTCGGATCAGCGCGTGCTGTTCATCGGCGCCGGCGAGATGATCGAGCTGTGCGCGACGCACTTCGCCGCGCAAGGCCCGCGGGAACTCGTCGTCGCGAACCGCACGGCCGAACGCGGCCAACGACTCGCCGAACGCTTCAACGGCCGCGCGATGCCGCTGTCGGACCTGCCGGCCCGCATGCAGGAATTCGACATCATCGTGTCGTGCACGGCGTCGACGCTGCCGATCATCGGCCTCGGCGCGGTCGAGCGCGCGGTGAAGGCGCGCCGCCACCGGCCGATCTTCATGGTCGATCTCGCGGTGCCGCGCGACATCGAGCCCGAAGTCGGCAAGCTGAAGGACGTGTTCCTCTACACCGTCGACGATCTCGGCGCGATTGTGCGCGAAGGCAACGCATCGCGCCAGGCGGCGGTCGCGCAGGCTGAAGCGATCATCGAGACGCGCGTGCAGAATTTCATGCAATGGCTCGACACGCGCAGCGTCGTGCCGGTGATTCGTCACATGCATACGCAGGCCGACGCGCTGCGCCGTGCCGAAGTCGACAAGGCGCAGAAGCTGCTCGCGCGCGGCGACGATCCGGCCGCCGTGCTCGAAGCGCTGTCGCAGGCGCTGACCAACAAGCTGATCCACGGCCCGACGAGCGCGCTCAACCGCGTGAACGGCGCCGATCGCGATTCGCTGATCGACCTGATGCGCGGCTTCTACCAGCACGCGCCGCGGTCGAACGACCAGTCCGGCCACTAGCGCCGGCCGGTCGCCCTGCCGCCGGCCGCGAGCCGGCCTATCCTTTCCGAATACCCTTGCCCGGGAGCGCCGCTCCACACCATGAAGACGAGCATGCAACGCAAGCTCGACCAGCTGTCCACACGGCTGGCCGAACTGAACGACCTGCTGAGCCGCGAAAACGTCACGGCCGATCTCGACCAGTACCGCAAGCTGACGCGCGAACATGCGGAACTCGGCCCGGTCGTCGAGCAATACGCGCTGTGGCGCCAGTCGCGCAGCGACGAAACGGCCGCGCAGGAGCTGCTCGCCGATCCGTCGATGCGCGATTTCGCCGAGGACGAGATCCGCAGCGCGCGAGAAAGCATGGCCCGCCTCGAGGTCGAGTTGCAGAAAATGCTGCTGCCGAAGGATCCGAACGACGATCGCAACATCTTCCTCGAAATCCGCGCGGGCACGGGCGGCGACGAATCGGCGCTGTTCGCGGGCGACCTGCTGCGCATGTACCTGCGCTTCGCGGAACGCCATCGCTGGCAGGTCGAGATGATGTCGGAGAGCGCGTCGGATCTCGGCGGCTACAAGGAAGTGATCGTGCGGATCGCGGGCCAGGGCGCGTATTCGCGCCTGAAGTTCGAATCGGGCGGCCATCGCGTGCAGCGCGTGCCGGCGACCGAGACGCAGGGGCGCATCCATACGTCCGCGTGCACGGTCGCGGTGATGCCGGAAGCCGACGAGATCGGCGAGGTCGAGATCAATCCGGCCGACCTGCGGATCGATACGTTCCGTGCGTCCGGCGCGGGCGGCCAGCACATCAACAAGACCGATTCGGCGGTGCGCGTCACGCACATCCCGACCGGCATCGTCGTCGAGTGCCAGGACGACCGTTCGCAGCACAAGAACAAGGATCGCGCGCTGAAGGTGCTCGCCGCGCGCATCAAGGACAAGCAGTATCACGAGCAGCACGCGAAGGAAGCGGCGACGCGCAAGAGCCTGATCGGCTCCGGCGACCGCTCGGAGCGGATCCGCACGTACAACTTCCCGCAAGGCCGGATGACCGATCACCGGATCAACCTGACGCTGTACCGGCTCGAGGCGATCATGGACGGCGATCTCGACGAACTGATCGGCGTGCTCGTCAGCGAGCACCAGGCCGAACTGCTCGCGTCGCTCGGCGACGCCGACTGAGGCCGCGATGCCCGACACCACCGCCGACGAACTGCTGCGCGCGTCGCCGCTCGACGCGGTCGATGCGCGCGTGCTGCTCGCGCACGCGCTCGGCTGGACCCGCACGCAACTGATCACGCGTGGCGACGCACCGCTCGACGCTGCCGCGGTCGAACGCTATCGCGCGCTCGAAGCGCGCCGCGTAGCCGGCGAACCGGTCGCGCAGCTCGTCGGGATGCGCGAATTCTTCGGCAGGCCGTTCGACGTGACGCCCGACGTGCTGATCCCGCGCCCCGAAACCGAACTGCTCGTCGAAGCCGCGCTCGACGCGATCGACGGGCTGCCGCATCCGGCCGTGCTCGATCTCGGCACCGGCAGCGGCGCGATCGCCGTATCGATCGCGGCCGAGCGTCCCGATGCACGCGTGTGGGCGCTCGACCGTTCGCCGGCCGCGCTCGCAGTCGCGCAACGCAACGCCGGCAAGCTGCTCGACGCGCACCGCCCCGGCGGCCCGCTGCACTGGCTGCAGAGCGACTGGTACACGGCGCTCGATCCGGCGCTCGCATTCGACACGATCGTCAGCAACCCGCCGTACATCGCGCAGCACGATCCGCACCTCGCGCAGGGCGATCTGCGTTTCGAGCCGCGCGGCGCGCTTACCGACGACGCCGACGGCCTCAGCGCGATCCGCACGATCGTCGCGGGCGCCGGCGCCTACCTGAAACCGGGCGGCACGCTGTGGATCGAGCACGGCTACGACCAGGCCGAAGCCGTCCGCGGGGTGCTGTCGTCGCACGGCTTCGTCGCGGTCGAATCGCTCGCCGATCTCGCGGCGATCGAACGCACGACCGGCGGCCGCCTGCCGGGCTGATGCCCGGCCTGCCCGGTTGAAATCCGCTATCATTTCGATCTAACGCCCCGCAAACGCAAGGTCAGTCATGGACACCCAACAACGTATCAAGCAAATCGTCGACGAAAACCAGGTCGTGCTCTTCATGAAGGGCAACGCGCAATTCCCGATGTGCGGCTTCTCGGGCCGCGCGGTGCAGGTGCTGAAGGCCTGCGGCGTCGACCAGTTCAAGACGGTCAACGTGCTCGAGGACGACGAGATCCGCCAGGGCATCAAGGAATTCTCGAACTGGCCGACCATCCCGCAGCTCTATGTGAAGGGCGAATTCATCGGCGGCTCGGACATCATGATGGAGATGTACCAGTCGGGCGAGCTGCAGCAACTGTTCGCCGCCGCGTAACACGCCCCACCCGCTCCCCTTTCGATGGCATCTCCCAGCGCGCCGCCACGCCGGCTGATCGTCGCGATCACCGGCGCCACCGGCGCGATCTACGGCGTGCGGCTGCTCGACCTGCTGCGCGCCGCCGGCGGCGTCGAAACGCATCTGCTGATTTCGAACGCCGGCTGGCTCAACATCCAGCATGAACTGAAGCTGCCGAAGGCCGATGTCGAAAGCCGTGCGGACGTCGTGCATTCGGTGCGCGACGTCGGCGCGACGATCGCGTCGGGCTCGTTCGCAACCGACGGGATGGTGATCGCGCCATGCTCGATGAAGACGCTCGCGAGCGTCGCGCACGGGCTGTCCGACAACCTGATCACGCGCGCGGCCGACGTCACGCTGAAGGAACGCCGCCGTCTCGTGCTGATGGTGCGCGAAACGCCGTTCAACCTCGCGCATCTGCGCAACATGACCGCCGTCACCGAAATGGGCGGCATCGTCTTTCCGCCGTTGCCCGCGTTCTATGCGATGCCGAAGACGATCGAGGAACTCGTCGACCAGACCGTCACCCGCGTGCTCGACCTGTTCGCGCTCAGCGCACCGCTGACGACACCGTGGGCCGGCATCCGGCACGCGCAGTAAGCCGATCGCCGCACCCGCTTCTTCGTGCATCTTCGCCGATTCAATCGGCAATTCATTCGATTTCACGCGTACTGACGTCTATCCACACCAGGGCGCGTTGCATCGCGACGATTATCAACAAACAAGCATCAATCAAATTCCGCGACGCGGATTTATCAATGTACGGTGCACGCCTATAGTCACAGGCAAACCCTTTTGCAGGCCACCGCCATGAACCGCTTGCCTTCGCTGTACCTGTCCCACGGCGCGCCGACGCTGCCGATTGACCCGACGCTGCCGTCCGGCGCGTTCACGCACCTCGGCGCCGAATTGCCGCGCCCGCGCGCGGTGCTGATGCTGTCCGCGCACTGGGGCACGCAACAGCCGGTCGCGAGCGTCGCCGCGCACCCGGAAACGATCCACGACTTCTACGGCTTTCCGCGCGCGCTGTACGAGATCCGCTATCCGGCGCCGGGTGCCCCCGACGTCGCCGAGCGCGCGGCCGCGCTGCTGAACGCGGCGGGCATCGCGACCGCGACGACCGAGCACGGGCTCGACCACGGCGCGTGGGTGCCGATGCTGCTGATGTTCCCGGAGGCCGACGTGCCGGTCGCGCAGTTGTCGATCCAGCCGCGCGCGGACGCGGCCCATCACTTCGCGCTCGGCCGCGCGCTGCGGCCGCTGCGCGACGAAGGCGTGATGGTGATCGGCTCGGGCCAGATCACGCACAACCTGCGTGCCGCCGATTTCAGCGCGGCGCCCGAGGATGCGGACCCGCGCGTGGCGGAATTCACCGACTGGTTCGAGGCGAAGCTCGCCGCGCGCGACGTCGACGCGCTGCTCGACTACCGCCGGCAGGCACCGCATGCGGCGCTGATGCATCCGACCGACGAACATCTGCTGCCGGTGTTCACGGCGCTCGGCGCGGCGGACGACGACTACCAGCTCGGCATCCAGTCGCTCGGCACCTACCAGCGCGTGCTCGCGATGACGAACTACGTGTTCGCGAGCGCGGCCGCCTGAATTCCGCGAGACAACCGGCGACAACAAACGAAAAACCCGCCCGGGCATTGCCCGGGCGGGTTTTTTTCGCTGCTTCCTGCCGCCGCCGGATCCGGCGGCAGGTCACGCGTCAGACACCGACCCCTTCGAGGATCTCGTCGTGCGACTCGCGCTCGTCGAGATACTGGGTCCGGTAGCCGGTACTCACGCCCCAGAAGTAGAACACGAGCGAAATCGCGGCAACGATCAGCATGTCCCAGCCGTACGGCAGATAGCCGCGACCGCCGAATTCCTTGCTGCCGATCAGCGACAGCACGGCCATCGTCGGCAGGTACGCGACCAGCCACCATGCGGCCTTCAGGTCGGCGCCCCAGCCGGTCCAGCCCGACTTCGCCTGGAAGTAGAAATACACCGGCAGTGCGACGATCATCAGCAGGATGATTTCGCCCGTCAGCGGCCACTTCGCCCAGTACAGGATCAGCGACGCGCAGACGAACGCGAACGGTGCGATCAGCTTCATCAGCGGAATCGACAGCGGGCGCTCGATGTCGGTCGCCGCGCGGCGCAGCGCCATCAGGCTGATCGGGCCGGTCAGGTACGAGATCACCGTCGCGACCGAGATCACCGCCGCGAGCGAGCTCCAGCCGCGGAAGAAGAACAGGAAGATGAACGAGACCAGCAGGTTGAACCACATCGCCTGGCGCGGCACGCCGTAGAGCGGGTGCACGTTGCCGAACATCTTCGGCATCGTGTTGTTGCGCTCCATCGCGTAGATCATCCGGGTGGTCGTCGCCATGTAGGTCGTGCCGGTGCCGCTCGGGCTGATGAACGCGTCGACGTACAGCAGGATCGCAAGCCAGTTCAGGTTCAGCGCGATCGCGAGTTCCGCGAACGGCGACGAGAAGTTGAAGTGCGACCAGCCCTGCGCGACGTCGGCCGGATTCACCGAGCCGATATAGGCCACCTGCAGCAGCACGTAGATCACGAGCGCGATCAGGATCGACGAGATCACCGCGAACGGCACGCTGCGCGACGGATTGCGCGCTTCGCCCGCGAGGTTCACGGGGCTCTGGAAACCGTTGAACGCGAACACGATGCCGCTCGTCGCGACCGCGGTCAGCACCGCCGACCAGCCGTACGGCGCGAAGCTTGCATTGGATGCAGTGCCGAGGTTCTCCGAATGGAAGCTCGTCAGCATCAGGCCGAGGATCGTGAGGCCGGGGATCAGGAACTTGAAGATCGTGATTGCGGTGTTCGCACGCGCGAAGGCCTTCACGCCCCAGTAGTTCAGCATGAAGTAGATGACGACCAGCACGGCCGACAGCAGCAGCCCTGGTGTCGTCAACTCGCCGTTCACGAACAGGCTGTGCGCCCACGGATACGGCCACGTGCTCATGTATTGGATCGACGCTTCGGCCTCGATCGGGATCACGGAGACGATCGCGATCCAGTTGGCCCATGCGCTGATGAAGCCCACCAGCGAACCGTGCGAATAGCGCGCGTAGCGCACCATGCCGCCCGACTCGGGGAACATAGCGCCCAGTTCGGCATAAGTCAGTGCAATCGCGAGAATCACGACCGCGCCGATGATCCATGCGCAGATCGCCGCCGGACCGGCAATCTTCGCGGCCTTCCAGGCACCGAACAGCCAGCCCGAGCCGATAATCGAACCCAGCCCCGTCAGCATCAATGCAAACGGGCCGATGTTCCGTTGAATAGAACTCTTCACATCCTCTCCTGTGTCTCAAAAAGCATGGTCGGCCCGCGGTCCGGGATCGGCTCGGACAGCACCGCGCACGCATTCTTGGGGGGACGAGTCATCCGATCGGGGCAACCCGTCCGCGCGGCGCGTAGTTTAACGGTTGCACCTCGAACGTGGCGCCAAAATCGTTCGTCCCCTACAAAAAATTCGCATCGCTCGCAAGCTTTGTAAACCTGATCTACGCAATAACCCTGAGAGCATGGAAATACGGTTGACCACACGATCGATTAGCCGTATAAAGGACTTCGCAGGATTTCAAGCGGCGAGTGAATTGGTTCTTTCGTAGTTCGCCCATCAACGGTACTCCGGTTGGTCCTATTACCCCCTTCCTTGATTTTCCGCACCCCATGGGCTTCGGCCCCGTTTTATCTTTTTAGGAACAAGTAACATGGCAACCGGTACCGTCAAGTGGTTCAATGACGCAAAGGGCTTCGGCTTCATCACCCCGGAAGGCGGCGGCGACGATCTGTTCGCGCACTTCTCGGAAATCCGCACCGAAGGCTTCAAGACGCTGCAAGAAAACCAGAAGGTCGAATTCGAAGTGAAGACGGGCCCGAAGGGTCTGCAAGCTGCGAACATCAAGCCGCTGTAAGTTCTGCGCGAGATTTGATGTAAAAAAGCCCCGCTTCGGCGGGGCTTTTTGTTTTCCGCGCCAATCCGGCACGGCGGAACGCGGCTGCCTACATTCAGCCGAACAGCCGCTGCGCGTGAATGCCGAGCCCCGTCGCGACACTCGCGAGGCGGTCGCCGAATACCGGCTGCGCATCCGCGAATGCGCCCGCGAGCGCACCCGACAGGAACGCGAGTCCCGTCGAGCCGCCGGTGAAATACAGTGCGCCGACGTCGCGCGGCGCAACGCCCGCGAGCCGCACCGTCTCGCGCGCGGCGTCGACGATGCGCGCGGTGTCGTCGCGGCTCGCATTGACGAGACGATCGGCGTCGAACGCGATCAGCAGGTCTTCTTCCACGTCGTTCAGGTCGATCATCGTCTCCCCGCCCGCCGCGACGCCGATCTTCGCCTCTTCCGCGCGCGCCATCAGCGCATGCCCGAGCCGCTGCTCGACCACGCTCGTGAGCCGGTCGTACTGCTGCGCATCCTGGTACAGGTGCTTCATCAGCTTCAGCTCGCCGAGCCGCTTCGGCGTGTAGACCGTGTTGATCAGGTGCCAGGTCGCGAGATCGAAGTAGATCTTGTTCGGCAGTTCGCGCCCTTCCGGGTCGAGCGAACGGTAGCCGAACGCGGGCAGGATCGCCGCCAGTTCGACACGCCGGTCGTAGTCGGTGCCCGCGACGTGCACGCCGTGGTGAGCCAGCACGTCGTCCTTGCGCTCGAGCCGCGCCATCCGCTCGGGCCCGACGCGCACCAGCGAGAAGTCGGACGTGCCGCCGCCGATGTCGGCGACGAGCACGAGGCGTTCGGCCTGCTGGCGCGATTCGTAATCGAACGCGGCGGCAATCGGTTCGTACTGGAAGTGAACGTCCACGAAGCCGACCGACCGCGCGGCCGCCTCGAGCTGATCCTGCGCGAGACGGTCGGCGCGCGGATCGTCGTCGACGAAGAACACGGGCCGGCCGAGCACCGCGCGGCCGATCGGCGCGCCCGCGCGCGCTTCGGCCTTGCGCTTCAGGTGCGTCAGGAAGCGCGCGATGATTTCGGTGTACGCGATCGCGCTGCCGTCGCCGAGATCGGTCGTCGTTTCCGCGAGCGGCGAGCCGAGGATGCTCTTCATCGAACGCATCAGCCGGCCGTCGAAACCATCGATATAGGACGCCAGCGCCGCGCGGCCGTACTCGACCGTCTCCTCGTCGTTGTTGAAGAAGATCGCGGTGGGCAGCGTCAGGTGGTCGCCCTCGACGGGCGCGAGGCGCATGCCGTCGCCGTCGGGCAGCGCCACGGCGGAATTGGACGTGCCGAAATCGATCGCGCAGTAAGTCATGGGAAGTTGCCGCAGCAGGGCCGGCGCGAAAACGGAAAGGACGGGCTTTTTAACATGAAGCCCGCGGGATCACAACCGGGGCCCGCCACCGGTGCCGCGGAACGGGCTTCGGTGACGACGGCGCGCGGCCTGGCGCGCCGCGGATACGCGCGGACGGGGTGCGCGACGCAGCCGCCCGCCTGGCAGGTCAGGCTGCCGCGTCGAAGCTCTTCTTCCACGTGCCCGCATACACGACCTCGCCGATCGCATGGCGCGTACGCGGTGCCTTCTCGCGATCGCGCAGCACGGGATCGAGCTTGTCGACGTTGCCGTAGTGGCCGAGCGAGATGATCGACAGGATCGCGACGTCGGACGGAATCGCAAACGCGTCGCGGAACGCCTTCGTGTCGAAACCGCTCATCTGGTGCGCGGCGAGGCCGAGCGCGTGCGCCTGCAGCACCAGCGACATCGCGGCGGCGCCTGCGTCGTACAGCGCGGTCGGCGCCGGTTCGCCCTTCGGCGTGAGCGTATGCGCGGTCACCGCGATCAGCACGGGCGCCGGCGCATTCCAGCCTTGATTGAACGGCACCAGCGTCGCGAATGCGCGCTTGAATGCGTCTTCGTCCTGCGTGCGCTCGAATACGATGAAGCGCCACGGCTGCGCGTTGTACGCGGACGGCGCCCAGCGCGCGGCTTCGAGCACCGCGTGCAGATCGCCGGCGCTGACGGACTCATCCGAATAGGCGCGCGGGCTCCAGCGGCCCGCGATCAGATCGTGAATCGAAACAGTGGTGGGAGCAGGTTTGACGGACATGCAGTTCCTCGCTGACATCGATGAAGGGGCGCGAACGCCTGGCGAACCGCAAGCATACCCGCTTGAGCGGTTGCGCGCCCGATCCTCCCGCGCTATGCAAATCACCGTACCTGCAATGGCCGGCCGCATGCGGTGCGGCCGGCCGGGCCACCGTGCTCAGGCTGCCTGAGCTGCCGCACGCGACGGGCCGCGGTTGATTCGCAGCACGATCAGCGCACCGACGATGCACAGCCCGCCCGAGATCATCGACGCGATCGTGTAGGTGCCGAGGCTCGCGCGCAGCAGCCCCGCGCCGAGCGCCGCGAATGCCGCGCCGAGCTGGTGGCCGGCGACGATCCAGCCGAACACGACCGGCGCCGCAGCCTTGCCGAACACGTCGGTCGCGAGGCGCACGGTCGGCGGCACGGTCGCGATCCAGTCGAGCCCGTAGAACATCGCGAACAGCGGCAGCCCGAAGAAATCGATGCCGAACGCATGCGGCAGGTAGATCAGCGACAGCCCGCGCAGCCCGTAATACCAGAACAGCAGCACGCGGTTGTCGTAGCGATCGGACAGCCAGCCCGACAGCGTCGTGCCGAACAGGTCGAATACGCCCATCGCCGCGAGCAGCGACGCGCCCTGCACTTCGGTCATCCCGTAGTCGCTGCACATCGCGATCAGGTGCGTGCCGACGTAGCCGTTGGTGCTCGCGCCGCAGATGAAGAAGCTGAAGAACAGCAGCCAGAAATCGCGCGAACGGCTCGCCATCAGCAGCGTGCGGAACGCGACCGCGAGCGGGTTCTCCTTCGTCGCGTCGGGCGCGGGCGGCGCATCGGCCGGCTCGCCGTACGGGCGCAACTGCACGTCGGTCGGCCGTTCGGGCAGCAGGAACGCGACGAGCGGAATCACGATCGCGGCCGCCACCGCGACGACGAGCACGACCGGCCGCCAGCCATGGCGCTGCGCGATCGCCGCGAGCATCGGCAGGAACACGAGCTGGCCGGTGGCCGTGCTCGCGGTCAGGATGCCCATCACGAGGCCGCGCCGCGCATGGAACCAGCGCGTGACGAAGGTCGCGGACAGCGTCAGCGCGACGACGCCCGTCGAGCAGCCCACCATCAGGCCCCAGATCACGACCATCTGCCAGCTCTGCGTCATCATCGACGACAGCGCGACGCCCGCGCTCATCGTCACTAGCGCGGTGAGGATCGTCGGGCGCAGCCCGAAGCGCTGCATCGCGGCGGCCGCGAACGGCCCCGTCAGCCCGTACAGCGCAATGTTCACCGAGATCGCCAGCGAAATCGCCGCGCGGCTCCAGCCGAGTTCGCGCTCGAGCGGCACCATCAGCACGCTCGGCGTCGCGCGCGTGCCGGCTGCCGCCAGCAGGATCAGGAATACCACCGCTGCCGCGAGCCATCCGTAGTGGAAGCGCCCGCCGATTCGTGTCACCGCCCAGTTCATCGTCATGTTCTCCAGTTGGCGGCTCCGGCGCCATCGCACCTGCTCCGCCCCACCCAGCCAGGCCACCTCTGCCGCACACTGCATCGGCTGACCCGGGCCGACGCTTGGCATTTGTCTGTCGCTCCGGCCGGCATTGTTACCGATCGGTCACAACTGTGTTGCGATCGTAGTTACCAGTCGGTAACATGTCAAGCAATTCATCACGTAGTCGAGGGTCATCATGTCCGGCATCGAAGCCGCCAAACCACCGCTAGCGCGCCGCACGCGCCGACCGATCGACGGGGCCACCGCGCACGAGCACCTGCTGCGCGCCGCAGAGGAGCTGTTTTACAGAGAAGGCGTTCGCACGGTCGGCGTCGAGGCGGTCGTCGAGCGCGCGGGCGTCAACAAGATGAGCCTGTACCGCCAGTTCTCGTCGAAGGACGAGCTGATCCTCGCGTACCTGGAGCGGATGGACGCGTGCTTCTTCGAGCGTCTCGAGACGAGCGTCGCCAAGCATCCGGGCCAGCCGAAGGCGCAATTGATCCAGTATTTCGTCGATCTTGCCGAGCGCGCGACGCAGAAGGACTATCGCGGCTGTCCGTTCGTCAACGTCGCCGCGGAATTCCCGGATGCGTCGCACCCGGCGCGCGAGCGCGTCGCGCAGAACAAGGAACAGTTGATGAAGCGGCTCGTCGCGCTGTGCGAAGACGCCGGCGCACGGCAGCCGCAGGCGCTCGCCGATGCGCTCGCGCTGGTGGTCGAAGGCATCTACGCGGCGAGCCAGACCTACCGGCACGGCGAAACGCCGATCGGCATCGCGCCGGCGCTCGTCACGCAGTTGATCGAGGCCGCATGCGCATGACGGGCGGCGCACGCCCGAACCCGGCGTGCCCGCTACAATGCGGCCCTCTCCGCTCCACCGCCCGACTGGTTTCACGATGACCGACACCCGCCCCGAATCGCACGACGATATCCTCGCCGCCACGCGGCATTGGCTTGCGCGCGCGGTGATCGGGCTCAATCTGTGCCCGTTCGCGAAAAGCGTCTATGTGAAGGAACAGGTGCGCTATGCGATCAGCGAAGCGACGACGCTGGAAGACGCGCTCGCCGAGCTCGAAACCGAGCTGCGCGCGCTCGACGCGGCGGACCCGCAGCAGGTCGACACGACGCTCGTGATCTTCCCGCATGCGTTCGCCGATTTCGTCGACTACAACGATGCGCTGTTCTTCGCCGACCGGCTCGTGCAGCAGTTGCGGCTCGACGGCGTGCTGCAGATCGCGAGCTTCCATCCGCAATACCGGTTCGAAGGCAGCGCCCCCGACGACATCGAGAACTACACGAACCGCGCGCCGTATCCGATCCTGCACCTGCTGCGCGAGGACAGCATCGCGCGCGCGGTCGACGCGTTCCCGGACGCGTCCGCGATCTACGAAAAGAATCAGGAAACGCTGCGCCGCCTCGGCCACGACGGCTGGCGCGAATGGATGCGCCGGCCGGGCGACGACGTCTGATGCGCTGCGCGCTCGCGCCGGCCGCTACGCGGTTCGGCCCGCTCGCGCGTCAGCCTTCGGCCGGCGCGACGGCCTCGCCGGCCGCTGCCGCGGCCTCCGGCACGAAGAAGCGCTCGTTCAGTTCGGCGAGCCCGAACATGCCGAGGATCTCGTTCAGCCGCTCGCCGGGCCGCCGGCGCGGCAGGTTCTTGTACTGCGCGATGATCAGCTCGTTCTTCATCGAATGCTCCCAGCCGACCAGCTCGGTCACGCTGACCTGGTAACCATGCGCCTCGAGCTGCAGGCAGCGCAGCACGTTGGTGATCTGGCTGCCGAATTCGCGCGTATGCAGCGGATGCCGCCACACCTCGGTCAGCGCGTTCGCGAGCGACTTGCCCTTGTTCCGGCGCAGCACGCCCGCGACTTCCGCCTGGCAGCACGGCACCAGCACGATGTGCTGCGCACGCTTCGCGAGCGCGAAGCGGATCGCGTCGTCGGTCGCCGTGTCGCACGCGTGCAGCGCGGTGACGACGTCGACCGTTTCGGGCAGCTGCGGCGACGTGATCGAATCGGCGACCGACAGGTTCAGGAACGACATGCCGCCGAACCCGAGCCGCGCGGCGAGTTCGGCCGAGCGCGTGACGAGCTCCTCGCGCGTCTCGATCCCGTACACGTGCGACGCGAACGCCGGCGTGCCGTGCCCCGGCTGCTGCTTGAAGAACAGGTCGTACAGGATGAAGCCGAGATAAGACTTGCCGGCGCCGTGATCGACGAGCGTCACGCTGCCCTTGTCGGCCTGCACGCCGGCAAGCAGCGGCTCGATGAACTGGAACAGGTGATAGACCTGCTTCAGCTTGCGGCGGCTGTCCTGGTTCAGCTTCCCGTCGCGGGTGAGGATGTGCAGTTCCTTCAGCAGCTCGACGGACTGCTCCGGGCGGATTTCGTGGGTCTTGTTCGACATCGTGATGCGGCGCCGGGCCACGGTCGGTCGACCACGGCCCGGCGGCGGGAATTCGTGAGGGAGAGTGACAGTTTACCGAAAATGCGCGGTCAGGCTCGGGCGCCGAGCCGCCACAGCGAAGTGACCTCGGCACGGCGTGCCGCATGCAGCGGATCGTCGGCGTCGGTCGACTTCGGGTGCGCGGGGCGGATGTCGTCGCGGCCGAGCACGACGAGGCCCGCCTCGTCGATCCATTGCAGCAGCGTGTCGCGCGGCCGCAGGCCGAGGTGCTCGGCGAAATCGGACAGGATCAGCCAGCCCTCGCCGCCCGGCTCGAGATGTGCGGCGAGCCCCGCGAGGAAACCGCGCAGCATGCGGCTGTCGGGATCGTAGACCGCGTATTCGATCGGCGCGCTCGGCCGGGCCGGCACCCAAGGCGGGTTGCAGACCACGAGCGGCGCACGGCCGGCCGGAAACAGGTCGGCCTCGACGACGTCGACGCGATCCGCATGACCGAGCCGCGCGACGTTCTCGCGCGCACAGGCGAGCGCACGCGGATCCTGGTCGGTCGCGACGACGCGCTCGACGCCTCGCGACGCGAGCACGGCCGCGAGCACGCCGGTGCCCGTGCCGACGTCGAACGCAAGCGACGTCGCCGGCAGCGGCGCGCGCGCGACGAGTTCGACATATTCGCCGCGCACCGGCGAGAACACGCCGTAGTGCGGATGGATCGGCGCGCCGCCGAGCGCCGGGATCGGCACGCCCTTCTTGCGCCATTCATGCGCGCCGACGAGGCCGAGCAGTTCGCGCAGCGACACGACCGACGGCGCGCCGCCAGGGCCGTACGCCTCCTCGCATGCGGCGCGCACGTCGGGCGCGCGGCGCAGCGGGATCGTGTAATCGGCGTCGAGAGGAATCAGCAGCATCCCGAGCGTGCGGGCACGCTGCGACTGCGCGAGACGATGCAGGTTGAATGCGTCGACGCCGGCCGCGGCCTTCGCCTTCTTCGGCTTGCGCTCGACGCGGCGCGCCATCGCCTGCACGAGCTGGCGCGCATTCTGGAAGTCGCCCTGCCAGACGAGCGCGGTGCCCTCGCACGCAAGGCGGTAGGCCGCGTCGGCAGTGAGGCGGTCGTCGGCGGGCACCGCGCGCTTCGGCGGCTGCACGCCGGCTTCGGAGCGCCAGCGCACGGCATGATCGGCGCCGTCGGCGTCGGTCCAGTGGAAAACGGGGAAATCGGTCACGCGAACTCGGTTACGGTTGGGCTTCAACGGGCGGCGGCATCGCGCCGCGCGGCTCACACCATACCGCGCTTTGCCCGCGCGGCAAAGCGCGGGCGGCGGCACGCACCGCCGCCCGGGACGCGCGCGTCAGGTCTCGTCGTCGAGCGCCGCGTCGGGCGCGTTCTGCTTCACCGACGCGATGCCGTTCTCGCGGCCCGCTTCGGCCTTGTACAGCTCGCTCGTGCCGATGACCTCGTGATTGCCGGCCTTCAGGTTGAACATGAACTGGCCGTTGCTCGCGGTCTTGCGCTCGTAGCGCGCGTCGTCCGGCGCGTTCTTGCGCACCGACGCGACGCCGTTCTCCGCCGACGCCTTGGTCTTGTAAAGCTCGCTACGCAGGATGATCTCCCCGTTGCCGGCCTTCAGGTGGAACAGGAACTGACCGTCGCTCGCTTTCTTGATGACGAATTTCGCTGCCATAGGGATCCCCTCGGGTGAAAGTTCGTCCGGCCCTCCGGACCCGGCCAGTTTAAGCGCGATCCCACCGGGAAAACGCAAGGCCGATGCAATTCAATCGTCAGGAATCGTCAGGGCCGGCGCGCGCCGCTTCGTCCGGAATGACGCCGGCATCCGCGCGGCGCGCAGGCTATCCGCCCCATCCCGGCATCGCGGGCAGGCGCAGCGTGCCCGCGTCGTTGAAGTGCACGGTGCCGAGCACGCCGCCGGCGAGCCGGCCGCGCAGCGCATACGGCAGCTCGCCGTTCGCGGCCGCGCCGGGCAGGTTCCACGCCTGCCGCGCGGCGGCGAATGCCGACACGGAAACCGGCACGTCGAGCACGGCCTCGCCGAAACGCGGCACGGTGCCCGAGCGATCGCTGACGCCGCTCGCGAACGGCGTGCCGTTCAGGTCGAGCGCGACCGAGATGCCGTCGTACTCGATCGGCGCATCGTTCGGGTTCTGCACGCGCAGCTTCAGGCTGAAACGCATCTCGAGCCCCTGCCCGACGAGCGGGTCGAGCCCGGCGACCGACACGCGCACCGGGTCGCGCGTCAGCCCCGCGCAACCGCCGAGCAGGAACACGGCGGCAAACAGCAGCAGCACGGCGCGCAGCGGCGCGATACGGAACAGGGCTCGTGGCATCGGAAGGTCTCCTCGCGGCAATCGGTGAACGGGTCGTCGATGCATTGTACCGAGCGTGCCGCGGCACGCCGGGTTTCGTAGTTTTCGCAGCCCCGCCAGATCGTTAATAGATTAAAACTACGAAGCCATCAGTCAAACGGAAAGCGCATTAATGACTTCCAGCATTCAATGAAGCGGGAAAAATTCAATAGATGCATCTTCTAAATTTTTCGTTTCCTTTACCTAAAACCATCAAGTATATTTACGCATCCTTCGAGCTGGCCGACAAACCTTGAAGCCGCATGACGGCGAATTTACGGAACGGCAACCCGCCTTCCTTCCGTCCTGCGGACTGGCCCGGCCAGCCCCGTAGGTCGTCGGTTCAAAGGGATTGCGCGCCCATGCAGGGCGTGCCGCCCCGTGTCGTGCGCGCGAAATCAATTCAGTACAACACGCGCCCGTCCATTTTGAACCGGCAAGTTAACCGACATCCGGAAATCCAGAGGGGGCAGTAAACCATGATTACCTTCACGTAGTCGGCCGCCGTCTTTTTCGAATAATCCGTCATTGGCATTTTCATCGCTGTTGATTAACGGCGAGGGGATTGCTTTTGCCGGCGTTTTCGCAGCACTGAACGATTCTTTCAACAATCGAGGTTTCAGTCATGTCGATCAACATTCGCAAGATGCGTTATCTGCCGCTCGTCGCCGCACTCGCGCTCGCCGGATGCGGCGGCGACGACGGCGGCGCGGGCTCGGCTTCCGCGCTCAGCTCCGCCGGCGCGCCGCACTCGGGCTCGTCGCCCGCCGTCACCGCGCCGCCGAGCGCATCCAACGTCGACAAGAGCGTGTCGCCTGTCGAGCTGCCGGACACCGTCGTACCCGTGAACTACCGGCTGTGGTTCCGCCCGAACGAAGCGCTGAACGCGTTCGACGGCCGCGCCGACGTCGAGATCAAGGTGCTGAAGCCGGTCAACAACATCGTGATCGCCGGCCACCGGATCAAGTTCGCGAACGGCCGCATCACGCTGCAGCCGGGCAACATCCAGCTGATCGCGACGCCGCAGGACAAGGGCGACTTCTATCAGCTGCGTCCGCCGAGCGGGACCATCGCGCCGGGCAACTATTCGCTGCACATGGAGTGGTCGGGCATCATCAACTTCAAGTCGTATGACGATCCGGTCAACCACACCGGCGGCAGCTGCGGCGACGATCCGTATCCGGGCTGCTCGGCCGCGGAAGGCATCTTCCGCGTCGACCTGAAGAGCACCGACGGCACGACGAGCGGCGCGATCCTCACGCAGGGCGAAACCAACCTCGCGCGCCAGTGGTTCCCGGGCTGGGACGAGCCGGCATTCCGCCCGACCTATGAAGTGACGGCCGAAGTGCCGCAGAACTGGCGCGTCGTGTCGAACGCGGCCGAGAAGCCGTCGACCAGCGTCGGCGGCGGCTACAAGCTCGTGCAGTTCGAGAAGACCCCGCCGATGCCTTCGTACCTGCTGTTCTTCGGCGGCGGCCTGTTCGACACCTACGAGGACGACTTCACGAGCCCGCTGCCGGGCGGCAAGGGCGGCCTGCACCTGCGCGTGTTCACGCCGCCGGGCATGAAGGACTGGGCGAAGCCGGCGATGGACCGCACCAAGCAGGCGCTCGACTACTACTACCGCTACACGGGCATCGCACTGCCGCTGACGAAGTTCGACACGGTCGCCGCAAACGACGCGTTCAAGGAGCAGAAGGACCTGAACTTCGGCGGGATGGAGAACTGGGGGTCGATCCTCGAGTTCGCAGACGACATCCTGCCGCAGCCGGGCCAGCCGATGTCGCGCTACGGCAACGAGGTGCTGACGCACGAAGTCGCGCACCAGTGGTTCGGCGATCTCGTCACGACCGACTGGTGGGACAACGTGTGGCTCAACGAGTCGTTCGCGACGTTCTTCGAAACGAAGACGACGATCCAGTTCTTCCCCGACGAGTTCAGCTGGCTCGACCAGGTGAAGAACAAGTACCGCGTGATCAATCGCGACATCGGCCCGAACGCGTTCCCGGTCGCGCCGAACTTCAACGACTGGGCGTCGAACGACTTCGTGCTGAGCGCCAGCGCGTTCACGTACGACAAGGGCGGCCACGTGCTGAAGACGCTCGAGAACTATCTCGGCGAACAGACGCTGCGCAAGGGTCTGCAACAGTACCTGGTCGACTATTCGTTCGGCAACGGCACGCCGAAGCGCCTGTGGGATGCGCTGTCGAAGGAGAGCGGCCAGTCGGTCGGCCCGATCGGCGACAGCTACGTGCGCCAGACCGGCGTGCCGCTGATCTCGCTCGACACGCAGTGCGACATGACGAAGAACCAGACGATCGTCACGCTGAAACAGCAGCCGTTCCCGAACAAGAACGCGTATCCGGGCCTGCAGTGGACGGTGCCGATCACGCTCGCGTACGGCCAGGGTCTCGCGAGACGCACGACGCTCGCGCTGAAGGACACGCAGGCGCAAACGCGGATCGACGGTTGCACGGGCGTGGTCGCGGACCCGAGCGGGCTCGACTACTACGTCGTGAACTACAGCGACGCGGCCTGGAGCGGGTTGCTCACGCAGGTCAACGGCTCGCCCGATCCGGTCCTGCTGTCGAACCTGAAGAGCGAGGCCGCGCTGCTGGTCGCGAACAACCTCGCGCCGGCTTCGCGCTCGACGTCGATCGGTTCGGTCGCTTCGCCGGCCGCGATGAAGCTGCGCCAGACGCCGACCTTCGGCGGCATCGCGCCGGCGACGAAGGAACGCCCGGCCCTGCAATACCAGGGCATTTTCAAGCCGCGCAAGGTAGTGACGCAGTAACGGTGCGCGTCCGGCCGGCGCCGCGCAGCCTGCGGCGCCGGCCGGCGTACCTCCTCCCGACCTTTGACGGGCCTCGCGAGCGAGGCCCTTTTTTCTTTCGGCGCGGCGCTATCGCCCGACGCCCCTTCCTGCGCTTACGCCCACGCGGCATCCCACGCCGGCTGCGCGAACCACGTTGCCAGGAACGCGACGAGCCGCGACGCACGCGCGCTGCCGCGAGCCTGCTGGCGCAATACGTGGATCGTCGCGTGCTCGGGCGCCGCCGCATACTGCGGCAGCACCGCGCGCAACCGTCCGTCGCGCAATGCATCCCCGGCGAGCCAGGTCGGCAGGTGCGCGAGACCGAGCCCGTCGATCGCCGCTTCGAGCAACGCCTCCGAATGATTGCTGCGAAACCGCGGCTGCGCCGGTACGTGGCGGCGGTCGCCGAAGCGCCAGGCGCCCGGCGGCGGCGCGCCATGCCACGCGAGACAGTCGTGTCCGGCGAGCGCGTCGGGCGATTCGGGCTCGCCGCGCCGCGCGAGGTAGGCCGCGCTCGCGCACAGCACGCGCCGCTGCGGCGCCAGTACGGTCGCGACGAAGCGCGTGTCCTCGAGCGGGCCGATGCGCACCGCGAGATCGACATCGGAACCGAGCCGCGCACCCTGCAGGTCGACCATGCTGTCGGTCAGCACCAGGTCGACCTGCAGCGCCGGATGACGCTGCATGAACGCGGCCAGCGCGGCCATCAGGTGCAGGCGGCCGAACGGCGCAGGGCAGTCGACGCGCAGCAGCCCGCTCGGCTCGTCGTGCTGGCTGTGCAGGTCTTCCTGCAGGCCGCGCAGCTCGGCCAGCATCCGCAGCGCGCGCCCGTACAGCAACTGCCCGGCCTCGGTCGGCCGCAGCGCATGGGTGGTGCGATGCAGGAGGCGGATGCCGAGCTGCGCCTCGAGCCGGTCGATGCGCCGCGTAACCGACGACGCGGCGACGCCCAGCCGGCGCGCGGCCGCCGAGAAGCTCTGCTGGTCGACCACGTCGACGAACAGCGCCAGATGCGGGGAAAGGAAGTCGTCCATTCAGGGGCCTCGGGTTTTGCTATGCGTAAATCGCAAAACAATCATCCTCCTTTGCGTATTTCCACGTCAAATCGCCCCGACTAGACTGCATTCATCCTTTCCACCCGTTGCACGCGCCGGCCCGCCGGGCAGCGCGGCAACCATCCGCCACGGAGATCATCATGCGCAGCATCCGCTTCGACGCCCCCGCCGCCGACATCGAGTCGCTCGACGCGCGCGTCAGGGAAATCGACCAACCCGTGCCGGCCGACGGCCAGATGCTGATCGAGGTGCGCGCGGCCGGCGTCAACCCGAGCGACGTGAAGGCCGCGCTCGGCCGCATGCCGCACGCGGTGTGGCCGCGCACGCCGGGGCGCGACTGGGCCGGCATCGTGCGCAGCGGCCCTGCCGAGTGGATCGGCGCGCCCGTGTGGGGGTCGGGCGGCGATCTCGGCGTGGGACGCGACGGCTCGCACGCGGAATACCTCGTGCTCGACGCGGCACTGGTGCGCCGCAAGCCGGCCGTGCTGACGCTCGACGAAGCGGCAGGCGTCGGTGTGCCGTTCGTCACCGCGTACGAGGGTTTGCGCCGGGCCGGCATGCCGACGGCCGACGAGGTCGTGCTGGTGTTCGGTGCGAACGGCAAGGTCGGCCAGGCCGCGATCCAGCTCGCGAGCGCGCGCGGCGCGACCGTGATCGGCGTCGAGCGCGGCCCCGGCGGCTATCGCGGCCATGCATCGGGCGACGTGCACATGATCGACGCGTCGCGCTGGCCCGTCGCCGATGCCGTGCACGCGGCGACCGGCGGCCGCGGCGCGGACATCGTCTACAACACGGTCGGCAGCCCGTATTTCGACGCCGCGAACGCATCGATGGCGATCGGTGCGCGGCAGATCTTCATCTCGACGATCGACCGCAGCGTGCCGTTCGACATCTTCGCGTTCTATCGCGGCCAGCATACGTACGTGGGTATCGATTCGCTGCAGCTCGGCGGCGCCGCGGTCGCGCAGATCCTCGACACGCTCGCGCCCGGCTTCGGCAACGGCACGCTGCGCCCGTTCCCGATCGGCGACGACTACGTGTACCCGCTCGAACGCGCGCACGACGCGTACCGCGCGGTGCTGGCCGGTGCGCGCGAGCGCGTCATCCTCAAGCCCTGACGCCGGACCGCACGGGAGACCGCCATGATGGATTACTTGACTTCGCTCGCGGTGGGCCTCGGCGTCGGCGTGGTGTATGCGCTGCTGCACGTGCGCTCGCCGGCCCCGCCGCTCGTCGCGCTCGTCGGCCTGCTCGGGATGGTGATCGGCGAACGCGCGATCGCGCTGCTGCGCTGACGAGCTGCAACGGCGCCGGCGCTAGCGATCGTCGCGACGTCGGAACGCCCACCATGCGGCGAGCGCCGTGAAGCCCGCGACGAGCAGCACCATCAGCCAGAAGCCGTGCTTGTTCTCCGAGAACGGCACGCCGCCGACGTTCATCCCGAAGAAGCCGGCGACGATGTTGATCGGCAGCGCGATCACGGTCACGAGCGTCAGCGTGAACAGCGTCCGGTTGTTCTGCTCGTCGAGACGCGACCCGATCTCTTCCTGCAACAGCTTGATCCGCTCGTTGAGCCCGGCCAGATCGCCGAGCACCAGCGAGAACTCCTCGGTCGATTCGCGCAGCTCCTGCGTGTCTTCCACGTGCAGCCACGCGGGCGGCTTCGCGAGCAGCCGGAAGATCGACCCGGGCTCGGGCGCGAGCATGCGCTGCAGGCGTGTCAGCGTGCGGCGCATCGCGCCGAGCTCGATGCGGCTCGACGTGAGCCGCTGCGACAAAAAGCGATCCTCGATGCGATCGACGTCGATGCTCGTGCGCCGCATGATCTGGATCAGCAGGTCGGCCTGGTCGCGCAGCAGGTGCACGAGCAGTTCCGCGGGCGACCGAAACCGCTCGCCGTCGCGCACGCATGCGCGCAGCGTGTCGACCGAGCGCAGCGGCTTGAGCCGCGCGGTGACCATGATGCGCTGCTCGACGTGGACGAACAGCGTCGCGATCTCTGAAGGCGTCAGCTCGAGGTTGAACATCACGTCGTTGACGATCGCGCGCAACGCGCCGTCTTCCTGCTCGATGCGCGTCGAGCGCGAACCTTCGTGGAGGAATGCGAAGAAGCTGTCCGGCAGCCCGAGATGCGTGCGCATCCAGCGCTCGCTCGCGCCGTGCGCGAGATTGAAGTGCAGCCAGACGAAATCGTCCGACGCGACCGCGTCGCGCTCGCTGCACGTGCGCAGCCACGCGGCGGCGGCATCGGCGTCGAGCATTGCGCCGGATCCGCCCGGAACGAAGCGGAAGCCGCACACCATGCCGGACGTATCGGCGCCGTAAGTCTGTACGATCAGGTCCATCGTGTCGAAAGTCGTGCGATGCGCGGCGCGCCGCACATCGCGGGTCGCGGGCCCGCGCCGGGAAAAGAAAGGAGACGTATGCCCGACGGGCGTGACGCACTCGTGACAGTGTCGCACCGCATGATACCGGCAGCTTCCGTGCCCCAAAAACAACGCGCCGCCCAACGGGCGGCGCAGATACGGCATCGTGACGTGCAGGAGACGGATTACTGCCGCGTCTCTGACTGCGCGGCGTTCGGGCACGCGGGATCCTTGCCCCAGTGGCCGTCGCAGACGCGCCAGCGGCACAGCTGATCCTGGAAGAAGCCGCGCTCCGAACACTCCTTCACGCGCGCCCCAAGCGAACCGGTCGCCGCCGCCGTCTTGGTCGGCACGGCCTGCGCCTTCTGCGCGGCGAGTTTCTTGTCGGCCGGCTTCGTGCGCGCGACGAGCGCCGCGAGCAGATCGGCATCCGGATCGTCCTTCCCGGCCGCCTTCGCATTCGCGGTACGCGTCGACGCCGCATCGCGGCGCTTCTTCGCCTGCGCGAGCTCGGCTTCCTGTTCCTTGCGATGCTTGCGGGCTTCGGCCTTCGTCTCGGCCTTCGTGTTGGCCTTGCCCTGCGCGGCGACCTTGGTGCTCTTCGCAGCGTCGGCCTTCGCGGTTTTCGTCGTCGCGGCCGCGGCGGCCGTGGCGGCTGCGGCAGCGCCGGCCGTGGCTGCGCCCGATGCGTCGTCGGCGCCATCGGCGAGCGCGCGCGACAGGCGGCTGTTGTCCGCGCCGGACGCGGACGATGCGGGTGCAACGGTCCGGGAAGCCGAATCGTCGTTGACGATCGTGGCCGGCTGCGCGGCGGACGCGCCATTCTGCGCGACCTGCGCGGCGGCGCCGCTGGCCGGTGCGGCCTTGGCCGGCTCGGCCGCTGCGGGCGCGGCTGCAGCCGTGACCGCGACGGCCTGCTCGCCCGAATGCTGCTGCATGCGCCATGCGCCCCAGCCGCCGACGGCAACCACCAATGCCACGACGGCCGCGATCGGCGCCTTCAGCGAACGGCGCGCCGGTTCGGCGGGCGGCGTGACACGCCCTTCCAGATTCGCGAGAATGCGAGACTGCTGAGCTCCTCCGTTGCCTTCCGGTTTAGTATCGGACAGCAGGCTGGGTGGAGTTTTCGAATTTGAATTTTCCGGCGCACTCATTCAGCGTCTCATTGAATCCTGGTTTAATTCACCGCGATAATATAGCCCGGCCTCTCAAAGCAGCCTGATTCTAAGAGCAAGCATTGCAAAACACAATCAATTCCAATTTCCGGGGATTTCGTTGATTGCCGTCGCACTCGTCGCCTATTTCGCCCTTGCCGTCGCGGTTGCGGCACTGTTGCTTTTACCGGGTATCCGCGCGACGGTTTTCGAATCCGTCGCCCAGTTTCACGGCCGTCTTACGCGCCGTGCGAACGATCGCGCCGCACGTACGCGGAGTCAGATTGTTAAATCGGCAAGCGCTACGCGCGGCGCATTAAACGATGTGCAAAATTTACTGGTTCGGCGGCGCTTGATGATTACGGTATCGGCAGGTATTCTTGCGACGCCGCCATTGGTCGCCATTGCGTTACGCGGCCGGCAATTGTTCCAGTACGACGACACGGCGCGCGTGCCCGACGAGAAGATCGCCGCGCTGCTGCAGGGCGAACAGCTCGTGCCGCCTCCGCCGCTGCCGCCGGAAGTCTTCGCCACCCGGGAAGTCGAACAGGTGCGCCCGGCGCTGAAGGATGCGAGCCGCGACTGGAACCTGCTGGACCCGGATTTCCGTACGCGTTTGCTGCTGGTCTACAAGATCATGCACGAACAATATGGTTATGAAATGGCGCTGCTGGAAGGTTACCGGAGCCCGGAACGGCAAAACCGGCTGGCGCAGATGGGCAGCAACGTGACCAATGCGGCCGCCTTCCAGAGTTATCACCAATTCGGGCTGGCGGCCGACAACGCATTCCTGCGCGACGGCAAGCTGGTCATTTCCGAGAAAGATCCGTGGGCGATGCGCGGCTACCAGTTGTACGGCCAGGTCGCCGAGCAGGTCGGCCTGACCTGGGGGGGCCGCTGGAAAATGATGGATCTCGGGCACGTGGAATACCATAAACCCGGTTTTAAACTGGGACGCGGCAGCTAGCCAGGGCTGCCGGACAGGAAATAATGAGGGCGGCATGGGGCTTTTTAATATCCCGGCAGGAAACGATACGGGCGGCGCAAAAAATCGGGCATTCCGGTGCGCGATTTTTTGCGGCCGCCGCTTCCGTTTTAAATCTCACAGCGTCCTTTCATTAATGCGCGCGCCTTCTCCGATGCCGCGGGCGCATTGATGCCGGCCCCCTTCATCCCGTTTGACAGCATGGCGACACATCGCGGCGCCACCCTTGCCGCTCGGCGCGCCTGCGTCGCCTCACCGAATCGCACCGGAACCTGAACGTCCTATGCAACGCATCCTCAACGTGCTGACTCATCCGCGTACGCTCTCGATCGTCGGGATCGTCGCGCTAGCGGCCATCCTCTTCATCGTTGCCGACATGCTGCAGCTGCCGCTCCTGTGGGCGGCGATCGCCTTCGCGGCGATCCTCGCGCTGTGGCTCGTCGTCGCGCTGTGGCGCCGCTGGCGCGTGAAGCGCGCGAACCAGCAGCTCGGCCAGGTGCTGGAAGAGCAGGCGGAAACCGGCAAGATCGCCGCACCCGCCGCCGCCGCGCTCGCGCCCGACGCGAAGACGGCCGACCTCGACGTGCTGCGCACGCGCCTGTCGGACGCGGTGAAGACGATCAAGACGTCGAAGATCGGCCAGGTCTCGGGCGGCTCCGCGCTCTACGAACTGCCGTGGTACATCGTGATCGGCAACCCGGCCGCGGGCAAGAGCAGCGCCGTGCTCAATTCCGGCCTGCAGTTCCCGTTCGCGGACAAGAACAGCGCCGTGATCCACGGCATCGGCGGTACACGCAACTGCGACTGGTTCTTCACGACCGAAGGGATCCTGCTCGACACGGCCGGCCGCTATTCGGTGCACGAGGAAGACCGCAGCGAGTGGCTCGGCTTCCTCGGCCTGCTCAAGCGCTATCGCCCGAAGGCGCCGATCAACGGCATCATCGTCACCGCGAGCATCGCCGAACTCACCGGCAACCGCCCCGAATTCGCGATCAACCTCGCGAAAAACCTTCGCCAGCGCGTTCAGGAGCTGACGGAAAAGCTCGAGGTGTTCGCGCCGGTCTACGTGATGTTCACGAAGGCCGACCTGATCACCGGCTTCACCGAATTCTTCAGCAGCAGCGACAAGCACGAGTACGACCGCGTGTGGGGCGCCACGCTGCCCTACGAGCCCGACGACAAGCGCGACGTCGTCGCGCAGTTCGACACGCACTTCGAGGAACTCTACGAAGGGCTGAAGGAGATCAGCGTCGCGCAGCTGTCGCTGTCGCGCGGCAACCAGCTGTCGCCGGGCCAGTTGAGCTTCCCGCTCGAATTCTCGACGATCAAGCCGTCGCTGCGCGCGTTCCTCGCGACGCTGTTCGAGAACAACCCGTTCCAGTACAAGCCGATTTTCCGCGGTTTCTACTTCACCAGCGCGCTGCAGGAAGGCGAAACCAACAGCGCGGCCGCGCAGCGCATCGCGCACCGCTTCGGCCTCGACGCGACCGCGCTGCCGAAGCCGCACAGCGCGTTCTCGAAGAACGGCTTCTTCCTGCGCGACCTGTTCTCGAAGGTGATCTTCGCGGACCGCCAGACGGTGCGCCAGTTCGCCAGCCCGACCAAGACGCGGCTGCGCTACGCGACCTTCTTCGGCTTCGTCGCGGCGCTCGCACTCGCGCTCGGCGGCTGGACCTGGTCGACGATCGGCAACCAGCAGCTGGTCTCGAACGTGCAGGCCGACCTCGACAACGTCACGCGCCTGCAGCAGGGCCGCAACGACCTGCAGTCGCGCCTGCAGGCGATGGACATCCTCGAAGACCGGATCGAGCAGCTCGAGCAGTTCCGCCGCGACAAGCCGCTGTCGGTGTCGCTCGGCCTGTACCAGGGCGACCGTCTCGAGCAGCACCTGCTGACCGAGTACTACAACGGCGTGCGCCAGATCCTGCTGGCCCCCGTGTCGCAGAACCTCGCGTCGTTCATGAAGGACGTGAACGCGCACCCCGAGCAGCTCGTGCCGATGACCCGCCCGCCCGAATCGGGCGCCGTGCAGGGCGGCACGATGCCGGTCTCGACGAACCCGGCAGGCGCCGCACCGCAGGCCGGTGCCGCACTGGCCGCGTCCGGCACCGCGCCGGCCGCCGCGCCGCAACAGCCGGCCGCACCGCAGGGCGGCCTCTACAGCGACGCGTCGCCGACCAACGTGCAGGACGCGTACAACGCGCTCAAGACGTACCTGATGCTGTCCGACAAGCGCCACGTCGAGCAGGCGCACCTGACCGACCAGCTCGCCCGCTTCTGGCGCGGCTGGCTCGAGACGAATCGCGGCAACATGCCGCGTGACGAGATGATCAGGAGCGCGGAGCGCATGATCTCGTTCTACCTCGCCCGCGTGAACGACAACGACTGGCCGATGATCGACGCGAACCTCGCGCTCGTCGACCAGACCCGCGAGAACCTGCGCCGCGTGGTGCGCGGGATGCCGGCCCGCCAGCGCGTCTACGAGGAAATCAAGGCGCGCGCATCGACCCGCTTCGCGCCGATGACCATCGCGCGCATCGTCGGCGACGGCAACCAGGGGCTGGTGGCCGGCAGCTACGCGATTCCGGGCACGTTCACGCGCGAAGCGTGGTTCGACTACGTGCAGCCGGCGATCCGCGACGCGGCGACCAAGGAACTGCAGGCGAAGGACTGGGTGCTGAACACGTCGACGCAGGACGACCTGACGCTCGAGGGCAGCCCCGAGCAGATCCAGAAGACGCTGGTCGGCATGTACAAGACCGAGTACGCGCAGCACTGGCAGAAGTTCATGCAGGGCATCGCGGTGCAGGGCTTCAGCAGCTTCGGCCAAGCCGTCGACGGGATGAACCGCCTCGGCGACCCGCAGGATTCGCCGATCCGCAAGATCCTCGAGACCGCGTACGACCAGACGTCGTGGGACAACCCGTCGCTCGCGAACGTGACGATCAAGAAGGCGCAGACGGGCGTCGTGAACTGGGTCAAGCAACTGTTCTCGCGCTCGCAGGCCGGCCAAATGGCGGCCGCCAACATCGACATCAACGGCAATCCGGCCGAGGTGCCGATGGGTCCGGTCGGCCAGGAGTTCATCGGCCTCGCGCGGATCGTCGCGACGCATGACGGCACGTCGATGCTCAAGGGCTACATGGATTCGCTGTCGAAGGTCCGGACCCGCTTCAACGTGATCAAGAACCAGGGCGACCCGGGCCCCGGCGCGCGCCAGCTGATGCAGCAGACGCTCGACGGCAACGGTTCGGAACTCGCCGAGTCGCTGAAGCTCGTCGACGAGCAGATGCTGACGGGCCTCACCGATTCGCAACGCAAGTCGCTGCGTCCGCTGCTCGTGCGGCCGCTGATGCAGGCGTTCGCGGTCGTGATCCAGCCGGCCAGCGCCGAAGTCAACAAGGTGTGGAACGCGCAGGTCTACCAGCCGTTCCAGAACTCGCTCGCGACGAAGTACCCGTTCGCGGCCAACGCGAAGGTCGAGGCCGGCGCCGGCGAGATCGCGCAGGTGTTCGGTCCAGACGGCTCGATCGCGAAGTTCGTCGGCACGACGCTCGGGCCGCTCGCGGTGCGCCGCGGCGACACGCTCGCCGCCCGCACGTGGGGCGACATGGGCATCGGGCTCACGCCGGACTTCACGAACGGCTTCGCGCGCTGGGTCGCACCGCTCGCGGGCGGGGCGGCAGGCGGCGCGGCCGCGGCGTCCGAGCCGCAGACGGTGTTCCAGATCCTGCCGCAGCCGAGCACGGGCACGACGGAATACACGATCGCGATCGACGGGCAGCAACTGCGCTACCGCAACACGCCGCCGCAGTGGACCAACTTCGTGTGGCCGAACCCGCAGGGCTCGCCGGGCGCGACGCTGTCCGCGACGACCTTCGACGGCCGCACGGTGCAGCTCGTCAACGAGCCGGGCCGCTACGGCCTCGAGAAGCTGATCAACTCGGCGCAGCGCAAGCGCCGTCCGGACGGCACCTTCGACCTGACGTGGGTACAGGGCAGCGTGAACGTGTCGGTGACGATGCGCATCATCAGCACGTCGCAACCGACGGGCGGCGGCGGCGACCAGCCGCAGCAGCAGAGCCTGCGCGGCCTGCAACTGCCGTCGTCGGTCGCCGACGCGAGCGCGGGCGCCGCGCAGAACGCGACCCAGTCCGGCACGGGCACGCCGGGCGCAGCGCCGGCCATCGCGGCCGCCAACGCAACGAATGCACAGGGGGCGCAATGACGCAAACCGTACAGGCGCAAATCGCCTACTTCGGCAAGATTCCGTCGCGCGGCGACTTCGTGAAGAGCCCGCACAATCCGCAGTTGCTGCAGACGCTCGATCGCTGGATCGCGCAGGCGCTCGAACTGCTCGCGGAAGACCCGCGCTGGAAGCTCGTCTACGAGGATGCGAAGCCGATGCATTTCGCGTTCCTCGGCTCGCGCAGCAAGCTCGCGATCGCGGGCCACATGGTCGCGAGCCACGACGTGTCGATGCGCCGCTTCCCGTTCCTCGGTGCAACCGCGCTCGAGGTCGACCGGCCGCTCGCGTTCCTCGCGCGCAGCCCGCTCGCGTTCGCGCGGCTGTGGTCGCGCGTCGCCACGCAGATTCCGCCGCTGCTCGGCAAGGAAGAGCCGCCCGGCGCGCTGCAGGCGCTCGGCGACACGCAGGTGCCGATCGACGTCGGCGGCCCGGGCACGTCGCATGACGGCACCTTCAACGATTTCGTCGAACACCAGTCGCTGTACGGCCTGCAGCAGATGCTGCTCGAAAGCGGCCACCCCGTGCGGCTGCGCGGCGCGATGCTCGCGCTCGGCTCGCTGCTGCGGCCGGTGATGCAAAGCGGCTCGTCGCACATCGAGCGCGGCCTCACGCTGCCGCTGCCGGTCGATCCGTTCTACCGCAGCCTCGTCGCCGCGTTCTGGCTCGAACTGATCGCGCCGTTCGTCGCGCAGGCCGACTTCGAGCTCGCGATCTTCATCGGCTCGATCGCCGAACGCGAACGCCTGATCATCGGCTTCAACGGCGCGTCGGCGAAGACGCTGCTGAGCGTTGTCGATCCGCAGACCTACGCCGCCCACAACATCGACATCGACGATCCCGAGTGGATCGACGCCCATGCGCAAAACGATCACCAGATCAGCAAGCTCGTCAGCTACCTCGACCAACCGCAACTCTCGCTGCGCGTCGCCATCGACGCGTTCCGCGAAGCGTTCATCGGAGGCTGACGGGATGCATCGCACGATTCACGCCCGGCGCCCGCGGCTCTCGCCCGCCCGCTCCACCGTCATTGCTCTTTTCGCCGCCGGCCTCGTTGCCAGCGGCGCAGCCTTCGCGCAGAACACCGGCGCGACCGTCACGCCGGTCGGCAACGGCACGGTCGCGACGACCGCGCTGCCGTCGTCGAACACGAATCCCGGCGCCGCGCCTGCGACCGCGTCCGGCACGGTGGTGCACGGCACGGCCGGCACGATCACGCCGCCGCCCGCGAACGCGGCGCCTGGCCAGGTCGTCGTCGGCGGCAAGGTGCCCGACGAGGCGACCAAGGCCGCCGTGCTGCAGAAGCTGCGCGATACCTACGGCGCGACGAACGTCGTCGACCAGATCGAGGTCGGCGACGTCGCGACGCCGCCGAACTGGAGCGCGAACGTGCAGAAGCTGCTCGGCGCGCAGCTCAAGCAGATCAGCAAGGGGCAGTTGAAGATCAACGGCACGCAGATCGAGATGAAGGGCGAGGTGCACAACGAGGCGCAGCGCCAGCAGCTCGCGAGCGACATGGCGAACACGCTGAACCCGACCTACACGATCAAGAACGGGCTGCGCGTGTCGGCGTCCGAGCAGGGCGTGCTCGACCAGACGCTCGCGAACCGGACGATCGAGTTCGAGACCGGCAGCGCGACGCTGACGCCGCAGGGCAGGCTGATCCTCGACCAGATGGCGGCCGCGCTCGCGAAGATGCAGAACCGCACGGTCGACATCATCGGCCACACCGACAACTCGGGGAACCGGACGTCGAACATCGCGCTGAGCCAGGCGCGCGCGGACGCGGTGAAGGGTTACCTGATCACGAAGAGCATCCCGCCGCAGCAGATGACGACGACCGGCGTCGGGCCGGATCAGCCGATCGCGCCGAACGATACGGCGGATGGAAGGGCGAGGAATCGGAGGATCGAGTTCCGGGTGGGGCAGTAACCAATCGATCGGCTGCTCCTTTGCGGGGCAGCACAGCACACGACGGGCGACAGCAGCGATGCTGCCGCCCGTTTTCTTTTGCAGTGAACGGCCCTCAATGGGTGGGGGTTGCGCCCCCCTTGTAGCCCCTCGCCCACTCCTGGCTTTGCTTGGCTGCCTGGTCGATACGCGCGGCGGCAAGATCGTCCTTCTTGCGCTTCTTGGCTTCCTTTTCGATATCGGACGAGCCGAATTCGTCCTTGTCCCGCGTGCGAAAGTACAGCGACGGCGCGAGCACGTGGTCCTGCCAGCTCGTCAGCAACGTATCGTGGACGAGCATGTCGAACAACGCCATCACGTCCGGCGGAAGCGGGCGCTTGCCTTCGATCCCTTCCTTCCAGGCCGACACGAGCTCCATCTGGGCTTCGGGCAGCATGGTCGCCTCAACCGCGTCCGCGCTCGCCTTGTTGTTGGAATCCCATGTGTCGGGCATGTTCCGAATGCGCTCCGCGGATTGCCGCAGGCCGTCCTGATAGGACGCGCGGCGCAACATCTTTTCCGACTCCTTGTGAAGTCGCTCCCACACGGTCGTGTAGTCCTTCGGCGCTTCCGCGATCAGCTTTTCGTAGCGCTTCTGCGCCGCATCGCTGGCCGCCTTCATCCCCCGCAGCGTCGCCTGATCGGCCGGGCTGCGGCTGGCCAGCATGCTCATGTTGATCCCCTGCCGCTGCAGCTCCCAGTCGAGCTGCGATTTCGCCGTCTTGCGCTGCAGGTCGGCGTCGGCCGTGTTTCGCTTCCAGTCGGTAACCGGATCGGACATCGTGCGACGGAACTCGGGGTCCTGGTAGCGGGCCGCGATCCAGCGCAGGAATATTTTCGAATGTGCGACGAAGTCGACGCCGGGTTTGCGGGGGATGAGGGCGCGGTAGGCGTCGACGAGTTGCTTGATACGGTACTGCTTGCCGTCGCAGTTGATGGGTTGGGCGATCGTGAATTTCCGGAAGGTGTCAGGCTTCTTGTCCCGCAGGTCTTCCATCGTGTCCATGACGGCACCTGCCTTCAACGCTTCCAACAGCATGTCTCGCAGAGGAATCCGCATCAGTTCGGCGTTGAAGCCAAGTGAACCGTTGGGCGCACCGCCCACGACATCGCAGCTCGTGCCTGGATAAAGGAACTGTTCGCCACGAGTTTTCTCGATACTGTCGAGACGCTGATAAAAGCGCATCTCGTGCGCGGCGGCAAAATGAACACAGCGCTGCACACTAGCCGGTATGCCGAGGGAGCGATCCTTATAGCTGGTTTTGAGCATCCCCAGATACGGCACCATGCCAATCAGCTCGCCGGCCTCTTCCGACATGACCGACGAAACGGCATCGAGCAGACCGACAAACTTGATCTGGATCGATACGCCGTCAATAGCGAGATCCGTATCGTCCCTGCGCCTGTATTTCTCCGCCAGGTCGTTGATGAACGCACGTGCGAGCACGCAGCCCCGGTCCGCGCCAAACACCGATACCTCGATGACCCGAACCTTCGGCATCTGCTTCTTGACTGCCTTGTACGCAGCTTCGAACTGGTCCTTGGCTGCGATCAACCGGGTATCAACGCCCGTTCCGAACGCTTCGGCCATGACGGAATTGTCGCGTACGATCGGCACATTCTCCATCGCTATGCCAACGAAAAGGCTGCGTGCAACCGCCCATGCCGCCTTCATCGGCGTTCCCTTGACGTTGTTCTTGAAGTCGTTCTTGGCGTTGCGCCACAGCAGCGTTCCGGTCGCCTTGGTCCGCTCCCAGTACCGTTCCGGTGACGCATTCAATACATTCATGACACGTCGTGCCTGAGCGGGAATATGTTCAATATCCTTCCGGAGATCCTCAAACGCCTTCGCAATTGGCCGAAGTGAAAAATCCCCCTCGAGGAACTGCTTCTTCACGTCGTCGACACGCTTTTTCACGCTGGCCTGCTTGATTGGCGTATTGACGCGCGTGAACGACTCGGCAACCGACTCCGCTCCGCTCAGCGCCTTCTTGCCCACCATCTTGGCTGCGGCTACACCCGCATTGACCCAGTCATTGGACTTGGCCGACTCGTTGAGCGGCGTACCCAGTCCTGAATAATAGAAGCGGTACCAGAACTGGTTAACCGGCCGATGCCTGTCATCGTTGTCCCGGTGCGCCTCCCACAAACGACAGATATTCGAGTAGTGAGAGCTCGACTTGTCGTCGATATCACGACTTCTACCAAACGCATCGAAGAAAAACCCCATGCGAATTGTTGCGCCACATGGCAAGCAATCACCTTTCGGATACATGCTTGCATCCTGGCAGACAAGCTGCATGTATGTGGACATCGGTGTCGCGTCATCCGGATCGAGCTTGATTCTCTCAGCCATGCTACTTCTCCTCTACGCGCTGCGGTGGCAATAAGCCGCTAGGGACCGCAGGCACGGCAACCGGCCTGAACTTGTCGCTCGCCAATTCAGCGAGTACGTTCTTGGGTAGCGATTGCATCGAATTTGCAAACGCACCAGGATTTCCGGCGGCTGCCCGCAAGACACGCTGTACCTCCGGATGAGCATCGAATCGACCGTTCACGAGCAGGCTAAAGTAAGCATACTGCTCGAGATCGTTCCGGTCGGTCAGTTGGTATTTCAGCCACGCCGAGACCACTGCACGCGCAATGCGACGATGCGACTGCCCATCCGTGTCGTCGAATTTCTTGTCCAGTTGCTCCTGATAATGAGTCGCCATCCATCGGGAAACATCCACGATCGGAATGCGCGACTCATCCAGAAGTTCGCCGGGAAACTGGAACTCGACGTGATGATCAGGATAGAAATGAACTTCGAGAATGCGACTACCGACCTTCTCGGGGATGGTCGACGGTGGCATCACGACCTTTGTCTCGACTTGCTGCGCATGCGAGTCGTCCATCGTCCACCGATCTGCGTCGTAATACTTCCATTTGACCGTGAACTGAGTGCCCTTGAGCTTGTAGCAGCACGTGACGCTCCCCCCACCGGCGCCGGGCGGATCATCTCCGCCACCGCTCGCCTTGTTGCCATAAGTGTCAATGATGGTGAAGCCGTTCATGTTGTAGGGCAGATAATTCCGGCCCATGACCGAAATCCCGCTGTACGTCGGTTCCGATTTGCCGCAAGCCGTCACGGCCACTAATAACAGGCAAGTCGCGAGAGCACGACCCGTTAGACGCGAAAACCTCGTTCCTCTATGCATCGATGTTTCCCTTCTGAGCGATACCTCGTACACCGTACCGCGGCGAGGAGGTGTCTGTTTGCGTGCGTGACTCGACCACCTTCGCACACGATTCGAATTCCGTCTTGCGTGTAATGCGGGTTGGTAACTGCCCACGATCTTGATCAAATGTACCCGGCTCAGCCATGCCTCGCCTCCGGCGCACGCGGTGGCGGTAGCAAACCGTCAAGAATCGGCGGGACAGTCACGGGCTCGAAGTTGTTACTCGTCAACGCAGACAGCACATTCTTCGGCAGCGAATGCATCGCCCTTGCGAACGCACCCGGCCGACCGGCCGCTGCCTGCAAGCCGCGTTGAATCTCGAGATGGGCATCGAATCGGCTGTTTACGAGCAGACTGAAGTACGTGTATTGCTCAAGATCGTCACGGTCCGTCAACCGGTATTTCAACCATGCAGACGCAACGATACGAGCGATCCGGCGAAACTGCTGGTCTTCGCGCTCGTCGTATCGCTTGTCCAGTTGCGCCTGATACTGCGTCATCCATCTCACAACATCGACAATCGGCAGGCGTGCATCATCAAGCATCTTGCCGGGAAGCTGGAACTCGACATGCCGGTCCGGGAAGAAGTGCACCTCGAGAATCCGGGAACCCACCTCGTCGGGCAACTGAGACTGCGGCATCGACACTTTCGTCTCGCTGCGGAACATCTGCTTGTCCCCTTTGTGCCATTGGTCGACATCGTAGTAATTCCACTTGACGACAAATTCCGTGCCCTTGAGCTTGTAGCAACATTTCATGCTACCGCCCCCCGCACCCGGCGGATCGTCCCCGCCTCCGCTCGCCTTGTTGCCGAACGCATCGGTGATGGTAAAGCCGCTCATGTTGTACGGCAGATAATTCCGGCCCATCACCGAAATCCCGCTATACACCGGCTCCGATTTCCCGCACGCGCTCAAAGCCACCGCAACCAGGCCCACCGCCGCCACCGACCTACGCCACGCCACTGCGCGCCTCCAGCAATTCCCGCTCATGCGCATCGCGAATCGCATCCCACGTGGCATCATCGATCGCCATCAGCGCAGTATCGACGCCGGTTTCCCCGCGTGACGCCGCTTCGAGGCTCGCCTTGACCGCCGGATGCTCGTCGAACTTCGGCGCGACCTGCACGCCCATCACCACGTAGCACAGCAGCTCCGCTTCGCCGGAGATCCCGTGCCCCGCCGCGCGATCGAGTTGCTCGACAACCTGCTCATACAGCTCCCCATCGGACAGGTGGTCGACCGCCGCCGCCATCGTCTCGCGAAACTTCAGCACGAGCTTGTCCGGATAGCCGAGTTCGATCAGCTGCGCATGCTGCTTCTCGCTCAAGCCCTGCACATCGCCTGCCTGCGCGGCCCCGACAGACGCCGGTGCATCGTTGCGCCACACGACCTCCTCGAGCCGCCGATTGCGATAGCGGATCTCGCCGAACGGCGCAACGAACTGCTGCGCCTGCGTATCGCTCCACACCAGCCGTAGCCGTCCGAATACGTGATTGTCGAAGAAGAACAGGTAATACGCGCGACCGTTCGGCAGCGCGTACTTCACATATCTGCGCAGATGCGCGTCGAGCGCATCGAACGACCACGTCGACCACAGCCACGTCACCGCGTGCAGATCGACCGCATCCAGCCACAGCTGGCGCAGCAGCCGATGTTGCTCGCCTCCCTCGTCGTCGAGTGCCTGGCGGTCGAAGGCAATCAGGTACGGTGCGATATCCGTATAGGCGTCGAGACCGGTATCCGTCCAGAGCGACGCGTAGCGCAGGCCGTGCACCGTCACGAGCTGCTTATCCAGCTCCTGATAACCGCGCGTATCGACGAGCGCGTACAGTCGCATCGGCCGGCCCTCGCGGGTCTCGCCCCTCAGCGACGCCTTCAGCGCCTCCAGAAATACCGGCCATTCCGGCTCGCGCGGATTCGGCGCGGCGTCGACGGCCTCGCTCATGTCGGCTGCATCGCTTCCGTCGCCCGCGTTGCCGATGTTGCTCACGTCACCCATCAATCCGCCTCGACCATCGATTCGCGCCCGCTATGCGCATTCAGCACGCATTGCTTGCACGTGCCGCCCGGCATGGCGGGCAGCGGATACGGCATGCTCGTAGGGCCGCTGAATGCGTGCTGGGCACCCTTGATGTCGATCTTCCCCGGCGCGTGAATCTCGATGTTGCCGCCCTTGATCCGCACGTATGCGCCGCCCGAGGTCAGCAAGATCTCCTGTTTGGCGGCCACGTCGACGTTCTCGGTCGACGACACGATCTTGACGACCTTCTGCGCGGTCATCTCGATACTGTCCGCATGCGCCTGAATCTCGACCTTGCCCTTGCCCGCGAACAGCTTGATCCCGGCATTCTGGGCAAACAGGCTGATACGATCCCGGATACCGGCGACCAACGACTTCCCGCTGGTAATGAATGTGCTTTGACCGCTGACGATGTTGGCCTGCTGATCGCCCGACAGGTGCACCGACTGCTGCGACGCCATCCCGATCCCCGCGGGGCTCGCGAACAGCATCACCGGCTCCTTGAAAGCATTCGCACTCCCCGTCCCGCCGCCCGCGGTCCTGCCGCCCGACGACGCACCCGCCACGCTGCTCTTCGTGGCATCGGTGAATTGCTTCAGCGCATCGCGCCCGGTACCGAGGCTTTCGGCCTGATGCATTTCACTGACCTGCGACATCGACTCGAGCAGCCCGTCGGCATTGGCGAGCTGCTGCTGCGCTTCGCTCACATCGAGCGGCTGGCTGTTCGCCTGCTTAGGATGCGTCGTGACATACAGCCCTTGTGCCGCGCGCACCGCACCGTAAGCATCCGTGCGCAGATCGAAACCCGAGCCTAGATACGCGCCGCGCGTGTTGCCGCTCTGTTCGATCAGATAGCCGAGATGCAGCAGCGAATTCGCGCTGCTGCTGAACAGGCGCGCACGGTTCTGCCCGGTCGCGTCGTCGAGCACCATCTCGTTGTGACCCGATCCCGCATACTCCTTCGACCTGAAGCCCGACAGGATTCCGTCGCTATGCCACTGCGGCTTGGCGGCGCCGTTGTAGACGCGATGCATCACGATCGGCCGGTCGCAGTCCCCACCGATGTAGCCGATCATCACCTCCTCGCCGACCCGCGGAATATGAACGCCACCATAACCGCCGCCGGTATCCGACTGCACGACGCGCACCCAGCACGACGCGTTTTCGCGACCGGCGCTCTGCCGGTCCCAGACGAACATGACCTTGATCCGGTTCAGTTCGTCCGTATAAACCTCCTCGCCCTTCGGTCCGACGACGACAGCCGTTTCGAGCTGCATCGCGGGTTTCCGGTGCTCGAACGGGCTGCGATACGGCACGGCCGCACGCTGCGCTTCGACTTCGACGAGATAGAACCCGGCCGAACCGTCGTCATGCCCGACTTCGAATGCGGCTGCGTCACCGTGGCCGGCTTTCACCCGTGCCAGCCGATCCTGCAGGCTGTGCGGAAAATTCGCTTCGTGGTCCGAGATCGGCAGGTTGTTCTCGATGTACCGCGACACCTTCAATGCCGCGAATTCCCGGTCTTGCGCCGCATCGCGGTCGTGCTCGGGGTGATCCGCCAGCGTGAAGCGCCGCCCGGCGTCGATCCCGCGCACGCCGCCCACGCCGAAGAAGCGCTTCGCGCGCGACTCCCATTCCTCCAGGCGGATCTTCGACAGATGTTCGCCGCGATCCTGGCCCGCGTACGTATACGCGCCGGTGTACTCGTAGATTTCCGTCTGGTTCGGCAGATCGCCCTGGCCGGCCTTCGTCGGCAACGTCGTGCCGTTCGGATTGGCCGCCGAGGACGGCGACTTGTAATCGAACGTGCGTGTGGTGTGCAGGGAACTCTGCAAGGTCCGCGACGCGGCCCATTGCGTGAAACCGGCGGTTTCGCTACCCGTTCCCGAGCGGTCGAACCTGACAAGATTCGGCGACAGTTCGTCGACCGCGTGCAGGTCGTCGGTAATGACGAGCGTGTGCGCGCTGCCGTCCTCGCTATGTCGCCAGAAACCGAACAGCCCTTCGTCTTCCATCAGGCGATGCACGAAGTTCCAGTCGGTTTCGCTCTGGCGGCAGTAGGACCGCGACGGCAGCGGCTTCGACAGCGCGAACTGATACCGCCCCTTGGCCTGCGGATGCGTATCGAACACGTCGGCAAGGATCGTATCGACGCTCTTGTCCTGCCAGTACCGCATGTCGCTGCGGAACTTGAGGAAGTGCATCCACGACGCGAAGGTCAGCTGGTAGCCCGACAGGCTGCCATCCGCGCCGAGCCTGCGCGCCGTATGGATATAGCCGTTGATCGGGAGGTACGACTGGTTCGCCTGCTGGATCCACAATGTGATCGGCTGCGCGATCAGTGTCTTGAGCTCGATGTCGCTCGCGGTCGACACGAGGTCGAGCGCGGCGCTGAAGTCGCGTCCCAGCTCGGAGCAGATCACGGCCCGGCGCGGCACCAGCGCATTGTTCGGCAGCGACGGGATGTCCGTCTTCAGCAGGCGGTCCTGCTGAATCAGGCCACCACGGATCGCCTGTGCCAGTTCGCTCACGTTCATGCGTCAATCCATGTCTTGTATGCCGCGAGCCCGCCGTGCCCGCGCTCTCAGGTCAAAGGCCCGCCGCTCACGACTGCTCGTCCGGCCTCACCCCCAGCAGCTCGCGAATATGCGACAGCGAGCCGTCGTCCTTCACGACGCTCTCGAGCCACTTGTGCAGCGGCATGTCGGCCCACTCCGCTGCCTTGTCGGCGAGATACGCGACCGGGCTGTGCGGCTCGGTCTGGCGGAAATAACGCGCCACCGCACGCAACTGGTCGACGGCCTGCGCGCGGTTCTGGATGCCGGCGATCATCTGCGTCACCGGAGGACGCGGAGCGGTCTGCGACTGCACATGGGTCTCCTCGGTCTGGATCGAATTGCCGAAGCTCGGCTCGATGCGCTCGGGCTGCGCCTGCTGCGCCGCCTGCGTGTGCGGCGCGCTGCCCGTATAGCCCTGCTCGCGCGCAAAGCGCTCGGCGAGCCGGTACACGGTCTCGAACGCGTCGCGCGCCTGCCGGAAGCTCGGCGCCGAATCGCCCGCACGCTCGACGAGCCGCTCCTCGAACGCATCGAGCGCGAATTCGAACGCCTTCAGGTTCGCCAGCAGCGCCGTGTAGAACGCGATCGGCGTCACGCGCCGCGACGCATCGATCTGGTCGATCGACGGCTTGCCGCGCGCGATGTCGTCCGCGTGTTCCGGGTCGCGCTTGATGGACTGCGCGACGTGCTGCGCCACCTCCCAGTCGAGCGTGCTGAACGCGTTCGACGCGCCGTCCGTCAGCGGCACCGCGCGCAACAGCTCGGCCGTGCGGCCGGCCAGCCACGCGACGTTGCCGAGCCGGTACTCGGTGTCGTCGCCTTCGGGCAGCGGGTGCACGCTGTCCCAGAACTCGCGGCACAGGCCCTCGAGCAGCGCATAACCTTCGGTGAGACCGGTGATGCCGTCCTCGAGCGCGAGCGCCTCGGTCAGCCATACGGCGAGCCGCAGGTCCTTCGTGCGCGCGCGCAGCAGCTCGCCCGCATGGTCGACGACGAAGCCCCAGTCGGCCTCCTTGATCTCGGTCACCCATTCGCCCTGGTCGAGCGTCGGATCGTCGTAGCGCCGCGCGTCCTGGATCGCGTCGAATTCGTTCGAAAACAGCAGGTCGTCGCCGCTGGGCGACGCATCGCTGATCGGCGTCAGCAGCTCGGGGAGATTGATCGGCATGGTTCAGTGAATCCGTTGATGCATCAGATGTCGCGCGCGGGGGCTCATTCGACCGCTCATTCGACCGTATAGGCGAATTCGCCGGCCTCGTCCGCACGCACCGCGATGCGCGCGATGGCCTCGCCGTCGGCGATCCGGCCGAGCACGTGGCCCGCGATCTCCGGCAGCAGCGTGCCGTTCAGGATATGGTCGACATTGCGGGCGCCCGAATCGACCTCGGTGCAGCGCGCCAGCACCGCATCGACGAGCGACTCGTCCCATTCGAACGCGGCCTTGTGGTTCGCGTCGATCCGGCGGCGGATCCGCTCGAGTTTCAGCTCGATGATCTCGGCCAGCACGTCGTCGGAAATCGGATAGTACGGCACGACCTTCATCCGGCCGAGGAACGCGGGCTTGAAGGTCTTGTACAACTGCGGGCGCAGCGTCTCGGCGAGCGCGTCCGGATCGGGCAGCTCGTCGGCCGGCTTGTTCAGGCACGCCGCCATCACCGCGGACGAACCGACGTTCGACGTCAGGATGATCAGCGTGTTGCGGAAATCGATCTCGCGCCCTTCCGCGTCGTCCATCGTGCCCTTGTCGAACACCTGGAAGAACATCTCGAGCACGTCGGGGTGCGCCTTCTCGACCTCGTCGAGCAGCACGACGGAATACGGGTTGCGGCGCACGGCCTCGGTCAGCACGCCGCCCTCGCCGTAGCCGACATAGCCGGGCGGCGAGCCCTTCAGGCCCGACACGCTGTGCGCTTCCTGGTACTCGCTCATGTTGATCGTGACCATCTTGCGCTCGCCGCCGTACAGGATGTCGGCCAGCGCGAGCGCCGTCTCGGTCTTGCCGACGCCCGACGGCCCGACGAACATGAACACGCCGCGCGGCTTGTTCGGATCCTCGAGGTTCGCGGTCGCGGTGCGCACGCGCTGCGCGATCGCGTCGAGCGCGTGGTCCTGGCCGATCACGCGCGCAGTCAGCAGCGGCTGCAGGTTCAGCACGGTGTCGATCTCGTCCTTCACCATCCGGCCGAGAGGAATGCCCGTCCACGCGGCGACGATCTCGGCGACGACGTGGCCGTCGACCTGCAGCGGCACCATCGGCTCGCCGCCCTGCAGCGCGTGCAGCGCCGCGACGCGTTCCGCGAGCTTGTCGCGCGTCGCCTGCACGTCGACCGGCTGGCCATCCTCGGACGGGCCGCGCGCCTTGTCGAGCGTTTCGCGCAATTCGGTGATCTCGGCGACGATCGCGCGCTCGGCTTCGTAGCGCGCTTCGTCCTTCGCGAGTTGCTCCAGCGCCGTGTCGCGCGCACCGCGCAGCTCGCCGAGCCGCTCGTCGTGCGGCGCGCCGCCCGCTGCCTCGCGTTCCAGCGACGCGATTTCCGCATCGATCCGCTCGATCCGCTTCTTCGTGTCGTCGATCGCCGCCGGCGTCGCGCTGTGCGCGAGCGCGACCTTCGCGCATGCGGTGTCGAGCACGCTGATCGCCTTGTCGGGAAGCTGGCGGCCGCTGATGTAGCGGTGCGACAGGCGCACGGCCTCGGTGATCGCATCGTCGAGGATCCGCACGTTGAAGTGCTTCTCCATCAGGCCCGACATGCCGCGCAGCATCGCGGCCGCGAGCGGCTCGCCCGGCTCCTCGACCTTCACGACCTGGAAGCGCCGCGCGAGCGCCGCGTCCTTCTCGAAGTACTTCTTGTATTCGCTCCACGTCGTCGCGGCGATCGTGCGCAGCTCGCCGCGCGCAAGCGCCGGCTTCAGCAGGTTCGCCGCGTCGTTCTGGCCGGCCTGGCCGCCCGCGCCGATGATCGTGTGCGCCTCGTCGATGAACAGGATGATCGGATGCGCGCTCTTCTTCACTTCGTCGATCACGCTCTTCAGCCGGTTCTCGAACTCGCCCTTCACGCTCGCGCCGGCCTGCAGCAGCCCCATGTCGAGCACGTGCAGCGCGACGCCGGAGAGCGGCGGCGGCACGTCGTCGGCCGCGATCCGCAGCGCGAGGCCCTCGACGACCGCCGTTTTGCCAACACCGGCCTCGCCGGTCATGATCGGGTTGTTCTGGCGGCGGCGCATCAGGATGTCGACCGCCTGGCGGATCTCGGCTTCGCGGCCGATCACCGGATCGATCTTGCCGTCGCGCGCGCGCTGCGTGAGGTTGGTCGTGTACGTGTCGAGCGCGGGCGTCTTCGACGGGCCGGCCGCGGGCGCGGCACCGTCGGCGGCCGGCGCCACGCCGCCGCCGTCGGTATCGGCCTGGCGCGGCTCGGCTTCGCTCGACCCTGCCATGATCTCGTCGAACTTGTGCTTCAGGTCCGTCACATTCACTTCCGCGAACTGCGACGACATCCGCTGCGCGAACTGCGCGAGATCCGGCGCGGTCAGCAGCGCGAGCAGCAGGTGCCCCGAACGGATGCGGCCGAGCTGCGAATCGAGCGATGCGATCAGCCACGCCTGTTCGAACAGTGCGATCAGATGCACCGAAAACACCGGCGTACGCGTGTTGCCGGTCTTCAGGCGCGTCAGCTCGCGCTCGAGGTCCGCGCGCAGCGCATGCGGATCGACGCGGCTCGCGCGCAGCGCGAGCGGCAGGTCGCCCACCGGCTCTTCGAGCAAAGCGAGGAACAGGTGCTCCAGATCGACCTCGTAGTGGCCGCGCGCCAGGCACGCGCTCGCCGCACGCTCGGCCGCGTGCCGGCACAGCGGGTTCAGTTTCGTGATCAGGGTCTTCAGAGGCGTGCTCATGGCGTCGATCTCAGGTTCGATTGCGTGTTTGTTGTCGTTCGGAATCAGTGAATCAATGAATCACGTGCAGTTCGTAGCGGGCGTCCGAGCGGTCGTCGATCGCGTCGCGCGTACAGAGGAACGCGTCCCAGCCGAGCCGCGAGCCCGCGCCGAGCACGCTCGCGCCGACCTCGGTGCGCTTCAGCACCAGCTTCACCTCGTATTCGAGCGTGACGCCGGCGAGCAGCGTCAGCATCCGTTCGAGCGCGACGGCGTGCGCGCCGCCGGGCAGGAACGCCTCGTAGTCGCGCTTGGACAGCGGGCCGACGACGATCCGCGCGCGCATGTCGCGCTGCCACACGCGTTCGCCGACGAGCGCCGTCGCGCCGAGCACCGCGTTGACTTCGCCGAGCACGCTCAACTGGTCGGACGGCACGTCGTACCACTTGCCGACGAACTGGTCGATCTTCACCGGCACGCGGAAATAGTCGGACAGCGTGCGCTGCAGGTACGCGGCCGACATCGGCCGGTGCCGCGCGGCCAGCGCATAGCCGGCGACGGCTTCGTCGAGCACGCCGCCGGCGCCGGCCGCGAGGCTGTCGCGCACCTCGTCGCTCGGCACGCCCGCGATCGCGAGCAGCAGCGGCAGGTAGCGCTCGTCGCGGTCGAGCTCGTAATGGAACGGCAGCCGGTATTTCTTCCACGCCGCATAGAACAGCGCGGTCGCACGGTTCGAGAACACGTCGAAGAACGCGCGCGCCGCGTGGTCGCGCTTCAGGTGCTCGCGCGCGACGATCTGCTCGGTGTAGTGCAGCGGCAGCGCGCCCTGCCCGCCGAGCAGCCCGAAGAACGCGGGCGTCAGCTCGACGTGGCCGAGCTCGCCGGCCGCGAGCGCGGCGCCGCGCTGCTCGCCCGAGTCGAGCAGCGTGCCGTCGTCGTCAAACGAGCGAGCGCCCTCGATCTCGCTCGGCGGAAAGCCGAGCGACAGCGTGTTGCGAAATTCGATGCGTTGCGCGACCACATCGCCCTGCCGCCATGCGCCGGGGGCATCCGACGCCTGCCGCGCGAACAGCCCTTCGAGCACGCGCACCGCCTGGAAGAATTCGAAGCGGTGCGGCTCGTCGAGCAGCGCGTCGACTACGCCAGGATCGATTCGCCGGTCCGGGGCTTGCATCGGATGATCTCCTCGCCGGTGCGCTTCGACACGACGACTAGTTGAACGAAACTGTTGAGGTGGACGTAAAGCCCGAAGAAGCTGTCGAGCACGCGCACGAACGACGCGAGGCTCGCGCCGACGAAGTGCTCCTCGTCGATCGTCAGGCGAATCTCGATGCCGCGCACGAAGGTCGCGAACGGCTTGCCGGGCAGCCATTGCACGGCGCCGCGCTGCTCGATGCCGGCGAGGCCGTCGATCTGGCGCATCGACACGGCGGTGCGCCGCAGGTCGTACAGCGTCAGCATTTCCTTCAGCGGCGCGAGGCCGTGCGCGACCAGCGACACGTGATTGAGCGCGAGGTGCGACACGAGCCGCCAGTGCGCGGCGCGGCCGCGCTCGAAGCGCACGCTCTGCGTCGGACGGCGCAGCATCGAGATGCCGCTGGTCTGCGCGCCGCCTTCCTGGAACAGGTCGCCGCCTTCGAGGCCGAACGCGAGCATCGCCGGCAGGTCGCGGTTCGTGCAGGTGAGGTCGAGGCTCAGCGTGTCGGTCTGCGGCGACGTCGGCTCGAAGTCGATGTCGACGATCGAGATCTCGGTTTCGTAGCCGGGGCTCTTCTGCGCGACCCAGTCGTTGCGGCGCGCGAACCAGTAGTGACCGATTCGCGCCGATTCGCCGTGATGCAGCGAATAGAACGGCCGGAACTCGATCACCGATTCTTCATGCGCCTGCTGCCTGACGAGCTTCACCGAGTCGATCGAGTACACCTCGTACGCGAACGCGCGGCGCGCCTCGGCGATCACCGGGTAGGACACCGCGCGGTGCGTGATGCGGATCGGCTCGCCGTGCTGGCGGAACAGGTTGACGATCGGCGTGCAGAACAGCCGGAAGTGGCTTGCCGTCAGCAGCTCGAGCAGCCGTGCGACGTGCGAATCGCTGCGCACGTCCTGCAGCACCAGATGCAGCGTCGCGCGCTGGCAGCGGCCCGACGCACGCGCGATCGCCGCGAGGTCGAAATCGACGAAATCGAACTTGTCGGGGAACGCGAAGTATTCGGTGAGCAGGCGATACGCGGGATGCGATTTCGCCGGGTAATCGATCAGCGCGCCGTCCTCGTCGAAGCCGGCCTGCTCGATCGGCAGCTTGCGCAGCGCGGTCCAGCGGCCGTTGCGTTCGGGCTCGACATACGCGCCGAGCACGTTGACGAACAGGCAGTCGGTCAGCGCGGCGACGAACGACTGCTCGCCGTGCAGATGCGCGCGCAACATCGGCACCTTCAGCGCGCCGAGATCGAGCTGCGCGGCGAGCGACTCGAACGTGATCGAGATCACGCCCGTCGCGTTGGACGGCAGCACCGTCGCGCTCGGCGCGAGCGCGACCGGCGTGTAGCGCGCTTCCGAGATGCGGACCGGCGCGAGCGTCACGTCGTAGGCGGTGCGGAACCGGCACTGCACGCCGCGGATCGGGCGGCTCTTCAGCTCGGTGCCGCGGTCGATCACGACCGGTTCGGTCTGCTGGCCGGGCGAAGCCGGCGTGAACTGCGCGATCGAGCACGACGGGAACGGCCGCAGGTAGTGCGGATACAGCACTTCCAGCAGCGCTTCGGTGAATTCGGGGTAGTCGTCGTCGAGCTTCTTGTTGATGCGCGCGCCGAGCAGCGCGAACGACTCGATCATCCGCTCGACGTGCGGATCCTCGCAATGCTCGCCGGACAACGCGAGCCGCGCCGCGATCTTCGGATAGCGTTCGGCGAAATCTCGCGAATAGCGCCGCAAAAACGATAATTCGCGCTCGTAATACGGCAGCAATTCTTCCATCGACGACCCCGAACCTCAATATTTCCTGCCGGACCTGATCGACCACCGGGCGGTCCGGCCCGCTCGGCGGCTTGATTTACTGCATTCTCGCGGCGCGTGCGCGTGTGACCGAATACTGCAGCGTCGACGGCTGCAGCATCGCGTCGAAATTCACCGGCTCCTCGGCCGGGTGCACGACGAGCAGCGCCTGGATCGCGAAGTAGAGCGCGTTGGTCGCCTGCTCGTTCAGCTCGAACGTCACCTGTACCTGCTGCAGGCGCGGCTCATGGCGCGCGATGGCCTGCTGGATCGACTTGCAGATGAACGCGCGGTCGTAGTGACTCGCGAGGCTCAGCCCCGCGAAATCGTTCAGCCCGTAGGTCAGCACCGATTTCTGGCATTCCGGCAGCTCGGCCAGCTCGTTCTCGGTGTGCGCGATACGGGTGTTGAGGATCGCCTCGACGTCGCGGGCGACCGTGGTCTTGAGCTCGTCCAGCGACAATTGCCGCATCGCTGCCGAGGCCGGCAGGTGCGGTTCGTCGTCGAACAGCTTGTCGAGAAAACTGGGTTCGAATCGTTTCATCGGCCGGTATGAGCTACGAAAACGGCAACGGGACGCCGTGCGCCCCGTTGCCGCAACCGACCTTAGACCGCGTAGGTCTTGTCGTTCTTCGTCAGACTCCAGGCGCCCTGCGTGTTGCCGCCCTGGTTGCCGCCGATCTTCTGCTGGGTTTGCTTCCACTGCACGGCCGCGTACTTCAGCGAGAACGTCTCGAGCGGCAGACCTTCTTCGCGAACGCTCGGGGCGATGCTCGAGATGATCACGTACTTGAGCTTGACTTCCAGATACTGCACGCGCTTGCCTTCACCGTCTGCGCGCGAGAAATGGACCGTCACCTCGTCGAACGTGGTGCCGCCCGAGGCGTGCTGATACAGCAGCGGGCTCGACGAATCGATTTCCTTCGTGAAAATCATGTCGCCGTGCTCGCAACGCGTCATCGTGTGACCGCCAGCGGTCGATGCGGTTGCCGAACGCGGCTGAACGATCGAGTGATCCCACGATTTCAGTTCGATCCAGCCCTGATGGTCTTTGTCCGCGGATTCGCCCTTCACCGCCGGACTACCAAACTGCAAGTGCATATGTAACATGGCCCTTCGACTCCCCAAAGAGGTGGTTTTAACGTCCTACCCAGGCGGCCCGCCCGGGCGATTTACTCGCTTATGAATTTGCCGGTTTGGGCAGATCAGCGACAAGTCGCAGAGAAATCGAGAGTTCGTCGAGCTGAAAGTGCGGGCGCAGGAATGCGACCGAACGATACGAGCCCGGCTTGCCCGGAATCTCCGACACTTGTATGGATGCCTCGCGCAGCGGAAATTGCGCTTTCTGTTCCTGCGAGGCATTGTCGTCGAGCAGGACGTACTGCGAAATCCACCGGTTGAGGAAAGTCTCCACGTTCTGCGCCGATGCGAAGCTGCCGATCTTGTCCCGCATCATCGCCTTCAGGTAGTGCGCGACGCGCGATACCGAGAAGATGTACTGAAGCTGGGCGGACAGGACGGCGTTCGCATTCGCGCTGTCGGTGCTGTATTTCTTCGGCTTCTGCACCGACTGCGCAGCGAAGAACGCGGCGTAATCTGAGTTCTTGCAATGGACGAGCGGGATGAAGCCGAGGTCGCTCAGCTCCTTCTCGCGGCGATCGGTGATCGCGATCTCGGTCGGGCACTTCAGCGCGACTTCGCCGTCGTCGGTCTTGAACGTGTGGGTCGGCAGGTCCTCGACGAGGCCGCCGCCTTCGACGCCGCGGATCGCCGCGCACCAGCCGAAGTCGTCGAACGCGGCCGTCAGGCGCGCAGCGAACGCCCACGCGGCGTTGCACCACAGGTACTTGTCGTGATCGGTGCCGTCGACGTCCTCGACGAAGTTGAAGTTCTCCGCGGTCTGGCCGTCCTTCGGATTGAACGGCAGGCGGCCGAGGAAGCGCGGCAGCGTCAGGCCGACATAGCGCGAATCCTCGGCATCGCGGAACGACTTCCACTTCGCGTATTCGACGGTATCGAACACCTTGCCGAGATCGCGCGGCTTGCCGAGGTCGGAGAACGACTCGAGGCCGAGCAGCTCCGGCGACGCCGACGCGATGAACGGCGCGTGCGCGGCCGCCGCGACGTGCGACATCTGCTCGATGAAGTACATGTCTTCCGGCTGGCGCGAGATCTCGTAATCGCCGATCAGCGCACCGAACGGCGAGCCGCCGAACGTGCCGAATTCTTCTTCGTAGACCTTCTTGAACAGCGCGCTCTGGTCGAACTCGCTCGCGCCCTTGAAGTCGCGCACGAGGTCGCGCTTCGGTGCGTGCAGCGCCTTGATCTTGATCGTCTGGCCCGTATTGCTTTCCTTGACCAGGTAATCCATCCCGCGCCACGTGCTTTCGAGGCGCTGGAATTCCGGCGCGTGCATCACCGCGGAAAGCTGCGTGGAAATCAGGCGGTCGAGTTCCGCGACGCGCGCGTCGATCGTGGCCGACAGGTTGTCCGACACGATCACCGTGCCGTCGAGCACCTGGTGCACGAGTTCGCCGATCAGGTCCTTCGCACGCGCATGCTCGGAATCGGATTTCGCGACCTTGCTCTTCTCGACGATGTCGTCGAGCAACGAGGTCCCGGCGGCGTATTCCGCGCCGCTGGTTTGGGCCGCAGCCGTTTGCTGGTTCATCTCAACACTCCGTCGTCATTCGCCGTCTTTGTCGCCGCCGGTGCCCTTCGCGAGCTCCTGCAGCTGCTGCGTGTTCTTCAGCACCTCGGACAGCAGATCCTCGAGCTTGTCGTTGCCGGCGAGCTTGTTGCGCAGGTCGGCGAGCTTCGAGCGCGCCTCGAGCAGGCGGCGCAGCGGCTCGACCTGTTCGACGACTTCGTCCGGGCTGAAATCCGACAGCGAGCGGAACTTCAGGTCGACCGCGAACTTGCCGCCTTCCGGGCTCAGGCGGTTTTCCACCTGGAACGCGGCACGCGGCTCGATCGCCTTCATCACGTCGTCGAAGTTGTCGCGGTCGATATTGACAAACTTGCGGTCGCGCAGCTTCGGCTGCTCGATTTCGGACTGGCCCGCCAGATCGCCGACGACCCCGACGACGAACGGCAGCTCCTTCACCTCGATCGCGTCGCCCTTCTCGACCTCATAGGTCAGCTGGACGCGCGGCGGCCGTATTTTCTGCAAGCTTTTCTGAATGCTTTCTTTCTTGGCCATCGACGGCTCCCAGGTTAGTTGTGGTTTTCGCGTCAGTTGCTTTCGCGTCAGTTGCGCAGCGCGCTGAACGGGTCGGCGCCGCCTTTCTGCGGCGCGCTGCCGCTCGACGTCGGCGGGGGCGGAGGCGGCGTCGTGGCGCCGCTGTCCGCTGGTGCCGCCGCGCCGGCTGCCACCTTCGGGCGGTGAATCGGGCGGCGGATCTTCTTCGTTTGCGATTTCTGCTCCGGCGGGAACAGCGCCGATTCGCCCAGCGTGTCGCGCAGTTGCTTCGCGAGCGTCTGCGCGTCCGACTTCGCGTCGCCCGCGAGCGACGCATCCTGGCGCAATTCGCCGAGCGACTGCGTCGCGATCCGCAGGCCGGCGACGGCCAGCACGCTCTTCGCCTGCCGGTCGGTCGCATCGCGCTGCAGCGCTTCCTGGGCGGCGACGATCGCCTGCCCGTAGTGGTTCTGTGCGAACTGGATCTGCGCGATGCGCGACCACGGCTCCTCGCGCGTCGGATCCGACTTCGCGAGCTGCTGATACAGGCCGAGAGCCTTGTCCTGATCACCCGACTTCGCAACGGCGTCCGCATCGGCCAGCGACTTGTTGAAAACCTCGGCGCTCGGCGGCGTGGTCGACTGGCTCGCACAGCCGGCGATCACGCCGCAAGCCAGCACTACCCCAGACAGTTTTGCGAAGAGACGGTCTTTCATCGTTATATCCACCGGCGCGTGAGTTTTAAAATCGTTGAGAATCTGGTTCTTTTGCTTTGCAAGAAGCGCGCGGGTATAGTACCGATCAATTTTTCATAATTCAATCGTCGTGTGAAGAGTAATTCCTTTTAAAACCGGGCGCTACCCCCTCGAATGACCTCTCGCTGCGGGTTCGCGGCGGTTTTTCCTTCGGCCGGGGCGCGCAAGTTTTACTGGCTGCACGACGCGCCGCCCGGGCGGCGGAAAAAATTTCCGAGCGCTTGCCGCGACGCAGGCGTGCTTAATAATTGAGCGATGTAATGTCGGGGATACGCGGCGAACGCGGAAATACCCGGCAGTTTTGACAGGGATAAAGGCGGCACGCCGGAAACACGATGAGATCGTCCATGATTCGCTACGCGCTGCCGCTGGTTGCCTGCGCCCTTCTGGCCGGATGCGCGGCCGCCCCGCTGCTCGGCTCGGCCGCGAGCGCCGTGATGTCGGCCGCCGGCATCGGCAAGCCCGAGCTGCCGGACGCACAGAAGCCGCCGCGCAATCTCGGGATCACGCTGGCTGCCGCGCCGAACCTGAATGCCGCGACCGACCACAAGCCGCTCGCGCTCGTCGTGCGGCTCTACGCGCTGAAGGATCCGACGTCGTTCCAGCAGGCGCCGTTCGATGCGTTCACCGATCCGACCAAGGAGAAGGCCGCGCTCGGCGCCGACCTGCTGAATGTGCGTGAAATCACGCTGATTCCGGGCCAGCGCTATACGGCGACCGAGAAAGTCTCGCGCGAAGCGCAGGCATTCGGCATCGTCGCGCTGTTCCGCGATCCCGCACTGCAACGATGGAAACTGACGTTCGATCCGGCGAAGTCGGAGAAATCCGGCATAATCATCGGCCTGCATAATTGCGCGATGACGGTCACCGACGGCACCGTCATCGCACCGCAACAGGGTGCGCCTTCACAACCGCTGAATATGCTTTCCTCGGTGTCCTGCGGTTAAACATGACGCACGAATGTCAATTAACAAGAGTTAACAATTGGCGATTTAATTCGGGCACGAACAAATCGATTACATCGCAACGCGACATTAACCGGATTTGACATGAGTTATTCGGCCAAGGTGCTGTGGGGGGAAGGGCTGTTCCTCCGGCCTCAACACTTTCAGCGACAGGACGCGTACCACGAGGCGCGCCTGTTCGAGTCCATCCAGGCGATCCAGCCGTACAACTGGGGCGTGCGCTCCGTGCGCATCGACCGCGACGCACTCGGCAGCAACGTGCTGCGGGTTGCCGATCTCGCGCTCGTGTTCCCGGACGGCGCGCTGTATGCCGCGCCGCAGGCCGATGACCTGCCACCGCCGATCGCGCTGGACACGCTGCCCGACGGCATCAACGAATTCGTGTTCTATCTCGCGCTGCACCCGCTGCGCGAGAACGGCACCAACTACAGCGACGATCCGGCCGCCGGCTTCATGACGCGCTTCGTCAGCGAGCAGACGAGCGTCGCCGACAACTTCACCGACGCGGCCGAAGCCGACGTCACGTTCCTGAAGACGCAGGTCAAGCTGATCGCACACAGCGAACCGCGCGATCAGTTGCTGTCGGTGCCGCTCGTGCGCGTGCGCCGCACCGCGACGTCCGGTTTCGAGATCGACGACAGCTTCGTACCGCCGTGCCTCGCGATCGACGCGTCGCCGATCCTGCACCAGCGGCTGCGCCAGCTGGTCGACGCGCTGCAGGCGAAGGTGAACGCGTTGTACGGCTTCCACCGCGAGCCGTCGAAGAACATCATCGAATTCCGCTCGGGCGACATCGCGTCGTTCTGGCTGCTGCATACCGCGAACGCCGCGTTCGCGACGCTCGCGCACCTGCACCAGCACGCGGCACTGCATCCGGAGCGGCTGTTCCAGGAACTGCTGCGCCTCGCGGGCCAGCTGATGACGTTCTCGAAGGGCTATACGCTCGCCGATCTGCCCGTGTACCGCCACGACGATCCGGGGCCGAGTTTTGCGCGTCTGGACCTGATGCTGCGCGAGCTGCTCGACACCGTGATCTCGACGCGCTACTTCGCGATCACGCTCGACGAGGTGCGTCCGTCGTTCCACCTCGGCCGCCTCGATTCGGGCAAGATCGACGACAAGACCGAGTTCTACCTGGCGGTGTCCGCGGACATGCCGAGCGTCGAGCTCGTCGATGCCGTGCCGGCCCGCTTCAAGGTCGGTGCGCCCGACGACGTCGACAAGCTCGTGCTGTCGGCAATGCCCGGCGTGCGGCTGTCGTACACGCCGCAGGTGCCGCCCGCGATTCCGGTGCGGCCAGGCGCGTGCTACTTCTCGCTCGATTCGCGCGGCGCGCTGTACGAGCGCATGCTGCAGGCCCAGTCCGCGATGATCTATGCGCCGACTGGCATCAATGACCTGAAGTTCGAACTGATCGCGGTCACATCATGAGCTACGCGCCTTCCCTGTTCGGCGACAACGCGCCGGCACCCATGCATACCCCGGCGTCGACGGACTCCGCGTTCCAGGCGCGTTCGCTGCTTGACCTGCTGTACGACGGCTTCTTCATGCTGTTCCTGCTCAAGAACGGCCGCGAGCCGGACAGTGCGAGCGAGTTCAGCACGCGGATCCAGGAATTCCTGTCGGATTTCGAGCGCGGCGCGAAGAAGCTGAATATCGCCGCCGAGGATGTGTACGCCGCGAAGTTCGCGTTCTGTGCGGCCATCGACGAGATGGTGCTGTCGTCGCAGTACAAGATCCGCACGGACTGGGAGCGCCGGCCGCTGCAGCTCGTGCTGTTCGGCGAGCAGTTGGCGGGCGAGAAGTTCTTTCAGTATCTCGAGGAATGTCGTGCGCAGGGTGCGGCGCGGCTGCAGTCGCTCGAGGTGTTTCATATGTGCCTGCTGCTCGGGTTCCAGGGGAAGTATCTGCTCGAGGGGCCGGAGAAGCTCGCTTATCTGACGGCTCGGCTGGGGGATGAGATCGCGCATATGAAGGGCAAGCGCGCGCCGTTCGCGCCGCATTGGCCGTTGCCGGATCAGATCGCGCACCGGTTGAAGCGCGAGGTGCCGGTGTGGGCGATCGGGGCGGTGTTTGCGCTGGTTGCGCTGCTGGGGTTTCTCGGGCTCAACTCGTATCTGAAGGACAAGACGCTGCAGGCGTTGGCGCCTTATTCTCAGGTGATCAAGGTCGGGCCGGAGTCGGCTAATTTGACGATTTCGTTGCCTTGAGAGCCGTAGACGTAGTGCTTCGTTCGAACACTGCTGCTTGATGAAGAAAGGACCGCCCGGCGGTCCTTTTTGACTGTGGCGCGGAGTGTGCGTCGTCAGAGCAGAATGAACTCGTCGTTTTCGATGTAGTACACGAATGCGTCGAGCAGTTGCGCGATGCTCGGTTCGTCGACCTGATCATGCGCGTTGATCACGATGTCTTCGATCGTTGCGCTGTTCAGTGTGATGCGCCAGCCGGGTTGGAGTGCGATGGCTTCGGTGCTGTCGGCGTCTTCGGCGTCTTCGGTGAATGCGCCTTCTGTATCGAGCGTCCACGGCATCGGCGGCAGACAGAGCCGGCCGGAGAAATCGCCAGGGTGTTCAAGGATGTGTTTCAGCGACGCGGGGGTCGCGATGGTGGTCGACATGGGTAGTGCGGTTGTAACGGGGGAAGTGCTTGGCGGGGCGCCGTAGGGTCACGGTGGCAGGCCATCATTATGCCAATTCCGCGACTGTGAAATTGGTCTAGCGAACCTGTCCGCATTTTTGTGGGCGAGGCGGTTGAACAGCGCGTTATCCGCGTGCCTGCGTGAATCGCTCGCCGAACAGGATAGCAAACTGATTCATCGCTGATTTCCAATCGAAAGCGGCCCGCGCGGCCTTGGCCAGCACGTTGCGCAGCGCCAGCCAGAGCAGCTTGATCGCGGCCTCGTCATTCGGGAAGTGACCGCGCGTCTTGATGATCTTGCGCAGTTGCATGTTCAGACTTTCAATGGCATTCGTGGTGTACACAACCCTTCGAATCTCCGGCGGAAACACGAAGAACGGTACGACGTGCTCCCATCCACACCGTTTCGCGATGGAGCTCATCACGCTCAAACTGCATGCGCTCCCCGCCATCCAGCAGCATCCGGTGCACATGCCCTGATCCCTACATCAACCAGTCAATCGCGTAACCGTCGGGCCGTACAGTCCGCCGACGATTGCCCAGCTCGTCATATTCGTAGTGCCAGACCGACATTCAGGCGTTCGAGCTTGTCGGTCACGCGCACGTGGCCCGTGGCCTAAAGCGTGAGAGCACCGTAAATGCGGACTTCATCACCCTCTTCTCGCTTGTGAGCACGCAAAATCAGAGTCAGGTCACTCTCAACACCATCGACTATCAAATTCATTTGAATTCGCCTGTCACGATCCGATGGTGAACTTGGATTTATTTCGTACACGGCGGAATGACTGAGAACATAATTCTCATCCGGGACTCCGATTCGCACCAAGTCGCTCTCATTCGGAAAATCCCCTCCCAGGTACTCCAAAATCCCTGTCTTTATTTCGGATGATGTGCTCACTTCAAAGTTTCCATCTGCCTCCAAGCGAACAAAATCATCCTTTGAAATCAGAGCACATATTTTGATGATTTCCGAAACCATCGCCGATGTAATCCATCCGTTCACGCTACCACCTCCGAGTCGAACTGTTTCGATTTCCCGGCATTCGGGTCGGCGTATCACCTGTTACGCCCAAGTTGGCAAAGTGCGCATCGCTTCGCATGATGTGGCAACGCGTCTCGCTCTCTGACAGACCTGCTCGCCGAAGAGCCCTATATGCGACACGACGCTCCGCTGCGTAATTCCCACCGACCCCTTTCTGGCGTTGGGACTGAGTGGCAATGTAATGCTCGGTTCCAACCTTATTTGGCGGGCCTTCCAATTGCACTGCAGGCGCGTCCATCTCGTTATAATCCGACACGGAACCCTTCATGGCGGCGTTCTGTATGACGTGATGCGAGTCCGCGTCCACTTTGTCATACCTGCCGTAACCTCGACCGGCTTCCGTCAAGATTTTTTCGCAATCTTCGGGACAAGGACGGCACTTTGCCAACCCGAGAGGATCAACCCATCCCGTTGGAGCAGGCACATACTGATAGACATTGAGCCCCCCGGCCAACCTGATCGGATCCTTCGCGATGAATCGCCCGGAGTAGGGATCGTAATACCGATACCGGTTGTAATGTAGCCCTGTCTCCTCATCAACCTGCTGCCCCTGAAACCGCAGCGGATTCCTCAACGCGATTCCTGTCGCCGTCGACGCACGCGCAATAATCTCGCGCGCGTCGCCCCACGCCTTGTACGACGCTTCCCACACGACGTCACCGTCGCCATCCGTCAGCAACTGAGGCGTACCGATCTGGTCGCAGTGGTAATAGAACAGTGCCGCGTCGCCTCGCCGCTCCGGCATCTTCTGCAGCGGATCCTCCTCCGGCACATAGCGGTCAGTACTCTTCCACTCCGGCGTTTCGATTCCCTCGACCGGTTCCGCCACATACAGCGCCAGCGGCACAAACGTGCCCGGTTCGTAGATATAGTGCGTGCCGCGCTCGCCATCGCTCTCATACGCCAGCGTGTCACCATCCCACCCGAACACCGTGCGCTCGCCGTTCACCTCCTTCGCGATCCGGCGACCGAATGCGTCGTAAAAATACCGTGACTGACTCTGCCGCGACGCCTCTTCAACCCGCGCAGACAACAAGCGATTGAACCCGTCCCACTCATACTCCTGCTCACCCGCCGGCGTACGCTTGCGCACCAGATTCCCGCGTGCGTCGTACTCGAAGTGCATCCCCGCATATGTCTTCAGCAGGTTACCCAGCACCTTCGGCACCTCGATCGGTAACGTGCTTTCCGGTCGCACCGGGCTCGGACGGGATGCAGGCGGCTCCATAGACCGCACCGGATCGATGATGTTGCTCGCCGGATCGAACGCGAACCGTTCATTTGCAAGTGGGCTGATTGCTTCGATCAACCGCCCGATCGGATCATATCGATAGTCAGTCCCACCCTTGCGGCTGTCCTCGATCCGTGACAATTGTCCTGCCACATCATAGCGATACCGCCGCTCGGCGAGCGGCGCCGGCGACGTTGACCGCTGGATCGTCTGCTGCAGCACGCGTCCCGCCGGATCGTAGTGCGTGCGCTGCCCGACTTTGCTCGACAGCACGCGTACCGTCTCGCGATGAAGGTCATCACGCTCGAATTGCACACGCTCCTCGCCATCGAGCAGCATCCCGTGCACATGCCCGGAACCGTACATCAACCAGTCGACCGCATGACCGTCTGGCCGCACGGTACGTCGCCGGTTGCCGAGTTCGTCGTATTCGTGATGCCACACGTAGCTGCGCCGTTCGCCAAACAGATCATGGGCGTGATGTTCGCGCACGAGATTGCCGACCGGATCGAAGAAGAACTGCACGCGACTGTATCGGTTCGCCGCATCGATCAACCTACCGCTCGAGTCGTAGGCAAACCGCTCCTCGCTTTCCCCCACGACACGCTTCATCAGACGGCCGTTCGCATCGACGTCAATCGACGTCGCGCAACCCGCTTCGTCAACCGAAACAAGGCTGCCGCTTTCCTTGTCGTACTCATAGCGCGTTGACTTGCCGTCAAAGCTGGTTTCCTCGATCAGCCGCCCCGCCGGATCGTAGTGAAACTGGTACGTCGCAAAGTTCGCATCGGTCAACGCAATCAAGCGACCGAGACGGTCATAGCGATACGCAAGCGTCCGACCGAGTGCATCCACGCGGCTCGCAATACGGCCAACGGCGTCATAGCCGTATCGCGTCGATCGATTGAGTTGATCGGTATGTCGCAACAAGCGACCTTCCGCGTCGTGTTGCATGTGCACGACACCGGCCGGCGAACGAATCGACGTCAATTGACCGTTCGGACCATAGTCGTACGCGACCACACCACCCGATGCGTCCTTTGTCTCGATCACGCGCCCAATATCGTCGTAGCGCCACTCCGTCTTCTTCCCGGAGCAGTCCGTGTAACTTGTGAGCTGCCCGTCGTCGTTATATTCGAGCGCCTTCGAGCCGCCCTTAGCATCGGTGATCTGCGTCGGCAATCCCTTGTCGTTGTAACTGTACTTCGTCGCGTGCTCGAGCGGATCGATCTCTTCGGCGAGGTTGCCCGCGTCGTCGTACTTGCGCTGCCAGACATGCCCGTTCGGATCGACGAGCCGGATCATCTGATCCTTGTCGTCGTACGCCATTTCGACGACGCTGCCGTCCGCCCGCTCCTGCTGAACCAGATTGCCGCCCGCGTCGTATTCACTCCGTTCGATGCTGCCGTCTTGCCGGATATGCAGCACCAGATTGTGATGGGCATCGCGCCGGAACCACTCCTGGTTACCGTCCGGATACACGATCCGGTACACGTAACCGTGGATGTTGAAGTAGTACCGCGTCATCTGACCGAGCGCGTCGGTCACGTAGGTCAGACGGATATTCGGATTCCACGCGAGCCGGAGATCGAGGCTGCCGTCATCCGCATATTCGCGGATGCACTTCGCGTCTGCATTGTCGTCGGCATCCGCGCCATCCCATTCGAGCGTCATCCCGCGGCCCGTGCGATCGGTATAGTGCGTCACAAGGTGGCGGCGATATTGATACGCCCGTGCGTTGCCATGACGATCGACCGCGCGCACGAGATCGCCGTCTGCATCGTATTCATATCTCGCCAACGTGCGACGCTCGCCGTCCTTGAGCACGTGCTCGATCTGTACGATCCGGCCATGCTTGTCGTGCTCGAACGCAAGCACATTGCCGCTCGCATCGATCAGGCGCGCAAGGCGATCAAGCGCATCGTAGTCGAAAGTGATCGTGTTCCCGGCGCGATCTTTCTGCATCGCGAGCCGGAACGCGTCGCCATGGCGCTCGTATACATGCAGCACGTCATGGCCGTATGCAATCGTCACCCACGTATCGTCGAGCCGCGACAGTGTCAGGTTCTCCGACAGATCGTCGTGCACCGCGCCGGCCGCGAGTGCCGGATAATCGATGCTGCGCCCATCCGCATCGCGATAGATCCACTGACCGTTCTTGATGTCGATTCGCGTCGTATATGGCGTGATCCATCGCGCACCCAGCTCGCCGTTGTCATACGCAGACAGCCGGGAGCGATACGTTCGCTCCCAAACGAGCGGCAGCGCCCCCGGCAGGTCGAAATCCACATGTGAGAACGTCTCGTCACCGAACGCGAAATCGATCGATGCCGGCGACGACCCGAGCCCGCATGCCTTGCACGCGCTCTTCCCCGGCCCTTCGGCCGGCGCCTGCCCGTTGGTTTTCTCCAGCCCTTCCTGCTCGCGCGTCTTCTTCGCCTGACTCTTTCCGCTGGCCTTCACATCGGCGCTCTGCTCATGAAGCTTCGCGCGTGCCTTGACGCGCCCAACAGCCTCGATCAGTTGCAAGACCAGCCACATCATCTTGCCTTCTTCGCTGCCGGCGAGCGAACGGATCGACTTCGCGATCTTCGGTGCCTCGGTCCGAAGGAAGGTCACCGTGCCGCGAAACGGCTCGAGCCAGGCATCGGGCGCGAGCTTCGCCATCGTGCCCGCCGTCTTGTTGGCGACCTTCTTGCCGAGCGCCTTGGTGCCCTCGTACGCGAACTGGATACCGTCACCGACCCGACTCGGGCTGTACCACGGCCGGTTGTCGGCCATCTTCTGCGCGAGCTGCTGCTGGCGCTTCAAATTGCCGCTGGCGTCGAAGAGCTGTCCATGCAGCGCCTTGTCCATGCCGGTCGCCAGCGCGAACATGAGTTCCTCGCATTTCGATGCGCATCCGTCGAGCAACTCGACAAGGCCGGCCTTCAGCTTGTTGAGAAAATCCTCGATCTCGGTCGCGCAGGTCGCGTTGATATGTGTGACCAGCACGGAGATGATCGCCGCGCCGAGATTGTTGCGCGTCGTCAGCAATTCGTGACGAACGAGCGCGAGCAGCGGGCGCGCCGACATCCGGAACGGCGCGAGCGTCGGCGGAATCGGAATGATGCCGAGCAGGTTTATCGCGAGGCTCATGTAGTCGAGCACTTGACCGCCGCGCTTCTCGACAATTTCGGCAATATCGCCAAGCGCGTCAACCATCGCCATGATGTTGCCGACGATCGGCACCGCACCGGCAAACGTCTTCACGTCCTCGAACGTGATGTGGTTGCCGCTGATCCGGCGCAACCACGCGTCGAAGCGGTTGCCGACTGCGGCGACGTCCTTGGGGGAAACATCGCTGAGCCAGGTAACGGCCTGTTCCTTCTCTGCGCCCGGTGGAAGTTGTTGTGCCATGTCGTTTTTCGTTCAAGTCACGATTTAGTTGTTCTTGACGGTTGATGCACCGCCCTCTCAGGATTTCAGCGGTCCGCCGAACCCGCTCGTCGGCAGCTTCATGCCGGTCGCACCGGCCGCCGACGCCACCGTCGTCGCGCCTTTGCCCGCGATCCCCGCGACACCGGGCAATGCGCCCTGCAGCGCCCCGGATGCTGCGTTCGCCGCCGGCGCGGCCAGCGCCGCGAGCCCGCCTTGCCGTGCAGCCTGCACCATCCCGGCCACCTGCTTCGCGGCACCGCTCAGGCTCGAAGCCGTCTGCAACGCAGACGCCACGCCCGCGCAGCCGAGCGCAGTCGCCGCAGCCGGCAACGCGGAACTCGCCAGCCCGCCCAGCGCAGCGCCTGCGCCACCGCCGCTCACGAACCCCATGGCAGCCGTCGCCGCGGCAGGCGTCATCCCCTGCAACTGGCCGGCAAGCTGCCCTGTCGCCGTGGCCTGCGCGGCTTCCGGCGATGGTTCGACGGGCTCCGCCGGCCACTTCGTCTGCTTGAAGTAGTTCGCCGGCTGATCCGACTCGCGCGGATCCTTCCCGAACTCGACGCGTACCGCGCCCGGCGGCAGTCCGCTCACCACCGTATAACCGCTGTTGTCGAGCGCGCCCTTCTTCAGCACCGCGCCGTTCACGTCTTTCACCGTGAACAACCCGCCCTTCACGGCCTCGCCGTTCACGTACTTGTGAAACAACTCCAGCTGCCCCGGCTGATCCGGCCGCGGACTCGGCAACGGATACCCCATGCTCGCCGGCCCAGCGAACGTATGCGACGCGCCCTTCACATCCACCGCACCCGGCGTGTGAATCTCGATGTTCCCGCCTTGAATGCGGATATACCCGCCGCCGCTCGTCAGCAGAATCCCCTGATCGGCCGCGATTTCAATCCGGTCAGTCGCCGACACGATCTTCACCGCCTTCTGCGCGGTCACTTCGACGTTGTCCGACTGCGCCTGGATCTCCACCTTGCCCTTGCCCGCGAACAGCTTCATCCCCGCGTTCTGCACGAACAGGCTCAGCTTCTGCCCGATGCTCGCGATCAGCGACTTGCCCGCCGCAACGTGTACGCTCTGCCCGCTCGCGACGTTCACATGATCGTTCGCGACCATGTGCAGCGACTGCTGCGTCGACATCCCGATACCCGACGGGCTGCCGAACAGCATCACCGGCTCCTTGAACGCGTTCGCGTTGCCGGCGCCGCCACCTGCGGTGCGTCCGCCGGACGCGCTGCCCGATACGCTGTCCTGCGTCGCGTCCGTGAACGCGCGCATCGTTTCCTGCGCGTCCTTCAGGCTTTCCGCCTGATGCTGCTCGCTCACGCCCGACATCGCTTCAACAAGGCTCTCGCCCGTCACAAGCTGCTGCTGCGCCTCTTTCACGTCGAGCGGCTGGCTGTTCGCCGACTTCGGATGCGTCGTCACGTACAGGCCCTGGCTCGCCCGCACCGCACCGTACGCATCGGAGCGCAGGTCGAACCCGCTGCCGAGATACGCGCCGCGCGAATTGCCGCTCTGGTCGATGATGTAACCGAGATGCAGCAGGCTGTTCGCGCTGCTGCTCATCAGCTGCACGCGGTTCTGCCCGGTCGCGTCGTCCATCACGAGCTGGTTGTAGCCGCCGCCCGAATACTCTTTCGACCGATATCCGGACAGGATCCCGTCGGTATGCCACTGCGGCTGGTTCGCGCCGTTGTACACGCGCCCGACCGCAAGCGGCCGGTCGCAGTCGCCGCCGACGTAGTCGATCAGCACTTCCTCACCGATGCGCGGCACGTGCACGCCGCCGTAGCCGCCCCCCGTATCCGACTGCACGACGCGCACCCAGCACGACGCGTTCTCGTTGCCCGGGTTCAGGCGGTCCCAGACGAACTGCACGCGAATCCGGTTCAACGCGTCCGTATAGACTTCCTCGCCCTGCGGCCCGACGACGATCGCCGTCTCGAGATGCATCTCCGGCTTCTCGTGTTCGAACGGGCTGCGATATGGCACGCTCGCGCGTTGCGCTTCGACTTCGACGAGATAGAAGCCGGTCGAGCCATCATCGTGCGGCACGCGAAATGCGGGATCGGCGCCGTAGCGCTCCTGCGCCTGCGTCAATGCCTCGCGCAGACTGTATGGAAAGTCCGCGCTGTCGCTCGCGACGGGCAGGTTGTTCTCGATCCACCACGCCACCTCGATCGCGGCGAATTCGCGCTGATCGGCGGGATCGCGATCGTGCTCGGGATGGTCGGCCAGCGTGAAGCGTCTGCCCGCATCGATCGCGCGCACGCCACCCGCGCCATGGAAGCGCTTTGCCTGCGACTCCCATTCCTCCATCTTGATCTTCGTCAGATGGTCGCCGCGCGTCTGGTCCAGATACGTATAAGCGCCCGTGTACTCGTAGACTTCGAGCTGGTCGGGCAATTCGCCCTGGCCGCCCATCGTCGGCAGCGACGTGCCTTTCGGGTTCGACGGCTGCGAAGGATTCTTGTAGTCGAACGTGCGGGTCGTGCGCGTCACGCTCTGCAGCGTACGCGTGCCCGACCATTGCGTGAACGCGTCGGCTTCGCTTGCCGCGCCGCCGTGATAGAAGCGCACGGTCTCCGGCGACAGCGGCGCGAACGCCTGCAGGTTGTCGGTGATCACGAGCGTATGCGACTTGCCGTCGTCAGCCTGCTGCCACGCGCAGTAGAGCCCTTCGTTCTCCATCAGCCGATGCACGAAATGCCAGTCGGTGTCGTGCTGGCGCGTGTACGAACGGTTCGGCAGCGGTTTCGACAGCGCAAAGCGGAAATGGCCTTGCGCCTGCGGATGCTTGTTCAGCACGTCGGAAATGATCTGGTCGACGGTCGTGTCGTTCCAGAGCCGCTGATCGCGGCGGAACTTCAGGAAATGGGTGAAATCGGCGAACGCGAGCTGATATGTCGTGAGCCCGCCGTCGGCGCCCAGCCGGCGCGCGGTATGCACGTATCCGTTGATCGGCCGGTAGCTGCGGTCGCCCTGCTGAATCCACAACGTGACGGGCTGCGCGATCAGCGTTTTAAGTTCCAGATCGCTATCGGTCGACAGCACGTCGAGCGTGAACTCGTACGCACGCCCGATGCGCGAACGGCCGACCGCCCGCTGCACGGTCAGGGTATTGACCCCCAACGGCGTATCGAGCTTCAGCAGTCGGCCCTGCTGAAGCAACCCGCCGCGCAATGCGGCAATTGTGTTCTGCATGTTCATGAACGGCCTTTTCTTCTTTTGACGCGCCCTCGGATGGCGCCGGCATTTGATTCCGCTCGCGCGATTTTACAGATAAATTACGGCACGAACCCGGAATATGACCTGATTTAAAAGAACATTTCGAGTGCAATCGGAAAATATCCGAGCGGGGCTGCTCACCGAATTGCTCGCCCCCAGCCGAGCCGATTCCTGTCCACGCCACAGGAAGTCAGTCGCTTCTCCCCATGAAATCGATTTCAATCAGGGCCAATTCGACTTTCGGTGCGGCGCGGTTGCGAGTAGTGTCTACGTGCCCGTATTGCGGCCCACCGGGCGCGGCCGGCGCCCGGCGCTCACCACAACACCGTACTGAACACTGGAGATCTGCGATGAAACGTTCGAAGTTCCTGCTGTCGGGCCTGCTGCTCGCATCGGCCCTCGGCTTCACGGCCGTCGCCGCGCACGCGGAAGACCTGCTCGATTCGGTGAAGAAAGCCGGCGTGCTGCGCGTCGGCCTCGAAGGCACGTATCCGCCGTTCAATTCGCGCGGTACGTCGGGTCAACTCGAAGGCTTCGACGTCGACGTCGCGAACGCGGTCGCCGGCAAGCTCGGCGTGAAGACGCAGTTCATCCCGACCGAATGGAGCGGCATCATCGCGGGCCTGCAGGCCGGCAAGTTCGACGTGATCGTCAACCAGGTCACGATCACGCCGCAGCGCAAGGAAGTGCTCGACTTCAGCCAGCCGTACACGTACTCGGCCGCGCAGCTGATCCAGCGCAAGGACGACGCGCGCAACTTCAAGTCGCTCGACGATTTCAAGGGCAAGAAGCTCGGCGTGACGCTCGGCACCAACTACGACCAGATGGCGCGCACCGTGCCGGGCATCGAGGTGCAGACGTATCCGGGCGCGCCGGAGAAGCTGCGCGACCTCGCCGCGGGCCGGATCGAGGCGACGCTCGACGATCGCCTGATGCTGCCGTACATGATCAAGACGTCGAACCTGCCGCTGCGCGCGGGCGCGGTGCTGAACGGCGGCAAGCAGGAAATGGCGATCCCGTTCCGCAAGGGCAACCCGAAGTTCGAGAAGGCGATCAACAACGCGCTGGAGTCCCTGCAAAAGGACGGCACGCTGAAGAAAATCTCGATGCACTGGTTCGGCAGCGACGTGACGGTGCCGGTCGCGCAGTAAGCGGTTTCCGGTGTCTCGGCGCGTCACGCCCTTCGTCTCGATGAAGGCGTGACGCTTCCTCTCAGGCCGCTTCGTCGAAGCGCGCCAACATCATCTGGCCGATCGGCGTCAGCGCCGGGCGCGCCGCCACCGTGTTCATGCGCACCTGCGTATCGACGACCAGCCGCTTTTCGACCAGCACGGCAAAAGTCGGATTCGATTGATCGACGCTGTCAGGCGTACGCGCAATGCGCAGCAGCATCGAGAATTCATGCGGACTCAGCATGGTCCCAGTCTCCTGATCGTTCGCGATCCGGGTCGAATCGGCGTCGATCGTGTCCTTTAATGAAACGGGGCGAAGGCATGATGAAAGTGAAAGCGCCCGATCGCTTGCGACACGGGCACGTCGTCGCGAGGAACTGAGCGTTCCCTGATCGAGGGAACGCCACCATATCGATTGGATGCATACGTCACGACGGGAACGTGCAACCTTATGGGGTCGTCGTGACGCGGTCGTGACAGTAAAACAGGCACGCAATAGCGGTATCTGACCTTGCCGGCCAGCACCAGCGACCAACTAATCCATTGTCTGCCGCATGAAATGCGCCTGCACGTGACGTGCACGGCTGATACCCAGCGTATTGGCCTTCGATTACCACGCCCTCTTGCTCAAGAATCGCGGGCACTCACGCGGCTTTCCCGAGCAGTTCACCCCGGGGCCGGCGGGGAACAACCTGCCCATCGAATCCGTTTCGCGGCGCCCGACGCCGATTCGTTTCCCGCCACTACTACGACATCAAGGGCTACACGTTCCGTGTCATTCACCCCGACGGCAGCGAAGAATGGCTGTATCGCGACGAGCACGACAACCTGACTCAATATATCCATCGCGACGGCAGCGTCGAACAAATGCGTTACGACGCACGCGGCAATCTCGTCGAACATCTGCAGACGAACGGCAGCACGATCGGCATGGCCTACGATGACAATGAGCGTCTCGTCGGCGTAACCGATCCGCACGGCCATGTCTGGAAGCAGGAACACAATGCGGCCGGCCAAGTCACCGCGCGTATCGATCCGCTCGGTCACCGGACCGAATACAGCTACGACGGGCAAGGCAACGTCACGGCAATCAAGGATGCGAGGGGCGGTGTCGTTGCGCTCACCTACGACGCCGCAGGTCGCGTGACTTCCCGGACAGACTGTTCCGGCAAATCCACGGCGTTGGCCTACGATGCCGACGGCAGGCTGGCCAGCGAGCAGGATGCGTCCGGCGCCATGACGACATTTGCGTACGGCGCGAACGGCCGACCGACGGAGATCAGGACACCGGCCGGTATCGAGCGTGTCAGCTACGACGCCGAAGGCCGGCTGCTCGCGCATACGGATCCCCTGAACAACGAGACACGTTTCGACTACGACGCCGCAGGCCGCATCGCGCGACGAGCCGATCCGCTGGGGCATTCGACCACGTACCGCTACGATGGCCTGGGTCATGTCACGGCCGTCGTCAACGCACAATCCGCGACGTACGGTTTCGAGTACGACATGCTGGGCAGGATCGTTCGAGAAACGGGATTCGACGGGCGAACGATCCGTTACACGTATGGAGAAGCGGACGGCCTGCTGCAGTCGATCGACGACGCCGGGCAAGTCGTAACGCTCGAACATGATCGTGCCGGCCAGCCGATCGCTCGATCGGCTGGCGACGAATCCGAACGCTTCACGTTCGATGCGAGCGGAAGATGGATCGACGCGACCAACCGCCATAGCCGCGTGCAGCGCTTCTTTGATCCGGTCGGCAATCTGGTTCGCGAGCACCACGCCTACACGTTGTTCGGAGAGCGGCCCGCTCGTCAAGTGCGACATCCACGGGATTGCGTTCGGTTCGCGCACATCGCCAACCATGGCAGCCTTGATCGATCGGCGTGACGCGGTGCCGCACGGTCGGCTAATCAAGGTAGTCGTGATTTCACCGAAAGCAGAAAACGAATTCTGGTTCGACGAAGCCTTCCTTCTTCGTGTGTTGGGACCGGATATCGATCTTTCCACAGGCATCTATCGAATGGAATCGGGCGACCGCAGCATCCACCTGCTCGAAAGCGGGAAATCGGTATGCAGGCACTGCTTGGAAGACTGGCTGCGGCGCAACGGCATCGCTTAGCGATGCGCGGCGCCGGGTCGCGAAGGAAATCCCGCATGCCTGCTTCGGCACATTCCGTGTGCCGAAGCAGGCATGCGGCCGACGTCACATATGTCGCCTTGCGAAGCAGAAAAGACAAAGGGCCGGGAGAATCAATCTCCCGGCCCTTCGTTCAATATGGTGCGGCTGCAGGAATGGTATTTACGTCTTAATAGACTGATTCCAATAAAAATCTCCCCAGACAAAGATCCGACACACCCCCAAACGTACCCCCATACACTGAGAGACCTGCGAGAGCGACCTCACGGAGCATATGTGTATGCTACAGGCGTCAACGTCATGCATACGCCGGCAGTGGAAAAATCAAGAACGATGGTCAGTTTGACCCCGGACGAGATCGCCAAGATCAAGACGACGGCAGTGCGCGGACGGCCATACGCGCCGCGCATCAGTATCGCCCTCGCGGTCCGGCTTCTGGATAAGAGCGATCGGTACTTCGACCCGTTCGCCGTGTTGGACGAACTCGACTATCTCGAAGGCATCCGCCCGACATCCAAAACAAAGCGTGAATCGCCATTCAAGGGACCTCACCTCCAACCCTTTTGGCATAAGCACTTCAGTTCGGCCCGGCACCTTGTCCGAAATATCGGAATCCGCTGGAATCTCGCCGACGGCGGGAACAGAGATCTAGATCGGATGCTGCGCGAAGTCGCGGAGACATACGGCGAAGATCCCGAACTGTGGCAAGCCTACCTCGCGCACCGCCTCGTAGTCGGCGGATTCGAGGAACGAGCCCAAAGGGGGCTAACTGGCGATTGGATCATCTACGCGAAACACGATGGCGCGAACTATTACCTGGATCTCGCCACGCACGAAGAGGGTGAGCCGGAGCACGCTGAAGAGCTATCGAAAAAATTGCGCGATGGCTGCTTCGCGGAGTTTCCCTTCGTCTTTCCGTGACGCACCGCCAAGGAAACATGCGTTCCGTACGCCGCCGGAACGAATTTTTGTTGGAGATTTGGAGACAAGCGCTCATTTCGGCCTGTCTGCCGCGACTGGCAAGGCTCCGACTATCTCCAAGTATGTCTCCAAAAACCCTCTTTTCTTGGAGATAAGTTTGGAGATAGACGCCGGGATAAGGCACTGCGACTCACTCGGCAGTTGCCCCAATCTGGAACGCTGCGCGCAAAGAATTCCCCACGCCGTCGCCCTTGCCGCCACGGGGCTATTCGGCGCAAATGCGCCTAGAGCGGTGGGGGGTTCGGTCGAATAGCAGTCGAAACAGCGAACGTGCTAGAGTTTTCGAGCAGTGAGACCAAGTAGATTGTTATAAAAACGGGGGCAATATGGCCGAGAAACTATACAAGGCGTACGTGAAGACGCTAGATCATCCTCATGTGCTGGAGATGATTGTGTCAGCATCAGACGGCGAGGCTGCCGCGAAAAAAGCTTTGAGCCACGTCAAAGAAGCCAATCCAGAGAAAGGCAGATCAGTCGCGGAGTCTCAGAAGAACTCGGTCGTGCTCGCGGTCAAGGCGGCCGGAAAAAACGGCTGCATTGTCATTAACAAGCTTCCGCTTGTGATATTTGAGGAAATCTCGAAGACAGTCGCGAAAAAGGGAACCTAGTTTGGGACGTCAGCGCCGCCGCCGAACGAAGCGCTTAGCGACCGTCAAAGGCCCTACGCTCATCAATTCGGCGGCGGATCGACCATTGCAGCACCGGTCCTGCGTCATGTCCCCGATATCCGCACGCACCTGGGCGGATAAAGTCGCTGCCCAGCGCACAAAAAGTAACTTTGAGCGGCGCGCATTACGCCGCGTCGCGTACCCGCATGATCGTCTGACGGCTCGTGCCATACCGTTTCGCGAGACTCGCCACGCTTGCCCCTTCGCTCAAATGCTGGCGCACGTCGTCTTGCTGTTGCTTAGTCAGCGCGGACGGACGACCCATCGCCCTCCCTTCCGCCCTTGCTCGCGCGATGCCGGCTTGCGTCCGCTCTATCAGTAGATCTCGTTCAAATTCGGCCACGGCATTCAATACCTGCATCGTCATACGGCCGGCCGCGCTCGTCAGGTCGACGCCGCCAAGAGCAAGGCAATGAATTCGGATGCCGCGAAAAGCACAACCGGAACTTCGAGATCACAGTGACGGCAGCTCCAAGCCCACTCTTCGAGACCGAGCCAGCAAAGTTTGTGTTCGATGGCAGGTACGTTGAGGCGTTGGAAAAGGCGACGGGCTGCTTCTGGAACCGTGGTGACGACGCGGGGAAGCTCGTAGCGATCGCCGTCACGCTCGCCTCGACGCTCGCGCTCGAAGCCCCGCGCCTGACGACAAAGCAACTTGGCACCACCTGCGAGAAGTTCGTCCAGGCGATCGCCGCTGCTGAACAGGATTCGGCGAACTATCGTCGTCGGCAGTATCGACAGCTACGGAAACAGCCAACGACGGTGGCCCGCCGCCGTCGAAGAGTTTGTTTCCCCCGGCCTCATCGAATCTAGCGTTGCGGCACTTGGCGTCGGTAAGAGGTTTGGTTTTCATTGTTCGTCGGGGGTACGGCATACCCCCAAATCCCGGAAGTCATACCCCGAATCTTACCCCCAAATTTTCGGGATGCCCCGGCCTCTCACGGGACGTCCTGAAACAAAAAACCCGCGTCAGCGCTAGGCTGGACGCGGGTTTTGGGACTTCCGGGTACTACTTGAAACTAGTGTTTGGTGCCGGCTGCAGGACTCGAACCCGCCACCTGATGATTACAAATCAACTGCTCTACCAGATGAGCTAAGCCGGCGTAAGCGCGAGATTCTACCTCATTTCACGATCTTGAGGCGAGGTCTGGAGCCGCCTTTCGAGCCGTCGCCGTCGGTTTTCGGCGGTTCGTCGGCACCTTCGGAGGGTTCCTCGTTCGCGCCTCGCTCCGCGACCGGCGTCAGTGCGGCAGGCGACTCGTCGCGCTGCACGTCATCCGCCTGCGCGGCTTCATCGTCGAACGTGCCCGAATCCTCGCCTTCGCCCGCGACCGCATCGACCTGGAACGCCATCCCCTGCCCGTTCTCGCGCGCATAGATCGCGAGCACGTTGGCAACCGGAATCTCGATCTTGTGCGCCTTCCCGGAGAACCGGGCAGTGAACTCGATCCACTCGTTGCCCATCTGCAACTGGCTCGTCGCCTCGAAGCTGATGTTGAGCACGATCTCGCCGTCACGCACGAACTGACGCGGCACGCGCGTCGAGTTGTCGACCCTCACCGCGATATGCGGCGTGTAACCGTTATCGGTGCACCACTCGTACAACGCGCGCAGCAGATAAGGCTTCGTTGAAATCTCTTGCATCACAATCCTCGAACCCGGAGCGGGCGCGCGGCACGCCGCGCCGCCTGCTCCGTCTTGCCTTCATTGCATCATCAACGACGCATGACCTTTTCGGACGGCGTCAGTGCTTCGATATAGGCCGGACGGCTGAAGATCCGTTCGGCGTACTTCATCAGCGGCGCAGCGTTCTTCGACAGCTCGATGCCGTAGTGATCCAGACGCCACAGCAGCGGCGCGATCGCGACGTCGAGCATCGAGAACTCCTCGCCGAGCATGTACTTGTTCTTCACGAAGATCGGCGCGAGCTGCGTCAGGCGATCGCGGATCGCGAGGCGTGCCTTCTCGTGATTCTTCTCCGCTGCCTTGCCCTTCTCGTTCTCGAGCGTGCTGACGTGAACGAACAGTTCCTTCTCGAAGTTGAGCAGGAACAGGCGCGCGCGTGCGCGCTGCACGGGGTCGGCCGGCATCAGTTGCGGATGCGGGAAGCGCTCGTCGATGTACTCGTTGATGATGTTCGATTCGTACAGGATCAGGTCACGCTCGACCAGGATCGGCACCTGACCATACGGGTTCATCACCGAAATGTCTTCCGGCTTGTTGAACAGGTCGACGTCACGGATTTCGAAGTCCATGCCCTTCTCGAACAGCACCAGCCGGCAACGCTGGGAGAACGGGCAAGTTGTGCCGGAATACAGAACCATCATATTTGCGTTTCCTCAAAAAAGCCGAGGGCCGGCACGCGGCGAAACCCCTTTCACGGGTTCCGCGTTGCGCCGGCCCCACGCCGGTCAGGCGTGTTTACTTGATGTCTTTCCAGTACGCGGCATTGAGCCGCCAGGCCAGGAAAGTCAGGACACCGAGAAAGACCAGCACCCACACGCCGAGGCGCTTGCGGGTATGCTGGGCCGGCTCGGACATCCATGTCATATAGGCCACCAGGTCGGCAACCGCAGCATCATAGTCCGGTGACGACAACGTCCCCGGCGTGACCTGCTGGAAGCCGACGAGCGTGTGGGCCTTCTCGCCCGTCTCCTCGTCCGTCTTGTCTTCGAATTTGGCGATGCGCTGCCCCTGCAGCTGCCACAACACATGGGGCATGCCGACGTTCTCGAACACCGCGTTGTTCCAGCCGGACGGCCGCGTATCGTCGCGGTAGAAACTCCGCAGATACGTATACAGCCAGTCGCGGCCGCGCGCGCGCTCCTCGACCGACAGGTCGGGCGGCGAGGTGCCGAGCCAATTCTTCGCGTCTTCGGGCCGCATCGCGACGGACATCGTGTTTCCGACCTTGTCGGTCGTGAACAGGAGATTCGTTTCGATCTCCTTCTGGGATATGCCCAGATCCGTCAGACGGTTGTAGCGCATCAGGTTCGCGCTGTGGCAGTTCAGGCAATAGTTTACAAACAATTGCGCGCCGTGCTGAAGCGAAACGAGATTTTCCGTGTTATCGGGCGCCCGGTCGAGCGGAAAATTACCTTCCGCCCGCACGGCAGGCGCCGCCAGCAGCGCACACGCGGTCGCCCCGATCAGCGCGAGTGTCGAAAGCAGTTTCTTCATATCGTTCTCTCCTCGCTCACGTTAATGGGGCTTGAAGCGCACCCGCTCCGGCGGCTGCTTGAACGTGCCAAGCTGCGTCCAGACGGGCATGCCGAGGAAGAACGCGAAGTAGACCAAAGCGCAGGCCTGCGCGATCAGCGTCGCAACCGGCGATGGCGGCCGCGTGCCGAGGAACGCAAGGGTCAGGAACGCCGCGACGAAGATCCCGAGGAACACCTTGTGGAACAACGGCCGGTAGCGGATCGACTTCACCGGGCTACGGTCGAGCCACGGCAGGAAGAACAGCGTGATCACCGCCGAGCCCATCACGACGACGCCCCAGAACTTCGACTCCGTCAGGTACATGAATACGACGATCGCCGCGGCCAGCACGGGCAGCCCGACCTTCCACTTGCCGCGTGCGCGGATCAGCGCGAGCACGCCGAGCGCCGCGATCGCGATCATCAGCACGATCTTGAACGGGTCGGTGGTCGCGCGCAGCATCGCGTAGAACGCGGTGAAATACCAGACCGGCGCGATCTCGGGCGGCGTCTGCAGCGGGTTCGCCGGGACGAAGTTGTTCGCCTCGAGGAAGTAGCCGCCCATCTCCGGCGAGAAGAACACGATCAGTGCGAAGACCATCAGGAACACGCACACGCCGAGGAAATCGTGCACCGAGTAGTACGGATGGAACGGGATGCCGTCGAGCGGAATGCCGTTCTCGTCCTTCTTCGCCTTGATCTCGATGCCGTCCGGGTTATTCGACCCCACTTCGTGCAGCGCGACGAGGTGCGCGATCACGAGGCCGATCAGCACGAGCGGAATCGCGATCACGTGGAACGCGAAGAAGCGGTTCAGCGTGACGTCGGACACGACGTAGTCGCCGCGAATCCACAGCGACAGGTCCGGGCCGACGAACGGGATCGCCGAGAACAGGTTCACGATCACCTGCGCGCCCCAGAACGACATCTGGCCCCACGGCAGCAGGTAGCCGAAGAACGCCTCGGCCATCAGGCACAGGAAGATCGCGCAGCCGAAGATCCACACGAGCTCGCGCGGCTTGCGGTACGACCCGTACAGCAGCCCGCGGAACATGTGCAGGTAGACGACCACGAAGAACATCGATGCACCGGTCGAGTGCAGGTAGCGGATCAGCCAGCCCCACGGCACCTCGCGCATGATGTACTCGACCGACGCGAACGCGAGCGTCGAGTCGGGCTTGTAGTTCATCGTCAGGAAGATGCCCGTGACGATCTGGTTGACGAGCACGAGCAGCGCGAGGGAGCCGAAGAAGTACCAGAAGTTGAAGTTCTTCGGCGCGTAGTACTCGGAAACGTGCTTCTTCCAGGTGGACGTGAGCGGGAAGCGCTGGTCGATCCAGCCGGTGAGACCTGTCGTGGAGACTTCCTTGTTGTCGGCGGCCATCACGCTTCTCCTTTCTCGTCCTTGCCGATCACGAGGGTCGTCGCCGACGTGAACATGTAGGGCGGGATGTCGAGATTCTGAGGCGCCGGCTTGTTCTTGAACACACGGCCGGCGAGGTCGTAGGTCGAACCGTGGCACGGGCACAGGAAACCGCCCGGCCAGTCGTCCGGCAGGTTCGGCTGCGGACCCGGCGTGAAGCGTTGGCTAGGCGTGCAGCCGAGGTGCGTACATACGGCCATCACGACGAGAATGTTCTTGCGATCGGTCCGCGCGCGATATTCGTTCGCGCAATATGCGGGCAACGGCATCGAATACGGGGACTTCGTGGTCGGATCGGCCACTTCCTTGTCGGCCTTGACCACGTCGGCCAGCATCGAATCGGTGCGATTCAGGATCCAGACGGGCTTGCCGCGCCACGGCACGGTGACCATCTCGCCGGGCTTCAGGCTGCTGATGTCGACCTCGACCGGTGCACCGGCCGCTTTCGCTTTCGCGGACGGCGCAAGCGACGCCGCGAAAGGTATGACGGTGGCTACGCCTCCTACGCCACCTGCTACGGATGTCGCAATCAGCCAGGTACGGCGGCCGCTGTCGACGCGTTTCTCTTCCTTGTCTCGCATCACACGCCCCACTTCTGAGTTGGATTTTCCGTCACGACTTTCCATTCCGCCGCTAGTTTGCTCGAATGGAGTCGTCATTTACAAGGCCCGGAGATGAAAATCCCTTCGAAGTGATTGATAGTTAAGGGTTATCCCCCACTATCGGAGCGATTAAATCATTTCTCTTTTAAGCGCCCGCTACATTTCGGAATGTCGATGCGCTGCCGCAAATCCGGCGTTCAGACCGGATTATGAATATCGATAAAAAGGTGTTCGAGATCGAATTCTTCCGACAAGTGGGCGCCAAGCGCCTGGATTCCGTAGCGTTCGGTCGCATGGTGCCCTGCCGCAACGAACGCGACACCGCTTTCGGCGGCCGTGTGCGTCACGTATTCGGACACCTCGCCCGTCAGGTATACGTCCGCGCCGGCGTCGATCGCCGCGTCGAAATAGCTCTGTGCGGCGCCCGTGCACCACGCGATGCGGCGCAGCTGCAGGTCCGGATCGCCAAGCACGAGCGGCGTGCGGCCGAGCGTGCGCTCGACCTTCGCGACGAAGTGCTCGAGCGTGACGGGCATCGGTAGCGTCGCCATCCAGCCGAGGTCGCCGTCGCCGAAACGCTGCTCGCCGATCAGCCCGAGCTTCTCGCCCAGCTGCGCGTTGTTGCCGAACCGGGGGTGCGCGTCGAGCGGCAGGTGGAACGCGAACAGGTTCAGGTCGTTCGCGAGCAGCAGCTTCAGGCGCTGATACTTGCGGCCCGTGATCTGCGGCGCCTCGTTGCGCCAGAAATAGCCGTGATGAACGAGCACGGCATCCGCCCCCCATTCGAGCGCGGCTTCGAGGAACGCGAGCGACGCCGTCACGCCGGTGGCGATCTTCTCGATCTTGCGGCGCCCCTCGACCTGGAGGCCGTTCGGGCAATAGTCCTTGAAGCGCGCGGTTTCAAGGGTATTGTTCAAGTACAATTCAAGTTCGATCCGATCCATATAAACCTCTAATCCATTCAGATGCTTAGACGCTTCTGGCTGTTCTTCGCGCAGGCGGTTACCGTGCTGCTCGCGCTGATGTTCATCGTCGTGACGCTCAAGCCGCAATGGCTGCAACGGCAAGGACAGCTCGGCAAGCAGCTCGCGACGCCGATCGTTGCGCTGCGGGAAGTCGCGCCGGGCATCGGCGGCGCACCGGCGACCACGTCGTACGCCGACGCCGCGCAGAAGGCGATGCCGGCCGTCGTCAACGTATTCTCCAGCAAGGACGGCTCGCTGCCGCCCGACCCGCGCGCGAAAGATCCGCTGTTCCGCTACTTCTTCGGCGACCGCAACGCCCGCAAGCAGCAGGACGAACCGGCAGCCAACCTTGGCTCGGGCGTTATCGTGAGCCCTGAAGGTTACATTCTAACGAACCAGCACGTCGTGGACGGCGCGGACCAGATCGAGGTCGCGCTCGCCGACGGGCGCACGGCCACCGCGAAGGTGATCGGCAGCGATCCCGAGACCGACCTCGCCGTGCTGAAGATCAACATGACGAACCTGCCGACGATCACGCTCGGCCGTTCCGACCAGTCGCGGGTCGGCGACGTCGTGCTCGCGATCGGCAACCCGTTCGGGGTCGGCCAGACGGTCACGATGGGGATCATCAGCGCGCTCGGCCGCAACCACCTCGGCATCAACACGTTCGAGAACTTCATCCAGACCGACGCGCCGATCAACCCCGGCAACTCGGGCGGCGCGCTGGTCGACGTGAACGGCAACCTGCTCGGCATCAACACGGCGATCTACTCGCGCTCGGGCGGCTCGCTCGGCATCGGCTTCGCGATTCCGGTATCGACCGCGCGCACCGTGCTCGAAAGCATCATCACGACGGGTTCGGTCACGCGCGGCTGGATCGGCGTCGAGCCGCAGGACGTCACGCCGGAGATCGCCGAATCGTTCGGGCTCCAGCAGAAATCGGGCGCGATCGTCGCGGGCGTGCTGCAGGGCGGCCCGGCCGACAAGGCAGGCATCAAGCCGGGCGACATCCTGGTCACGGTCAACGGCGAGGAAATCACCGATACGACGAAGCTGCTGAACGTCGTCGCGCAGATCAAGCCGGGCACGCCGACCAAGGTGCACGTCGTGCGCAAGGGCAAGGAGTTCGACGTGAACGTCGTGATCGGCAAGCGCCCGCCGCCGCCGAAGCAGGCGCTCGACGAACAGGACAGCGATACCGAATGACGTTCACGGTTGGCGTGCCGACGCGCGCCGGCCGTGAGCGGAAACGCAAAAGGGCAGCCGGTGGCTGCCCTTTTGCTTTGCATCGAAGACCTTGTTGCCGCGGATGTGACCTCAACGCCCGCTTTGCTTTGCTCCCCAACGCCACCGGGCCGCACAGGCATGGCCCCGGAAGAAGGCCACCCGCCGCGCGCCGCCCGGCGCACCGTCATCAACTCGCGGCTTCGCCGTTCTCCGCCTCGCCCTCTTCGGCCGGCTTCTTCGGTACGAAGAACCGCGCGGCCAGGATCCCGGCCTCGTACAGCACGATCAGCGGCAGCGCGAGCATCAGCTGCGAGAATACGTCCGGCGGCGTGACGACCGCGGCGACAACGAACGCGCCGACGATCACGTACGGCCGGATCTCCTTCAGCTTCTTTACCGTCAGCACGCCCATCCGGACGAGCAGCACGACGACGATCGGCACCTCGAACGTGACCCCGAACGCGACGAACATCCCGAGCACGAAGCTCAGGTAGTTGTCGATGTCGGTCGTCATCTCGGCGCCGAGCGGCGCGTTGTAGTGCGCCATCACGCGGAAGATCGTCGGGAACACGAGGAAGTACGCGAACGCCATCCCGCACAGGAACAGGAAGTAGCTGCTGCCGACGAGCGGCGCGACGAGCTTCTTCTCGTGCTGGTACAGCCCCGGCGCGACGAACGCCCAGATCTGGTACAGCACGATCGGCAGCGCGATCACGAGCGCGACGAGCATCGTGACCTTCATCGGCACGAAGAACGAGCCCGTGACGTCGGTGACGATCATCTTGCCGTCCTTCGGCAGGTTTTCCATCAACGGCCGCGCGAGCAGCTTGAAGATGTCGGGCGCCCAGTAGACGAGCCCGAGGAACACGACAATCACGGCCAGCCCCGCGCGAATGATGCGATCGCGGAGCTCGACGAGATGGGAAATGAAGGTTTCTTCCGGGGCGTCGCCCGGGTTCTGCTGGGGGTCGCTCACACCGGCCCTCGGTAGGATTGACGAGCGAGCATGCGCTCGACTCAGAAGAAGCGCGTCGGCCGGCGCAGGCTGGCCGGCTGGTGGCGCGCGACACGCGCGGCGCCCGACTGCACGTGCGTGCGGCGGGTAATCGCGCGCTTGTACCAGACAGGCGTCGCCGCCTGCTTGACACGCCAGTTGCGGCGCTTCGGCGCGAGCGCGGCCGTACTGCCGCGCCACGACGGCGCCGCCGGCGTGTCGGAACCGTACGACCCGGCATCGCCCGAAGCTTCGTTAAGGCCCCCGACCGCGGAATGCCACGTGTCGTTCAGTTCCTTCTCGTGCTCGCGCAGGTTGTCGTGAATCGTCGTCTCGACATTGCGCGCGGCCGACTCGAAATCGGTCTTCATCGTCCGCAGCGCGTCGAGTTCGATTTCGCGCGAGACCTCGGCCTTCACGTCGTTGATGTACCGCTGCGCGCGGCCGAACAATGCGCCTGCCGTACGCGCGACGCGCGGCAGGCGCTCGGGGCCGAGCACCACGAGCGCGACGACGCCGATCAGCGCCATCTTCGAAAGACCGAGATCCAGCATCGCGAATGCCTGTCAGCGTGCCGGCGTTACGCCTTGTTCGAATCGGAACGCGTCGTTTCCTTCGCGTTGACGTCGACCGAGCCCGAGCGCGGCAGTTGCTGCGCGTCGGCCGGCGTTTCGCCTTCCTTCATGCCGTCCTTGAAACCCTTCACCGCGCTGCCGAGATCGTTGCCGATGTTGCGCAGCTTCTTCGTACCGAAAACCAGCGCGACGATCAGCAGCACGATCAGCCAGTGCCAAATGCTCAATCCACCCATGATGAAACCTCTCCTCAACCACGCCGCTGCGCGGCGCAAATCGCCGGCGACGCGCCGGCTTCGACTATCGATGCGGGGAAACGCCCCGCGCCGTCAACCCATCCGATGCCAGGGACGCGGGCCGGCCAGGATATGCGCGTGCAGATGGTAAACCTCCTGCCCGCCGCCGGGGCCCGTGTTGATCACCGTGCGAAAACCGCTTTCACCGCCCGTATACGCGACGCCGAGCTGGTCGGCGAGGCGCGCGACGAGCAGCATCAGCCGCCCGAGCATCGGCGCATCGCCGTCGCTCGCCGCCGACAGCGTCGGCAGGTGCCGGCGCGGAATCACGAGCACGTGCGTCTCGGCCGCCGGGCGGATGTCGCGGAACGCGACGAATTCGTCATCCTCGTGCACCTTCGTGCTCGGGATCTCGCCTGCGGCGATCTTGCAGAACAGGCAATTCGGATCGTGACTCATGTTGCTCCTGCAGACACCCGCGCGCGGCCGGTCAGAACCACGCCTGCGGATCGAGCGTCTTGTTGTCGTTCAGGTACAGCCAACCCTTGATGATACGGTACAGCGTCCAGATCCATGTGACAAACATCACTGCGAATCCGACCACCACGAACATCAGCGCGAACCCGATCACATAGGCGATCAGCGCGCGCCAGAACGTGCGGATCTGCCACTCGAAGTGATCGGCATACGGCGTGCCGGCCACATCGCCGCGCTTCACGTAGTTGATGATGATCGCGATGATGCCCGTGACGCCGCCCGTCAGCCAATGAAACGCGTAGAGGCCATAGAGCACGTGAGTCAGCGTGCGCAGCCCGTTCAGGCGTTCGGCGTCCGCGGCCCCCGGCACCGACGACGGCGGAAACTGGCTTGGCGTATCGGTCATGATGCTACCCCCGTTTGATGACAATTCTTACAGCTTACCGCACTGTCGCCACCGCGGCGGGCCGATGCGTGTCACCCGCCGTTTTCCTCGCGCTCGCGGCGCTTGCGCAGCGCCTTCTCCTCGATGCCCGACAACCCTTCACGGCGCTCGAGCTCGGCGATCACGTCGGCCGGGCTCAGGTCGAAGTGCGACAGCATCACGAGGCAGTGGAACCACAGGTCGGCCACCTCGCCGACGAGCGCGGTCGGCGCGCCGCCCTGGCGCACGTCCTTCGCGGCCAGCACGACTTCCGTCGCCTCTTCGCCGATTTTCTTCAGCACCGCGTCGTCGCCCTTGTGGAACAGGCGCGATACGTACGATTGATCGGGATCGCCGCCCTTGCGGCTATCGATCACCGCCGCGAGGCGCAGCAGCGTGTCTTCGGTCGATTGCGTCATTTGTAGATGTGTTCGGGATCTTTCAGCACCGGTTCGACCACGACCCAGTCGCCGTTGTCGACGGTGCCCTCGAATTTCTGGAAGAAGCACGAATGCCGGCCGGTGTGGCACGCGATGCCCGACACCTGCTCGACCTTCAGCAGCACGACGTCCTCGTCGCAGTCGAGCCGCACCTCGTGCACGTGCTGCACGTGGCCCGACTCCTCGCCCTTGAACCACAGGCGCTTGCGCGAGCGCGAATAGTAGACCGCGCGCTGCGTCTCGATCGTCTTCGCCAGCGCCTCGCGGTTCATCCACGCGAACATCAGCACGTCGTTCGTCGATGCTTCCTGCGCGATCACCGGCACGAGGCCGTGGTCGTCCCAGCGGACCTTGTCGAGCCACGCGGGCAGGGATTTCGTTTCCGTGTTCATCACAGCCTCACCGGAATGCCCTGGTCGGCCATGAAGCGCTTCGCCTCGCCGACCGTGTGCTCGCCGTAGTGGAAGATGCTCGCGGCCAGCACCGCGTCGGCGCGGCCGTCCTTGATGCCGTCCGCGAGATCCTGCAGCGAGCCGACGCCGCCCGATGCGATCACCGGCACCGGCACCGCGTCCGACACGCCGCGCGTAAGCGCGAGGTCGAAGCCCGACTTCGTGCCGTCGCGGTCCATGCTCGTGAGCAGGATCTCGCCCGCGCCGAGCTCGGCCATCTTGCGCGCCCATTCGATCGCGTCGAGGCCCGTGCCCTTGCGGCCGCCGTGCGTGAACACTTCCCAGCGCGGCGTCTCGCCGTCGGCCGACACACGCTTCGCGTCGATCGCGACGACGATGCACTGCGAGCCGTACTTGTCGGCCGCGTCGCGCACGAGCTGCGGGTTCGCGACCGCCGACGAATTCATGCTGACCTTGTCCGCGCCCGCGTTCAGCAGGCGCCGCACGTCCTCGACGGCGCGCACGCCGCCGCCGACGGTCAGCGGAATGAACACCTGCGACGCCACCGCCTCGATGATCGGCAGGATCAGGTCGCGCTGGTCGGACGTCGCGGTGATGTCGAGGAACGTCAGTTCGTCGGCGCCCTGGTCGTCGTAACGGCGGGCGATTTCGACGGGGTCGCCCGCGTCGCGCAACTCGACGAAATTGACGCCCTTGACGACACGCCCGGCGGTCACGTCCAGGCAGGGGATGATGCGTTTAGCTAAAGCCATGATGTTGCGCCAAATGCCGCGATGGGACGGCCGGTTACGGAAGCCTCGCGCGAGGCTTCCGGTCGGGGCCGCCCTGCGGGCAGCCCCGGCGAACGGGACAACCGCGCTTACGCGTTGTCGAGCTCGCCGTTCAGTTCGTCCGCGCGCTTTTGCGCGGCCGCGAAATCGAGATCGCCGGAGTAGATCGCACGGCCGCAGATCACGCCTTCGACGCCGTGCTCTTCCACTTCGCACAGATTCTCGATGTCCGTGAGGTTCGACAGGCCGCCGCTCGCGATCACCGGAATGCCGACCGCCTGCGCGAGCTTCACGGTCGCCTCGATGTTGATGCCCTGCAGCATCCCGTCGCGGCCGATGTCCGTGTAGACGATCGATTCGACGCCGTAGTCCTCGAACTTGCGCGCGAGATCGATCACTTCGTGGCCCGTCAGCTTGCTCCAGCCGTCGGTCGCGACCTTGCCGTCCTTCGCGTCCAGCCCGACGATGATGTTGCCGGCGAACGCGGTGCACGCGTCCTGCAGGAAGCCCGGGTTCTTCACGGCCGCCGTGCCGATGATCACGTAGGACAGGCCCGCGTCGAGATACTTCTCGATCGTCTCGAGGCTGCGGATGCCGCCGCCGAGCTGTACGGGGATTTCATCGCCGACTTCGTCGAGGATCGCTTCGATCGCCTCGAGATTCTTCGGCTTGCCGGCGAACGCGCCGTTCAGGTCGACCAGATGCAGCCGCCGGGCGCCGAGATCGACCCACTTGCGGGCCATCGCCGCCGGGTCCTCGGAGAAAATCGTGGCCTGGTCCATATCGCCCTGTTTCAGGCGCACACACTGACCGTCTTTGAGATCGATGGCCGGAATCAGCAACATAGCAATCGGGTATCGTCGTGGAAGAAGAAAAGAATCCGGCGCGTACCGGCCAATCCGGTACCGCGCCGTCTCGCTAGTTTAGTACAACTCTTTCGGCGCATTGGCGCGCGAGCCCCGCAAGACGGGCCTCTCCGGCCCGCCGACTGTGGCACGCACGCGACGTTCACGGTTTCCAGTGTACGAAGTTGCGATACAGACGCAACCCGACCTCCGCGCTTTTCTCGGGGTGAAATTGGGTCGCGAAGAGATTATCCCGCGCGACCGCGGACGTAAACGGCGCGCCGTAGGCCGTTTCGCCGACCGTATGCGCCGGGTTGTCCGGGCACACGTAATAGCTGTGCACGAAGTAGAAATACGCGTCGTCGGGCACGCCGTCCCACAGCGGGTGCGGCTGCGACTGGCGCACGCGGTTCCAGCCCATCTGCGGCACCTTGAAGCGCGAGCCGTCGTCCTGCAACCGGCCGTCGAGCTCGAAACGCACGACCTTGCCCGGCAGCAGGCCGAGGCCCTTCGTGTCGCCTTCCGCGCTCCAGTCGAACAGCATCTGCTCGCCGACGCACACGCCGAGCAGCGGCTTCGTGCGCGACGCCTCGATCACGGCCTCCTGCAGGCCCGATTCGCCGAGGCAGCGCATGCAGTCGGGCATCGCGCCCTGGCCGGGCAGCACGACGCGGTCGGCCGCGCGAATCGCGGCCGGCGTGTCGACGATCGCCACGTCGGCGTCCGGTTCGGCCTTCTTGAGCGCCTGCGCGACCGAGCGCAGGTTGCCCATCCCATAATCCACAATCGCAATCGAAGTTTTCATCTCAGTGCAGGCAGTAGCGCCCTCAGTCCATTGACGATGAATTCCACCGCCAGCGCCGACAGCATCAGACCCATCAGCCGCGTGGCGATGTTGATGCCCGTGCGGCCGATCCAGTTCGCGATCGGCTCGGCGAGCCGCATCGCGACGAAACACAGCAAAGCCAGGACCGCGCCGATCGCGACCAGCCCGGCCCGCTCATACCAGTGACGCGAGTTCGCCGCATAGATGATCACCGTGCTGATCGAGCCGGGGCCCGTGAGCAGCGGAATCGCCAGCGGCACGACCGCGATGTTGTCCTTCAGCTCGGCCTCGTGGCGCTCCTCCGGCGTCGATCGCGTGTTGCCGATCTGCGCGTTCAGCATGTTGATCGCCATCAGCAGCATGATGATCCCGCCGCCCACTTCGAGCGAGCCGACCGAAATGCCGAAGAAGTCGATGATCTGCTGCCCGAGCAGCGTCGTCACCGTCATCACGCAGAACACCGACACCGACGCGATCCGGATCGTGCGGCGCCGCTCGATGTCCGTCTGCTGCGCCGTCAGGCTCAGGAAGAACGGCACCGCGCCGATCGGATTGATCAGCGCAAGCAGCGAAATGAACGATTTGAGCAGATCCATCGCAAGCCGGCGCCGCGCGCCGAAGCCGTGAGGTTGTCCTTAGCGTCCGTCCGTTCGGAAGTTCAGAGGCTGCCCTTCGTCGACGGGATCTGCCCCGCCGCACGCTCGTCCAGCTCCACCGCCGCGCGCAGCGCACGGCCGAAGGCCTTGAACACCGTCTCGAGCTGATGGTGCGCGTTGATCCCGCGCAGGTTGTCGATGTGCAGCGTGACGCCCGCGTGGTTCACGAAACCGCGGAAGAATTCGATCGACAGGTCGACATCGAACGTGCCGATCCGCGCACGCGTGAACGGCACGTGGAATTCGAGGCCCGGCCGGCCCGAGAAGTCGATCACGACGCGCGACAGCGCCTCGTCGAGCGGCACGTACGAATGGCCGTAGCGGCGAATGCCCTTGCGGTCGCCGATCGCCTTCGCGACGGCCTGCCCGAGCGTGATGCCGACATCCTCGACCGTGTGGTGGTCGTCGATATGCGTGTCGCCATGCGCTTCGACCTCGAGATCGACCAGACCGTGTCGCGCGATCTGGTCGAGCATATGGTCGAGAAACGGCACGCCGGTGGCCAGCTTCTGCCGGCCGGTGCCGTCGAGATCGAGCTTCACACGGATCTGCGTTTCGCTGGTATTGCGAACGACTTCCGCCACACGCATGGCAATTCCTTGATTGAGTCTGATGTAAATGGGGATTGATCGTCGCGCGCCGCCGCGCCCTGGGCTCAACCGGGCAGCGCGAGTTTCAAAGCGGCCAGCAGGCGGGCGTTTTCGTCGGGAGAACCGACGGTCAGCCGCACGCATTCGGCCAGTAACGGATGCATTTTACTCACGTTTTTGACCAGCACCCGCTCGGTGAGCAGCGCGTCGAACACGGCGGCCGCGTCCGGCACGCGCACCAGCAGGAAATTGCCGGCGCTCGGGAACACCGTCGCGCCCGGCAGCGCGGCCACGGCCTGCGCGAGGCGCGCGCGCTCCGCGCGCAGTTCGGCCGCCTGCGCGTCGAGCACGTCGAGGTGGTCGAGCAGGAAATCGGCGGTCGCCTGGGTCAGCACGTTGATGTTGTACGGCGGACGCACCTTGTCGAATTCGGTCAGCCACGCGTGCCGCCCGACGAGATAACCGAGGCGGATGCCCGCGAGGCCGAGCTTCGACACCGTGCGCATCACGACGACGTTGTCGAATTCGGCGGCGCGCGGCAGCCACGAGCGCTCGGCAAACGGCTGGTACGCCTCGTCGATCACGATCAGGCTGTGCCGCGCGGCCGCGACGATCCGCTCGACGTCGGCATCGTCGTACAGCGTGCCGGTCGGGTTGTTCGGGTACGCGAGATAGACGATCGCCGGGCGGTGCTCTGCGATCGCCGCGAGCATCGCGTCGACGTCGAGCGTCAGGTCGGCCTTCAGCGGCACGCCGACGAATTCGAGCTGCGCGAGCTTCGCGGACAGTTCATACATCACGAAGCCCGGCACCGGCGCGAGCACCTTCGCGCCCGGTTGCGCGCACGCGACCGAGATCATGCTGATGATTTCGTCCGACCCGTTGCCGAGCAGCACGTCGCATGCGGCCGGAACGCCCATCGCGTGGCGCAGCTTGTCGAGCAGCGCGGCCGGGCGCGGCGCCGGGTAGCGGTTCAGCGCGACCTGCGCGAGACGCTCGCCGAGCGCCGCGGCGAGCGGTTCGGGCAGCGGATACGGGTTCTCCATCGCGTCGAGCTTCACGAATCCGCTCGCGTCCGGCACCGGGTAGCTCGTCATCGCGAGCACGTCGCGGCGGATGATGTCTTGTGGCGTCGTCATGGTTTCAAGCCGGCGTGCGTCGCGCCGGCATCAAATGGTCGGCAAGGCGGCGGCTGCCGCCCTGCGCTGCGTCTCCTCAACCGGGGGGCGGCGCGTCAGCGCCCGCCCCGGCCCCGCGCAGAGCGCGCGGGTTACCCCTTCATCCGCAACTCGGCGCTCTTCGCGTGCGCCTGCAGCCCCTCGCCGTACGCGAGTTCGGACGCGATCTCGCCGAGCGTCTGCGCGCCTTCGGCGCTGACCTCGATCAGGCTCGAGCGCTTGATGAAGTCGTACACGCCGAGCGGCGACGAGAAGCGCGCGGTGCGCGACGTCGGCAGCACGTGGTTCGGGCCCGCGCAGTAGTCGCCGAGGCTCTCGCTCGTGTAGCGGCCGAGGAAGATCGCGCCCGCGTGGCGGATCTGCTGGCCCCATTGCTGCGGCTCCAGTGCCGAGATTTCCAGGTGCTCGGGCGCGATGTCGTTCGCGATCCGGCATGCCTCGGCCATGTCGCGCACCTTGATCAGCGCGCCGCGGCCTTCGAGCGACGCGCGGATCACGTCCTGGCGCGGCATCGACGGCAGCAGCTCGTTGATCGCCTTCTCGACGCGCTCGAGGAACGCGCCGTCCGGGCACAGCAGGATCGACTGCGCGAGTTCGTCGTGCTCGGCCTGCGAAAACAGGTCCATCGCGACCCAGTTCGGATCGGTCGTGCCGTCGCACAGCACGAGGATTTCCGACGGCCCGGCGATCATGTCGATGCCGACCGTGCCAAACACGCGGCGCTTCGCCGACGCGACGTATGCATTGCCGGGCCCGCAGATCTTGTCGACGGGCGGCACCGTTGCCGTGCCGTACGCGAGCGCGCCGACCGCCTGCGCGCCGCCGATCGTGAACACGCGATCGACGCCGCCGAGCAGCGCAGCGGCGAGCACGAGGTCGTTCTTCACGCCGTCCGGCGTCGGCACGACCATCACGATCTCGCCGACGCCCGCGACGCGCGCGGGAATCGCGTTCATCAGCACCGACGACGGATACGCGGCCTTGCCGCCCGGCACGTACAGGCCGACGCGGTCGAGCGGCGTGACCTTCTGGCCGAGCACCGTGCCGTCGCTTTCCGTGTACTGCCAGCTATGCGTGCCGCACTCGATCTTCTGCTTCTCGTGGTACGCGCGCACGCGCGCCGCGGCCGCTTCCAGCGCCGCGCGCGCCTTCGGCGCGAGGCCGTCGAGCGCCGTCTGCAGCGCATCCTGCGGCAGTTCGAGCGCGGCGACGCTGTCCGCGTTCAGCCGGTCGAAACGGTTCGTGTACTCGAGCACCGCGGCGTCGCCGCGCGATTTCACGTCGGCGAGGATCTGCGCGACCGATTGCTCGATCGCCTCGTCTTCGCTCGCTTCGAATGCGAGCACCGCACGCAGCGCGGCGTCGAAGCCGTCGCGCGTCGAATCGAGTTTGCGGATGGTGATGGCCATGGGAGTTCCGTTACGGTGATGCGCTCAACCGCCATTCTGCGACGCGCGTTCGAACGCGTCGAGGATCGGCTTGAGCGCCGCGCGCTTCAACTTCAGCGCAGCCTGGTTCACGACGAGGCGCGACGAGATCGCCATGATCTCCTCGACCTCGACCAGATTGTTCGCCTTCAGCGTGCCGCCCGAGCTGACGAGGTCGACGATCGCGTCGGCCAGGCCCACCAGCGGCGCGAGTTCCATCGAGCCGTACAGCTTGATCAGGTCGACGTGCACGCCCTTCGCCGCGAAATGCTCGCGTGCCGTTTCGACGTACTTCGTCGCGACGCGCAGGCGCGCGCCCTGGCGCACCGCGTTCGCATAGTCGAAGCCGGCCGGCACGGCCACCGACATCCGGCAGCGCGCAATGTTCAGATCGATCGGCTGGTACAGGCCCGAGCCGCCGTGCTCGACCAGCACGTCCTTGCCGGCCACGCCGAAATCGGCCGCGCCGTATTCGACATAGGTCGGCACGTCGCTCGCGCGTACGATGATCACGCGCAGGTTCGGGTCGGTCGTCGGCAGGATCAGCTTGCGCGACGTTTCCGGATCCTCGGCCACCTGCACGCCGGCTGCGGCGAGCAGCGGCAGGGTTTCCTCGAAAATCCGGCCCTTCGACAGGGCGAGGGTCAGCGGCACGCTCATGCTTGGCTCCCGGAGAGGCGGCGCACGTTCGCGCCGACGGCGGTCAGTTTGGCTTCCATGCGGTCGTAACCGCGGTCCAGGTGATAGATGCGGTCGACGATCGTTTCGCCGTCGGCACGCAGCCCGGCGATCACGAGGCTCGCCGACGCGCGCAGGTCGGTCGCCATCACGTTCGCGCCCGACAGTTTCTCGACGCCCGTCACGAGCGCCGTGTTGCCGTCGATCGTGATGTTCGCGCCGAGCCGGTTCAGCTCCTGCACGTGCATGAAACGGTTCTCGAAGATCGTCTCGACGACCTGCGCGGTGCCCGTCGCGACCGTATTGAGGGCCATGAACTGCGCCTGCATGTCGGTCGGGAACGCCGGGTATTCCGACGTGCGGATCGTCACCGCCGACGGCCGGCGGTCCATCTTCACGCGCAGCCAGCTGTCGCCTTCCTCGATCGACACGCCGGCTTCGCGCAGCTTGTCGATCACCGCGTCGAGGATATGCGGGCGCACGCCCGTCAGCATCACGTCGCCGCCCGCCGCCGCGACCGCGCACAGGAACGTGCCGGCCTCGATGCGGTCGGGAATCACCGAATGGCGCGCGCCGTGCAGCCGCTCGACGCCCTGGATCACGAGGCGATCGGTGCCGATGCCGTCGATTTTCGCGCCCATCTCGACCAGCAAGTGTGCGAGATCGCTCACTTCCGGTTCGCGGGCCGCGTTTTCGATCACCGTTTCGCCGTCCGCGAGCGTCGCGGCCATCAGCAGGTTTTCCGTCCCCGTCACCGTGATCATGTCGGTCACGATGCGTGCGCCCTTCAGGCGCTTCGCGCGCGCTTCGATGAAGCCGTGCTCGATGCTGATCTCGGCGCCCATCGCCTGCAGGCCCTTGATGTGCTGGTCGACCGGACGCGCGCCGATCGCGCAACCGCCCGGCAGCGACACCTTCGCCTCGCCGAAGCGCGCGAGCAGCGGCCCGAGCACGAGGATCGACGCGCGCATCGTCTTCACGAGCTCGTACGGCGCCACGAGGTTGTCGACGCGCGACGCGTCGAGCTGCACGCGGCAGCCGTCGGTCTCGCTCTTCACGCCCATCTGGTTCAACACCTTCAGCGTGGTGCGCACGTCCTTGAGGTTCGGCACGTTGTCGAGCTCGACCGGATCGGCGGTGAGCAGCCCCGCGCACAGGATCGGCAGCGCGGCGTTCTTCGCGCCCGACACGACGATCTCGCCGGACAGGCGGCGGCCGCCCTCGATCGCGAGCTTGTCCATCCCATGTCCGTGCGATTCCCCGTTGGCGGCCGGGTGTGCCGTGGCGACGCTCTGGACGGCGTCGCGCTCGTTGACGGTGACTTGCACTCAGTGAATTCCGGTTATGCGTTCTGCCATTCGGCGGGCGTCAGCGTCTTCATGCTGAGCGCGTGAATTTCCTGCTTCATGCGATCGCCGAGCGCCGCATAGACGAGCTGGTGCCGCTGGATCGGCCGCTTGCCTTCGAAGGCCGCCGACACGATCGTCGCGAAGAAATGCTGGCCGTCGCCTTCGACTTCCAGATGCGTGCAGGCGAGACCGCCGGCGATGTATTGCTTGACCTGTTCGGGAGTCGGCAACATGGTGTAAGGCTCCTGTCGGCGCGCGCCGCCCCGAAGGCGGCCGCTGCCTGTCGATATCAATGACGCAGTTTGTAGCCGGTCGCGAGCAGCCGCATCGCGACCATCGCGAGCAGCACGAAGAAACCGGCGACGATCGCGAGGCTCGCGAACGGGTTGATGTCGGACGCGCCGAAGAACCCGAAGCGGAAGCCGTCGATCATGTAGAAAAACGGATTGAGACGCGAGATCTCGCGCCACACGGGCGGCAGCGAGTGCGTCGAATAGAACACGCCGGACAGGAACGTCAGCGGCATGATCAGGAAGTTCTGGAACGCGGCGAGCTGGTCGAATTTCTCGGCCCAGATCCCGGCGATCAAGCCGAGCGTGCCGAGGATCGCCGAACCGAGCAGCGCGAACGCAATGATGAACAGCGGCGCCGCGAAATGCATCGGGATAAACCAGATCGTCACGACGAACACGCCCGCGCCGACCGCGAGCCCGCGCACGACGGACGCGAGCACGTACGCGCCGAAGATGTCGCGATACGACAGCGGCGGCAGCAGCATGAACACCAGGTTGCCGGTGATCTTCGACTGGATCAGCGACGACGAGCTGTTCGCGAACGCGTTCTGCAGCACGCTCATCATCACGAGGCCCGGCACGAGAAAGCTCACGTACTCGACGCCCGGATACACCTCGACGCGGCCCGACAGCGCGTGGCCGAAGATCGTCAGATACAGCAGCGCCGTCACGATCGGCGCGCACACCGTCTGGAACGACACCTTCCAGAAGCGCAGCAGTTCCTTGTAGAACAGCGTTTGAAAACCGCTTCCCGGCACTCGCCGGGCCGCCCCAAGAGTGCCGGGCGCCCCCTCGGGGGGCAGCGAACGCAGAGAGCGTGGGGGTTCTTGTTTCATGCCAGACCCTCGATCACCTCGGCCCCGTTCATCACCTGGACGAACACATCCTCGAGGTCGGCCTTGCGGACCTCGATCTCGTCGAACGTGCAGCCCGCCGCGCGGCACTGCGCGAGGATGCGCTCGACATCGTCGTAGCTCGTGAGGCGCAGCAGGTGCTCGCCCGGCGCGCGTGCGGCCGGGTCGGACTCCAGCCCGCGCAGCTCGGCCGGCAGCGCGCCGGTCGCCAGGCGCAGATAGAGTTGCAGCCCCGCGAAGCGGCGCAGCAGCGCGTCGGTGCGGTCGAGCGCGACCACTTCGCCACGACGCAGCATCGCGATGCGGTCGCACAGCGACTCGGCTTCCTCGAGATAATGGGTGGTCAGCACGATCGTGTGACCCTCGCGGTTCAGGCGCGAGATGAATTTCCACAGCGTCTGGCGCAATTCGACGTCGACACCGGCGGTCGGCTCGTCGAGCACGATCACGGGCGGCCGGTGCACGAGCGCCTGCGCGACGAGCACGCGGCGCTTCATCCCGCCCGACAGCGCGCGCATGTTCGCATCGGCCTTCTCGGTGAGGTCGAGATTGGCCATCACTTCATCGATCCAGTCGTCGTTGCGGCGCAGCCCGAAATAGCCGGACTGGATGCGCAGCGTCTCGCGGACGGTGAAGAACGGGTCGAAAACGAGTTCCTGAGGCACGACGCCGAGTGCGCGGCGCGCACCACGGAAGTCCTTGACGACGTCGTGGCCGCGCACCGAGATACTGCCTTCGTCGGCCCGGGCAAGCCCGGCGAGGATGCTGATGAGCGTGGTCTTGCCTGCGCCGTTGGGGCCGAGCAGACCGAAAAACTCGCCTTCCTCGACCGACAGGCTGACGCCCTTGAGCGCCTGAAGCGACTTGTAGCGCTTCTTGACGTGACGGATTTCTATGGCTGACATGACTGTGCGCGACGCAACGGCCGCGACGCCTATTCTGTGTTTGCTGCGAAAGAAAATGGGGGCCGGACGCCGATTGGCTGCCCCGCAAAACGCTTGATTATAGGGCAAACCGGCTGGTGGAGCCGGCGCAGAAGGCGCGCGGCCTGAAGCTTGCGCGCGCCGGCTGGCGCGGCAGGCTCCGGTCGGACAGGGTCAATGTCGCTCGACGCCTTCGACGAGTGCGTCGACGCCATAGGCGCGCGCGAGGCTGGCGAGCTTCGGGGGGAGATTGAGGATGTCGAGGGGCGCGCCGCGCGATTTGGCGGCACGTTGCCATGCGAGCAGCACGGCGAGCGCGGACGAGTCGAACTGCGTCAGCGCCGCGCAATCGACGGCGGTCGCACCCGCGCCGATGCGCGCAAGACCGTCCGCGAGCGCGGACTTCGCGCTCGCGACGGTCAGCGAGGAGCCTGCTTCGAAGCCGCTCACGACGCCTGCTTGCCAGCGGCGAGTTGCTGGTTGCGCTGCGTCAGGAACTGGATCAGGCCTTCCACGCCGCTTTGCTGGATCTTCTCGTTGAACTGCTGCTGGTACGTCTGGATCAGCCATGCGCCGAGCACGTTCAGGTCATACACCTTCCAGCCGCTCGCCGACTTGTACAGGCGGTAATCGATCTGGACCGGCTGGCCGTTGTTCATCGCGACCGTCTTGACCACGACGTCGGTATCGGCCGGATCCGCGCGGAACGGCGGGTACTGGATCTGCTGGTCCGGCTTCAGCTGCGCGAGCGCGCCCGAATACGTGCGGATCAGCAGCAGCTTGAACTGCTCCTGAATCTGCTGCTGCTGCTCGGCCGTCGCCGTGCGCCAGTTGCGGCCCATCGCGAGCTGCGTGGTGCGGCGGAAATCGGTGTACGGCAGGATGTCCTTGTTGACGATCGTAATGATGCGATTGGTGTCGCCCTGCTTGATCGTCTGCTGCTTGACTTCGTCGAGCACCTGCTGCGTCGCCGTCTTGATCAGCGCCTGCGGGTTCGACTGGTCGACTTGCGCGTGAGCTGCGCCGCCGAACGAGAACAGCGCCGCGAAAACGGGGATCAGGAACAGTTTTTTCATCATAGTGACCTGCATGAATGAGTCGATGCGAAGATTGGAGCAGGTAGCTTACGCGCAAGTTCGCGTGCGCTACCGACTGAATCGTTTCCGGCTGTAACGAATGTAATTCCGTCAGTGCAGCCGGATGCTCGGGAAGCGGAACCCGCCCGGCGACGGCGGCGCCACCTGCATCGCCGGCACGTTCGTTTCGCTGGCCGGGTTCGGCGAAACGGCCGTGCCCGATGCCGGGGCAGCAACCGTCGCGCCCGATGCGCCCGCCGGTGCCACCGCACCACCCACCGCCGCCGCACCCGCCGAACCGGCCGCGCCGGCGGCCGCCGGCGCCGCGCCGTCGTCCGGCAGGTCGTACTTCGGCAGCGCGTCGTTGCTTGCCGTCGAGCCTGCCTCGCCGCGCGCGTTGTCGATCAGCATCTGGCGGCGCTGCAGGTACGCGTTTCGCACGAACGAATACTTGTCGAGCGCCGCGGCATCCAGCACGTCGCCCGCGCCGAGCAGGTTCGCGCGCGTGTTGACGAGATTCACGCCGAACAGGCCCCAGCTCAGGCCGTCCGGCTTCACATAGGTCAGCGGGTTGCCGACATAGTCGACGCCGAGGCCGGCCGTGTCGCGCACCGTGCTCGGGCCGAGCAGCGGCAGCACGAGATACGGGCCCGACGGCACGCCGTAGCGGCCCATCGTGACCCCGAAGTCGGCGGTGTGTTTCGGCAGCTTCGCGATCGTCGCGACGTCGAACAGGCCGCCGACGCCGAACACCGTGTTGATCACGACGCGCATGATGTCGCCGACGCCGTCCGCGATCCGCAACTGCACGATGTTGTTCGCCGCAACGTAAACGTCGCCGATGTTCGAGAAGAAGTTCGTCACGCTGTCGCGCACCGGCTGCGGCACGACCTTCTGGTAACCCTGCGCGACCGGCTTCAGTGCGTACGTGTCGACCGTGTCGTTGAACTTGTACATCGTCCGGTTGAAGCCTTCAAGCGGATCGCCCTTGGTCGGCGTCTGCACGGTCGCGCAACCGCTCAACGCGGCGACTGCCGCCACCGCGAGCGCGGCGTGCCTGATGCGGATCGTCTGCATGGTCATTCCCCTCTTGTATTCTCTCGTGTGGTTATTGCGCTGCCGAACCGGGCGCGGCGGACACGGCGGACGCCGGCACCGCCACCGGTGCGGGCGCGGCCGGCGCGCCGGCCGCCGGCTTCGCGCCGCCCGCATCGGCGGCCTTGCTGTACAGGAACTGGCCGATCAGGTTCTCGAGCACGATCGCCGACTGCGTCATCGTGATCGTGTCGCCTGCCTTCAGCATTTCGGTGTCGCCGCCCGGATCGAGGCCGATATATTGCTCGCCGAGCAGGCCCGACGTCAGGATCTTCGCCGACGAATCCTTCGGGAACTGATACTGGCCGTCGACATCGATCGTCACGAGCGCCTGGTAGGTGTTGGTGTCGAAGCCGATCGACTTCACGCGGCCGACCACGACGCCGGCACTCTTCACGGCCGCGCGCGGCTTCAGCCCGCCGATATTGTCGAATTTCATCCTCACCGCATAGGTCGGCTGAAACGACAGCGAGCTCATGTTGCCGACCTTCAGCGCCAGGAACAGCACCGCAAGGAAGCCCACCACCACGAACAGGCCGACCCAGAAGTCGAGAGCAGTCTTTTTCATCGTCATCCCAAAATATGGCTTGGCTGAGGCCTAGCTGAACATCAGCGCGGTCAGCAGGAAATCGAGGCCGAGTACGGCGAGCGACGCGAACACGACCGTCTTGGTGGTCGCGCGCGACACGCCTTCGGGCGTGGGCTTCGCTTCATACCCCTGGTACAGCGCAATGAAGGTCACGGCGAACCCGAACACGATGCTCTTCAGCACGCCGTTGCCGACGTCGGCCCAGACCTGCACCCCGCTCTGCATCTGCGACCAGAACGCGCCCGGATCGACGCCGATCAGCACGACGCCGACGAAGTAGCCGCCGAGCACGCCCACCGCGTTGAAGATCGCGGCCAGGAACGGCATCGCGATGATGCCCGCCCACATGCGCGGCGCGATCACCGTCTTGATCGGGTCGACCGCCATCATCTCGAGCGCGGTGAGCTGCTCGCCGGCCTTCATCAGGCCGATCTCGGCCGTGAGCGACGTGCCCGCGCGGCCCGCGAACAGCAGCGCGGTGACGACGGGCCCAAGCTCGCGCACGAGCGACAGCGCGACCAGGAGGCCGAGCGCCTGCTCGGACCCGTAGCGGTTCAGCGTGTAATACCCCTGCAGGCCGAGCACGAAGCCGACGAACAGCCCCGACACGGCAATGATCACGAACGAATAGTTGCCGAGGAAGTGGATCTGCTTCGTGACAAGCCGCGGCCGGCGCAGCAGCGGAAAGAATTCCAGCACGAGGCGCACGAACAGGCGCGTGCCGTAGCCCGTGCGCTCGAGGCCGCCGATGACGTAACGTCCGATCGCGCTGATCATGCGCGCCCTCCGCCGAGCCCGAAATCCGCTGCAAGCGGCGGGCTCGTGTAGTGAAATTTGAACGGGCCGTCCGGCGCGCCGTCGATGAACTGCCGCACGCTCGGGTCGGTCGACGCGCGCAGCTCGTCGGGCGTGCCCTGCGCTAGCACGCCGCCGTTGGCCAGGAAATACACGTAGTCGGCGATCGCGAACGATTCCGGCACGTCGTGCGTGACGAGGATCGACGTCGCGCCGAGCGCCTGGTTCAGCGTGCGGATCAGGTTCGCGGTGATGCCGAGCGAGATCGGATCGAGGCCCGCGAACGGTTCGTCGTACATGATGAGCTGCGGATCGAGCGCGATCGCGCGCGCCAGTGCGATGCGGCGCGCCATCCCGCCCGACACCTCGGACGGCATCAGGTCGCGCGCGCCGCGCAGGCCAACCGCGTTGAGCTTCATCAGCACGAGATCGCGGATCAGGTCTTCGGGCAGGTCGGTGTGCTCGCGCAGCGCGAACGCGACGTTCTCGAACACCGACATGTCGGTGAACAACGCACCGAACTGGAACAGCATGCCCATCTTGCGGCGCAGCGCATACAGGCCGTCGCGCGTTTGCGCGCCGACATCGGCGCCGTCGAACAGCACCTGGCCGCGGCGCGCGCGCACGAGGCCGCCGATCAGGCGCAGCACGGTCGTCTTGCCGCAACCCGACCCGCCCATGACCGCGACGACCTGCCCGCGCCCGAAGCGCAGGTTCAGGTTGGACAGGACGAGGCGATCGCCGTAGCCAAAGTCGACATCGCGAAGTTCCAGCAGGGTCTCGGTAGGAGTGGGGCTCACGGAGCGGACAGTCCTTTTACGCAGAACGCCGAATTATAGGGCCTGCATTGGAATGATGTCGTGACGCCGTTCCGGGCCCTGCGGTCAATGATTGTCAAATTGTCCGGGAAAACATTGCTGCAATGCAATAAGCGCTGTCCGATAGTCGGCTGCGCCTGTAACCGCACTGACCACCGCGACGCTGCCGACGCCCGTCGCCAGCACGTCCGGCAACGTGTCGAGCCCCACTCCGCCGATCGCGACGAGCGGCGCCCGCGCGCCCGCAAAGCGCGCGTAGCGGGCAATCCGTGCGAGGCCCTGCGGCGGCGCGGCAACGGCCTTGGTCGCGGTCGCGTACACGGGGCCGAGCGCGAGATAGCTCGGGCGCTCGTGCAGCGCCCGCAACATTTCGTAATAACCATGGCTCGACAGCCCGAGCCGCAGGCCCGCACGCGCGATCGCGGCCAGATCGGCCGTTTCGAGATCTTCCTGGCCCAGATGAACGCCGTATGCACCTTCATCTGCAGCGATCTGCCAGTGATCGTTGATGAACACGCGCGCATCGGGATAACGACGCCCGGCCGCGACCGCACGCGCGATTTCCCGGCGCAACGCGTCCGGCGCCGCACCTTTCATGCGCAGTTGCACGGTCCGCACGCCGCAATCGAGCACGCGTTCGACCCATTCGGCGTCCGGCACGACCGGATACAGGCCGAGTTGCGCCGGGCACGGCGCGAACGCGGGCTCGGGCGCGGCCGGCAGCCCGGCGACGCGCGGGAACCGCGCGGCGTCGACCGGCCATGCGTCGGTCGCACGCGTCTCGTCGCCGTCGCGCCACGCCAGCGCGAGCACCAGCGCGTCGACCGGCGCGAAGCCGCAATCGAGAAATGCGGCGAGCGCCGCGATCCAGTCGTCCGCGAGCGGATGCGCGGCGTCGAGCGCGTAGCGCGCGCCCGCCGCATGCAGCACCGCGTCCTGCTCGCCGAATTCGATCGCGACCGCATCGGGCGACGCCGGTCGCGACGCGGCCGACGCGCGCGCCTGCGCGGTGCGGTCGCCGGCCGACACGATCAGCACGTCGCCGTCGGCCGGCACGTCGGGCGCCGCCACGCAAAGCCGCCACGGCGCCGCCGTGCCCGGCCAGTCGCCGAGCCTTGCGCGAATCCGCTCGGCCGCTTCGGCCAGTTCGTCGGCCGGCGGCCAGAATGTATCGGCGAAACGCGCGCCGCTCACGCGCCGCCCCCGTCCTGGTGCCAGAACGGCATCCCGACGACTGGCGTGCTCGCGTGCGCGGTTTCGCGCGCGTCCATCGGCCCGGCGAGATACGCGGCGCGGCCAGCCTCGACGCCCTGCGCAAAGGCGCGCGCCATGATCTCGGGGTGCGTGGCCTGCGACACCGCCGTGTTCAGCAGCACGCCGTCGAAGCCCCACTCCATCACCTGGCACGCGTGCGACGGCACGCCGAGCCCCGCGTCGACGATCAGCGGCACGTCGGGCAGCCGCTCGCGCAGCACGCGCAAGCCGTACGGGTTCACGACGCCCTTGCCCGTGCCGATCGGCGCGCCCCACGGCATCAGCGCCTCGCAGCCGGCGTCGAGCAGGCGCCGACCGATCACGAGATCCTCGGTGCAGTACGGCAGCACCTTGAAACCGTCCTTCACCAGTTGCGCAGCGGCCTCGATCAACCCGACCGGGTCGGGCTGCAGCGTGTAGTCGTCGCCGATCAGCTCGAGCTTGATCCAGTCGGTGCCGAACACCTCGCGCGCCATGTGCGCGGTCGTCACGGCCTCGGCGACGGTCTGGCAGCCGGCCGTGTTCGGCAGCAGCGGCACCGCGTGGCGCTTGAGCAGGTCGAAGAAGCCGGCTTCGGCCGTGCCGCCCGTCATCTGGCGGCGCAGCGCGACCGTCACCATCCCGGGCCGCGACGCGGCGATCGAATCGGACAGCGACTGCAGCGACGGATAGCGCGACGTGCCGAGCAGCACGCGGCTCGCGAAGGTTTCGCCGTACAGCGTCAACGCGTCGGCGGATGTGAGGGACGTCATGTCGTTTTCCTGGAAATGCGGGGACGAACCGGCGGCGCTCAGCCGCCCGCGACGGGGTGCACGACGTCGAGCTTGTCGCCCGCCGCGAGCGCGCGCGCCGCATGCTGCGTGCGCGCGACGAAGTTGCCGTTCAGCGCGACCGCGTACGGCGGACGCGCGCCGTACGCGGCGAGCGCGTCGGCCACCGTCGCGCCGTCGGGCAGCGTCAGGGTCTGTTGGTTGATCTGGATATCCATGAGGCTTCGTCGGATTCGGTCGGCGGCGCGCGTCAGGCCGGCTGGCGCGCGTCGTTGCGGTGGTGAAGGAGCGTCGGCCAGCGCGCGGCGGCGCGCCACGCGGCGAACGCGTCGGCATCGCCGAACGCGCCGCCGAGCGCGGCTTCGGCGAACGCCGCCGCCGCGTGCGCGACTTCCGGCGCGATCATGAAGCCGTGCCGGTACAGGCCGTTGACGGCGAGCGTCGACGCGCCGTCCCAGATCACCGCCGGGCGATGATCGGGCAGCGTCGGCCGGCACTGCGCATTGAGTTCGAGGATGCGCGCCTCGCCGAACGCCGGATGCACGGAGAACGCCGCGCTCAGCAGTTCGAGCGCGGAGCGCACGCTGACGGGCGACATGTCCTCGCCCTCCACCTCGGTCGCGCCGATTACGTAGAGATCGTCCTGCTTCGGCGCGATATACAGCGGATAGCGCGGATGCAGCAGCCGCACGGGCCGGGTGAGCCCGATGCCGGGCGCATGCACGCGCGCGACTTCGCCGCGGATGCCGCGCAGCGCGGGCAGCGCGGATTTCGCGCCGAGCCCGCGGCAATCGATCGTGAAATGCGCGGCGGGAAGGTTCGCATCGTCGATCGCGACGTGCCAGTGCAGGTCGACGCCGCGTTCGGCGAGGCCCGCCGCGAGCGCGCGCAGCGCCTGGCGGTTGTCGAGCTGGCCTTCGCGCGGCAGCAGCAGGCCGCGCGCGAAGCGGCCCGCGAGCGCGGGTTCGGCCGCATCGACCTGCGTCCCCGCGAGCGTGACGAAGCCGCCGTCGAACAGGTCGGCCGGCGCGTTCGCGCGCACGCGCCGCTCGAACAGCGGCGCCTCCGCGCGGTCCGCGTGATGCCAGACGACGAGCGTGCCGTGATGCTGGAAGAATACGGGTTCGGGCAGCTCGGCGAGCCACTGCGGCCAGCGCGCGAGCGACGCGACGCCAAGCTCGGTGATCAGCAGCTCCGCGCTCGCCGCTTCCGCGAGCGGCGCGAGCATCGCGGCCGCGATCCACGCGGCCGACTGCTCGCCGTCCGGGCCGCCGCGCTCGTAGAGCGCGACGCGATGCCCGTCGCCCGCGAGCCGCCATGCGATCAGGCGGCCGACGAGGCCGCCGCCGAGCACCGCGAAATCGGGCCGTGCGGGCCGTGAATCCTGAACGTTCATCGCGCACGCTCCTCGCGAACCGCGCGGGCGCGCACGACGAACGTCGACGCGCACGCGCCATCCCGTGCGAACGCACGCGACATCGGGCCGGGAGCCATGCAAAAGACTGAAGATTGTGCGGTCATCATTCCTTCCGTAACGCGCAATACGCGTACCCAAAAGGACGAAACCGGCAGCAAAGGCCGGCCGGGCGGGACTCGGGCGCTGACCATGTGGGATGGCAGCCAGCGCGGCCCGGCGGGATCAGAAACTTCCCTCGCCGGTATTACCCGGATCGGGTGCGAAGGGTCTTTCTCAGCCTCGCCGCACCGCGCTGAACTTCCGCCGGCCGCATGCAAAGCACCCCTGTTTCGTCGTTGGCCATTAGACCATAAAAGCGGAAAGCGCCGCAAACTGTCCCCCTTGCGGCAAATTCGCCGGAGCGCCGCGCCGCTCTGGCACAATGCCCGCAGGCCGGCCGCGCGAGCGGCCGGTTGCCGCGTCACCGCCGGCCCTTAAGCGCCGTTTAAGACGCGCGGGCGACCATCCGCAGCGCCCGCCGTCAGTCGGCGCCTCGCCCCGGCATGCCGTATCGCGGCGCGCGCCCGGCTTCGCCCGGCCCGCGCGCCGGCTACTCATCAGGAAGCACATGACCCAATCGATCGACCCCGTCCGCTCCGCCGCCTCCGACGCGCCGCAGGACGAGCGCCCGGTATCCGCATGGAGCCTCATCAAGCCCTACTGGGTATCGTCCGAATGGAAAGTCGCGTGGGGGCTGCTGGTCACGATCATCGCGATCAACCTCTGCGTGGTGTGGATCAACGTCCGGCTGAACAAGTGGAACGCCGAGTTCTACAACGCGCTGCAGTCGAAGGACGTCCACGACTTCCCGCACCTGCTGATGCAGTTCTCCGCGCTCGCGTTTGCGTTCATCATCCTCGCGGTGTACGGCCGCTACCTGCGGCAGATGCTCGGCTTCCGCTGGCGCCAGTGGCTCACCGACCGTTTTCTCGGCCAGTGGCTCGGCGATCGCGCGTTCTACCGGATCGAACGCGACCGCCTCGCGGACAACCCCGACCAGCGGATCACCGACGACCTCCAGTCGTTCTCGACCACGACGCTCGCGCTGTCGCTCGACCTGCTGTCGACGGTCGTCACGCTCGTGTCGTTCATCACGATCCTGTGGTCGCTCGCCGGTGCGCTGACGTTCACGCTCGGCGCCACGCCGATCTCGATTCCCGGCTACATGGTGTGGGCGGCCGCGCTCTACGCGGTGGTCGGCTCGCTGATCATCCAGAAGGTCGGCCATCCGCTCGTGTCGATCAACTACCAGCAGCAGCGCGTCGAGGCCGATTTCCGCTTCGGGCTGATCCGCGTGCGCGAGAACGCCGAGCAGATCGCGTTCTACGACGGCGAGAAAACCGAGACCGGCAACGCGCAAAACCTCTTCATGCGCATCCGCGACAACTGGTGGCGCGTGATGAAGTACACGAAGCGCCTCACGTTCGTGCTGAGCTTCTACGGACAGATCGCGATCATCTTCCCGCTCGTCGTCGCCGCGCCGCGGTACTTCGCGGGCGCGTTCTCGTTCGGCGTGCTGATGCAGATCTCGTCCGCGTTCGGCACCGTCAGCGATTCGTTCTCGTGGTTCATCAACAGCTACTCGACCCTCGTCGAATGGCGCGCCACCGTCAACCGTCTGCGCGAATTCAAGCGCGTAATGGGCACGTCGCACCTGAAGGAAAGCCTGTCGCCCGCGACCGAGCACGGCGGCATCAACCTGCACTACGTCGACGCGGCGAAGCTGTCGACGTCGTCGCTCAAGCTCGCGCTGCCGAACGGCAACGCGCTCGCGGAGATCGGCAACGTGACGATCGAGCCGGGTTCGCGCTGGCTCGTGATCGGTAAATCGGGTTCCGGCAAGAGCACGTTCATGCGCGCGCTCGCGGGCCTCTGGCCGTTCGGCGACGGCGCGATCGACGCGCCGGTGGGCGCGCGGATGATGTTCGTGCCGCAGACGAGCTATTTGCCGATCGGCACGTTGAAGGCCGCACTCACCTATCCGGCGACGCCCGACACGTTCAGCGACGACGCGTGCCGCGACGCGCTGCGCGCATGCCGCCTCGAGGATTACGTCGAGCGCCTCGACGAAACCGCGCACTGGACGCGCGTGCTGTCGCCGGGCGAGCAGCAGCGCCTTGCCGGCGCACGCGTGCTGCTGCACAAGCCCGACTTCCTGTTCCTCGACGAAGCGACCAGCGCGCTCGACGCCGACAACGAGGCACGCCTGTACCACCTGTTCGCCGAACGGCTGCCGAAGGCCGCGATCGTCAGCATCGCGCATCGCGAGTCGCTGGCCGCGTTCCACGTCGGCACGATCAACGTCGAGCGCGTGAACGCCGGCGACAAGGTGGCTGCGTGAGCGCACGCGCGGCGCGCATCGTGCTGATCACCGGCGCAGGCTCGGGGATCGGCGCGGCGCTCGCGCGACGGCTCGCGGCGCCCGGCATCGCGCTGGCGCTGCACGCGCGCGGCGCGGACGATGCGGCGCGGGCCCGGCTCGCCGAAGTCGCGCGCGCCTGCTCGGCGGCCGGCGCGCAATGCATCACGCTCACCGGCGATCTCGCCGCGCCGGGCATCGCGGCCACGCTCGTCGATGCAACCGCCGCGCGCTTCGGCGGGCTCGACCAGCTCGTCGCGAACGCCGGCTTCGCCGCGCGGCAGGCCTTTTCCGATCTTTCCGCGGCCACGCTCGCGTCCGCCTTCGCGGCGATGCCCGGCGCGTTCTCCGCGCTCGCGGGCCGCGCGCGGCCGCTGCTCGAAGCGTCGGCCGCACCGCGGATCGTCGCGCTCAGTTCGTTCGTCGCGCATCGCTACCGCGCCGATGCGCCGTTCGCGGCCACCGCCGCCGCGAAAGCCGCACTCGAGTCGCTGGTGCGCACCGCGGCCGCCGAATTCGCCGCGCACGGCATCACCGTCAACGCCGTCGCGCCCGGCTTCACACGCAAGGACCACGGGCCGAGCGCCGGCAACGCCGCCGCGTGGGCGCAGGCCGAACAGGCGACACCGCTCGGCCGGATCGCCGAACCCGACGACGTCGCCGCATTGATCGCGTTCCTGCTGTCGGACGCGGCGCGGCAGATCACCGGCCAGGTCATCCACGTCGACGGCGGCCTGACGCTCTGAAGCGGCATCGCCCCCTCCTTCCCACATACCCGCTGTCCCGCACGAACCTGCATCGGCCTTTTTGGCCGGCCGCATCGCGACCGTAAAATAACCGCCACGCGGCAGCGCGATACGAGACGAGAGGGGGCGGCAAGCATGCAGGCATTCCAGTGGTTCAACGAATTGTCGTCGCGCGAGCGCAAGACGCTGTACGCCGGATTCGGCGGCTACGCGGTCGATGCGTTCGACTTCATGATCTACTCGTTCCTGATCCCGACGCTGATCGCCACGTGGGGAATGACGAAGGGCGAGGCCGGGATGATCGCGACGAGTTCGCTGATCTCGTCGGCAGTCGGCGGCTGGGCCGCCGGCATCCTCGCCGACCGCTACGGCCGCGTGCGCGTGCTGCAGTGGACGATCGCGACGTTCGCGCTGTTCACGTGCCTGTCCGGTTTCACGCATTCGTTCTGGCAGCTGCTCGCGACGCGCACGCTGCAAGGCTTCGGTTTCGGCGGCGAATGGTCGGTCGTGACGATCATGATGGCCGAGACGATCCGCTCGCCCGAGCATCGCGCGAAGGCCGTCGGCACCGTGCAAAGCAGCTGGTCGTTCGGCTGGGCCGCGGCCGCGATCCTCTACTGGGCGTTCTTCGCGCTGCTGCCCGAGCAGGTCGCGTGGCGCGCGTGCTTCTGGATCGGCATCGTGCCCGCGCTGTGGATCCTGTACATCCGCCGCAACGTCAGCGATCCCGACATCTACACGGCCACGCGCCGCGCGCGCGACGAAGGCCGCGTGTCGGGCCACTTCCTCGAGATCTTCTCGCCGCCGCACCTGCGCGCGACGCTGTTCGGCAGCGCGCTGTGCACCGGCATGCTCGGCGGCTACTACGCGATCACGACGTGGCTGCCCACCTACCTGAAAACCGTCCGCCACCTGTCCGTGTTCAACACGAGCGGCTATCTCGTCGTGCTGATCGTCGGCTCGTTCGTCGGCTACGTGGTCGGCGCGATCCTGTCCGACCGGCTCGGCCGCCGCGCGTCGTTCATCCTGTTCGCGATCGGCTCGTTCTCGCTCGGCATGGCGTACACGATGCTGCCGATCACCGATACCGCGATGCTGCTGCTCGGCTTCCCGCTCGGCATCGTCGTGCAGGGGATCTTCGCGGGCGTCGGCGCATACCTGTCGGAGCTGTATCCGGGCGCGATCCGCGGCTCGGGCCAGGGCTTCTGCTACAACCTCGGCCGCGGGCTCGGCTCGTTCTTCCCGATTCTCGTCGGCTCGCTGTCGCAGTCGATGTCGCTCGTGAAGGCGATCGGCCTCGTCGCTGGCGGCGGCTACCTGCTCGTGATCGTCGCCGCGCTCGTGCTGCCGGAAACGCGCGGCAAGTCGCTCGTCGACGATCCGGCCGTCGCGTCGTGAGCGCCCTCTTCGTTCCGGAAACCGCATGCACGTGATCGTTCTCGGCGCCGGCGTGGTCGGCGTCACCACCGCGTGGCACCTGCGCGAAGCAGGCTGCGACGTCACCGTGATCGAACGCGAGGCCGATGTCGCGCAGGCGACGAGCCTCGGCAACGCGGGCGTGATCGCGCCCGGCTACGTGACGCCGTGGGCCGCACCCGGGATGCCCGGCAAGATCCTAAAGCACCTGTTCGAGCCCGCGTCGCCGCTGATCTTCCGGCCGACACTCGACGCCGCGCAGTGGCGCTGGATCGCGCGCTGGCTGCGCGAATGCGAGTTCGAGCGGTTCCGCGTGAACAAGCAGCGGATGCAGCGCATCGCGTATTACAGCCGCGCGTGCCTGCATGCGTTTCGCGACCGTTATCCGTTCGACTACGGCGCGAGCCGCGGCTACCTGCAACTGTTGCGCGGCGCATTCGACGTCGAGATGGTGCAGCCCGCGCTGAAGGTGCTGCGCGATGCCGGCATCGCGTTTCGCGAACTCGACGCGGCCGGCTGCACGGCGATCGAGCCGGGCCTGCGCTGGGCGCGGCAGGCGCCCGTCGGCGGCATCTACCTGCCCGACGACGAAGCCGGCGACTGCGCACGCTTCACGCGCGAACTGCGTACGCTGTGCGAGTCGAACGGCGTGACGTTCCGCTTTCGCACCGCGATCCGCGCGCTCGACGTCGCGGGTGGCAAGGTGCGCGGCGTGCGGATCGATTCACCGGACGAAGGCGCCGCCGCACGAAGTGACGCCCCGCTCGCCGCCAGCGCGATCGTCGTCGCGCTCGGCGTCGACAGCGCCGGCCTGCTGCGGCCGCACGGCATCGACGTGCCGCTGTATCCGGTGAAAGGCTACTCGGCGACGCTCGCGGTCGTCGACGACGAAAAGGCGCCGCGCGCAGCGCTGATGGACGAATCGCTTAAGACGGCGATCACGCGCTTCGGCCCGACGCTGCGCGTCGCGGGCACCGCGGAGCTCGGCAACCGGCACGCGGCGCTGCGGCAGCAGGCGCTCGATACGCTGATGAAGGTGCTCGACGACTGGTTCCCGCACGCGGCCGATCGCGCGTCGGCGCGCTTCTGGGTCGGCCGCCGGCCGATGACACCCGACGGGCCGCCGCTGCTCGGCGCGAGCGGGATCGACGGGCTCTGGCTCAACGTCGGCCACGGCTCGACGGGCTGGGCGATGTCGATGGGTTCGGGCAAGGTGGTCGCGGATCTCGTTACCGGGCGCGAGCCGGAAATCGACCTGTCGGGCCTGACGCTTGCGCGCTACGGGCGGTAGGCTCGGCGCCGGGCGACACCGTCGACGCGATGCGCCGGCGCGATACGCGCGGCCATCGCCATGCATCGCGAGCACCGCTCACTGCACCGCCCGGCCCTCCGCCCACGCGATCGGCGCCGATACGATCGGCCGATGCGACACGCCCTCGTGCGACAACCTGCTTTCGAACAGCGTCAGCGCTTCGATGCGCAGCACGACCGGTCGCGCGGGCGCACCGCCGTGCGCGGGCTGGCCGACCGCGTCGCGCGGCAGCCGCGCGAGCGTCACGTGCGGCCTGAACGGCCGCCGGTCGACCGGCACGCCGAGTTCAGCCAGCAGCGCCGCCAGCCCCGAATTCAACGCGACGCAGGCGGGATCGGCCTCGAGCTCCGCGACGATCAGCCTCGCGCGTGGCAGGCTCGGCCACCACGCGATCCGCTCGACCGGCAGCAGCGGCAGCGCATGCGCGGCTGCGAGCGCGGGCAGGTGCGCGGCCAGCGCGTCGCACCGTTCCCGTTCGATCGCGCCGATGAATGCGAGCGTCACGTGCAGTTGCGCAGGCAGCGTGCGCCGCGCACCGCGGGTGACCGGCAACGCGTGCAGCGCGTCGCGCGAGGCCGCATCGGGCACCAGCGCGACGAATGCACGGAGCCGGTCGCCGTTCATGACTCGCTCACCGCGGCACGCGGCGCACTCGCCGCTTCGGCCGAAACCGGACGCTGCGGCAGCGGGCCATGCTCGCCCCACACGTCGGCCGGCAGCACGCGCGCGAGTTCCGGGATCGTGTTGCGCGTGAACACCGGATCGGCGATGCCTGCCGCGCGCTGGCGGCGATAGTCGGCCCACGCGGCGTGCGCATACTTGCCGAGCGCGAGGATCGCGATCAGGTTGATGATCGCCATCAGCCCCATGCTCGTATCGGCCATCGCCCACACGAGCGGCAGTTGCCCGACGCTGCCGAACATCACCATCCCGAGCACCGCGACGCGGAACAGCGGCAGCACGCCGCGCCGCTTCGTGATGAATTCGACGTTGCCTTCCGCGTACGCGTAGTTGCCGATCACCGACGAGAACGCGAGGAAGAAGATCGCGACGGCCATGTAGATGCCGCCCCAGTCGCCGACGTGGCTCGAGATCGCGCGCTGCGTGAGCGCCGCGCCTTCCATGCCGGTGCCGAGTTCGTACTGGCCCGACAGCAGGATCACGAATGCGGTCGCGCTGCAGATCACGATCGTGTCGACGAACACGCCGAGCATCTGGATCAGCCCCTGCGTGGCAGGATGCCGCGTGCTTGCGGTCGCGGCCGCGTTCGGCGCGCTGCCCATCCCTGCTTCGTTCGAGAACAGCCCGCGCTTCACGCCGATCGCGATCGCCTGGCTGACCGCATAGCCCGTCAGGCCGCCCGCCGCCTGCTCGAGGCCGAACGCGCTCTTCACGATCAGTGCGATCACGCCCGGCACCAATGCGATGTGCGTCGCGACCGCGTAGACCGCGAGCGCGAGATAGCCGATCGCCATCAGCGGCACGATCACCTGCGCGACCGTCGCGATGCGGCGGATGCCGCCGAAGATGATCGGTGCGGAGAGCAGCACGAGACCGAGGCCGACCGTCTCGCGGCTCCAGCCGAACGACGTATGGAACGCGTCGGCGATCGCGTTGGCCTGCACCGCGTTGAACACGAAGCCGAACGCGAGGATCAGCGACAGCGAGAACAGCACGCCGAAGCCGCGCGAACGCAGGCCGGTCTGGATGTAGTACGCGGGGCCGCCGCGATAGCTGCCGTCCGGGTGCGACACCTTGAAGATCTGCGCGAGCGTCGCCTCGACGAACGCGGACGACATCCCGACCAGCGCCGTCATCCACATCCAGAAGATCGCGCCCGGCCCGCCGACCGTCAGCGCGACCGCGACGCCGGCGATGTTGCCGGTGCCGACACGGCTCGCGAGCCCGGTCGCGAACGCCTGGAACGACGAGATGCTGCCCGGCTCGCCCTTGCTGCCGACCAGTTTCATGCTGAGGAACAGCGCCTTCAACTGGATCATCCGGAACCGCAACGTGAACCACGCACCGGCGCCGAGCAGCAGCGCGATCAGCACGTAGTTCCACAACACGCCGTTGACGGCGTCGATCAGCCCATGCACGAATGCTTCCATCCAGAGTCCTTGTAAATAGGGTCGGACACATGCAGCCGCCGCGAATGCGGCCCGAGGGGCGACATGATATGACAGTTTTCAAGGATTATTACAAAACGAAAGGAAAGAAAATGACGGAAAATCAGCGACGGATGTGATCAGATTAGGCGACGCTTCGCGAAAATGGTGAGCGCAGCGCAGCGACGCGGCCGGATCGAACGGCGTCGGGGGAACGCGCGGTACCGGCTGACCGACGGGCATCGGCGCGCGCCAGCGACAAAAAAACCGGGCGCCCTTTCGGACGCCCGGTTTTCATCGAAACCCGCTCGCGGTATTCAGCTCAGCGCGGCAGTTCCGAATGCCCCATCAGGTACGCATCGACCGAGCGCGCGCACTGGCGGCCTTCGCGAATCGCCCACACCACGAGCGACTGGCCGCGACGCATGTCGCCTGCCGCGAACACCTTGTCGACCGACGTGTAGTACGAACGATCGCCTTCGGTCGCCGCACGCGCATTGCCGCGCGCGTCCTTCGCGACGCCGAACGCGTCGAGCACGGGCGCTGCCGGCTGTGTGAAGCCCATCGCGAGCAGCACGAGATCGGCCTTCATCTCGAACTCGGAGCCCGGCACTTCCTGCATCTTGCCGTCCTTCCACTCGACGCGCACCGCGATCAGCTTCTCGACCTTGCCGTTCTTGCCTTCGAGACGCTTCGTCGCGACCGCCCAGTCGCGCTCGCAGCCTTCCTCATGCGACGACGACGTGCGCAGCTTGATCGGCCAGTACGGCCACACGAGCGGCTTGTTTTCCTCTTCCGGCGGCTGCGGCAGCAGCTCGAACTGCGTGACCTGCTTCGCGCCGTGACGGTTCGACGTGCCCACGCAGTCCGAACCCGTATCGCCGCCGCCGATCACGATCACGTGCTTGCCCTTCGCGAGCAGCTGGTCGACGAGCTTGTCGCCCGCGTTCACGCGGTTCTGCTGCGGCAGGAAATCCATCGCGAAATGGACGCCCGCGAGCTCGCGGCCCGGCACCGGCAGGTCGCGCGGCGTTTCCGAACCGCCGGCGATCACGACCGCGTCGAATTCTTCCTTCAGCGTGTCCGGCGAAATGGTTTCCTTCGCGAGGCTGCCGATCGACTCGGGCAGCGGATCCTTGCCGATGAACACGCTGGTGCGGAACGTCACGCCTTCCGCTTCCATCTGGCGCATGCGGCGGTCGATCAGCCACTTCTCGAGCTTGAAGTCGGGAATCCCGTAGCGCAGCAGGCCGCCGACACGGTCGTTCTTCTCGAACACCGTCACGTCGTGGCCCGCGCGCGCGAGCTGCTGCGCGGCGGCGAGGCCCGCAGGGCCCGAGCCGACGACGGCAACCTTCTTGCCCGTCTTGTGCGCAGCCGGCTCAGGCTTCACCCAGCCTTCCGCCCAGGCCTTGTCGATGATCGCGTGCTCGATCGACTTGATGCCGACCGGGTCTTCGTTGATCCCGAGCGTACACGCGGCCTCGCACGGCGCCGGGCAGATGCGACCCGTGAATTCCGGGAAGTTGTTGGTCGAGTGCAGGACTTCGATCGCCTGCTGCCAGTCCTGGCGGTAAACGAGATCGTTGAAGTCCGGGATGATGTTGTTGACCGGGCAGCCGTTGTTGCAGAACGGGATGCCGCAATCCATGCAGCGCGCGCCCTGGACCTTCGCGTCCGCGTCGGTCAGTGCCGCGACGAATTCCTTGTAGTGCTTCACGCGCGTGAGCGGTGCTTCGTACGCCTCGTGGCGGCGTTCGAACTCCAGAAAACCGGTTGCCTTGCCCATAAGGTGCTCTTCTGTTCGGTGTATCGGGTGGGGGAGCCGCGCGCCGCAATCATGCGCGCGCGGCATTCGCTATGTCGTTCGTCGCTCAGGCGGCCAGCACTTCCTTCGCCGCCTTCTTCGCACCGATCTCGCCCAGCGCGCGCTTGTATTCGTGCGGGAACACCTTCACGAACTGGCGGCGCGCCGCGTCCCAGTTTTCCAGCAGCGACTTCGCGCGCGGCGAACCCGTGAACTGGAAATGACGCTCGACGAGCCCCTTGAGCAGCGCTTCGTCCGTCGTGCCTGCGTGCCAGAGTGCGCGATCGACCGTGCGCTCCTGCTCGGCCTGCTGCAGCACCGGCTCGAGCGCGACCATCGACTTGTTGCACTTCGCCGCGAACATGCCTTCCGGATCGTAGATGTACGCGAGGCCGCCCGACATGCCGGCCGCGAAGTTGCGCCCCGTCTCGCCGAGCACGACGACCGTGCCGCCCGTCATGTATTCGCAGCCGTGGTCGCCCGTGCCTTCGACGACCGCCGTCGCGCCCGAGTTGCGCACGCAGAAGCGCTCGCCCGCGACGCCTCGGAAGAACGCTTCGCCTTCGATCGCGCCGTACATCACCGTGTTGCCGCAGATGATGTTTTCCTCGGACTTGCCGCGGAAGTCGTTGGTCGGGCGGATAATGATCCGGCCGCCCGACAGGCCCTTGCCGACGTAGTCGTTGCCGTCGCCGACGAGGTCGAGCGTCACGCCCTTCGCGAGGAACGCGCCGAAGCTCTGGCCGGCCGTGCCCTTCAGCTGGATGTGCACCGCGTCGTCCGCCAGGCCGTCATGGCCGTGCTTCTTCGCGATCACGCCCGACAGCATCGCGCCGACCGTGCGGTTCACGTTGCGCACCGGCTGGATGAACGACACATGCTCGCCGTTCTCGATCGCGGCTTTCGCCTTCTCGATCAGCACGTGGTCGAGCGCGCGCTCGAGGCCGTGATCCTGCACGTCGACGTGACGCGGCGCGACGCCCTCGCACTCTTCCGGCTGATAGAACACGCGCGAGAAGTCGAGGCCCTTCGCCTTCCAGTGCTCGACGCCCTTGCGCGTATCGAGCAGGTCGGCGCGGCCGATCAGGTCGTCGAACTTCGCGATGCCGAGCTGCGCCATGATCTCGCGCACTTCCTCGGCGACGAAGAAGAAGTAGTTCACGACGTGCTCGGGCTGGCCCTTGAACTTCGCACGCAGCACCGGATCCTGCGTCGCGACGCCGACCGGGCACGTGTTCAGGTGGCACTTGCGCATCATGATGCAGCCTTCGACGACGAGCGGTGCCGTCGCGAAGCCGAATTCGTCCGCGCCGAGCAGCGCGCCGATCACGACGTCGCGGCCCGTCTTCATCTGGCCGTCGGCCTGCACGCGGATGCGGCCGCGCAGGCGGTTCAGCACCAGCGTCTGCTGCGTTTCGGCGAGGCCCAGTTCCCACGGCGTGCCCGCGTGCTTGACCGACGACAGCGGCGATGCGCCCGTGCCGCCGTCATGGCCGGCGATCACGACGTGATCGGCCTTCGCCTTCGCGACACCGGCCGCGACCGTGCCGACGCCCACTTCCGACACGAGCTTCACCGAGATGCTCGAGCTCGGGTTCACGTTCTTCAGGTCGTGGATCAGCTGCGCCAGATCCTCGATCGAGTAGATGTCGTGGTGCGGCGGCGGCGAGATCAGGCCGACGCCCGGCACCGAGTAGCGCAGCTTGCCGATGTATTCGGACACCTTGTGGCCCGGCAGCTGGCCGCCTTCGCCCGGCTTCGCCCCCTGCGCCATCTTGATCTGGATCTGGTCGGCCGACGCGAGGTACTCGGCGGTGACACCGAAGCGGCCCGACGCGACCTGCTTGATCTTCGAGCGCAGCGAATCGCCGTCCTTCAACGGAATGTCGCTGACGATCTCGTCGCCGATCACCGACTTCAGCGTCTCGCCCGACTTGATCGGAATGCCGCGCAGCTCGTTGCGGTAGCGCTTTTCGTCCTCGCCGCCTTCGCCGGTGTTCGACTTGCCGCCGATCCGGTTCATCGCGATCGCGAGCGTCGCGTGCGCTTCGGTGCTGATCGAGCCGAGCGACATCGCGCCCGTCGCAAAGCGCTTGACGATGTCCTTCGCCGGTTCGACTTCGTCGATCGAAATCGCCTTCGCCGGCGACACCTTGAACTCGAACAGGCCGCGGAACGTCATGTGACGCTTGGTCTGGTCGTTGATCAGGTGCGCGTATTCCTTGTACGTCTGGTACGAGTTGCTGCGCGTCGCGTGCTGCAGCTTCGCGATCGAATCCGGCGTCCACATGTGGTCTTCACCGCGCACGCGGTACGCGTACTCGCCGCCCGCGTCGAGCATGTCGCGCAGGACCGGGCTGTCGCCGAACGCGTCGCGGTGCAGGCGGATCGCCTCTTCCGCGACTTCGAACAGGCCGATGCCGCCGACCTTCGACGCCGTGCCCTTGAAGTACTTCTCGACGAGGTCGCTCGACAGGCCGAGCGCTTCGAAGATCTGCGCGCCCGTGTACGACATGTACGTCGAGATGCCCATCTTCGACATCACCTTCTGCAGGCCCTTGCCGACCGCCTTCGTGAAGTTGTAGACGGCCTTCTCCGGCGACAGGTCGCCCGACAGGCCCTCGGCCATCTTCGCGAGCGTTTCCATCGCGAGGTACGGGTGCACGGCTTCCGCGCCGTAGCCCGCGAGCAGCGCGAAGTGGTGCGTTTCACGCGCGGAGCCCGTTTCGACGACGAGGCCCGTGCTCGTGCGCAGCCCTTGCTGCACGAGGTGCGTGTGGATCGCCGACGTGGCAAGCAGCGCCGGAATCGCGACGTGTTCGGCGTCCGTCTTGCGGTCCGACACGATCAGCATGTTGTAGCCCGACTTCACCGCGTCGACGGCTTCCGCGCACAGCGACGCGAGGCGCGCCTCGATGCCTTCCTTGCCCCAAGCGACCGGGTAGCAGATGTTCAGTTCGTACGCGCTGAACTTGCCGCCCGTGTACTGGTCGATCGCGCGGATCTTCGCGATGTCCTTGAAGTCGAGCACCGGCTGCGACACTTCGAGACGCATCGGCGGGTTGATGTTGTTCGTGTCGAGCAGGTTCGGCTTCGGGCCGATGAACGACACGAGCGACATGACCATGTTCTCGCGGATCGGGTCGATCGGCGGGTTCGTGACCTGCGCGAACAGCTGCTTGAAGTAGTGATAGAGCGTCTTGTTCTTGTTCGACATCACCGCCAGCGGCGAGTCGTTGCCCATCGAACCGACCGCCTCTTCACCCTGCTGCGCCATCGGCGCCATCAGGAACTTCAGGTCTTCCTGCGTATAGCCGAACGCCTGCTGGCGGTCGAGCAGCGCGGCGCCCTGCGTGCGGCCGGCGGCGACTTCCTCGGCCTTCGGCTCGATCTCGTCGAGCTTGATGCGCACGGCGTCGATCCAGCTCTTGTACGGCTTCGCGTTCGCGAGGTTGTCCTTCAGTTCCTTGTCGTCGATGATGCGGCCGTGTTCCATGTCGATCAGGAACATCTTGCCCGGCTGCAGGCGCCACTTCTTGACGATCTTCGATTCGGGGATCGGCAGCGTGCCGGCTTCCGACGCCATGATGACGAGGTCGTCGTCCGTGACGATGTAGCGCGCCGGGCGCAGGCCGTTACGGTCGAGCGTCGCGCCGATCTGGCGGCCGTCGGTGAACGCGATCGCGGCCGGGCCGTCCCACGGCTCCATCATCGCGGCGTGGTATTCGTAGAACGCGCGGCGGTTCTCGTCCATCAGCGTGTGCTGTTCCCACGCTTCCGGGATCATCATCATCACTGCGTGCACGAGCGGGTAGCCGGCCATCACCAGCAGCTCGAGGCAGTTGTCGAACGATGCGGTGTCCGACTGGCCCGGGTAGATCAGCGGCCACAGCTTCGGCAGGTCGTCGGCGAGCACGTGCGACGCGATCGCGCCGGTACGCGCGTTCAGCCAGTTCACGTTGCCCTTCACGGTGTTGATCTCGCCGTTGTGCGCGATCATCCGGTACGGGTGGGCCAGTTCCCACGCCGGGAACGTGTTGGTCGAGAAACGCTGGTGCACGAGCGCGAGCGCCGACACGACGCGCGCGTCCTGCAGGTCGCGGTAATACACGCCGACCTGGCCGGCCAGCAGCAGCCCCTTGTAGACGACCGTGCGCGCCGACATCGACGGCACGAAGTATTCCTTGCCGTGCTTGAGCTTCAGCGCCTGGATGCGGTGGCTCGCCGTCTTGCGGATCACGTACAGCTTCCGCTCGAGCGCGTCCGTCACCATGATGTCCTTGCCGCGGCCGATGAAGATCTGGCGGATCAGCGGCTCGCTCGCCTTCACGGTCGGCGAAATCGGCATCGCATGGTCGACCGGCACGTCGCGCCAGCCGAGCACGACCTGGCCTTCGGCCTTCACCGTGCGCTCGAGCTCCTGCTCGCACGCGAGACGCGACGCGTTTTCCTTCGGCAGGAAGATCATCCCGACCCCGTATTCGCCGGCGGGCGGCAGCATCACGCCCTGCTTCGACATTTCTTCGCGATAGAACGCGTCCGGAATCTGGATCAGGATGCCCGCGCCGTCGCCCATCAGCGGGTCGGCGCCGACCGCGCCGCGGTGATCGAGGTTCTCGAGGATCTTCAGACCCTGCTGGATGATCTCGTGGCTCTTCTTGCCCTTGATGTGAGCGACGAAGCCGACGCCACAGGCGTCGTGTTCGTTTTGCGGGTCGTACAGACCTTGTGCGGCGGGCACCGCGGCGAGCGGCTGCTGGTGGTCGTTCATGGGGACACCGTCGTAAAGGGGGCCTGGAGGGCCGTTGAACCGTTTTGTTGTTGCCGTCGATCCCGCTCCCGACGGGAGACGGCGCGGCCGACAGTGGGTGGGCATGCTTCGCCCGGGCCACCGGAATTCGGAATATACGCGACGAATCAAAGGAATAGCAACAAAAACCGTTTGATCGAACCCCAATTAAATGGATGCTTCGATCTGGTGCTGTTTTATTGGGGTCGTATCGTTTTGGTGCAAAAAGAAGCGGCGCCCGCAGCGCCGCTTCCCGGCCGCCGTTCCCGCGTTATTGCTGGATCGGCGGCGTGTTCTCACGCACCTTTCTGGGGCGTCCGCGCGGCAGCGGCGACACGCGCCGGTTCGCGGTGCGCGCCGCCCACTCGCGGTAGTTCTCGCCGCCGAGCACCCAGCCCTTCAGCGTCGCCTGCTGCAACTGGTCGGCCTGCCGCTCATCGAGCGGCTGCTCGCACAGCTCCTTGTACGCACGCTGGCGGTCGAACGGCGTGTTGCCGAGCGCCCAGTAGAGCGGATGGTCGGTGATCAGGCTGTCGACGGTGAGCCCGACGTGATGCCGGTAGCTCGACCAGCGATAGGCTTCGGGCGTCGCGACGAGTTGCGAGCGCACCGGGCTCATCTCGACCACGCGGCTCGCGAGCAGGAAATAGCGCTCGCCTTCGATCACGGTCGCGCGATAGCGGCCTTCCCACAGGGTGCCGCGCCGCGAATAGCGCCGGTTGAAATGCGCGACGTAGCGGCGACCGACGGCCTGCATCGCTTTCGGCAGGCTCGCCTCGTCGCTCGGCGTCACGAGGAGTTGCACCTGGCGCGGCAGCAGCACATAGGCATGCACCGACAGGTGATGATCGCGCGCGGCGGCCTTCAGGCAATCGATGAAGAGTTCGTAGTCCTGGTCGTCGACGAACGCGGGTTGCTGATCCAGGCCGCGCAGTATCACGTGCTGCGGCTGGTCGGGAACGTAGAGTCGTGCTAGCCGTGCCATGCTGAATGTCCGTTTGAACGCGTTAGGAAATACCCGGAGGTCCGAAAATGCACACCTGCGTAGAATGCCCGTCCTACCGGTGCGCGGATACGTACGGTCGTGCTAATCCTAGGGTGAAAACTCTAACTTACGAGCTTGTTTGGTTTTAAACGCAGTCGTCATAATGAGCACGCCTTTGATCGGAGGAGACACAATGAAACGAAAACTGGCCATTACGGGGGCCGCAGCGCTCGCATTCACGTTTGCGGGCGGTACGGCACATGCACAATCCGCAGGTGATTTCTACGTCAGCACCGGCTGGCTGCACCTGTCGCCGCAGGACAGCAGCGACCCGCTGTTCGTGTACCGCGTTGGCGGCACGCCCATCAACCAATCGATTCCCAACACGGGCGCCGGCATCAACGACGCCGACACGCTTGGACTCGCAACTGGCTACTTCGTCACCGACCACATCTCCACCGAGCTCGTTATGGGGATACCGCCGAAGTTCGACATTACCGGCAAGGGTCAGTTCGAAAAGTTCGGCGTACTCGGCCGTGCGTATCAGTGGAGTCCCGCCGTGTTGCTTCGCTACCACTTCAACGACGCCAACGCGAAGTTCCGTCCGTATGTCGGCGTCGGCGCGACGTATGTCTGGTTCACCGGCGCAAAGATCACAAACGGCACGTTCGAGAACGGCGTGCTCGGCGGCCCGACCAGCGCGACGACCAGCAACCAGTGGGCGCCCGTGTTCAACGCCGGCTTCACGTACAACTTCACGAAACACTGGTTCGCGGGCCTGTCGCTCTCATACATCCCGGTCAGCGTGACCGCGACCTTCACGACGGCCCGCCGGACGCCGGTCGGCACCCTGACCGAAACGTCGAAAGCGAAAATCTCGCTCAACCCGATCGTCACGTACCTGAACGTCGGCTACCGCTTCTAAGCGTAGTCGAATATTTGGGGAATGGTTAATCCTGCTGCAATTTGTAGCGGAATTTTCGTGACGTAACGTCTCCACGATGCAAAACGCCCCGGCGGGATTCCCGCCGGGGCGTCGTTTTTTTGTCTCAGGGTCTTCCCGTACCCACCGTCGCGCGGGACCGGCCGCTACGCGATGTCATCCAGCGCATCGGGGGCGATCAGGTCGATCCGGTCCGTGCAGACCGCGTCGACGCCCCAGCGCGCGAGTTCGCGCGCTCGTTCGAGGTCGTTCACCGTGTATGCCAGGATGCGCAGCCCGGCCGCCTTGATCGCGCGCACGAGCGGCTCGTCGAGCCGTTTGTGGTCTGCATGCAACGATACGCAGCCGAGCGCGCCGACGACTTGCGCATGCCAGTCGTCCGGCACGGCCTCGTAAAGCATCCCGCACGGCAGCGCCGGCACGATCGCACGCGCCTGCTGCAGCGCATCGAACGAGAACGACGACAGCAGCGGCGGCACCGCGGCATCGCGCCAGTACGCGGCCGCATCGGCCGCCACGCGCTGCCCCGTCTCGCGCTCGCGCCCCGGGCACGGCTTGATCTCGACATTCGCGGCCAGGCCGTGCGCGATGCAGCGCGCTGCCGCCGCCTCGAGCGTCGGCATCCGCTCGCCCGCGAAGCGCGCGTCGAGCCATGCGCCCGCGTCGAGCGCGGCCAGCGCCTCATAACGCATGCCCGCCGCCGCCCCCTGGCCGTTCGAGGTTCGATCGACCGTGTCGTCGTGCAGCAGGAACGTTACGTCGTCGGCCGACAGCTTCGCGTCGAACTCGACCATCCGGTGACCGCGTCGCGCACCCTCGTCGAGCGCGGCGAGCGTATTCTCCGGCGCGAGCGTGCCGCCGCCGCGATGGGCGACGACGCGCGGATAAGGCCAGTCGGTACGGGAAATCATCGTCGGTTTCTCGGCAAATGCAGCAGGTTCAGCCGGCGCGCTTGCCGGTTTCGGGATCGAAGAAATGCAGCCGGTGCGCGGGCAGCGCGGCCGCCAGCGCCGTGCCGCGCGCGGGACGGTCCGCGTGCGGCAGGCGCACCGCGACGTCGTGATTGCCCCAGCGGCCGTGCGCGAGATTGTCCGCGCCGAGCAGCTCGCACGAGTCGACGGGCAGCGTCGCCTGCGCGACGCCCGGCTGAGGCGTCATGTGTTCGGGGCGCACGCCGAGCACCCAGTCGCGCCCGGTGGCGATCGCCGCGCCGATACCGGGCGCGCCGGCGACCGGCAGCGCGGGGCCGCCGCCCGCGACCGAGAAGGTCGCGCCGTCGTCCGACAGCCGGCCGTGCATCAGGTTCATCGCGGGCGAACCGATGAAGCCCGCGACGAACACCGTCGCCGGCTTCTCGTACACGTCGACCGGTGCACCGATCTGCTCCGCGTAGCCGCGATTCATCACGATCACGCGCTGCGCGAGCGTCATCGCCTCGATCTGGTCGTGCGTCACGTAGACACTCGTCGTCGCGAGCCGCGCATGCAGCCGCTGGATCTCGAGCCGCATCTGCACGCGCAGCTTCGCGTCGAGGTTCGACAACGGTTCGTCGAACAGGAATACCGACGGCTCGCGCACGATCGCGCGCCCCATCGCGACACGCTGCCGCTGGCCGCCCGACAGCTCGCGCGGCCGCCGCGCGAGCAGCGGCTCGAGCTCGAGGATCTTCGCGGCCGCGGCCACCCGCGAGTCGATCGCCGCACGCTCGATCCCGCGGATCTTCAGCCCGTAGCCCATGTTCTGCGCAACCGTCATGTGCGGGTACAGCGCATAGTTCTGGAACACCATCGCGATGTCGCGATCCTTCGGCTCCAGCGCGTTGACGACCCGGTCGCCGATCGCGATCTCGCCATCCGTCACGCTCTCGAGCCCCGCGATCATCCGCAGCAACGTCGATTTGCCGCAGCCCGACGGGCCGACCAGCACGATGAATTCGCCGTCGGCGATCTCGACGTCGATGCCATGCAGCACATGCTGCTTGCCGTCGTAGGATTTCCTGACGCCCTTCAAGCTCAGCGCAGCCATACTTGGTCTTTCTCCCGGTTGCCGTCCGTCATTCATTTCTCGGAATCGACGAGGCCGCGCACGAACCAGCGCTGCATCGCCAGCACGACGACGAGCGGCGGCATCATCGCCATCAGCGTCGCCGCCATCACGTATTGCCATTCGGTCGCGGCGTCGCCGCTCGCGATCATCGTCTTGATGCCCACCACCGCCGTCGACAGCGACGCCTCCGTCGTGATCAGGATCGGCCACAGATACTGATTCCAGCCGTAGATGAACGTGATCACGAACAGCGACGCGATGCTCGTCTTCGACAGCGGCAGCACGACGTCCCAGAAGAAGCGCAGCGCGCCCGCGCCGTCGATGCGCGCGGCGTCCATCAGCTCGTCGGGCAGCGTCATGAAGAACTGGCGGAACAGGAACGTCGCGGTCGCCGATGCGATCAGCGGCAGCGTGAGCCCCGCGTAGGTGTTCGTCAGGTGCAGCGTCGACACGACCTGCACGGTCGGGAAGATTCGCACTTCCACCGGCAGCATCAGCGTGACGAAGATCAGCCAGAACGCCGTGTTGCGAAACGGGAAGCGGAAATAGACGATCGCGTACGCGGACAGGATCGACATCGCGATCTTGCCGACCGCGATGCCGAGCGCCATCGCGAAGCTGTTCACGAGCAGGCGGCCGAACGGCGCCGTCGTGCCGCCGCTGCCGTGCCCCCAGATGTACGCGATGTTCTCGAACAGGTGCGTGCTCGGCACCAGCGACAGCGGCACCGTGAACACTTCCTGCGCATTCATCGTCGCCGCGCAGAACGCGACGTAGACAGGAAACACGATCAGCACGACGCCCGCGACCAGCACCGCGTGGCAGAACAGGTCGAAGCCCTTGCGATTTTCGATCATGCGTATTGCACCCTGCGTTCGACGAAGCGGAACTGGATCACCGTGAGCCCGACGACGATGATCATCAGCACGACCGACTGTGCGCCCGAACTGCCGATGTCGAGCCCCTGGAAGCCCTCCGCGAAGATCTTGTAGATCAGCGTCTTCGTGCTCTGCGCCGGACCGCCGCCGGTGGCCGCGTCGATCACCGGGAACGTGTCGAAGAACGCATAGACGAGATTCACGACCAGCAGGAAGAAACTCGTCGGCGACAGCAGCGGCAGCACGATGTGGAAGAAACGCCGCACCGGCCCCGCGCCGTCGATCGCCGCCGCCTCGATCAGCGAGCGCGGGATCGCCTGCAGGCCCGCGTAGAAGAACAGGAAGTTGTAGCTCACCTGCTTCCACACCGACGCGAGCACGACGAGGAACATCGCCTGCCCGCCGTTCAGCGCGTGGTTCCACACGATGCCGCCCTTCGCGAGCGCATATGTGATGAGCCCGATGCTCGGGTTGAACAGGAACGCCCACAGCACGGCCGCGATCGTCGGTGCGACCGCGTACGGCCAGATCAGCAGCGTGCGATACGCGCGCGCGCCGCGGGTCACGCGGTCGGCGCACGCGGCGAGCAGCAGCGACACGATGAGCCCGCTCACCGTGACGAGCGAGCTGAACACGAGCGTCGTGCGAAATGAATCGAGGTACAGCGGATCGGCGAACAGGCGCGTGAAGTTCGCGAAGCCGACGAATTCGCTCGACGTGCCGAACGCGTCCTGCATCTGCGTCGACTGCCAAAGCGCGACACCGGCCGGCCACAGGAAGAACACGGCGGTGATCGCGAGCTGCGGCGCGATCAGCAGGTACGGCACCAGGCTCGTACCGAAGCGGGAACGGGATTGCATCGCGGAGATCCGGTCAGGCGAAACGGAAAAGAAACCGCGCCGCCGGACCGCACGCGCGCATGCGCGGCGCGGCCGGCGGCACGAAGCGATGCGTGCTCAGCCGCCCGACTTCTCGAAGCGGCGCAGCAACTCGTCGCCGCGCGAGGCCGCCGAATCGAGCGCGTCCTTCGGCGACTTCTTCTGCGCCCAGACCTGTTCGAACTCCTCGTCGACGATCGTGCGGATCTGCGGCATGTTGCCCAGACGCAGCCCCTTCGTGTACGGCAGCGGCGGCTTGTTCAGCATCTGCTTGATCGCGGTTTCGGCGCTCGGGTTCTTCGCGTAGAAGCCCTGCTCACGCGTGAGGTCGTACGCGGCCGTCGTGACCGGCAGGTAGCCCGTGTCCTGGTGCCACTTCGCGGCGACGGCCGGCGATGCCAGGTACGCGAGGAATTTCGCGACGCCCTTGTAGGTCGCCGGATCCTTGCCGGCCAGCACCCACAGGCTCGCGCCGCCGATGATCGCATTCTGCGGCGCGCCCTTCACGTTCGCGTCGTACGGCATCATGCCCGTGCCGTAGCTGAACTTCGCGAATTTCTGCACGTTCGCGAGCGCGCCCGACGACGTCGTCATGATCCCGCAGTCGCCGCTGTAGAACTTCGCCGATGCTTCGTCCTTGCGGCCCGCGTACGTGAACGTGCCGTCCTTCGCCATCTGCTGCAGGAACGCGACGTGCGCGATCTGCTGCGGCTTGTTGAATTCGAGCACGGCGTCGGTGCCGTCGAAGCCGTTGTTGCGGCTCGCGAACGGCAGCCCGTGCCATGCGCTGTAGTTCTCGAGCTGGATCCAGCCCTGCCAGCCGGTCGTGAAGCCGCACGCCATCCCCGACTTGCGCAGCTTCTCGGCATCGGCCTGCACGTCGGCCCACGTCTTCGGCGGCTGGTTCGGGTCGAGCCCGGCCTTCTTGAACGCGTCCTTGTTGTAGTACAGCACCGGCGTCGAACTGTTGAACGGCATCGACACGAGGTGGCCCGTCTTCGCGTCGCTGTAATAGCTCGAGATGGTCGGCACGAACGCCTTTTCGTCGAGCGGCACGCCGGCCTGCTTGAACACGTCGTAGACGGGCACGACGGCCTTCTTCGCCTGCATCATCGTGGCCGTGCCGACTTCATAGACCTGGAGGATCGCCGGCGCGTTGCCGCTGCGATAGGCGGCGATGCCGGCCGCGAGCGCCTGGTCGTAGGTGCCCTTGAAGACCGGCACGATCTTGTAGTCGCTCTGCGACGCGTTGAACTGCTCGGCAATCGCGTTGACCCGCTCGCCGAGCGCGGCCTCCATCGCATGCCAGAACTGGATCTCCGTCGCGGCGAGCGCCACGTGCTGCACACCGAACATCAGCGCGCCGCCGAGCGCGATCGAACGAACCATGGTCCCCGCAGGCTTCTTCTTCATCGACCTCTCTCCTATGAAAACGTTACCAACAGCGTGTGCAACATTCCCGTCGCCATTGAACCGGCGAAGTCTAGTGATCGTTTGTGACAGTCAGTTGTCGTTGACGACGAACAGGCGCTGATATTCCTTCAGCGCGAAGCGGTCGGTCATTCCGGCGATGTAGTGCGCGACGAGACGCGGTTGCTGCGTTGCGTCGTCCGACTGGTACGGCGGCGGCAGCAGGCGCGGATCGTCGATGAACGCGTCGAACAGCCCCGTGACGACGCGCTGCGCCTTGCTCGCCATGCGCATCACCTTGTAGTGGCGATACAGGTTCTTGAAGAGGAAACGCTTGAGGGCGGCCGCCTGCGCGGCGACCGTCGCGCTGTGCGACACGAGCGGCGGCGCGGCGCGCACGTCGTCGAGCGACGCGGGTGCCCCGCGCGCGAGATTGCGCGTCGTCTCGTCGATCAGGTCGACGATCAGCGTGTTGATGATGCGGCGCACCGTCTCGTGCACGAGACGGCGGCCTTCGAGGTGCGGGAATTCGGCGAGCGCCGCCTCGTAGTGGCGCTGCCACAGCTCGACTTCCGCGAGCTGCTCGATCGTGATCAGGCCGGAACGCAGGCCGTCGTCGACATCGTGGTTGTTGTAGGCAATTTCGTCCGCGATGTTCGCGATCTGCGCTTCGAGCGACGGCTGGTGGCCCTGCAGGAAGCGCTCGCCGAGCGCGCCGAGCTTGCGCGCATTCTCGCGCGAGCAGTGCTTCAGAATGCCTTCGCGCGTCTCGAAGCACAGGTTCAGCCCGTTGAACGCGCCGTAGTGCTCCTCGAGCTCGTCGACGACGGCAAGGCTCTGCAGGTTGTGCTCGAAGCCGCCGTGCTCGCGCATGCATGCATTCAGCGCGTCCTGCCCGGCATGGCCGAACGGCGTATGGCCGAGATCGTGCGCGAGCGAGATCGCCTCGACGAGATCCTCGTTCAGGCGCAGGTTGCGCGCGACCGAGCGCGCGATCTGCGCGACCTCGAGGCTGTGCGTGAGGCGCGTGCGGAACAGGTCGCCTTCGTGATTGACGAAGACCTGCGTCTTGTATTCGAGCCGGCGAAACGCGGTCGAATGGACGATGCGGTCGCGGTCGCGCTGGAATTCGGTGCGCGCCGCCGGCGGCGTTTCCGGATGGCGGCGGCCGCGCGACTGCGACGCGTGTGCGGCATACGGAGCGAGATGGGCTTCCAGCGCCGCCAGCGTCGGCGGCTCGGCCACCGGCGCAGCGGATGCGCGGCCGGCTTCGGGCAGTGTGCTGCTGGATGTCTCGCTCACGTCTCCTCCATGTCAGGGGCGCCGGGGCATCCGGGCCGCCATTACCGGGTTGTCTGCGCCAGTGTAGCGAATACGGCTTCGTCCGGCGCCTGCGTGATCAGCGTATCGCCGAATCGCTTCAGCAGGATGAACTTGATCGCGCCGGCCTCGGCCTTCTTGTCGACGCGCATCAGGTCCATGTAGCGCGCGTCGCCTAGCGCGGGCCCGCGGGTCGGCAGGTGCGCGGCCGCGATCACCGCGTCGAGCCGCTGCCGCGACGCTTCGTCGAGCAGGCCGAGCCGCACCGACAGGTCGCCCGCCATCACCATCCCGCAGCCGACGGCCTCGCCGTGCAGCCACTCGCCGTAGCCAAGGCCGGCCTCGATTGCATGGCCGAACGTGTGGCCGAAGTTCAGGATCGCGCGCAGGCCGCCTTCGCGTTCGTCGGCCGCGACCACGCTCGCCTTGATCTCGCACGAGCGCTTCACGGCGTGCGCGAGCGCTGCCGGCTCGCGACGGTTCAGCGCGTCGACGTTCGCCTCGATCCAGTCGAAGAATTCCGCATCGGCGATCGCGCCGGTCTTGATGATCTCGGCGACACCGGCCGCCAGTTCGCGATCGGGCAGCGTCGCCAGCGCGCCGATGTCCGCGATCACGGCCTGCGGCTGGTAGAACGCGCCGATCATGTTCTTGCCGAGCGGGTGGTTGATGCCCGTCTTGCCGCCGACCGACGAATCGACCTGCGACAGCAGCGTCGTCGGTACCTGGATGAACGGCACGCCGCGCATGTAGCACGCCGCGGCAAAGCCCGTCATGTCGCCGACCACGCCGCCGCCGAGCGCGACGAGCGTCGTCTTGCGATCCGCGCGCCCGGTCAGCAAGCCGTCGAAGATCAGGTTCAGCGTTTCCCAGTTCTTGTACGCCTCGCCGTCCGGCAGCACGACCGTCGACACATGCTTGCCAAGCGGCGCGAGCGCCGCGCGCAGCGTGTCGCCGTAAAGCGGATCGACCGTCGTGTTCGTGACGATCGTGACGGACGAACCCTTGATGTGAGGCGCGAACAGCTCCGCGCGGCCGATCAGGCCGGCGCCAATATGAATCGGATAGGCGCGGTCGCCCAGATCGACGTTGACAGTAATCATGCTTGTAGCGGCTTGGCGATGACGCCCGCCAGTTCGAGTTGCATCAGCACCATGTTGACGAGACCGTTGACCGACGGACGGCCGGTCTCGATGACGAAATCCGCGCATTCGCGGTACAGCGGGTCGCGCACTTCGTAGAGCGCTTCGAGACGCCCCTTCGGATCCTCGGTCTGCAGCAGCGGGCGGTTCTTGTCCTTGCGCGTGCGCAGCCACAGATCGTGCGGATTGGCACGCAGATAGACGACGATGCCACTGCTTTTCAGGCAGTCGCGATTTTCCGGGCGCAGCACCGCGCCGCCGCCCGTCGCGAGCACGATGTTCTCGCGCTGCGTGAGCTCGGCGATCACCTGCGTTTCGCGATCGCGAAACCCGGTCTCGCCCTCCAGCTCGAAGATCACCGGAATGCGCGCGCCCGTGCGGGCCTCGATTTCGTGGTCGGAGTCGAAGAACGTCCTGTCGAGACGACGCGCGACCGCACGGCCCACGGTGGTCTTACCCGCTCCCATAAGGCCGACGAAAAATACGTTTGCATGTGGGTCCCGCGCTTGCAACGGCTTCCTCTGCTTCAATCTTGCTGGTGTGTGGCGCAGCTTACTGGCAAAGCGGCTGCCTTGTCGAGCCTGCGCCGGCGGCTTCCGGCCCCGTTTTGTCGTGATCCGCGCCAGCCGCGCCGCGCGCATCGCAGCGCGCATCGACGACGGTCGGCGTGATGAAGACGACCAGTTCGCTGCGCTGGTCGCGCTGCGCGCGGTGCCGGAAAAGCGCGCCCAGAATCGGTATTTTGCCCAAGAGCGGCACGCGCGTCACATCGTTCCGGCGCAGCTGCTCGTAGATCCCGCCGATCGCGACCGTCCCGCCGTCCTCGACCTCGACGCGCGTCTGCACGTGCTTCGTATGGATAGCCGGGCCGGCCGCCGTCGGCTCGCCGACGCTGTCCTTCGTCACGTCCAGGTCGAGCACCACGCGCCCGTCGGGCGTGATCTGCGGCTCGACCTCGAGCTTGAGCGTCGCGCGGCGGAACTGCACGCCGCTCACGCCGTTGCCGATCTTCGCCTGGTACGGCAGCTCCGAACCCTGCTCGACGATAGCCTTGACGCGATCGGCGGTCACCACGCGCGGACGCGAAACGATCTGTCCCCGCCCCTGCGCTTCGAGTGCGTTCAGTTCGATGTCGAGTACGCGGCTGAGCGGCGCGGCGAACAGCGTGAAGCCGGCGGTTGCCGCCTCGAAGCCGCCGAGCGGCCGCGCGGCAAGGTCGAGCGCGTTGCGCGCGTCCGCCGCGAACGTGGTGCCGTCGCCCGACGGGGGGCGCCCCTGCGCACGCAGCGCGACGCGTGCGCCGAGGTTGCGCGAGAAGCCCTGTTCGCCCTCGACGATGCGCGCCTCGATCCGGACCTGCCGCGATGGCCGGTCGATCGCGTCGATCAGGCCCGCGATCTGCGCGATACGCGGTTCGAGATCGGTGACGAACAACAGGTTCGTGCGCGGATCGGCCGCCGCGGCGCCGCGCTTCGACAGCAGGCGCTGGCCGGTCGCGCCGGCCAGCAGCCGTTGCACGTCCTGCGCACGCGGGTAGTGCAGCGCGAACGTACGGCTCGCGAGCGGCTCCAGATCGGCGGCCCGCGCGTGCATCTCGAAGCGCTCGCGTTCGCGCGCGGCCAGTTCGGCCGCCGGCGTGACCCATATCACGTTGCCGCGCCGCGACATCGCGAGCCCGTGCGTGTCGAGCAGCGTGTCGAATGCATCGCGCCAGCGAACATTGTTCAGACGTAACGTGACGGTGCCGCGCACCTGCTCACCGACGACGATATTGAGCCCCGTGAACCGGGCGAACGCGTCGAATGCAGCTGCGAGACCTACGCCCTGCAGATTCAGCGAGATTCGACGCGCGTCGTTCGCATCGCCCGGTTGCCGTGCCGCGTCGTCGCTCATCCGGGCCGGCGGCGCCAACGGGATCGGCGGCCCCTCCAGCCGGGGAGCCGGAGCGGCGGTTTCTGCCTGACGCGCCGCGTGAGCCGCGTGATCGAACCGTTGCGGGCCGACCTCCGCCGACACGGCATCATCCACGCCATCGGCCAAGCCTCCGGGCGGCGGCAGGCCCGGCACCTGCGCATCCATCGCCGCTGCTGGCCAGACGGCCGGCAGCGGTGGCAATGACGCGCTTGCCCCGGCCGCCGTCAATCCGGCCCAGACGACGGCGAGTGCCCGACATCCGTACTTCATCATGGCCGGCCTCCGTCATCGAGAACGAGCCGGTGCGCCCCGTCCGCCGTCGCGAGCGTCACGGCCGCGGGCTCGACACGCACCACGCGCGCAGCCCCGAGCGCTTCGCCGGGCGCCACGGCGGTGAACGTGCCGTCGCCGCCGTCGACCAGCGCGAGACCGGCGCGCGCGTCGCGAATCGTGCCGGCCAGGCGGGCAGCCTGACCATCCGCTGCGGACAAGCCAGCCGTGTCGAACGGGTCCTCGTCGAGCGCCGCTGCCGGAACCGCCGCCGTGCCGCCAGCGCCCGTTGCAGCCGGCAGCGCCGGAAAAACGTCGACGGACATTTCCACGCGTGCAGCTTGCAATCCTCGCTCGACACGCAGCACCGACGGCACTGCCAGCACCGGAAAGCCTGCCAGCCCGCCGACCATGTGCAACAACGCGCGAAAGCCGCCATCCGCGACGATACGCACCGTGCGCCGGCCGTCCGGCGCCGCGCCGCCGGCTTGCTGCGGTTCGATCGTTACGCGACGCAGCCCGCTCGACGCTGCGAGATCGGCCAGTTCGAGCATCAGCGCACCCCATTCCGGCGCAGGCGACAAGCGGTCATCGCGCGCTGGTGCCGGACCTGCGTCGCGCCGTTGCCCGGCGGCCGCAAGCACGCGCTGCGCATCGGCCTCCCGCACCTGCGCCGCTGCCAGCAACGTGCGACTGTGCGCGAGCCCGCTCCAGTCGGCGGCATTCGCCAGATGAATGCCGCCCGCCAGCACGGCTGCGAACGCCAGCGCGCAGCCGGCCGTATGTGCAGCCTCGGGCGACACGCGCCGCATGCCGCGCAGCCATGCTTCGCCGCGCGGCGCAGGCCGATGCACGATCGCCGTCATGCGCCGCTTCCCGATGTGCTTCGCGACGACATCGCATCGCGCCAATACAGTTGGACCGAGAACCGGAACGGCATCCCCGCCGACGCGACCGGTGCATCCGAAGCAGGCTTCAACGCGTCGATATCGATCCGCCAGTCCCGCTGCTCGCGCGCCATCCCGGCGAGCCATCGCTCGGCCGCCCGGTAACTCGTGGCGCGCACATCGAGCTCGGCACCCGTCGGTGTCGTGCGCAGCGTGTCGAGCCGAACCGCGTCGTCTCGCACCTGCGCCAGCGTCGCCAGCAGCGCTGCGACGCGCCGGTAAGGCGCGGCGAGCTCGGCTGCCCGCGCGCCGCGCCGAGCGGCGGCGGCTGCTGCACTGGCGGTGCGCGTCGCAACTTCCACCCGCGGCTGCAACTGCCGCAGCCGCGTCTCCACGCTTACGCGCTCGGCGTCCGCGCGCCACCGTAGCCATGCGGCAGCGCCCGTCCACAGACCGGCGCCGAGCACGCCGAGCAGGATTGCCGCCCCGCACTGCGCGGCCCGGCGACGTCGCAACGCCTGCGCCAGCCGCTCGCGGTACGGCAGCAGGTTGAAACCGCCGAGCCCCGCACGATCGACCTCAGCCGGCCCGGACGCGCGTGCCGGCATGCGACCGGTCATCATTCCCACACCCCGCGCAACGCCAGCCCGAACGCGACGGCGAATGCAGGGCCGCCCGGCATGCCGGCGGGCGGGCACGGCTGCCCATCCCAGCCCGTGCAGTCGAACGGCACCGCAACCGCGCCGAGCACGTCGCCGATATCGGCGACGGACGTCCCGAAGCGGGCGATGCACCGCTCGTCCCCGGCCACGAGTACGCAACGCACGGCCCCGAGCACGCGCTGGCGCAATGCGTCGGAGAACGCCTCCGGCACCCCGCCTGACAGCGCGAGCACCTGCGCGGCCAGCGCACCGTCGACCCGCCACGCTTGCACGCCCGAGTCGCTGAACCAGAGCGCGGCATAGGGATCGTGCGCGTCGAGTTCGAACTGCGCCGCATAACGCAACGCGCGCAGCGCGGCCGCCGACTCGCCGTCGACGGCCGTCAGGTCGACACCGGCCTGGGCGGCCACGTCGATCCGCCGTTCGAGCAGCGCCAGCGGGGCCACCGCGACCTCGATCTCGCCAGACTGCGCGCCGCCATCCTGCCGCCAGTCGAACGCGAGGCTGTCCGGCGCCAGCCCCGAAATGCGCTCGGCCGCCTGACGCGCGGCATCCTCGACGTCGTCACGCCCGGCCAGGTCGAGCGTCGCGGTACGGATCTCTTCATCGCACAGCGCCATCACGCCGCACGCCTCGCACCTCACTCCCGCCGCCGCCAGCCGCGACACGGCCGCCGCCAGCGAGCGCGCAACCGCCGCCCAGCGCGCGTCTTCCGGCCCGCCCGCCAACCCGACCGGCTCCCGCTCGAGCCCCTCGACGCGCACATCGGCAGCACGGGCGCGCCGGCTCAGCGCAACCACCCTCACCTCGTCCGCCCCGACGTCGATTCCCGTCGCCCCGTGCCTGCCCTGCGCGAACCGCGCCATCCATCGTCCCGCCATCCCGGCCTCCCGCGATCGTCGCGGCCCATGCCGCGTTTCCGAGACCTGATTCTGCAAAGCGGCGCGTTCGGCCGACAGTCGGCCGAACGGCCAGCATCGGCTCGGAACAGCCGTGCGCGGGCTATGCTGAAGACACGGCAACCCGCGGCTTTCCGGCGGGCAGCCCCCGTGTCAGGACCGGTCTTACCGGGCAGCTATAATCGCGAGACTGTTTTCCGGTATGCCTATGCAATCCACGACTCCTACGTCCCCGCCTCCCGCCCCGGAGCCGAAGAAGCGTCCCTGGTGGCAAAAAGTCCTGCTCGGCTTCGCCGCGATGTGCATGGCCCTCGTCGTGGCCGGCGGCCTCGTGCTCGGCTATGCGCTCGTCGTCGCGTGGCCGAACATGCCGTCGCTCGACGCGCTGACCGACTATCGCCCGAAGGTGCCGCTGCGCATCTATACGTCCGATCACGTGCTGATCGGCGAATTCGGCGAAGAGCGCCGCGACGTCGTCCATTTCAGGGACGTGCCCGACTCGCTGAAGAAGGCGATCCTCGCGATCGAGGACGCACGCTTCTACGATCACGGCGGCGTCGACCTCACCGGCATCATCCGCGCCGGCTTCGTCGCGCTGACGAACGGTCATGCATCGCAGGGCGCGAGCACGATCACGATGCAGGTCGCGCGCAACTTCTTCCTGTCGAGCGAGAAGACCTACACGCGCAAGATCTACGAGATGCTGCTCGCGTACCGGATCGAGCGCGCGCTGACGAAGGATCAGATTCTCGAGGTCTACATGAATCAGATCTATCTCGGCCAGCGCGCGTACGGCTTCGCGAGCGCCGCGCGGGTCTATTTCGGCAAGGACCTGAAGGACATCACGCTCGCGGAGGCGGCGATGCTCGCGGGGCTGCCGAAGGCGCCGTCCGCGTATAACCCAGTCGTGAACCCGAAGCGCGCGAAGGTGCGCCAGGAATACATCCTGCAGCGGATGCTCGAGCTGAACTTCATCACGCGCGAGCAGTACGACGAGGCCGTCGCGCAGCCGCTCGTCGTCAAGGGCCCGGGCCGCGATTTCAGCGTGCACGCCGAGTACGTCGCGGAAATGGTCAGACAGATGATGTACGCGCAGTACCGCGAGGAAACCTACACGCGCGGCTTCAACGTCGTCACGACGATCGATTCCGCGGACCAGCAGGTCGCGTATACCGCGCTGCGCAAGGGCATCATGGATTACGAGCGTCGGCACGGTTATCGCGGGCCGGAAGGCTTCATCGAGCTGCCGGCCGGTGCGGACGACCGCGAACAGGCGATCGACGACGCGCTGCTCGAGCACCCCGACAACGGCGAACTGATAGCCGCGGTCGTCACGGCCGCGAGCCCGCGCCAGATCACGGTCGCGTTCATCGACGGCAGCACTGCGACGATCGAAGGCGACAACCTGCGCTTCGCGTCGGGCGCGCTGTCGACCAACGCGCAGCCGAACCGCCGCATCCGCCCCGGTGCGATCGTCCGCGTCGTGAAGAACGACACCGGCAAATGGTCGATCACGCAGTTGCCGCAGGTCGAAGGCGCGTTCCTGTCGATCATCCCGCAGGACGGCGCGATCCGCTCGCTCGTCGGCGGCTTCGACTACAACAAGAACAAGTTCAACCACGTCACGCAGGCATGGCGGCAGCCGGGTTCGTCGTTCAAGCCGTTCATCTACTCGGCGTCGCTCGACAAGGGCCTCGGGCCGGCAACCGTGATCAACGATGGCCCGCTGTATTTCAGCGCCGCCGAAACGGGCGGGCAGCCGTGGGAGCCGAAGAACTACGGCGGCGGCTTCGAAGGCCCGATGTCGATGCGCACCGCGCTGCAGCGCTCGCGCAACCTCGTGTCGATCCGGATCCTGAACCACATCGGCACGAAGTACGCGCAGCAGTACATCACGCGCTTCGGCTTCGACGCCGAGCGCCATCCGGCCTACCTGCCGATGGCGCTCGGCGCGGGCCAGGTCACGCCGCTGCAGATGGCCGGCGCGTACTCGGTCTTCGCGAACGGCGGCTACCGCGTCAATCCGTACCTGATCGCCGAAGTCACCGATCCGAACGGCGCGATCGTCGCACGCGCGCAACCGCTCGTCGCCGAGCAGAACGCGCCGCGCGCGATCGACGCGCGCAACGCATACGTGATGAACAGCCTGCTGCAGAGCGTCGCGCAGCGCGGCACGGGCGCGCGGACCAACATCCTGAAGCGCACCGACCTCGCGGGCAAGACCGGCACGACGAACGATTCGCACGACGCTTGGTTCGCCGGCTACCAGCACACGCTCGCCGCGATCGCGTGGATCGGCTACGACAACCCGCGTAGCCTCGGCGATCGCGAAACCGGCGGCGGCCTGTCGCTGCCCGTCTGGATCGACTACATGGGCGCGGCGCTGAAGGGCGTACCGGAGTTCAAGCCGACGATGCCGGACGGCGTCGAGTCGCTCGGCAGCGAGCTGTACTTCACCGACTTCACGCCGGGGCACGGTTTCGTGTCGACGGTCGGTGTGCCGCAGGCGCCGGCCGCGCAGAACGTCGACGAAGCGGCGCCGGCGCCGCACGTCGACGAGCAGGAAAAGCAGGACATCATGAACCTGTTCCGCGGCCACTGACCCGCGGCCCCGGACATGAAAAAAGCGCCCCGTGAATGAACTGCGGGGCGCTTTTTCTTTTGGTACGGCATTCGGGGCCCGGCGCCCCGGCCGTCACGCGCTGAACGTGATCGGCAGGCCGGCCTGCTGCGTCGCGTATTCGGTGAGCGCCGCGTAGAACTCGGTGCCCGTGCGCGTATCGCGCCATTCGCCATCAACGAAACGGTAGTGGAATCCGCCCGCCTTCGCGGCGATCCACACTTCCTTCATCGGCGGCTGCAGGTTGACGATGATCTTCGAGCCATTCTCGAACGTCAGCGTCAGGACGCTGCCGTTGCGCTCCAGATCGATGTCGTAGTCGCCGTCGTTCGCGGTGTCGACGGTACGCTCGACGGCCGTCAGCACGGCCTCGGCACGGGTCAGGTATTCGGTATCGGACATGCTAAACTCTATCGGTTCAATTGTTCAGGGACGATCATGCGAGTCGTTTTCCGGATGAGCGCGATTGTAGCGGCTTTGGCGATTCTTGCCGGCTGCGGTCAAAGCGGCCCGCTCTATCTGCCTACCGTGCCTCCGCTGCCCAAGCCGATCCAACAGCAGGACACGCCGCCGTCGGACGTGAAGCCGACCGATGAAAACGCGTCATCCGACAGTGTGCCCGATTCGTCCGGCACGCCGCTCACGCTGACGCCCGAACTGTCGAGCGACGCATCGAAAATGCCCGCACCGGCGTCGGGCTCGGCCGTCGCGCAGTAACGACGCGACGGCGCCCGCGCAGCTCGCGAAACAAGGCGATGACTTCCCGGTCATCGCCTTTTGTTTTTGCAGGCCGTGCCGTCACGTGCGCACGCGCCGCCATCCCCATGCGGCCAGCCGCCAGCCGAGCAGCGCGGCGACGATCGCCGCGTAAAGCTTCGGCTGCGCGAGATCGTGCTTGCCGGCTTTCATCCACCAGAAGTGCAGCACGCCGAACAGCGCGATCGCGTAGATCGCGCAGTGCAGCGTCGCCCAGTGGCGGCCGAGCCGGCGCACCATCGCGCGCGGCGACGTCGCGGCGAGCGGGATCAGCAGCATGAACGCGGCAAAGCCGACCGTGATGAACGGGCGCTTGCCGACGTCCTTCAGGATCGCGACGACGTCGAACCACTTGTCGAACCACAGGTAGGTCGTGAAATGCAGCGTCGCGTAAAAGAACGCGAACAGCCCGATCATCCGGCGAAAGCGCAGCAGCGTCGCGAAGCCCGTCATGCGCCGCAGCGGCGTGACGGCCAGCGTGATGCACAGCATCACGAGCGTCCACAGGCCGGTCGAACGCGTGATGAATTCGATCGGGTTCGCGCCGAGCCGGTCAGTCAGCCCGAACAGCACGAGACGCGCAAGCGGATAGAGGCCGGCCGCGAAAACCAGCACCTTGGCCGGCACGAGCCAGCGCGGCGCGCCGGTACGAGCAGCACCGGCCCGGGCCGCGCGTGCGGTCGATCCGGTGCCGGCTGCGCGCGCGGGTGTCAGCGTCGAAGGAGGCATGTCGTTTCTCACCGTCGCGCTCAGAAGTTCTTTTTCAGGTCCATGCCCTGATACATCGACGCAACCAGATCGCCGTAGCCGTTGAACATCAGCGTCTTGCGCTTCGGTGTGAAGAAGCCGTCCTCGCCGATGCGCCGCTCGGTCGCCTGGCTCCAGCGCGGATGATCGACGTTCGGGTTCACGTTCGAATAAAAGCCGTATTCGTTCGCTGCGTACGTGTTCCAGCTCGTCTTCGGCTGCTGGTCGACGAAGCGGATCTTCACGAGCGACTTCGCGCTCTTGAAGCCATACTTCCACGGCACGACGATTCGCACCGGCGCGCCGTTCTGGTTCGGCAGCACCTGCCCGTAGACACCCATCGTCAGCAGCGTCAGCGGATTCATCGCCTCGTCCATCCGCAGCCCTTCCGAATACGGCCAGTCGAGCACGGGTGTCGAGAGGCCCGGCATCTGCGACGGATCGGCCAGCGTGATGAACTGCACGTATTTCGCATTGCCGGTCGGCTGCACACGCTTGATCAGCTCGGACAGCGGCACGCCGATCCACGGGATCACCATCGACCAGCCTTCGACGCAGCGCAGCCGGTACACGCGCTCCTCGAGCGGTGCGAGCTTCAGCAGTTCGTCGAGATCGAACACCTTCGGGTGCAGCACCTCGCCCTCGACGCTCACGCGCCACGGGCGCGGCCGCAGCGTGCCGGCGTTCTGCGCCGGGTCGCTCTTGTCGGTGCCGAATTCGTAGAAGTTGTTGTAGGACGTGATGTCCTTGAACGGCGTCACCTTGTCGGCCGCGACGAACTTCGGGTTCGTTTTCGCCGCGAGCTTCGCCGCCCGCGCGTCGGGCGATGCATACGCGGCAAATGCCGCACCACTGCCGCCGAGCAACCCGCCCGCCGCCGCGAGGCCGGCCGCCTGCAAGACGCGCCGCCGGTTCTCGAACACCGCGCGCGGCGTGATCTCGCTGTGCGCGATATCGGCGCCGGTCAGTACGTTCCGCAAAGGACGTTTGATCCACATCGTGCTACTCCTCCTGCATGCGCCGCGCGCACGCTTCCTGAGCGTTCGACCCGGCCCGTCATGCGCCGTTCGACGCCCGGATCGCCCGCCCGTTACAAAGGAAAACCGCCGGGCACGCAGTGCACCGGCGGTCTTATAGTCGGACGAGCGGCCGAAATCTTACAGCTTGCCGTAGCTATGCAGCCCGGACAGGAACATGTTGACGCCGAGGAACGCGAACGTCGTCACGAGCAGGCCCGTGAGTGCCCACCAGGCGGCAACCGCGCCGCGCAGGCCCTTCATCAGCCGCATGTGCAGCCACGCCGCGTAGTTCAGCCACACGATCAGCGCCCAGGTTTCCTTCGGGTCCCAGCTCCAGTAGCCGCCCCATGCCTCGGCCGCCCACAGCGCGCCGAGGATCGTCGCGATCGTGAAGAACGCGAAACCGACCGCGATCGACTTGTACATCACGTCGTCGAGCACCTCGAGCGTCGGCAGGCGATCGGCGAGCACGCCGCGCTCCTTCATCAGGTACGCGACCGACACCATCGCCGACAACGCGAAGCTGCCGTAGCCGATGAAGTTCGCCGGCACGTGGATCTTCATCCACCAGCTCTGCAGCGCAGGCACCAGCGGCTGGATCTGCTGCGCATCGCGCGCGACCGAGTACCACATCAGGAAGCCGACCGCCGCGCTGATGACCAGCAGCACGAACGCGCCGAGCGAACGCGTGCCGTAGTGGCCTTCGTAATACAGGTAGAGCAGCGCGGTAATCAGGCTGAACAGGACGAACACCTCGTAGAGGTTCGACACGGGGATATGCCCGACATCGGCGCCGATCAGGTAGGACTCGTACCAGCGCACCATCAGCCCCGTGAAGCCCATCAGCACGGCGGCCCACGTGAGCTTCTGGCCGATTGCGGCACCCGTTTCCGAGCGCGCGAGCAAGCCGATCCAGTAGAAGACCGTCGCGAGCACGAACAGCGCGCTCATCCACAGGATCGCCGACTGGCTCGACAGGAAGTACTTGAGGAAGAACGCCGAATCGGCGCGCCCGAGATCGCCCTGGTAGATCTGGATCGACAGCAGCGACAGCACGGCGATCGACGCCATCATCAGCCGCGCGGGCTTCCAGCGCCAGCCGAGCGCGATGAGCGCCGGCACGGTGCCGATCATCACCGCCTTGTCGTAGTAATCCATGTGCGCGTTGTAGTGCACGAGCGCATAGCCCGCGCCCACCACGAGCGCCAGTGCGAACAGCCAGTCGATCAGCGACAGGCGTGCGAGGAACGGACGGTCGTCGAACAGCGGCGCCGAAACCGGGGCCTGGGCCGACGCCCGAGGGGAGGAGGAAACTTGCGTGAGATCCATGACGTTACCGGGTGGAATTCTCGGAATCCGAACCGCCGCCGGCAGGCGGGCGGGCCGTCGATGCCGCACCGGCGGGCGCGGCGTCGCGAGGTGCGGCGCGCAAGGCGACGCCGGCCGCGTCGCGCGTCTGCACGAATTCTTTCTCGAAATCGAAGGTCCTGCGGGCCGTGGACATCGCCATCACCACGTCGACGCCCGAGCCGGCATCCTTGAGCCAGAACCAGAGGCGCCGTTCGCGCACGTAGAACATCGAGAAGATGCCGGCGACCAGCAGCAGGCTGCCAAGATACACCAGATTCTTGCCGGGTGCGCGCGTCAACTGAAATACCGAAGCTTGCACCTGCTTGAATGAGTCAAGCTGCAGATAGACGGGCGATCCATACAGAAAGCTGTCGGATAGCGCATTGATCGCGTTCTGCACGAAGCGGATCGTGTCGGTGCCCTGCTGGGCAGCCGGCTGGCCGACGCGCTCGCGCGAGATCTGCCAGACCTCCCACATCGAGCCCTCGAGCATCCGCAGCAGCAGGCTCGCGGCCTTCTCCTGCTCGGCCTTCGGCACCGTGCGGTCGATAAACGTCGCCACGGCCTGGAAACCGCCGATCGGCTGGCCGTCGGCGCCGCGGCCGCCGCTGTCGTCGCTTGCAGCAAACAGGGTCAGCACCTTCGATGCGCTGTCCTGCAGGCGGCCGCGCAGCGATGCGTCGGAGCCCGGCAGCGAACGCTGCGCGAAGCGCGCGGCGGCTTCGGCACGCACGGCCGGATCCTCGAGCGCGGCGCGCAGGTGCATCCATTCGCCGATCGAATCCTGGCTGTCGGCCGGAATCCGCATGTAGCGGAACGGATCGTTCGGGCTCGCGCGCACGCCGGCGAGGAACACGCGCTCGCCGTTCATGTCGACGGGCAGCATGTAGTTGTTGAATTCGCGCGCCTGGCCGTCCTTGCCGCGGATCTTGTACTGCACGGACGGGCCGATGTTGTGGAGCTGCATCGGCTTCGACGTCTTCGCGCCGGAGCCGAGCCGTTCGTCGAACGCCTCCTTCAGCGACGCCGTCTTCGCGACGCCGCGCACGTCCAGCTTGCCGTTCGCGTCGGCCATGTTCTCGACGTTGATCGCGCGGAAATCGGCGAACTCGATCGTGTCGCCGTCGGCGCCCGGCATTTGCAGCGGCGCCGAACTGCCGATCGTGCCGTGCACGGGGAAGGTCTTCGCGTTGCCGCCCGTCATCGGGTAGGCCGTCATCTGCATCTGCGAGCCGCCGTCCTGGAAGCTCGACTGGTAGATCGACACGCCCTTGTACGTGAACGGCTTGTTGACCTCGACGCGCGCCGGGATCTTCTGGCCGGTCTCGCGATCGATCACGACGATGTCGCTCGCGAACAGCTTCGGCATGCCCGTCGTGTAGTAGTCGACGATGAATTTGTTGAGCTGGATCGAGAACGGCAGGTCCTGGATCAGCGAGCCGCTCGGCTGGTTCAGGATCGCGGTCGACACGAACTGGCCCTCGGGCACCCACGCATAACCGCGGAACGTCGGGTTCGACGCGGACAGGCGATGGTCGGGCGAGATCTCGCTGATCGTCGCGCTCGTGTTGACCGGGCTTTTGCCGAACATCCACATCTGGAATTTGATCGGCAGGTTGCTGTCGAGCAGGCCACCGATACAGATCACGACGATCGCGAGGTGGGCGGAGATGTAGCCCCACTTGGTCATCGCACCGCGCTTCGCGGAGATCAGCGTCGCGCCGTCGGTTTCACGCACGACGTGCTTGTAGCCTGCCTTGGTGACGAACGTGGCTAGCGTCGCCGCGACCGTCGCGCGCGTGCCGGAAGCCGTGTACTCGGCCTTGTGGTGGAACGCGCGCAGGCTGCCTTCGCGGACCTTGTCCTTCCAGCTCTTCGCATCGGCGAGCATCTTCGGCGCGTTGCGGATCACGCACAGCGAGACCGACACGACGAGGAAGATCAGAATCAGCATGAACCACCACGCGCTGTACACGTTGTACAGGCCGAGCGAGCGGAAGATGTCCGCCCAGAACGGCCCGAACTGGTTCACGTAGTTCGGATACGGATCGTCCTGGGTCAGGACCGTGCCGATGATGCTCGCGATCGACAGCACCACCAGCAGCGCGATCGCGAAGCGCATCGAGCTCAGCAGCTCGACCGCGCGCTTCGGCGCACCCTGACCCGACTTCGACTGCAACCCCGACGTGGTAACGCTCATTCAAACTCCGACTGACAACAAAAAAGGGCAAGGCGACCGCAACGGTGCGGCGCCCCACCCTTTTCTTGTTCTGACTCCGGACGCCCTTCGGGCGCCCGGTCATTCCATTCGCGACCGACCGCTCAACGCAGGCCCGCGATGTAATCCGCGACGGCCTTGATCTCGTTGTCCGACAGGCGCGTCGCGATCTGATGCATCGCGTCGTTGTTGTTGCGCGCGCCAGCTCCCTGCTGGAACGCGGTCAACTGCGCGACCGTGTAATCGGCCCACTGCCCCGACAGACGCGGGTACTGGACCGGAAGCCCCTGCCCGGTCGGCCCGTGGCAGCTCGCGCAGGCAGGTACGCCCTTCTCCGCGATGCCGCCGCGATAGATCTTCTGGCCGATCGGCACGGTCGCCGCATCGCGTGCGGTACCGAGCTTCGTCGTCTGCGACCCGTAGTACGCGGCGACGTTGCGCATGTCGTCCGCGCTCAGCGCGCTCGCGAATCCGACCATCACCGCGTTGGTACGCACCGGCCCCTTCGCGCCCGGCTGCGTCTTGAAGTCGTTCAACTGCTTGACCAGATACTCGGGATGCTGGCCGGCAAGCTTCGGGAAACTGCCCGACGCGCTATTGCCGTCAGCGCCGTGACACGACGCGCAGACCTGCCCGGCAATCGCCTTGCCGCGGTCGAGATCCGGCTTTGCCGCATCCGCCGCGTTTGCCTCCGCTACGAAACCTACGAACCCTGCTGCAACCTGAAGCACCATCAGAGACTTGCACAGTCGATTCATTCGCACACCCTGTTTCGTCTTGTGGGAATTTGAGGTTCTGCAAAAAACGACGGCGACCAGTCTACCGCAGAAGCCACATAAAAGCGCGAGGCAGGCGCCCGGTGGCCTTCGGCAAAACCGCCGTATTGTACAATATCGTGTTGAAAGCTCCCGCGCCTATCGGGGCTACCCCGCCTCCACCAAGCGGCTCGCGCCGCCCGTCCTTCCGGTTCCCATGGCCTTTCTGCTCCATCAAGCCCGCTTCTACACGACCGTCAACCATCTGCGCGACCTGCCGCCGACGGTACAGCCGGAAATCGCGTTCGCGGGCCGCTCGAACGCCGGCAAGTCGACGGCGATCAACGTGCTGTGCAACCAGAAGCGGCTGGCCTTCGCGTCGAAGACGCCCGGCCGTACGCAGCATATCAACTACTTCTCCGTCGGCCCGGCCGCCGAGCCCGTCGCGAACCTCGTCGACCTGCCCGGCTACGGCTACGCGGAAGTGCCGGGCGCCGCGAAGGCGCACTGGGAAATGCTGCTGTCGTCCTACCTCGCGACCCGCTCGCAGCTCTGCGGCCTGATCCTGATGATGGATTCGCGCCGTCCGCTGACCGACCTCGATCGCCGCATGATCGAGTGGTTCACGCCGACCGGCAAGCCGATCCACACGCTGCTGACGAAGTGCGACAAATTGACGCGGCAGGAAAGCATCAACGCGCTGCGGACCACGCAAAAGGGGCTGGATGCGTATCGCGACCAGGGCGTCCAGGGCAAGCTGACGGTCCAGCTGTTCTCCGCGCTGAAGCGCACGGGGCTCGACGAGGCACATGAGTTGATCGAGAGCTGGGTGCGGCCGTCCGTCGCCGACGAAAAAAGCGAGCCTGTAGCACAATGATCGGGCAACGCGCGGCCGGGATCGGCGGCGCGCACCTGACGGCGCCTGCGGATTCGGCCGGCTCATAAAAAAACCCGCCGTTTAACGGCGGGTCAAACAGCCTAATCGAAAAACGACAGGCACCCGCTCAGGGAGGAGAAGCGGGGAGTTGCACGCGACGCGTGCCGCTCGATCGCTATCATATACCAACGCTCCCGAAAATGACCTAAGGGTTCCGTAAGGTCCTTACTGCCCTGATTTCTGCCCAATCGACATGAGCTTCCATCCGCTTCATCGTCCGCGCCGGATGCGCCGCGACGACTTCTCCCGGCGCCTGATGCGCGAAAACCGCCTGACCACCGACGACCTGATTTATCCGGTGTTCGTCGTCGACGGCACCAACGAACGGCAGCCGGTGCCGTCGATGCCCGGCGTCGAGCGCGTGTCCGTCGATCTGCTGATGCATGTCGCCGAGCAATGCGTCGAACTCGGCGTGCCCGTGCTGTCGCTGTTCCCGGCCATCGAGCCGTCGCTGAAAACGCCTGACGGCCGCGAGGCAGCCAATCCGGAAGGCCTGATCCCGCGTGCGGTGCGCGAGCTGAAGAAGCGCTTCCCCGAGCTCGGCGTGCTGACCGACGTCGCACTCGATCCGTACACGAGCCACGGCCAGGACGGCGTGCTCGACGAGAACGGCTACGTGATCAACGACGACACGATCGAGATCCTGGTCGATCAGGCGCGTGCGCAGGCCGAAGCAGGCGTCGACATCGTCGCGCCGTCGGACATGATGGACGGCCGCATCGGCGCGGTCCGCGAGATGCTGGAAAGCGACGGCCATATCCATACGCGCATCATGGCCTACTCGGCCAAGTTCGCGTCGGCGTTCTACGGCCCGTTCCGCGACGCGGTCGGCTCGGCATCCAACCTGGGCAAGGGCAACAAGATGACCTACCAGATGGATCCGGCGAACAGTGACGAAGCGCTGCGCGAAGTGCGCCTCGACATCGACGAAGGCGCCGACATGGTGATGGTCAAGCCCGGCATGCCGTACCTCGACATCGTGCGTCGCGTGAAGGACGAGTTCCGCTTCCCGACCTACGTGTACCAGGTGAGCGGCGAATACGCGATGCTGAAGGCTGCCGCGATGAACGGCTGGCTCGACCACGACAAGGTCGTGCTCGAATCGCTGCTCGCGTTCAAGCGTGCGGGCGCCGACGGCGTGCTCACGTACTTCGCGCTCGACGCCGCGCGTCTGCTGAAAGCGCAACGCTGATCGCTCGCCGGCAGGCGTAAGGAAAAACGGCGGGACACCTCGGTGTTCCGCCGTTTTTTTGTTTGCCGCCGATCGAGGCCACCTGCCTGCCGACGTCGAATCGTCAGCTGATGCCGCGCGAGCGCCCCGGTTCACCACCGGCTGACACTGTCATACCGTCGGGACAGCGACCCGATCGAGGCTGCGCAGGAACGTCTCGGCCGCCTGATAGCCGACCACGCGCCCGATTTCGTTGCCGCTGCGATCGAAAAAGATGATGCCCGGCGGCCCGAACAGGTTGAAGCGCTTGAGCAGCGCCTGATCGTCCGGGTTGTTCGCGGTGACATCCGCGCGCACGAGGTGAAGCTTCGCGAGCCTCGCCTGCACGCGCGCGTCGGTAAACGTCAGATGCTCCATCTCCTTGCAGCTCACGCACCAGTCGGCGTAGAAGTCGAGCATCACGGGCCGGCCCGACGTCTTCAGCAGCACGTCGAGCTCGCTACTGGAGCGCACCGATGCGAACGCGGGCCCGTCCTGCGCGGCTGCCGTGCCCGCCGCCGCAGCGCCGCCCGACGCAACCGTGCGAGCCGCAAGCACGGCCAGCGGCTTGACGGGATCGGTCGACCCTGCAGCCAGGCCGACGAGCAGTGTCGCCGCCCAGATCGCGAGCGCGGCGCCCACGCCGCGGCCCAGGCGGCGCCAGATCGACGCAGCGCCGGCGTTCGGCGTGAACAACCCGAGCGCCGCGGCCGCGATGAGCAGCCACAACGCGGCGAGCACCATCTTCAGAGCGCCTGCGAGCACGGGCCACACGATCCACAGCGCGGCCGCGAGCAGCACGATGCCGAAGAACACCTTCACGCCATCCATCCATGCGCCCGCGCGCGGCAGCACCGTCCCGGCACCGACGCCGACGACCAGCAGCGGCACGCCGAGCCCCAGCCCCATCGCGAACAGCGCCGCACCGCCGAGCAACGCATTGCCGGTGTGCGCGATGAAGGCCAGCACCGCGAACAGCGGCGCCGTCATGCATGCGCCGACGACCAGCGCCGACAATGCGCCCATCGCGGCAACCGCGGCGAAATGGCCGCCCCGGCGCGCGCTCGATGCCTCGGCCGCGCCGTTCTGCCAACGCTCGGGCAGCGCGATGTCCTTGCCCGAAATCAGCGATACGGCGAACGCGGTGAGCAGCACGCCGAACGCGCCGAGCACCCACGGGTTCTGCAGCCACGCGCCGAGACTCTGGCCGACCAGCGCCGCGGCGATGCCGAGCACCGTATAGACCAGCGCCATGCCGACCACGTAGGTCAGCGACAGCGCGAAGCCGCGCGCATGCGTCGCGCGCGTGCCCTGGCCGATGATGATCGCGGACACGATCGGAATCATCGGGTACGAACAGGGCAGGAGGCTCAGAACGACGCCAGCGACGAAGTACAGCGCGACGATCGAGAAGAAGCCGTGACCTTCGAGCAGCGACTGCGCGAAATCGGCGCTCGTGACCTTGTCGAACCAGCTACCGGCAGCCGTTTCGCCGGACGACGATGCGGCTGCACCCAGCGCGGCGCCGTCGATCTTCACGACGTGCTCCGCCGGCGGATAGCAGATCCCTTCGTCCGCGCACCCCTGCGACGTCACCGCGAGCTCGAACGGCCCCGACGCCTGCTTGACCGGCACGTGCACCACGACTTCGTCACGATAGGTCTCGACGTCCTTCTGGAACGTCTGGTCGAACTTCACGTGGCCGGCCGGCAATTGGGGCTCGCCGAGCGTCGCCTGCCCGCTCTTCACCGCGAACGCGAACCGCTCGCGATACAGGTAATAGCCGTTGGCGACCTTGAAGCGGACGTCCACCTGTCCCGGCGATTCGCTCGCGCTGAACTTGAAAGCGACCGCCGGATCGAGGAAATCGTCGGCCGCGCGCGCGACCGACTGGCCACCCAGCACGAGCACGAACGACAACAGAACTGCAAGAAGCCGCAGCGCGCGCACGCGCACGGAAAGCGCCATACCGTTAAACATGAAATAGACGTTGAGTTTCACTGGTCACCCACTGGCCGTACGCGGCCGATGCCGTCGCCTGCCACGAGACGATTTCGGGCGTCTCGTACGGATGATGCGCAAGAATAAATCGCTCCAGTTCGAGCGCCCGCACGGGGCTCGTCTTGAACAGCAACTGGATCTCGTCGGCCGTTTCGACCTTGCCCTGCCAGTGATAGCGCGACTTGATCGTGCCGAGCTCCGACACGCACGCGGCAAGCCGCGCGTCGAGCGCGCCGTCGGCTAGCGCCGCGGCCGTCGCCGCGTCAGGCACCGTCGTCAGCATCAGCACCACTATCATCCCCGTCCTCCTGGCTGGTCTACCGGTTCCTGCCGGCGCGGCAATCCGCCCTGGGACCACGCTGGCTGCCCCGTATCGTAGCGCAGCCCGCGCAACGCTGCCTGAGTCGGCCTGCGACAATCGATCGCAGCCGGCGCCCCAAAAACAAAAAGGGCCAAGCAATCGCTCGGCCCCTTTCAGATACTGCTGCGTACCGGAAGCTTATTCAGCTTCTTGCACGTTTTCCGTTTCGTCGACTTCCGGACGGTCGAGCAGCTCGACCAGTGCCATCGGTGCGTTGTCGCCGACGCGGAAGCCGAACTTCAGCACGCGCAGGTAGCCGCCCGGACGGTTCGCGAAGCGCGGACCGAGCACGTCGAACAGCTTCGCCACCGAGTCACGATCGCGCAGGCGGTTGAACGCCAGGCGACGGTTTGCCAGCGACGGCTTCTTGCCGAGCGTGATCAGCGGCTCGACGACTTTACGGAGTTCCTTCGCCTTCGGCAGCGTCGTCTTGATGACTTCGTGCTCGATCAGCGAGTTGGACATGTTACGGAGCATAGCCAGACGGTGGCTGCTCGTGCGGTTCAGTTTCCGCAGACCATGACGATGGCGCATTTCAGTTTCCTTGATTCAAAGTTTTGATCCAGCTCTTCTATCGCACCTCGGAGGGTGCACGGGCCGGTAACGAAAAAAGCAAGATGCGGATTTTAAAGGAAAATCCGCATCTTTGCCAACTGCAGCAACAACCGGGCTTACTTGTCGAGACCAGCCGGCGGCCAGTTCTCGAGCTTCATGCCCAGCGTGAGACCGCGCGAAGCGAGCACTTCCTTGATCTCGTTGAGCGACTTGCGACCGAGGTTCGGCGTCTTCAGCAGCTCGTTTTCCGTGCGCTGGATCAGATCGCCGATGTAGTAAATGTTCTCGGCCTTCAGGCAGTTCGCCGAACGAACCGTCAACTCGAGATCGTCCACCGGACGCAGCAGGATCGGGTCGATCTGCGGTGCGCGCGACGGTGCCTCGGCAGCCGTTTCCGTGCCTTCCAGCGCCGCGAACACGGACAGCTGGTCGACCAGGATGCGGGCCGATTGACGGATCGCTTCTTCCGGCGTGATCACGCCGCTCGTCTCGATGTTCATCACGAGCTTGTCGAGGTCGGTACGCTGCTCGACACGTGCGCTTTCGACAGCGTAGCTCACGCGGCGAACCGGCGAGAACGATGCGTCGAGGACGATGCGGCCGATGATCTTGGCCGTGTCTTCGCCGTAGCGACGGACGTTGCCGGGCACATAGCCGCGGCCCTTCTCGATCTTGATCTGAACGTCGAGCTTGCCGCCCTTCGACAGGTGCGCGATCACGTGATTCGGGTTGATGACTTCGCAATCGTGAGCCAGCTCGATATCGCCGGCCGTGACGACGCCTTCGCCTTCCTTGCGCAGCGTAACCGTCACTTCGTCACGGTTATGCAGCTTGAACACCACGCCCTTCAGGTTCAGCAGCAGGTTGACGACGTCTTCTTGCACGCCATCAAGCGTCGAGTACTCGTGCACCACGCCTGCGATCGTGACTTCGGTCGGCGCGTAGCCAACCATCGACGACAGCAGCACGCGGCGAAGCGCATTGCCCAAGGTATGGCCGTAACCGCGCTCGAACGGTTCCATGACCACCCGCGCGTGGTTCTCGCCCAGCGATTCCACGGCGATGATCTTGGGTTTCAGCAAACTGGTTTGCATGGGTTTTCCTTTTCAATACCCTCGGCTCGTTACACCGATAAGGCTGACCGGTAACAACCAGAAAATAAACAGCCGAGGCCCCTCCTTGCGTAACGCAATCGGGGTACCTCGGCTGTCAATCCGATTAACGCGAATACAATTCGACGATCAGGCTTTCGTTGATGTCGCCTGCGATGTCAGCGCGTTCCGGCATTTGCTTGAACGTGCCTTCGAACTTCTTCGCATCGACTGCAACCCAGCTCGGCATGCCGCCTTGCTCGGCCAGCGACAGTGCTTCGACGATACGCGCCTGCTTCTTCGCCTTTTCGCGGATCGCGACGACGTCACCCGCCTTCACTTGCTGCGACGGGACGTTCGCGACGACGCCATTCACCGTGATCGACTTGTGGCTCACGAGCTGACGCGCTTCGGCGCGGGTCGAGCCGAAGCCCATGCGATACACGACGTTGTCGAGGCGCGACTCGAGCAGTTGCAGCAGGTTTTCACCCGTGTTGCCCTTGCGGCGGTCGGCTTCAGCGAAGTAGCGGCGGAACTGACGCTCCAGCACGCCGTAGATACGCTTGACCTTCTGCTTTTCGCGCAGCTGCGTACCGTAGTCGGACGTACGTGCGCCCGAGGTACGGCCGTGCTGACCCGGCTTGCTGTCGAGCTTGCACTTGTCGGCGAGCGAGCGGCGCGCGCTCTTCAGGAACAGGTCGGTGCCTTCACGGCGGGACAGCTTGGCTTTGGGGCCGATATAACGTGCCACTTTGCATTCCTTTATCAATCAGTCACGCGGATCGAAATCCGCGCTAGTCCGCTCCCTTTGGGGCGAACGGTGGGCTTAGTCAATCAAAAAAGCAACGCCCGTCGACGCTGAGCGGCGACAGGCAATGCGCCAGCACGAACGTGCCAGCACATTCTTAGATACGACGACGCTTCGGCGGGCGGCAGCCGTTGTGCGGAATCGGGGTGACGTCCGAAATCGCGGTGATCTTGATGCCGAGGCCGTGCAGTGCACGCACTGCCGACTCGCGACCCGGGCCCGGGCCCTTGATCCGCACTTCCAGATTCTTCACGCCATATTCCATCGCGACGCGGCCGGCCGACTCGGCTGCGACCTGAGCAGCGAACGGCGTCGACTTGCGCGAGCCCTTGAAGCCCTGGCCGCCCGACGTCGCCCATGCCAGCGCGTTGCCTTGGCGATCGGTGATCGTGATGATCGTGTTGTTGAACGACGCGTGGACGTGAACCACACCTTCAGCGACGTTCTTCTTAACCTTCTTGCGAACGCGTTGCGCCGCGGTGTTCGAAGCCTTAGCCATTACGTTTTCCTGTAACTGTCAGTTCCGCTTACTTCTTCAGCGCTTGCGCTGCACGACGCGGACCCTTGCGGGTACGTGCGTTCGTACGCGTACGCTGACCGCGCATCGGCAGGCCCTTGCGATGACGGACGCCACGGTAGCAACCGAGGTCCATCAGGCGCTTGATGTTCATCGTCACTTCACGGCGCAGATCGCCTTCGACGACAAACTTGCCCACTTCTTCACGCAGCTTTTCCAAGTCTGCGTCGGTCAGGTCCTTGACCTTCTTCGAAAAATCGACGCCAGCTGCCACGCAGATGCTGCGCGAACGGGTGCGGCCGACACCGAAGATTGCCGTCAGGCCAATCTCGGTATGCTGGTGATTCGGGATGTTAACCCCTGCGATACGAGCCATTGTTTTTCCTCAAACAAAAAGCGCAAACAAACGCGCGGTCAGCCTTGGCGCTGCTTGTGGCGCGGATCCGAGCTGCAGATCACGCGAACGACGCCTTTGCGCTTGATGATCTTGCAATTGCGGCAAATGCGCTTAACCGATGCCATCACTTTCATGATAATACCCTTTTTTCAAATCACTTCGCCCGGAACACGATCCGCGCACGAGACAGATCGTAAGGCGTCAACTCAACCGTCACCTTGTCGCCGGGCAGAATGCGGATGTAGTGCATCCGCATCTTTCCGGAAATATGCCCCAACACGACATGGCCGTTTTCCAGCTTCACACGGAAGGTCGCATTCGGGAGGTTTTCGATCACCTCACCCTGCATCTGGATTACATCGTCTTTGGCCATAGTCCTTATTAACGCGTTGGGATGTTGCCGCCCTTGAAGTTGGCCTTCTTGAGCAGCGACTCATACTGTTGCGACATAACGTACGACTGCACCTGCGCCATAAAGTCCATCGTGACGACGACAATGATCAGCAGCGACGTTCCACCAAAATAAAACGGCACGTTCCAGCGCAGCACCAGGAATTCCGGCAGCAGACACACGAAGACGATGTAGATCGCACCGGCCAGCGTCAGACGCGTGAGGATGCGGTCGATATATCGTGCGGTCTGATCGCCCGGACGGATGCCCGGAACAAACGCGCCGCTCTTCTTCAGGTTGTCCGCGGTTTCCCTGCTGTTGAACACCAGTGCGGTGTAGAAGAAGCAGAAAAACACGATTGCCAGCGTGTACAGCAGCACATAGACCGGCTGGCCCGGCTTCAGCGCTTCCGCAACGTTATGCAACGTATTGGAAATCCAGCTTCCCGTCGGCTGACCGGTACTGAACCAGCCGAGAATCGTTGCCGGGAACAGGATGATCGACGATGCGAAGATCGGCGGAATCACGCCCGACATGTTCAGCTTCAGCGGCAGGTGCGACGACTGCCCGCCGTAGATCTTGTTGCCGACCTGGCGCTTCGCGTAGTTCACGAGGATCTTGCGCTGACCGCGTTCGATGAACACGACCAGGTAAGTCACCGCGGCAATCAGGACGACGATGATGATCGCCGAAATGATGCTCATCGAACCCGTACGCACCAGCTCGAACAGCCCACCGACGGCATTCGGGAACCCTGCTGCGATCCCGCCGAAGATGATGATCGAGATACCGTTGCCCAGACCACGCTCGGTAATCTGCTCGCCGAGCCACATCAGGAACATCGTGCCGGTAACCAGCGTCACGACCGTCGTCAGACGGAACAGCATGCCGGGATCGGTGACGAGGCCCGGCTGGTTTTCCAGCGCAGCCGCGATACCGAACGCCTGGAAGGTCGCGAGCACCACGGTGAAATACCGCGTGTACTGCGTGATCTTCCGTTGCCCTGCCTGCCCTTCCTTCTTCAGCGCCTCGAGCTGCGGCGAAACGATCGCCAGCAACTGCATGATGATCGACGCCGAAATGTACGGCATGATCCCCAGCGCAAAGATCGTGAAGCGGGAAAGTGCGCCACCCGAGAACATGTTGAACATGCCCAGGATGCCACCCGCCTGGCTCTGGAACAGCTTAGCCAGTTGATCCGGATCGATGCCCGGCACGGGAATGTGCGCGCCGATGCGATAGACGATCAGCGCCAGGAGCAGGAACATCGCTCGCCGACGCAGATCGCCGAATTTCGCCGTGCTTCGACCGGGTTTTGCAAGACTCGGGCTGTTAGCCAAGTACCTTCTCCGATGAATGCAAGTGACGACGCGCTACGCGTGTCACTCGGCGAACGAACCGCCAGCCGCTTCGATCGCAGCGCGCGCACCCTTGGTGGCACCGAGACCCTTCACGACGATCTTGCGCTTCAGTTCGCCCGTCGCGATGATCTTTGCGCTCTTCGTCAGCTCGCCGACCAGGCCGGCTTGCTTCAGTGCGAGCAGATCGATCTCGTCGACCGGCAGCTTCTCGAGGTCGCCCAGGCGCACTTCACCAACGAATTCCTTCGTCAGCGACGTGAAGCCGCGCTTCGGCAGACGACGTTGCAGCGGCATCTGACCGCCTTCGAAACCGACTTTGTGGAAGCCGCCCGAACGCGATTTCTGACCCTTGTGACCACGGCCAGCCGTCTTGCCGAGGCCCGAACCGATGCCACGGCCGACGCGACGCTTGGCGTGCTTGGCGCCAGCGGCCGGCTTCAGGTTATTCAATTCCATATCAACTCCTTGATCCGTAGGGCCGCTTACGCGATGACCTTAACGAGGTACGAGACCTTGTTGATCATGCCGCGGACCGCCGGCGTGTCCTGCAGCTCGCTGACCGAGTTGAGTCGGCGCAGGCCCAGGCCACGCACGGTCGCGCGGTGCGATTCGCGGGTCCCGATCAGGCTCTTAACGAGCTGAACCTTGACAGTTTTTTCAGACATGGTGACCACCCGGGCTTAGCCCAAAATTTCTTCGACGGACTTGCCGCGCTTCGCCGCGATGTCTGCCGGGGTGGACTGCTTGCGCAGGCCGTCCAGCGTGGCGCGAACGAGGTTGTACGGGTTCGTCGAACCGTGGCTCTTCGCCACAACGTTCTGAACGCCCATCACGTCGAACACTGCGCGCATCGGGCCGCCGGCGATCACGCCCGTACCTGCCTTCGCCGGAGCGAGGAGGACGGCCGATGCGCCGTGCTTGCCGTGCACTTCGTGCTGCAGCGTGCCGTTCTTGAGCGGCACCTTGAACATGTTGCGGCGAGCTTGTTCCATTGCCTTCTGGACAGCGACCGGCACTTCCTTCGCCTTGCCCTTGCCCATACCGATGCGGCCATCACCATCGCCAACCACGGTCAGTGCGGCGAAGCCGAGAATACGGCCACCCTTCACGACCTTGGTCACGCGATTGACCGAAATCATCTTTTCACGAAGGCCGTCGTCGCGCTCGTCAGCCTGAACTTTCGCTTGCATCTTTGCCATGACGAATTCCTTCCTTAGAACTTGAGCCCAGCTTCGCGAGCTGCCTCAGCCAGCGCTTTCACGCGGCCGTGGTAGCGGAAGCCCGAGCGGTCGAAGGCGACGGATTCGATGCCGGCGGCCTTTGCCTTCTCGGCAATACGCTTGCCGATCAGCGTCGCGGCGTTAACGTTGCCGCCCTTGCCCGACTTGTCGGCGAGCTCGGCGCGCACTTCTGCCTCGAGCGTCGACGCGCTGGCGAGCACCTTGGTGCCGCAGGGCGAGAACACTTGAGCGTAGATGTGCGTGTTCGTGCGATGCACGGCGAGACGCGCGACCTGCAGCTCAGCGATCTTGATACGCGTCTGGCGAGCGCGGCGCAGGCGAGATTGAGTCTTATCCATGATTGCGCACCCTTACTTCTTCTTCGTTTCTTTGAGGATCACAACCTCGTCGGAATAGCGCACGCCCTTGCCCTTGTAGGGCTCCGGCGGACGGTAACCGCGAACTTCCGCAGCTACTTGACCGACTTGTTGCTTGTTGATCCCCTTGATCACGATTTCGGTTTGCGTCGGGGTTTCAGCCTTGACGCCTTCCGGCATCTGGTGCACCACCGGGTGCGAGAAACCCAGCGACAGGTTCAGCTTGTCGCCTTGCGCTTGCGCACGGTAACCGACGCCAACCAGCGTCAGCTTGCGCTCGAAACCCTTGGTCACGCCGTGCACGGCATTCGCGATGATCGCGCGCATCGTGCCCGACAGTGCGTTTGCTTCGCGGCTTTCGTCGACCGGCGACAGATTCAGCGTGCCGTCGTTGTTCGCCACGTTCACGAGCGGATTGATCGCTTGCGTGATGGTGCCCAGCGGACCCTTGACGGTGATTGCACCGTCGGCCAGCTTGACTTCCGCGCCTTGCAGCGCGATCGGGCTCTTACCTACTCGAGACATGTTTCTCTCTCCTCGGCTTTAAGCGACGTAGCAGATGACTTCGCCGCCGACGCCGGTAGCGCGCGCCTTGCGGTCGGTCATCACGCCCTTCGGCGTCGACACGATTGCCACGCCGAGGCCATTCATGACCTGCGGAATGTCGTTACGACCGCGGTAGACGCGCAGGCCAGGCTTCGACACGCGCTCGAGGCGTTCGATGACCGGACGGCCAGCGTAGTACTTCAGCGCGATGTTCAGTTCTGCCTTCGCGCCTTCAGCCTTCACCGCGAAATCGTCGATATAACCTTCGTCCTTCAGGACTTGCGCGATTGCAACCTTGACCTTCGACGAGGGCATCGCGACCGATACCTTCTCGACCATCTGCGCGTTGCGGATGCGAGTCAGCATATCGGCGATAGGATCACTCATGCTCATTTACGTTTCTCCTATTACCAGCTCGCCTTGGTCAGGCCAGGAATCTCGCCACGGAATGCGATTTCACGAATCTTGTTACGCGCGAGGCCGAATTTACGGAACGTGCCACGCGGACGGCCCGTGATCGCGCAGCGGTTACGCTGGCGGGTCGGGTTTGCGTTGCGGGGCAGTTGCTGCAGCTCCAGGCGTGCTTCGTAGCGCTCTTCTTCCGACTTGCTTTGGTCTTCGACGATCGCCTTCAGCGCTTCGCGCTTTGCTGCGAACTTCGCGACCAGGCGGGCGCGCTTCTTTTCACGTTCGATCAGTGCCAGTTTAGCCACGGTAACCTCAGTTTCTGAACGGGAACTTGAAGCTGGCGAGCAGAGCCTTTGCTTCGTCGTCGGTCTTCGCAGTCGTCGTGATGCTGATGTTCAGCCCACGCAGTGCGTCGATCTTGTCGTAATCGATTTCGGGGAAAATGATCTGCTCTTTCACACCGATGTTGTAGTTGCCACGGCCATCGAAAGCACGACCCGACACGCCGCGGAAGTCACGCACGCGGGGCAGGGCGACGGTCACGAAACGGTCGAGGAATTCATACATTGCACGACCACGCAGCGTCACCATCGCGCCGATGGGATAACCCTGGCGGATCTTGAAGCCTGCGATTGCCTTGCGCGCCTTCGTCACGACCGGCTTCTGACCAGCGATCTTCGTGAGGTCGCCAACGGCGTTCTCGATGATCTTCTTGTCAGCGATCGCTTCGCCAAGACCCATGTTCAGCGTGATCTTGGTGATGCGCGGCACTTCCATGACCGACTTGTAACCGAACTTCTCAATCAGGCCGGGCACAACCTTTTCTTTGTAAAACTCTTGAAAACGAGCCATTTTTTACTCCGCTGCGTCAGGCGCTCAGTACGGCACCGGTCGTCTTCAGGAAGCGAACCTTCTTGCCTTCCTCGACCTTGATGCCAACACGCGACGCCTTGCCATTCGCGTCGACCAGTGCGACGTTCGAAATATGCAGGGGCATCGTCTTCGCTTCCACGCCGCCCGTCGTACCCTTCATCGGGTTCGGCTTCACATGCTTCTTGACGAGGTTGATACCTTCAACCGTCACATGCTCAGCACCGACAGCCAGCACGACGCCGCGCTTGCCCTTGTCCTTGCCGGTAACGACGATCACTTCGTCACCCTTGCGAATCTTGTTCATCGCGACTCCTTACAGCACTTCCGGCGCCAGCGAAACGATCTTCATGAATCGTTCGCTACGCAGCTCACGCGTCACCGGCCCGAAGATACGGGTGCCGATCGGCTCGAGCTTGTTATTCAAAAGCACAGCGGCGTTGCCGTCGAACTTGATCAGCGAGCCGTCTTGACGGCGCACACCCTTGGCGGTGCGGACCACCACGGCGTTGTAAATTTCGCCTTTCTTCACGCGCCCGCGCGGCGTTGCCTCTTTGACGCTCACCTTGATGATGTCGCCAATGCCGGCATAACGACGCTTCGAGCCGCCGAGCACCTTGATGCACAGGACTTCACGTGCACCCGTGTTGTCGGCTACTTCGAGCCGAGATTCGGTCTGGATCATGGTTTGTCTTTCCCAACTTAATCCGGATGCACCACCATGATGCATTCGGTCAGTCTTGGTCCCGTCAGCCAATCGGCTGCTTGGGTTGGAACAGCAGCGACGGCAAACGAAACCCGCCATCGCAATTCGGTGAATCTTTCGGACAGGCTGGCGCCAGTCCGCTTCCCCCACCAACTTCGCCCGCGACGGGGCTCCCATAAAGAGGGAAGACCAGGATTATAACAAATAACCCTGGTCACGCAAGCAAAAACTTTGCGATTTCAAGCACTTCGTGGAGAAGTGCCTGTTACTGCCTACCGCACGGCCCGCTTAGATGACGCGAGCTGCTTCGACGAGGCGCGACACCGTCCAGGCCTTCGTCTTCGAAACAGGACGAGTTTCCTGGATTTCGACGAGATCGCCTTCGTTGCAGGTGTTCGCTTCATCGTGCGCGTGGTACTTCTTCGAGCGCACGACATACTTGCCGTAGATCGGGTGCTTGACGCGGTGCTCGATCAGCACGGTGACGGTCTTGTCCATCTTGTTGCTGACGACCCGACCGACCAGCGTCCGCTTCAGCGAGGTTTTCACGCTATCGTTCATTTCTGGTTCGCCTTCTGAGTCATGACGGTCCGCACACGTGCGATGTCGCGACGAACCTTCTTCAGCTGGCTCGTGTTCGTGAGCTGCTGGGTCGCGAGTTGCATGCGCAGGCCGAATTGCGCCTTCAGCAGGTCCGCCAGCTCCTTGTTGAGCGCGGCCTGGTCTTTCTGGAGAAGTTCGGAAGCCTTCATGTTTTCTCCTTAGGCGCCGAGCTGGCGCACGATGAATGCCGTCTTCAGCGGCAGCTTGGCTGCAGCCAGACGGAACGCTTCGCGTGCCAGTTCTTCGGTTACGCCGTCCATTTCATAGAGCATCTTGCCCGGCTGAATCTCGGCGACGTAGTACTCCGGGTTACCCTTACCGTTACCCATACGCACTTCGGCCGGCTTCTGCGAAATCGGCTTGTCCGGGAAGATCCGGATCCAGATGCGGCCGCCACGCTTGATGTGACGCGTCATTGCACGACGCGCCGCTTCAATTTGACGTGCGGTCAGACGACCGCGACCGATCGCCTTCAGGCCGAATTCACCGAACGACACTGCGTTGCCGCGCGTCGCCTTGCCGGTGTTACGACCCTTCTGCTCTTTACGATACTTTCTGCGTTTCGGTTGCAGCATCGTTATTCTCCAGTCTTGCCGTCTTCGGGCTTGCCGGCGCCACGGCGCGGTGCGCCACGGCGAGCACCCGGAGCGCCGCCTTCGCCGTCACGGCGCGGACGACGATCGCCCGGACGCGCATTGCGACGCGGACGCTTGTCTTCGGCTACTTCTTCCACCACCGGTGCGTCATTGCGGCCGAGCGTGTCGCCCTTGTACACCCATACCTTGACGCCGATGATCCCGTAGGTCGTCTTCGCTTCCGAAGTCGCGTAGTCGATATCGGCACGCAGCGTGTGAAGGGGCACGCGACCTTCGCGATACCACTCCGTACGAGCGATTTCGATACCGTTCAGACGGCCAGCGCTCATGATCTTGATGCCCTGGGCACCCAGACGCATCGCGTTCTGCATCGCACGCTTCATCGCGCGACGGAACATGATCCGGCGCTCGAGCTGTTGCGTGATCGAGTCAGCGATCAGTTGCGCATCGGTTTCCGGCTTGCGGATCTCTTCGATGTTGACGTGGACCGGAACGCCCATGCGGCGTTGCAGTTCCGTCTTCAGCTGTTCGATATCCTCGCCCTTCTTGCCGATGACCACGCCCGGACGCGAGCTGTAAATCGTGATGCGCGCGTTCTTCGCCGGACGCTCGATGACGACCCGACCGACCGAAGCGTTCTTCAGCTTCTTCTTCAGGTATTCACGAACACCGATGTCTTCCTGCAGCATCGCCGCGAAATTGTTGTTGTTCGCGTACCAACGCGAAGCCCAATTACGGCTGACAGCCAGGCGGAAGCCAGTCGGATGAATTTTCTGTCCCATCGTATGGCTCCTTAATTCCCGACCGTCACAGTGATGTGACAGGATTGCTTCTCGATGCGGTTACCGCGGCCCTTGGCGCGCGCGGTGAAACGCTTGAGCGATGCAGCCTTGTCGACGTAGATGCTCTTGATCTTGAGCTCGTCGATATCGGCGCCTTCGTTGTGCTCCGCATTCGCGATTGCCGACAGCACAACCTTCTTCACGATGCCAGCCGCCTTCTTCGGCGAGAACGTCAGAACGTTCAGCGCCTTGTCGACCGGCAAACCGCGGATCTGGTCAGCCACAAGGCGCGTTTTTTGCGCCGAGATGCGGGCACCGCGATGAATTGCTTTCACTTCCATCTTGATTGCCCCTTATTTCTTGGCCTTCTTGTCGGCTGCGTGACCCTTGAACGTACGGGTCAGTGCGAACTCGCCAAGCTTGTGGCCGACCATGTTTTCCGAGATGTACACCGGAACGTGTTGACGGCCGTTGTGAACAGCGATCGTCAGGCCGATGAAATCCGGCAGAATCGTCGAGCGACGCGACCAGGTCTTGATCGGCTTTTTGTCGCGCGAAGCTGCAGCCGCCTCAACTTTCTTCAGCAAATGGGCGTCGCAGAACGGACCTTTTTTAACAGAACGTGCCATTGCCTACTCCTTAACGCTTGTGACGGCGCTGGACGATCATCGTCGTCGTGCGCTTGTTGCTGCGGGTGCGGTAACCCTTAGCCGGCGTACCCCACGGGCTCACCGGGTCGCGACCTGCAGCCGTCTTGCCCTCACCACCACCGTGCGGGTGATCGACCGGGTTCATCGCAACGCCACGCACCGTCGGGCGGATACCGCGCCAGCGGTTCGCGCCAGCCTTGCCGATCTGGCGCAGGCTATGCTCTTCGTTGCCGACTTCACCGATCGTTGCACGGCACTCGATGTGCACGCGGCGGATTTCGCCCGAACGCAGGCGAACCTGCGCGTAGACGCCTTCGCGCGCCAGCAGCATGGCCGACGTGCCAGCCGAACGCGCCATTTGCGCGCCCTTGCCCGGCAGCATCTCGATGCAGTGGATCGTCGTACCGACCGGAATGTTGCGGATCGGCAGCGTGTTGCCTGCACGGATCGGCGCTTCCGAACCCGACATCAGCTGTTGGCCGACGGTCAGGCCCTTCGGGGCGATGATGTAGCGACGCTCGCCGTCTGCGTAGAGCACCAGCGCGATGTTCGCGCTGCGGTTCGGGTCGTATTCGAGACGCTCGACCTTTGCCGGGATGCCATCCTTCGTGCGACGGAAATCGACGATACGATAGTGCTGCTTGTGACCACCGCCCTTGTGGCGCGTGGTGATGCGGCCGTTGTTGTTACGGCCGGCGGTCGAGCTCTGCGAGTCGAGCAGTGCCGCGAACGGCTTGCCCTGGTGCAGATTCTTGTTGACCACCTTGACCATCGCGCGGCGACCCGGCGAAGTCGGTTTAACTTTCACGATTGCCATGATTACTTGGCCTCCGCTTCAAAGTTGATTTCCTGGCCGGGCTTCAGGCAAACGTACGCCTTCTTCACGTCCTTGCGGCGGCCCATCGAACGGCCAAAGCGCTTCTGCTTGCCCTTCTGAACCAGCACGTTGACGGAATCAACTTCCACCTTGAACAGCAGCTCGACAGCCGCCTTCACTTCCTGCTTCGTGGCATCCGGTGCGACTTCGAACACGACTTGCTCGTTCTTGTCGGCAACCAGCGTCGCCTTTTCCGAGATCACCGGTGCGAGCAGGACCTGCATCAAACGATGATCGTTCTTGCGAATCTCGCTCATGACAGCAACTCCTCGATCTGGGCGACCGCAGCCTTCGTGACCAGCACTTTCTTGAAGTAGATCAGCGACAGCGGGTCAGCGTAGCGCGGCTCGACAATTGCCACGTGCGGCAGGTTGCGCGAAGCCAGGTACAGGTTTTCGTCAACCGTGTCGGTGATGATCAGCACGGAGTCGAGACCCATGGTCTTGAATTTGTCGGCCAGCAGCTTGGTCTTCGGCGCTTCGAGGACGATGTCCTCGACGACCGACAGACGGCCTTCACGGGCCAGCTGCGAGAAGATCGAGCAGAGACCTGCGCGATGCATCTTCTTGTTGACCTTGTGCGAGAAGTTTTCTTCCGGCGAGTTCGGGAAGATACGACCACCGCCACGCCACAGCGGGCTCGACGACATACCGGCACGAGCACGGCCCGTACCCTTCTGGCGCCACGGCTTCTTGGTGGTGTGCTTGACCTGCTCGCGGTCCTTCTGCGCGCGGTTACCCTGGCGAGCATTCGCCTGGTAAGCGACGACGACCTGGTGGATCAGCGCTTCGTTGTAGTCACGACCGAACACGACGTCCGATGCGTTGACCACTGCACCTTCCTGACCATTTTCGTTCAGGAGCTTGAGTTCCATTATTTCGCCCCCTTGGTCTTGACGGCCGGCGTGACAAAAACCTTGCCACCCTTCGCGCCCGGAATCGCACCCTTGACGAGCAGCAGCTTGCGCTCTGCGTCGATACGAGCGATTTCGAGGTTCTGCACCGTCACGGTCACGTCACCCATGTGACCCGTCATGCGTTTACCCGGGAACACGCGACCCGGATCCTGCGCCATACCGATCGAGCCCGGCACGTTGTGCGAGCGCGAGTTACCGTGCGTGGCACGGCCGGAGGAGAAGTTGTAACGCTTGATCGTACCGGCGTAGCCCTTACCGATCGACACACCCTGCACGTCGACCTTCTGGCCCACTTCGAAAAGATCTGCACCGACCACGGCGCCATTCGACAGCTCGGCTGCCTTGGCCGCGTCAATGCGGAATTCCTTGAGGATTTCACCGGCTTCGACACCGGCTTTGGCGAGATGACCTGCCAGCGGCTTCGTCACGCGCGATGCGCGACGGGAGCCGAATGCAACCTGCACGGCCGTGTAGCCGTCGGTTTCAACAGTCTTGATCTGCGTCACGCGGTTGTCCGACACGTCCAGCACGGTGACGGGAATCGAATCCCCTTCAGCCGTGAAGATACGGGTCATGCCAACCTTGCGACCTACGAGTCCAAGGCTCATCATTTTCTCCATTCCCGACTGCGATTGGTCGGGGCTGATTTACAAAATGCCGGGCACGCAAGGCCCAACTTTTTTACGCGAATACGCGAAAAGCCAAGCAGTATAGCCCGACCTCTCGATTTCCGCAAGCAATACAAAGACTTAGCGCCGCCCGGCAAGCCGATCGGCGCTGGAAGCCTTACTGCAGCTTGATTTCCACGTCGACGCCAGCCGGCAGATCGAGCTTCATCAGCGCGTCAACCGTCTTGTCGGTCGGATCGACGATGTCCATCAGGCGCTGGTGGGTGCGGATTTCGAGCTGATCGCGCGACGTCTTGTTGACGTGCGGCGAACGCAGGATGTCAAAACGCTGAATGCGCGTCGGCAGCGGCACCGGGCCACGGACGATTGCGCCAGTCCGCTTCGCGGTATCGACGATCTCGGCAGCCGATTGATCGATCAGACGATAGTCGAAAGCCTTCAGGCGAATGCGGATTTTCTGTTGCTGCATGACGATTCCTTGAAAAGAGCGAGGCGATGTTGCATCGCCGGACACTAAAAGAACGTGAAACATGACGCCTGCGGGGAGCGAGACACCAGGTTCCGGACAGTACTTCCACTGCTAAGCCCGCGATTCTACACGAAATTGTGGAGCGGTGGTGCGGGTTTCTCGGCCCATGCAACGGAGCACCGGAAAAACAAAACCGGGTGCCAGCGCAAGCTGGGCACCCGGTTTCGACGGTACGACTGCATACCGTGGAATCGCGGACCCCGTCGGGGTCCGCGGATCGTCGATGTTACTCGATGATCTTGGCGACGACGCCGGCGCCGACGGTACGGCCGCCTTCGCGGATTGCGAAGCGCAGACCTTCTTCCATCGCGATCGGAGCGATCAGCTTCACCGTGATCGACACGTTGTCGCCCGGCATCACCATTTCCTTGTCCTTCGGCAGCTCGATCGAGCCCGTCACGTCCGTCGTACGGAAGTAGAACTGCGGACGGTAGTTGTTGAAGAACGGCGTGTGACGGCCGCCTTCGTCCTTGCTCAGCACGTACACTTCAGCCGTGAAGTGCGTGTGCGGCGTGATCGAACCCGGCTTCGCCAGAACCTGGCCACGCTCCACGTCTTCACGCTTCGTGCCGCGCAGCAGGATACCGACGTTGTCGCCTGCCTGACCTTGGTCCAGCAGCTTGCGGAACATTTCAACGCCCGTGCAGGTCGTCTTCACCGTCGGCTTGATACCGACGATTTCGATTTCTTCGCCGACCTTCACGATGCCGCGCTCGACACGACCCGTCACCACCGTACCACGGCCCGAGATCGAGAACACGTCTTCCACCGGCATCAGGAACGCGCCGTCAACTGCGCGCTCCGGCGTCGGGATGTACGTGTCCAGCGCGTCGGCCAGGCTCATGATCGCCACTTCGCCCAGCTCGCCCGTGTCGCCTTCCAGCGCCAGCTTCGCCGAACCCTTCACGATCGGCGTGTCGTCGCCCGGGAAGTCGTACTTCGACAGGAGTTCGCGAACTTCCATCTCGACCAGCTCGAGCAGTTCAGCGTCGTCCACCATGTCGCACTTGTTCAGGAACACGATGATGTACGGAACGCCAACCTGACGCGCCAGCAGGATGTGCTCACGCGTTTGCGGCATCGGGCCGTCTGCTGCCGAGCAAACCAGGATCGCGCCGTCCATCTGTGCCGCGCCCGTGATCATGTTCTTCACATAGTCAGCGTGGCCCGGGCAGTCGACGTGTGCGTAGTGGCGGTTAGCCGTTTCGTACTCGACGTGTGCCGTGTTGATCGTGATGCCGCGCGCCTTTTCTTCCGGTGCCGCGTCGATCTGGTCGTACGCCTTCGCTTCGCCGCCGAACTTCTTCGTCAGAACCGTCGTGATCGCTGCCGTCAGCGTCGTCTTGCCGTGGTCAACGTGACCAATCGTACCAACGTTCACGTGCGGCTTGGTCCGCTCAAACTTTTCTTTTGCCATGATTCTCTTCTTTCAAAAAATAATCAGTTGGTAGCTAGATTTACTTCGACTTCGCGCTGATGATCGCGTCGGCAACGTTGCGCGGAGCTTCAGCGTAGTGCTTGAACTCCATCGTGTACGTTGCGCGACCTTGCGTCAGCGAGCGCAGCGACGTCGAATAACCGAACATTTCCGACAGCGGCACTTCGGCGCGCACGATCTTGCCGCCGCCAACCATGTCTTCCATGCCCTGGACGATACCGCGACGGCCCGACAGGTCGCCCATCACGTTGCCCATGTAGTCTTCCGGCGTCTCGACTTCGACAGCCATCATCGGCTCGAGCACGACCGGGTTCGCCTTGCGCATCGCTTCCTTGAACGCCATCGAACCGGCCATCCGGAACGCGTTTTCGTTCGAGTCAACGTCGTGGTACGAACCGAACGTCAGGTGAACCTTCACGTCGACGACCGGGAAGCCTGCCAGCACGCCCGACTTCAGCGTGTCCTGGATACCCTTGTCGACCGCCGGGATGTATTCACGCGGAATCACACCACCCTTGATCTCGTCGAAGAACTCGTAGCCCTTGCCCTGTTCGTTCGGCTCGAGCGTGATGACCGCGTGACCGTACTGGCCGCGACCACCCGACTGCTTGACGAACTTGCCGTCGACATCCTTCGCCGTCGAACGGATCGTCTCGCGGTAGGCAACCTGCGGCTTGCCGACGGTTGCTTCCACGCCGAATTCACGCTTCATCCGGTCGACCAGAATTTCGAGGTGGAGCTCGCCCATGCCCGAAATGATGGTCTGGCCCGACTCTTCGTCGGTCTGCACGCGGAACGACGGATCTTCCTGCGCCAGGCGGTTCAGCGCGAGGCCCATCTTTTCCTGGTCAGCCTTGGTCTTCGGCTCGACAGCCTGCGAGATCACCGGCTCCGGGAACACCATGCGCTCGAGAATGATCGGGTTCGCCGGATCGCACAGCGTGTCGCCCGTGGTCGCTTCCTTCAGGCCGACCGCAGCAGCGATGTCGCCTGCGCGCACTTCCTTGATTTCTTCGCGCTGGTTCGCGTGCATCTGCAGAATACGACCCAGACGTTCCTTCTTGTCCTTCGTCGAGTTCAGCAGCGTGTCGCCCGAATTCACCACACCCGAGTACACACGGAAGAAGATCAGCTGGCCGACGAACGGGTCGGTCATGATCTTGAACGCGAGCGCCGAGAACTTCTCGTCGTCCGACGCACGGCGCTCTGCGGAATCGCCGTTTTCGAGTTCGCCCTTGACCGGCGGGATGTCGACCGGCGACGGCAGGAAATCGATCACGGCGTCGAGCATGCGCTGCACGCCCTTGTTCTTGAACGCGGTACCGCACAGCATCGGCTGGATTTCGCACGCGATCGTACGGTCGCGCAGCGCCTTGACGATGTCGGCTTCCGGCAGATCGCCTTCTTCCAGGTACTTGTTCATCAGGTCTTCGTTGGCTTCAGCAGCCGCCTCGACCATCTTTTCGCGCCATTCCTTGCAGGTTTCGGCGAGTTCGGCCGGGATGTCGACGTAGTCGAACTTCGTGCCTTGCGACGCTTCGTCCCAAATGATCGCCTTCATCTTGATCAGGTCGACCACGCCCTTGAAGTTTTCTTCCGAGCCGATCGGCACCACGACCGGAACCGGGTTCGCCTTCAGGCGCAGACGGAGCTGGTCGTAGACCTTGAAGAAGTTCGCGCCGGTACGGTCCATCTTGTTGACGAACGCGAGACGCGGCACCTTGTACTTGTTCGCCTGGCGCCACACCGTTTCCGACTGCGGCTGCACGCCGCCCACTGCGCAGTACACCATGCATGCGCCGTCGAGCACGCGCATCGAACGCTCCACTTCGATCGTGAAGTCGACGTGGCCCGGGGTGTCGATGATGTTGATGCGGTGTTCCGGATAGTTGCCGCCCATGCCCTTCCAGAAGGCCGTGGTAGCAGCGGACGTGATCGTAATGCCACGCTCCTGTTCCTGCTCCATCCAGTCCATCGTGGCTGCGCCGTCGTGAACTTCACCGATCTTGTGGTTCACACCGGTGTAAAACAGAATGCGCTCGGTCGTCGTCGTCTTGCCGGCGTCGATGTGAGCGCTAATACCGATATTGCGGTAGCGCTCGATAGGAGTCTTGCGAGCCACTTTGATCCTCTACTGGGATGACATGATGCAGCCCTGCTGCATCATGCTTCAACACAAACGGGCGAGGCGCCTGAAAAGCGCACCCGCCCGGAATTTATTTCCGCTAACAGCCCAGCCAGGCGCTTAGAAACGGAAATGCGAGAACGCGCGGTTGGCTTCTGCCATGCGGTGAACTTCATCGCGCTTCTTCATCGCGCCGCCACGGCCTTCGGCCGCTTCGGAGAGTTCACCTGCCAGACGCAGAGCCATCGACTTCTCGCTGCGCTTCTTCGCAGCCTCACGCAGCCAGCGCATCGCCAATGCCATACGACGCGACGGGCGCACTTCGACCGGAACTTGATAGTTGGCACCACCAACGCGACGGCTCTTCACTTCGACCACCGGCTTCACGTTGTTGAGCGCAACCGTGAACACTTCCAGCGGGTCCTTGCCACCCTTGGTCTGGATCTGTTCGAATGCGCCATAAACGATGCGCTCTGCGACCGACTTCTTGCCGGACAGCATCAGCATGTTCATGAACTTGGCTACATCAACGTTGCCGAACTTCGGATCCGGCAACACTTCCCGCTTGGGGACTTCGCGACGACGCGGCATGATTCTTCCTTTACTTGTTCAGTTGGAGCTGTATCCAGCTCCGCGGCCACCAACAAACCCGATCACATCTTCACGACTAACCAGCTTGGCCGGGTGACCACTTACTCGACAGCACCGGCAATCCGGCACTCCCGCCTTGACCGCCCAGAGGCGATCCCTGATCAAAAACTGCTTACTTGGCAGCCTTTGCACGCTTCGCGCCGTACTTCGAGCGCGCTTGCTTACGGTCCTTGACGCCCTGGGTATCCAGCGAGCCGCGAACCATGTGGTAACGCACACCCGGCAAGTCCTTCACACGGCCGCCGCGGATCAGCACAACCGAGTGTTCCTGCAGGTTGTGGCCTTCACCGCCGATGTACGAAATCACTTCGAAGCCGTTCGTCAGACGAACCTTGGCGACCTTACGGAGTGCCGAGTTCGGCTTCTTCGGCGTCGTCGTGTACACACGGGTGCACACGCCGCGACGCTGGGGGCAGTCCTGCAGGGCCGGGCTCTTGCTCTTCGTCGTTTCCGACTGACGGCCTTTGCGAACCAGTTGGTTGATGGTTGGCATTGTTTATTCCTGAAATTGAACAAAATCCGCACACCGATTTCGGGCAAAGCGAGAATCGGCGCACAGTTGACTTCCGAACCGGCGAAACGGACGCGAACCTTCGAACGCGACTCGGCCCACCGAATACCGGAACCAAACATGATATTCCGGAAATGCCAACTAAGTCAACGGCTTGCGTGATTCGCCGGCCAGCCGCGTGGTTTGCCGGAAGGGTCGGAACACCTGTGTCAGGCCGATTCGACGACGTCGATGATCTCGTCGCCGAAGCGCTCGAGCTTGCGCACGCCCATGCCGGGGATATGGCGCAGGTCGTCGATCGTCTCCGGCGCGTTGCGCGCGATCTCGGCGAGCGTCGCGTCGTGGAAGATCACGTAGGCCGGCACGCCGTCCGTCTTCGCGGTTTCCGCGCGCCACGCGCGCAGCGCATCCCACCGTGCGCGCTCGCGCGTGCCCATGCCGGCCGTCGGATCGACGCGCGTGCCGCTGCGGCTCGACGACTGTCGCGTGCGCTGCGGCTTCACGTAGCGGCGCAGCGTGACCTTCTCCTCGTTCTTCAGCACGGGCTTCGCGGCCTCGGTCAGCATGAGCGCACCGAAGCCGCCATGGTCGACCGCCAGGTAGCCGTACGCGACGAGCTGCCGGAAAATCGCGCGCCACTCGGGCTCGGATAGCGACGCGCCGATCCCGAACGTGCTGAGCTGGTCGTGCCCGCGCTGCAACACCTTCTCGGTGCGCCCGCCGCGCAGGATTTCGATCAGGTGGCTCGAACCGAAATTGAAGCCGCTCGAACGCTGCGCGCGGAACACGCACGACAGCGCCATCTGCGCCTCGCGCGTCGCGTCCCACGAATCGGGCGGCTCGAGGCACGTGTCGCAGTTGCCGCATGGCTGGCTCGCCTCGCCGAAGTAGTTCAGCAGCCGCACGCGGCGGCACGAGATCGTCTCGCACAGCCCGAGCAGCGCGTCGAGCTTCGACGTCTGCACGCGCTTGTGCGCGTCGTCCGCGTCGGACTCGTCGATCATCTTGCGCTGCTGGACGACGTCGCCGAGGCCGTACGCCATCCACGCATTCGCGGGCATCCCGTCGCGGCCCGCACGACCGGTTTCCTGGTAATAGCCTTCGACGCTCTTCGGCAGATCCAGGTGCGCGACGAAGCGCACGTCGGGCTTGTCGATGCCCATGCCGAACGCGATCGTCGCGCACATCACGATGCCCTCCTCGCGCTGGAACATTTCCTGGTGCTTCTGCCGCACCTCGAACTCCATCCCCGCGTGATACGGCAGCGCGCGCACGCCCTGCGCCTTCAGCCACTCGGCCGTTTCCTCGACCTTGCGGCGCGACAGGCAATAGACGACGCCCGCATCGGTCGTGCCGTCGGCATTCGTGTGTTCGGCACGGATGAAGTCGAGCAGCTGCGAACGCGCGTTGTCCTTTTCGACGATCCGGTAGCGGATGTTCGGGCGATCGAAGCTCGATATGAATACGCGTGCGTCGTCGAGCGCGAGGCGATGGATGATCTCGTCGCGCGTGATCGCATCGGCCGTGGCGGTCAGCGCGATGCGCGGCACCGACGGAAACCGCTCGTGCAGCACCGACAACTGGATGTATTCCGGACGGAAATCGTGCCCCCATTGCGACACGCAGTGCGCTTCGTCGATCGCGAACAGGCCGATCTTCGCGCGCTCGAGCAACTCGAGGAAACGCCCCGTCATCAGCCGTTCAGGTGCGACATACAGCAGGTCGATCTCGCCCTCGCGCAGCGCGCGCTCGGTCGCCGCAGCCTCGGCGCCCGACAGCGTCGAATTCAGATAGGCCGCGCGCACGCCGACTTCGCGCAGCGCGGCGACCTGGTCCTGCATCAGCGCGATCAGCGGCGACACGACGATGCCGGCGCCCTGCCCGGCCTCGCGCCGCAGCAGTGCCGGGATCTGGTAGCACAGCGACTTGCCGCCGCCGGTCGGCATCAGCACGAGGCAATCGCCGCCGCCGGCGACGTGCTCGACGATCTCGCCCTGCTGGCCGCGAAAGGCGGAATAACCAAAGACTTCGTCGAGAATTTCGAGGGCGCGGGACATGAGTGAGAACGAGGACGGCGGAAGGATGACCGCAATTTTAACAACCCGCTCGCGCGACGCGTGGCGAATCGTGCAACGTTGGCCGATCGGACAGGGTTCGTTCGCGCGCATGACGGGCCTGCCTCGGCCGCGCCGCAAGCGATCGCGATGCCTGCGACAGCACCTGCAGCCATTTGGAGCGCCGCTCGCAGGCAGCTGGTGCCGGCGATGCGCAAGCGCGTCATGCGCGTGAACGACGGATAAAAAAAACCGCCCGGCAAAACCGGGCGGTTTCGATGACAGCGAGGCGAGGCGGCTCGCGCCGCCCGCGCTTATTCGGCTGCCGGGTGCTGTTGCGGCTCTTCCGCAGCAGGCGTGCTCGGCGTGCCGAAATCGAACGCCTCTTCTGCTGCGATCTGGTCGAAACGCTCGCGATCCGACGATTCCTTCGCCTTGCGTGCCTTGTGGAACGCGAGACCCGTACCGGCCGGAATCAGGCGGCCGACGATCACGTTTTCCTTCAGGCCGCGCAGATCGTCGCGCTTGCCCATGATCGCCGCTTCGGTCAGCACGCGGGTCGTTTCCTGGAACGATGCCGCGGAGATGAACGAGTCGGTCGACAGCGACGCCTTCGTGATACCGAGCAGCACGTTGTCGTACGAAGCCGGACGCTTGTCCTCGGCGATCATGCGATCGTTCTCGTCCAGCATGTCGGAACGTTCGACCTGTTCGCCCGGGATGAAGCGCGTATCGCCGTTGTCGGTGATCTGCACACGACGCAGCATCTGGCGAACGATCACCTCGATGTGCTTGTCGTTGATCTTCACGCCCTGCAGACGGTACACGTCCTGCACTTCGTCGACGATGTAGCGCGACAGCGCTTCGATACCCTGCAGACGCAGGATGTCGTGCGGATCGGCCGGACCGTCCACGATCATTTCGCCCTTGTTGACGACCTGAGCATCGTGGACCAGCACCTGCTTTTCCTTCGCGATCAGGAACTCGTGCTGGTTGCCCTCGAGATCCGTGATGACGAGACGCTGCTTGCCCTTCGTGTCCTTACCGAACGACGTCGTACCGGTGACTTCCGCGAGAATGCCGGCATCCTTCGGCGAACGCGCTTCGAACAGTTCCGCCACCCGCGGCAGACCGCCGGTAATGTCACGCGTCTTCTGCGCTTCGGTCGGGATACGTGCGAGCACTTCACCGACCTGCACCTGCTGGCCATCCTTCACGGTAATCAGTGCGCCGACCTGGAAGCCGATCTGCACTGCGTGTTCCGTGCCCGGAATCTTCACTTCTTCGCCGTTTGCGTCGAGCAGCTTCACCTGCGGACGCACGCTCTTCGAAGCCTGCGAACCGCGACGCTTCACGTCGATCACGACCAGCGTCGACAGGCCGGTCACGTCGTCGATCTGCTTCGCGACCGTCACGCCTTCCTCGACGTTCTCGAACTTCACCGTACCACCGTACTCGGTGATGATCGGACGCGTCAGCGGATCCCACGTGGCGAGCTGCGTGCCTGCCTTGATGGTCGCGCCGTCGAGCTGCAGCAGCGTCGCGCCGTACGGCACTTTGTGACGCTCGCGCTCGCGACCGAAGTCGTCGGTGATCATCGCTTCGCCCGAACGGGAAATGACGATCTGCTCGCCCTTCGCGTTCGTGACGTAGCGCATCGTCGCCGTGAAGCGCACGATACCGTTGCTCTTCGCTTCGACCGACGAGGCCACTGCCGCACGCGATGCCGCACCACCGATGTGGAACGTACGCATCGTCAGCTGCGTGCCCGGTTCACCGATCGACTGTGCCGCGATCACGCCGACTGCTTCGCCGACGTTCACGAGCGAGCCGCGGCCGAGGTCACGGCCGTAGCAGGCTGCACACAGGCCGTAACGCGTTTCGCAGGTCAGCGGCGTGCGCACGCGCACTTCGTCGATGCCGAGGCGTTCGATTTCCTCGACCGCCGTTTCGTCGAGCAGCGTGCCCGATTCGTACAGCGTTTCCTGCGTTTCCGGATTCACGACGTCCGCGACCGCGACGCGGCCGAGGATACGGTCGCGCAGTGCTTCGACGACTTCACCGCCTTCGACCAGCGCCTTCATCGCGACGCCGTTCGACGTGCCGCAATCGTCCTCGACCACGACCAGATCCTGCGTGACGTCGACCAGACGACGCGTCAGGTAACCCGAGTTCGCAGTCTTCAGTGCCGTATCAGCCAGACCCTTACGTGCACCGTGGGTCGAGATGAAGTACTGCAACACGTTCAGGCCTTCGCGGAAGTTCGCGGTAATCGGCGTCTCGATAATCGAGCCGTCCGGCTTCGCCATCAGGCCACGCATACCGGCCAGCTGACGAATCTGCACCGCCGAACCCCGGGCGCCCGAGTCGGCCATCATGTAGATCGAGTTGAACGACTCCTGGCGCGTCTCGTTGCCGTCGCGGTCCGTCACCGGCTCCGTCGACAGCTGCTCCATCATCGCCTTGCCGACCGCTTCCGACGTCGCCGACCAGATGTCGACCACGTTGTTGTAGCGTTCCTGCGCGGTGACGAGACCCGACATGTACTGGCGGTCGTATTCCTTCACCTTCTTCGCGGCGTCGCCGACGATCGTTTCCTTCTGCGGCGGCACGAGCATGTCGTCCACGCAGATCGAAATGCCGGCGCGCGTCGCGAGTCGGAAACCCGACTGCATCAGCTGGTCGGCGAACACCACCGTCGCGCGCAGACCGCACTTGCGGAACGCCGTGTTGATCAGGCGCGAGATTTCCTTCTTCTTCAGCGGCTTGTTCAGCACCGAGAACGGCAGGCCGTGCGGCAGGATCTCCGACAGGATCGCGCGACCGACGGTCGTCGCGTACAGCGAGATCTTCGGCACGAATGCCGGTGCGCCTTCCGACTTGTCTTCGTTGTGGACCATTTCGGTGATCCGCACGTTGACGCGCGATGCCAGCTCGACTTCCTTGTTCTCGTACGCGCGGATCACTTCCGACACGCCCGTGAACGACAGGCCTTCGCCCTTGCCGTTGATCGCTTCGCGGGTCGCGTAGTACAGACCCAGCACGATATCCTGCGACGGCACGATCGACGGATCGCCGTTGGCCGGGAACAGCACGTTGTTCGACGCCAGCATCAGCGTGCGCGCTTCCATCTGCGCTTCGAGCGACAGCGGCACGTGGACGGCCATCTGGTCACCGTCGAAGTCGGCGTTGAACGCCGCACAGACGAGCGGGTGCAGCTGGATCGCCTTGCCTTCGATCAGCACGGGCTCGAACGCCTGGATACCGAGACGGTGCAGCGTCGGCGCACGGTTCAGCATCACCGGGTGCTCGCGGATCACCTCTTCGAGGATGTCCCACACCACCGGCGTCTGGTTCTCGACTTCCTTCTTCGCAGCCTTGATGGTCGTCGCGACGCCCATCACTTCCAGCTTGTTGAAGATGAACGGCTTGAACAGCTCGAGCGCCATCAGCTTCGGCAGACCGCACTGGTGCAGCTTCAGCGTCGGGCCGACCACGATGACCGAACGGCCCGAGTAGTCGACGCGCTTGCCCAGCAGGTTCTGACGGAAACGACCGCCCTTGCCCTTGATCATGTCGGCGAGCGACTTCAGCGGACGCTTGTTCGCGCCCGTCATCGCCTTGCCGCGACGACCGTTGTCGAGCAGCGAGTCGACGGCTTCCTGCAGCATCCGCTTTTCGTTGCGGACGATGATTTCAGGCGCCTTCAGCTCGAGCAGACGCTTCAACCGGTTGTTACGGTTGATCACGCGGCGATACAGGTCGTTCAGGTCCGACGTCGCGAAACGGCCGCCGTCCAGCGGCACGAGCGGACGCAGTTCCGGCGGCAGCACCGGCAGCACTTCGAGGATCATCCACTCGGGCTTGATGCCCGAGCGCTGGAATGCCTCGAGGACCTTCAGGCGCTTCGCGTACTTCTTGATCTTCGCTTCCGAGCCGGTGTTCTTCAACTCGGTGCGCAGCGTCTCGACCTGCTCGTCGATGTTGATCGCGCGCAGCAGCTCACGCACGCCTTCCGCGCCCATCTCGGCACGGAATTCGTCGCCGTATTCCTCGACCTTGTTGTAGTAATCCTCTTCGGTCATGATCTGCCGCGCCTTCAGCGGCGTCATGCCCGGTTCGATCACCACGTACGCTTCGAAGTACAGCACGCGTTCGATGTCGCGCAGCGTCATGTCGAGCACCATGCCCAGACGCGACGGCAGCGACTTCAGGAACCAGATGTGCGCGACCGGCGAGGCCAGTTCGATGTGGCCCATGCGCTCGCGGCGCACCTTCGCCAGCGTCACTTCGACGCCGCACTTCTCGCAGATCACGCCGCGATGCTTCAGACGCTTGTACTTGCCGCACAGGCACTCGTAGTCCTTGATCGGCCCGAAGATCTTCGCGCAGAAGAGACCATCGCGTTCCGGCTTGAACGTACGGTAGTTGATGGTCTCCGGCTTCTTCACTTCGCCGAACGACCACGAACGGATCTTGTCAGGCGAAGCCAGACCGATCTTGATCGCGTCGAAAACTTCTTCCTGTTGGACTTGCTTGAATAGATCGAGCAGAGCTTTCATTGCTTTCTCTCCGTAGTCCGATTAATTGCGGTCGAGATCGATATCGATACCGAGCGAGCGGATTTCCTTCACGAGCACGTTGAAGGATTCCGGCATGCCTGCATCGATCACGTGATCGCCCTTGACCAGGTTTTCGTACACCTTCGTCCGGCCGGTCACGTCGTCCGACTTCACCGTCAGCATTTCCTGCAGCACGTAGGACGCGCCGTACGCTTCGAGTGCCCACACTTCCATTTCACCGAAACGCTGGCCACCGAACTGCGCCTTACCACCCAGCGGCTGCTGCGTGACGAGCGAGTACGGGCCGGTCGAACGCGCGTGCATCTTGTCGTCGACCAAGTGGTGCAGCTTCAGGTAGTGCATGTAGCCAAGCGTCACGCGACGTTCGAACATTTCACCCGTGCGGCCGTCGTACAGACGGACCTGGTTCTTCGACGGGTTCATGCCGAGCTGTTCCGCGATGTCGTCCGGGAACGCGAGGTCGAGCATCTTGCCCATTTCTTCCTCGGTCGCACCGTCGAACACCGGCGTTGCGAACGGCACGCCTTCGCGCAGGTTCTTCGCGAGTTCGAGGATCTCGTCGTCGGTGAAGCTTTCCAGATCTTCCTGGCGGCCCGACTCGTTGTAGATCTTCGTCAGGAACACGCGCAGTTCCTCGATCTTCGCCTGACGCTGCAGCATTTCGCCGATACGCCAGCCGAGGCCCTTCGCGGCCCAGCCGAGGTGCACTTCCAGAACCTGACCCACGTTCATCCGCGACGGCACGCCGAGCGGGTTCAGCACGACGTCTGCCGGACGGCCGTCGGCCATGTACGGCATGTCTTCGATCGGGACGATCTTCGACACGACACCCTTGTTACCGTGACGGCCTGCCATCTTGTCGCCAGGCTGCAGACGGCGCTTCACCGCGAGGTACACCTTGACCATCTTCAGCACGCCCGGCGGCAGTTCGTCGCCTTGCGTGAGCTTCTTGCGCTTCTCTTCGAACGCGAGGTCGAACTGGTGACGCTTTTCCTCGATCGAGTTCTTGATCGCTTCGAGCTGCGCCGCTGCTTCGTCGTCCGCCAGGCGGATGTCGAACCAGTGGTAGTGGTCGAGGTCTTCCAGGTAAGCCTGGTCGATCTTCGTGCCCTTCGCGAGCTTCTTCGGACCGCCGTTCGCGACCTTGCCCACGAGCATACGCGCGAGACGCTGGAACGCGTCGCCTTCCACGATGCGGAGCTGGTCGTTCAGGTCGAGACGGTAGCGCTTCAGTTCGTCGTCGATGATCTGTTGCGCACGCTTGTCGCGCTGGATGCCTTCACGCGTGAACACCTGGACGTCGATCACGGTACCGCTCATGCCCGACGGCACGCGCAGCGACGTGTCCTTCACGTCCGAGGCCTTCTCGCCGAAGATCGCGCGCAGCAGCTTCTCTTCCGGCGTCAGCTGGGTCTCGCCCTTCGGCGTGACCTTGCCGACCAGCACGTCGCCCGCTTCGACTTCAGCACCGATGTACACGATGCCCGATTCGTCGAGACGGCCGAGCTGGACTTCCGCCAGGTTCGAGATGTCGCGCGTGATTTCTTCCGGCCCGAGCTTCGTGTCGCGTGCAACGACGTTCAGCTCTTCGATGTGGATCGACGTGTAGCGATCGTCGGCCACGACCTTCTCCGAGATCAGGATCGAATCCTCGAAGTTGTAGCCGTTCCACGGCATGAACGCGATCAGCATGTTCTGGCCGAGCGCGAGCTCGCCCAGGTCCGTCGAGGCGCCGTCGGCCAGCACGTCGCCGCGCGAGACCTTGTCGCCCATCTTCACGATCGGACGCTGGTTGATGTTCGTGTTCTGGTTCGAACGCGTGTACTTGATCAGGTTGTAGATGTCGACACCGACTTCACCTGCGACCGCTTCGTCGTCGTTCACGCGAATCACGATACGGCCTGCGTCGACATAGTCGACGACGCCGCCGCGGAACGCCTGAACCGTCGTGCCCGAGTCGACCGCGCAGGTGCGCTCGATGCCCGTACCGACGACCGGCTTTTCCGGACGCAGACACGGCACGGCCTGACGCTGCATGTTCGAGCCCATCAGTGCTCGGTTCGCATCGTCGTGCTCGAGGAACGGGATCAGCGAGGCTGCGACCGACACGATCTGCGACGGCGCGACGTCCATGTACTGGATGCGGTCCGGCGTGACCATCATCGTTTCGCCGGCTTCGCGCGACGACACGAGTTCGTCGATCAGCGTGCCGTTCTCGTCGATCGCGGCGTTCGCCTGCGCGATCATGTAGCGGCCTTCTTCGATCGCCGACAGGTAGTCGATCTGGTCGGTCACCTTGCTGTCCACGACCTTGCGGTACGGCGTCTCGAGGAAGCCGTACTCGTTCAGGTGCGCGTACAGTGCGAGCGAGTTGATCAGGCCGATGTTCGGACCTTCCGGCGTTTCGATCGGGCACACGCGGCCGTAGTGGGTCGGGTGCACGTCGCGGACTTCAAAACCTGCACGCTCGCGCGTCAGACCGCCCGGGCCCAGTGCGGAAACACGGCGCTTGTGCGTGATTTCCGACAGCGGGTTGGTCTGGTCCATGAACTGCGAAAGCTGCGACGAACCGAAGAACTCGCGGATCGCCGACGAAATCGGCTTCGAGTTGATCAGGTCGTGCGGCATCAGGTTTTCGCTTTCGGCCTGGCCGAGGCGTTCCTTGACCGCGCGCTCGACGCGCACGAGACCGGCGCGGAACTGGTTTTCCGCCAGTTCGCCGACGCAACGCACGCGACGGTTGCCGAGGTGGTCGATGTCGTCCACTTCGCCCTTGCCGTTGCGCAGCTCGACGAGGATCTTGATCGTCGCGAGGATGTCGTCGTCCTGCAGCGTCATCGGGCCGGTGATCTCGTCACGGCTGACGCGGCGGTTGAACTTCATACGACCGACCTTCGACAGGTCGTACGCTTCTTCGCTGTAGAACAGACGGTTGAACAGTGCCTCGACCGCTTCCTCGGTCGGCGGCTCGCCCGGACGCATCATGCGGTAGATCGCGATGCGCGCGGCCGTCCTGTCGGTCGTTTCGTCGACACGCAGCGTCGACGAGATGTACGGACCCTGGTCCAGATCGTTCGTGTAGAGCGTCTGGATGTCCTTGATGCCCGCTTCGCGCAGCTTCTCGAGCACGCTTTCCGTGACTTCGTCGTTCGCGCTCGCGATCACTTCGCCGGTATCGCCGTCGACGACGTTCTTCGCCAGCACGCGGCCGAGCAGATAGTCTTCCGGCACCGAGATGAACTTGGTCTTCGCGGCTTCGAGGTCGCGAATGTGCTTCGCGTTGATCCGCTTGTCCTTCTGGACGATGACCTTGCCATCGCGATCCGTGATGTCGAAACGCGCGACTTCGCCACGCAGACGCTCGGGCACGAACTCGAGTTGCGCGCCTTCGTCCATCAGCGTGAAGTTGTCGAACACGAAGAAGTTCGCGAGGATCTGTTCCGGCGTCAGGCCGATGGCCTTCAGCAGGATCGTGACCGGCATCTTGCGGCGACGGTCGACGCGGAAGTACAGGATGTCCTTCGGATCGAATTCGAAGTCGAGCCACGAGCCGCGGTACGGAATGATCCGTGCCGAGAACAGCAGCTTGCCCGAGCTGTGCGTCTTGCCCTTGTCGTGTTCGAAGAACACGCCCGGCGAACGGTGCAGCTGCGAGACGATGACACGCTCGGTGCCGTTGATGACGAACGAGCCCGTCGGCGTCATGAGCGGAAGTTCGCCCATGTACACTTCCTGCTCCTTCACTTCCTTGACGACCGGCTTGTTCGGCGATTCCTTGTCGAGGATGACAAGGCGGACCTTCGCGCGCAGCGCGGAACAGTACGTCAGGCCACGCTGCTGGCATTCCTTGATGTTGAATGCCGGCGCGGACAACGCATAGCTCACGAACTCGAGACGTGCGAAACCGTTGTGCGAAACAATGGGGAATACCGATGTGAACGCGGCCTGCAAACCTTCAGGCTTGCGTTGCGTGGCCGGCACATCGGCTTGCAGAAACGTGCTGAATGATTCAAGCTGGGTAGCCAGCAAGAAAGGAACTTGGTGAACGATGGGGCGCTTCGCGAAACTCTTGCGAATGCGCTTCTTCTCGGTGAAGGAATATTGCATACGATCTCCGAATCACGGCGGGTGCTATCGAGGCGGAATACCTGGACGTTTCAAACCCGAGTGTTCACCGACTGAGACCCGATGGCCGTCCGACGGCTTGAACGAGCCGAGAAGCTTGGTGGTTGGCCGCTACCAACCGCTGGCTGACGGCAGCGGATGCCTGTGTTGCCCGCTACCCGACCAAACTTGCCTTCTGCAGTCGCTTCAGAAGACAAAGAGAAACGCCAATCGTGACCAATGACAACGATTAGACGGTTTTCTTTGGCTTCTGGGGCCAATTATTCGGGCTCCCGAATGAGTGCCAGAATAACGTCCCCACAAAGCACAAAAAGGCCGGCGGTGAAAATACCGCCAGCCTTCGCACAGCGCGTCGAAACTTACTTGATTTCGACCTTCGCGCCTGCGTCTTCCAGCTTCTTCTTGGCTTCTTCCGATGCAGCCTTGTCGACGCCTTCCTTGACAGCCTTCGGTGCGCCGTCAACCAGGTCCTTCGCTTCCTTCAGGCCCAGGCCCGTCAGTTCGCGAACTGCCTTGATGACTGCAACCTTGTTGCCGCCTGCTTCAGCCAGAACGACCGTGAACTCGGTCTTCTCTTCAGCAGCAGCAGCAGCGCCGCCGCCTGCCGGGCCAGCGACTGCCACTGCAGCTGCCGACACGCCAAACTTCTCTTCGAACGCCTTGACCAGTTCGTTCAGTTCCAGAACGGTCATCCCTTCGACTGCTGCCAGGATGTCTTCTTTTGCGATTGCCATTTGAAATACTCCTAAATTGAATTCGGATACAGCCAGCGATCAATGACGCTGATGCACGTTCGATTACGCAGCTTCCGCTTGCTTCTTCTCGGCCAGCGCGGCCAGAGCACGCGCGAAGCCCGAAACAGGCGATTGCATAACGAACAGCAGCTTCGAGAGCAGTTCTTCGCGGCTCGGGATGCTTGCCAGCGCTTGCACGCCAGCCTTGTCCATCACCTTGCCATCGAACGAACCAGCCTTGATGACCAACTTGTCATTGCTCTTGCTGAAGTCGTTGACGACCTTAGCAGCAGCAATTGCATCTTCCGAGATGCCGTAGATCAACGGACCAGTCATCTGCTCTGCCAGCGGAGCAAACGGCGTACCTTCGACAGCGCGACGCGCCAGCGTGTTCTTCAACACGCGCAGGTAAACCTGTTGCTCACGCGCTTGCGCGCGCAGCTTGGTCAGATCGCCAACCGCAATTCCACGATACTCAGCCAGCACAACGGTCTGGGCCTTCGCGACTTGCGCGGAAACCTCAGCTACGACGGCTTGCTTGTCTTCTCTATTAAGCGGCACGGTTAGCCTCCAGAAACGATACGTTCGGCACGAAACCTCACGTACCTCGTTCAACAACGGCGTCCGACCTCGTTAGGAGTATTTCCACCTCACGCCGCGAATCGCTTCACGGCCTGCGGCTTCACCACTGCAAAACTTTTTCGGGTTCGCCATCTGCGTTGGCTTGAATTAAGGGATCGCCTGCCTGCTGCGCCCCACCAACGGTCTTTGATAACCGGTTGCCCGCCTTGCTGCACGAACAACCGCCCAAAGCCCATGAAGGCCGCTTCGCAAGCGAAGCGGCCTGAATACTTGCTTACTGTGCTGCCAGCGTAGCCTGGTCGACACGCACGCCGACGCCCATCGTGCTCGACAGTGCGATCTTGCGCAGGTACACGCCCTTGCTCGTTGCCGGCTTTGCCTTCTGCAGCGCTTCGATCAGCGCCGACAGGTTCGAACGCAGTGCGGTCGGCTCGAACGATGCGCGGCCGATGGTCGCGTGGATGATACCGGCCTTGTCGACACGGAATTGCACCTGACCAGCCTTCGCGTTCTTGACGGCGGTTGCGACGTCCGGCGTGACCGTACCGACCTTCGGGTTCGGCATCAGGCCGCGCGGGCCGAGGATCTGGCCGAGCGTACCGACGATACGCATCGTGTCCGGCGAAGCGATCACGATGTCGAAGTCCATCTGGCCAGCCTTGATCTGCTCAGCCAGGTCTTCCATACCGACGATTTCCGCGCCTGCTGCACGAGCCTGCTCGGCCTTCTCGCCTTGCGCGAACACGGCAACGCGAACCGACTTGCCCGTACCGGCTGGCAGAACGACCGAACCACGAACGACCTGGTCCGACTTCTTTGCATCGATGCCGAGCTGGACTGCGACGTCGATCGACTCGTCGAACTTCGCGCTCGCGCATTCCTTCACGAGGCTCAGTGCGTCTTCGATCGCGTACAGCTTCTGACGATCGACCTTGGCGGCAAATGCCTGACGGCGCTTGGAGATCTTAGCCATTTACACGCCCTCCACAGTGATGCCCATCGAGCGTGCGCTACCAGCGATGGTGCGAACGGCTGCGTCCAGATCAGCTGCCGTAAGGTCCGGCATCTTGGTCTTCGCGATTTCTTCAGCTTGAGCGCGCGTGATCGAACCGACCTTGTCGGTATGCGGCTTGCTCGAGCCCTTGTCCACCTTCGCCGCCTTCTTGATCAGGACGGTTGCCGGCGGCGTCTTCATCACGAACGTGAAGCTCTTGTCAGCGAATGCCGTGATGACCACCGGCACCGGCAGACCCGGCTCCATGCCTTGAGTCTGCGCGTTGAACGCCTTGCAGAACTCCATGATGTTCAGGCCGCGCTGGCCCAGTGCCGGACCGACCGGCGGCGACGGGTTGGCTTTACCTGCAGGGATCTGCAGCTTGATAAAGCCGACAATCTTCTTTGCCATTTGAAAACCTCGTTGGAACGCCAGGCGGCGTTCGGTGAGTGATAACGCGCTTTCGCCGCTGGCTACTGACGCTCCTCAACGGCCGTAACGCGGGCCGTAAGCGCGAAGGTGGGCAGCCGAGGCTGCCCACCGAATCGGGATCAAACTTTTTCGACCTGGCCGAACTCGAGTTCGACCGGGGTTGAGCGGCCAAAGATGGTGACCGACACACGCACGCGCGATTTTTCGTAGTTGACTTCTTCGACGGTGCCGTTGAAGTCCGTAAACGGGCCTTCCTTGACACGCACCATCTCGCCAACTTCGAACAGGGTCTTCGGGCGCGGCTTTTCGACGCCTTCCTGCATCTGCGACATGATCTTCTCGACTTCCTTCGGGGAAATCGGGGTCGGGCGGTTACGCGCACCGCCGACGAAGCCGGTGACCTTCGCGGTGTTCTTCACGAGGTGCCACGTTTCGTCCGTCATTTCCATTTCCACCAGCACGTAGCCGGGGAAGAAACGACGCTCGGTCACAGCCTTGTGGCCGCCTTTGACTTCGACCACTTCTTCGGTCGGAACCAGGATCTGACCGAATTTGTCCTGCATGCCAGCACGTTCGATGCGCTCCTGAAGCGCACGTTGCACGCTCTTCTCCATACCGGAGTAGGCGTGCACGACGTACCAACGTTTTCCGCTCGGGGATGCCGGAGTATCGCTCATATCATTTCCAACCCAGAATCGCCGAGAAAATTACCCACTCGATCGATTTGTCACTCAACCAGAGGAAAATCGCCATCACGAGCACGAAACCGAACACGACGAGTGTTGTTTGCGTTGCTTCCTTGCGGGTGGGCCAAACGACCTTCCGGACTTCCTTGTACGAATCCTTGGCAAACGCGATGAGGCTCTTGCCAGGTGCGGACATCAGCCCGACGGCCACGCCAGCGATGATACCTACCGCCAACGCGGCACCGCGAACATACCACTGCTGATTGGCCAGCCAGAAGAAGCCCACGAATCCGGCCAACACCAGCAATACGCCCAGGGCCAGCACTAGCTTATCGCCGGAGGTATTTACAGTTTCGACGGATGGATTCGCCATAACACCTTAAAACAAATGCCACGTAGGACACGTGGCTATTTTTTGGCAGGGGCAGAGGGAATCGAACCCCCAACCTTCGGTTTTGGAGACCGACGCTCTGCCAGTTGAGCTATACCCCTAAACCATGCTGGGGCCGGCTACTGCCAGCCCCAAAACTGTCGATCAACGAATAACTGGCTTACTCGATGATCTTGGCGACGACGCCGGCGCCGACGGTACGGCCGCCTTCGCGGATTGCGAAGCGCAGACCTTCTTCCATCGCGATCGGAGCGATCAGCTTCACCGTGATCGACACGTTGTCGCCCGGCATCACCATTTCCTTGTCCTTCGGCAGCTCGATCGAGCCCGTCACGTCCGTCGTACGGAAGTAGAACTGCGGACGGTAGTTGTTGAAGAACGGCGTGTGACGGCCGCCTTCGTCCTTGCTCAGCACGTACACTTCAGCCGTGAAGTGCGTGTGCGGCGTGATCGAACCCGGCTTCGCCAGAACCTGGCCACGCTCCACGTCTTCACGCTTCGTGCCGCGCAGCAGGATACCGACGTTGTCGCCTGCCTGACCTTGGTCCAGCAGCTTGCGGAACATTTCAACGCCCGTGCAGGTCGTCTTCACCGTCGGCTTGATACCGACGATTTCGATTTCTTCGCCGACCTTCACGATGCCGCGCTCGACACGACCCGTCACCACCGTACCACGGCCCGAGATCGAGAACACGTCTTCCACCGGCATCAGGAACGCGCCGTCAACTGCGCGCTCCGGCGTCGGGATGTACGTGTCCAGCGCGTCGGCCAGGCTCATGATCGCCACTTCGCCCAGCTCGCCCGTGTCGCCTTCCAGCGCCAGCTTCGCCGAACCCTTCACGATCGGCGTGTCGTCGCCCGGGAAGTCGTACTTCGACAGGAGTTCGCGAACTTCCATCTCGACCAGCTCGAGCAGTTCAGCGTCGTCCACCATGTCGCACTTGTTCAGGAACACGATGATGTACGGAACGCCAACCTGACGCGCCAGCAGGATGTGCTCACGCGTTTGCGGCATCGGGCCGTCTGCTGCCGAGCAAACCAGGATCGCGCCGTCCATCTGTGCCGCGCCCGTGATCATGTTCTTCACATAGTCAGCGTGGCCCGGGCAGTCGACGTGTGCGTAGTGGCGGTTAGCCGTTTCGTACTCGACGTGTGCCGTGTTGATCGTGATGCCGCGCGCCTTTTCTTCCGGTGCCGCGTCGATCTGGTCGTACGCCTTCGCTTCGCCGCCGAACTTCTTCGTCAGAACCGTCGTGATCGCTGCCGTCAGCGTCGTCTTGCCGTGGTCAACGTGACCAATCGTACCAACGTTCACGTGCGGCTTGGTCCGCTCAAACTTTTCCTTGGCCATTTTCAACTCCCAAAAGGAATTTCACAGGTTGCGCCGCGCGCAAACAAGACACTGACTTTTTACTGCTGGTGCCCATGGGCAGGATCGAACTGCCGACCTCTCCCTTACCAAGGGAGTGCTCTACCACTGAGCCACATGGGCGCTTTACGCTTCAACTTCGCGGTCTGGAGCGGGTGAAGGGAATCGAACCCTCGTCGTAAGCTTGGAAGGCTTCTGCTCTACCATTGAGCTACACCCGCACGGGCCACTAACGATTCCCTACCGCTCAACTACGCTGATATCTTGGTGGAGGAGGTTGGATTCGAACCAACGTAGGCGTAAGCCAACAGATTTACAGTCTGCCCCCTTTAGCCACTCGGGCACCCCTCCGTAGAGAACTGACGATTATGGGGGTGCATCGCACTCTTGTCAAGCACATCAGGAAGATTATTTTCAACCTTCTTCCCGACACTTGCGCTACCGCCGATCCTCCGCCCTTGCCCGGCTAAGGCAAGCACGACGTATTGCCGATCGGCGCCACATCTTCGTCAGACTCCGCCTTTAGCGCTGATCTGCATCTGCGCTAAAAACGAAAGACCGCCATCATACGACCTCTCGTGCACAATGCCAAGCGGGTAGACGCAAAATTTCCGCAAATTTCGTGCCGGGCGGCCTCGATGATCCCCGCTCAGTGTTCATGAGGGCCTTTAGCCCCTCTATCGTCGGAAAACAGAGGCTTCATATCCGGGTACTGCATGCTACCTGTTCGCAACCTGCAGGCGGTACGCACAACAGGACTCTCGCGCGTTTTCGGTGTTGCATCTGAGACCTAGCGCGGGCTTCCGGCACGGCATCGTGACCCCTTCCCGTCCCCCGTCTTAGCCGACTTCACCGGAAGGCGCGCGATATATGCCGAGTCGCCTGCCCGTTCCCGGCACGAATCCCGATGCGCCCGCTCGCTCTTGTGATGGCTGTCATGGCTTTGACCGTACATGTCACCGGTCCGGCGGATGCCTGATGTCACTCGAGCACGATCGCGAAGATCCGCCAACAGGTATTGGCCGACAGCCACGCCCCGGGGACGCCCGAAGGAGGCCGCCGCACTTGCTGCCTATGAGCGGCTGAAACCTGTCCTCGACGCTGGCTACCTTGGCTCGACGGGCGTCGCGGCGTCGCTGGCGCGCGTGGCTGCTCGATGATGTATCGGTGTACCTCGTCGCAGCAGGCTCCGGAAATGACGCGCGACAAGATGAGTCCGACCACGGCCTGCCTCGACGTGCTGCGGCCGCTGCTTGGCAACGATATGCACCCCACGCACCCGATTGCCTCTCGCCGCGGCGGCGCCGTCGCGGCGGACGCTCTGCAGCATTGCGCCGGCCGATCCGTCGCGCAAACCAGCCAACAGCAGCACCTTGTCGGCCTATCGCAGCGAACCCGCGGCGTACACGCGGCATCCCGCCAGTCCGTGCCATGCCCGCCTCGCTCAACTGAACTCGGATGTCTGCGGTGGCTTCTGCGCAGGAGCTTTCGCCGCGCCTCATACATCCGAGGACGCCGGAAAGCTGACCTGCGACGCGCAGTCGTCGACGTCCGTCACTTGCTGCCCGGCGATGCTCGTGCCGATTCGGAATCAAGGTCGGAACGCGATCCACCGGTTTCCGCCGGCCGAACACTTCGCGCTCGGCGATCGAAGTACTGCATGCACGGTACGATCGACCGCCGTAGATGCCGGTGGTACGCACTTCACGTTACCGGGAGAAGGTCGGGGCTGCCTCGGCGGTATCGCCTATTCGCTCGTCGAGAAGATCTACGTGTTGCGAGACAGCCGACCAGTGCTGGTCAAGAGCAACCGTGTGGGTTTCTAAGGACGGCCACCTCACGAGCTCGCGGGTGTCGCCGCCTGACGCTGCCTGACTTCTTGCAGCCGGCCACATGGCTCCCTTGCGCCCAAGGAAGCAACTTTGCAGAAAAATCAGTGATTTCGAATATGAAATGACGCTCGATAGCGACGTGACGCTGGTCTTGATGCTATGCAGCAAGAACACTCCGAAAACCGGGCATGCGACAGTTAATATTTGGGTCACGCGAACGACGCAAGTCGATCAGTGATCGCTGGACGATTCTTCATGTTGACCGTTGCGGGCAATCGATACGGCGATCAGGGACACAAGCGGCAACCTGCAACCGTTGAACGACAATTGTGATTTTGGTCGAGGATGTGCTCAAGATGCCGGCGATCACGACGAGATGGCTGATCGTTGAAAGGCAGGACTACGCTACGCCAGTCCGTATCCGGTGATGGGCAGATCGGGGAAGGAGGTTGCAGCGAAGAATTTGCCAGCCGCCTGATCAGCCAGGGTGCAGAATTAATCGCCGTCGCGGCGAGCAGCAGATGGCGATGATGGGTCGCGGTAGCTCGAGCCGCCATCGGGTGGGCCAACCTGGTTGGCCTGAGCGTGCCTGACGAATCGTGGAGATGGACGGCACTGCCCGGATCAACACCTTCGGCGCTCCGGCTCCGGCTCCGGCTCCGGCTCCGGCTCCGACTCCGACTGCGCTGCCGTTGCTTGGCGCGGCCTGCATTTTGTCCGCGCCAATGCAAAAACCCCCGCCTTTTGGGCGGGGGTTTCTGGCTAAGGGAGCCTGACGATTACCTACTTTCACACG
>NZ_JBYSWZ010000015.1:0-206900 GCF_058781685.1 Burkholderia sp. FW306-1C-G01B
TCCCGTGTGAAAGTAGGTAATCGTCAGGCTTCCTCAAGCCAGAAACCCCCGCCCGACAAGGCGGGGGTTTTTGCATTTCGGCGACGGAAATGTGGGCCGCGCCGGGCAAGGGGTAGCGTGCTCCATCATCGCATCCCGTCGGCATCCGCCGGAGATCAGCCGTCTTCCATCTACCTGCGCCCACCGCGGAACGAAGCCGCGTGATTTGGTACGATCGAAATGTCGTCGACGATTGCATACGTCGACGTTCACGTTCGAAACCGGGGCTTGATGGAGAGGGCGGGGAATGAATATCGGTGACGCGTCGCGCGCATCCGGAGTCAGCGCAAAAATGATCCGGTACTACGAGCAGGTCGGCCTTCTTGCGCCGAGCAAGCGTACCGACGCCGGCTACCGGATCTACGGCGCGGACGAAATCCACGTCCTGCGCTTCATCCGTCAGGCGCGACGGCTTGGTTTTCTCGTCGAGGACATCCGCAAGCTGCTGATGCTCTGGCAAGACCGCTCCCGCGCCAGCGCCGAGGTGAAGTCGATCGCCCTCGAGCACGTGGCCGAACTCGACAGGCGCATCGCGGAGCTGAGCGACATGCGCGATACGCTGGCCGACCTGGCCGCGCACTGCCATGGTGACGGACGGCCCGAATGCCCGATTTTGGCGCGCCTGGCCGATCCCGTCAGCGAACCAGATTAGTGCGTGTGCTCAGGGCCCGAAATGGGCACCCGACTCAACCCATATAAAAATCAATGAGTTAGCTTGGGTGGGTGCGCACCCATTCCGAACTGGAATGGTTTCCATGCAAGTATTTCATTAGCATCTTGGTGCGGCGTCGCTATAATTCGGGAATACCCTATACGGGAAATCCCTGAATCTCGATTCGCCAGGGGTCCCCCTTCCTTGGAGAACATCATGATCGCCTACATCGTCGAAAAGCTGAGCAACTGGTTCGAATCCGCAGAACGTGAGCGCCGTGAGGCTTACCTCGCCACGTCGTCGGACATCGTCCAGCTCGAGCACCGCATCCGCTCGCTCGAAACCAATGGCTACTCGCTGTAATCCGAGTCACCGCCAGGTGCCGTACGGCACCGACCGATAAGCGGGCCCCGTGTTGACGGGGCTTTGTTTTTTGTGCGCCGGATCTGGCGCAATCGACGATGCGGCGCTATGGTATGGACCTGCTTTTCACCGTGAAGGACACGATCATGCGTTTGCGTCTCGATGTGCGTCGCAGTGCCCGCGCGCGTCTCGTTCTGGGCGCGGCCATGCTTGTCCATGGCTTCGCGGCCGGTGCCGCGACTTCGTCCAAACCGCTGATTCTCGATACGCAGCGCGGTATCCAGGACGGCAAGGGCGGGCTGGTGCTGCAGACAGCGCCGTTGTCTTCCGAGCCGATCGTCGAGCCGGCGGGCATGCGGGCTCCGGCCGGGCAAGTGCCGAACACGTCGGTGCCGCTGTTCGTCGCACCCTATATCAATGTGCCAGGCTGGGGCGTACCGCCGGCCAACCAACCGAGACTCGCACCGAGGCCGTAGCCGTAACGGCCGGTCGCCCGGTCAGTTTCCGCGGTGCTCGATCTGACAACGGGCGCCGCTATCCTGTCCCAGCACCTCGACCAGATAGGGCAGTGCCTCGTTCATGCTTTGCGCAAGCGTATACGGCGGATTCAGGATGAACATCCCGCTGCCGTAGAGGCCTAGTCCATCGGCAGGCGGATTCGATACCGTCAGCGTCAGATGCAGCCAGTTGTTCGGTTGCAGGCGCTTCAACTGCTCGGGAAAGCGCTGCGATTCCGTCCGCATGACCTGCGGATACCAGATCGCGTAGCAGCCCGTCGCGAAACGCTTCAGGCATTCCGCCACACAGCTTACCGTGCGCGCGTAATCCTTCTTGTCCTCGTACGACGGGTCGATCAGCACGAGTGCGCGTCGCGGCGGCGGCGGCAGCAGCGCCTTGATGCCTTCGAAGCCGTCGCCGGCGAAGATCATCGCGCGTCGCCCGGCGTCGCGGAAGTTGTGGCGCAGCACGTCGATTTCCGTCGTGTGCATTTCAAACAGGCGCATCCGGTCCTGTTCGCGCATCGATCGCCATGCGATATACGGGGAACCAGGGTAGAAGCGCAGTTCACCGTCGTCGTTCAGTGCGCGTACTTCGTCCACATAATCGCCCAGCGCTTCCGGCAGGTTCTTGTCGTTCCACAGCCTGCCGATGCCGGTGTCGAATTCCGCCGTCTTTGCCGCGTAGCCGTCGCGCAGCGAGTACACGCCGGCACCGGCATGCGTGTCGATGTACCAGTACGACTTGTCTTTCTTGTTCAGGTAGCGCAGCAGTTGGACGACGACGGCGTGCTTGAGCACGTCCGCGTGATTGCCTGCGTGAAAACCGTGACGATAACTGAGCATGGCGGGCTGCCTGAAACAGAAGGTGAATCGATGAAAGCGGTCGATCGGGCGCGGCTGTCAGGCCGGGCGCCGATGCGGCCGCGTATTGTACGCGAGTGGCCGTGAGTCGCCTTACTCGTATGCGTTGCCGACCACCTCCTCGATGCGTTGCTTCACATCCGGCGTCAACTTCGCGACGACGTCGAGCGCGCGCATGTTCTCGCCGATCTGCTCGATTCGCGATGCGCCGGTGATCACCGAGCTCACGCGCGGATTCGCGAGCACCCACGCGATCGCGAGCTGGCCCGTGCTGCAGCCGAGGTCGGCCGCGATCCCGCCGAGCCGTTCGACGATGTCGTTGCTGGCCTGATCGGTCAGGCGGTCGCGCATCCAGTCGTAACCCTGCAGCTGCGCGCGGCTGCCCGGCGGCACGCCGTTGCGATACTTGCCGGTGAGCAGGCCCGATGCCAGCGGGCTCCAGGTCGTGAGGCCGAGGCCGTAGTCGTCGTAGAGCCGCGCATATTCCTGTTCGACCCGCGTGCGGTGGAACAGGTTGTACTGGGGTTGCTCGACGACCGGCTTGTGCAGGTGATGCCGTTCGGCGATCTCGCACGCGGCGCGGATCTCGTCGGCGCTCCATTCCGACGTGCCCCAGTACAACGCCTTGCCGCGCACGATCATGTCGCTCATCGCCCAGACGGTTTCCTCGATCGGGGTGTTCGGATCGGGCCGATGGCAATAGACGAGGTCGACATAATCGAGCTGCAGCCGGCGCAGCGAGCCGTCGATCGCGTTCAGCAGGTATTTCCGGTTCAGCGTGTGATACTGGTTCGGTGCTTCCGCGAGCCCCCAGAAGAACTTCGTGGACACGATATAGCTGATGCGCGGCCAGTCGAGCGATTTGAGCGCGTGGCCCATGATTTCCTCGGATTTGCCGCCGGCGTAAACCTCGGCGTTGTCGAAGAAATTGACACCCGCGTCGTGGGCCGCGGCGAGGCATTCCCGCGCGACCCGCTGGTCGACCTGGTTGCCGTACGTGACCCACGAGCCGAGCGAGAGCGCGCTGATCTGCAGGCCGGAACGGCCTAGCCGTCGATAGTGCATGCGAACCTCCTGCGTGACAGAACCGACCTTAAGCTTAGACGTTTTGCACGCGAACGGCGGGGCCGATCGTGCACAATGACGGCTGGCCCGCCGGTACTTCGCGCGATGAAAGCGGATGCGGCCGGCGCGTGTTTTATCGATCCGATAACGGGAGGAGACGGACATGGCAGCAGATCTGAATGGCAAGACCGCAGTCGTCACGGGCGCCGCAAGCGGCATCGGCAAGGAAATTGCGCTGGAACTCGCGAAAGCGGGCGCGGCTGTCGCGATCGCCGACCTGAACCAGGACGGCGCCAATGCGGTCGCCGACGAGATCAACAAGGCAGGCGGCAAGGCGATCGGCATTGCGATGGACGTGACGAACGAGGAAGCCGTGAACAGCGGCATCGACAAGGTCGCTGAAACGTTCGGCTCGGTCGACATCCTCGTGTCGAACGCGGGCATCCAGATCGTCAACCCGATCGAGAACTATGCGTTCTCCGACTGGAAGAAGATGCAGGCGATCCACGTCGACGGCGCATTCCTGACGACGAAGGCCGCGCTCAAGCACATGTACAAGGACGATCGCGGCGGCGTCGTGATCTACATGGGTTCGGTGCACTCGCACGAAGCGTCGCCGCTGAAGTCGGCGTACGTGACGGCCAAGCACGGCCTGCTCGGCCTCGCACGCGTGCTCGCGAAGGAAGGCGCGAAGCACAACGTGCGCTCGCACGTCGTGTGCCCGGGCTTCGTGCGCACGCCGCTGGTCGACAAGCAGATTCCGGAGCAGGCGAAGGAGCTCGGGATCAGCGAAGAGGAAGTGGTGAAGAAGGTGATGCTCGGCAACACGGTAGACGGCGTGTTCACGACGGTGCAGGACGTCGCGCAGACGGTGCTGTTCCTGTCGGCGTTCCCGAGCGCCGCGCTCACCGGCCAGTCGTTCATCGTCAGCCACGGCTGGTTCATGCAGTAACGCACAGTAACGCGGGCGCGAGCGGCGTAGCCGCCCGCTGCGTCGAACGGTACAAAAAAAACGCGCTCCGGGGAGCGCGTTTTTCATTTCGGCGGGGCAGGGCGGGGCCGGCGACGGCTGCCGCCTGCCGGTGCCGGGTTACTTCAGCACGGCTGCGATTGCATTGGCGACCACGTCGAGGTTGCGCGTGTTCAGCGCTGCGACGCAGATCCGGCCCGTGCCGACCGCATAGATGCCGAACTCGTCGCGCAGGCGATCGACTTGCGCCGAGGTCAGGCCCGAATACGAGAACATCCCGCGCTGCGCGTTGATGAAGCTGAAGTCGCGATCGACGCCGCTCGCCTTCAGGCGCTCGACGAGGCCGTTGCGCATCGCGCGGATGCGATCGCGCATTTCACCGAGCTCCTGCACCCACGAAGCGTGCAGTTCCGGCGATGCGAGCACCGCTGCGACGACCGCACCGCCATGGGTCGGCGGGTTCGAGTAGTTCGTGCGGATCACGCGCTTCAGTTGCGACAGCACGCGCGTGGCTTCTTCCTTGCTCGACGTGATGATCGACAGCGCGCCGACGCGCTCGCCGTACAGCGAGAACGACTTCGAGAACGACGACGACACGAACGCGTTCAGGTCGGCCGCAGCAAACAGGCGCACGGCGGCCGCATCGGCCTCGATGTTCTCGCCGAAGCCCTGGTACGCCATGTCGAGGAACGGCACGAGGTTGCGCGCCTTCACGACGTCGACGATCTGTTGCCATTGCGCTTCGGTCAGGTCCACGCCGGTCGGGTTGTGGCAGCACGCGTGCAGCACGACGACCGTGCCTGCCGCATAGCCGTTCAGCGCCGACAGCATGCCTTCGAAGTTCACGCCGTTGGTGGCGGCGTCGTAATACGGGTACGCGATGACTTCGAAGCCGGCCGCTTCGAACAGTGCGCGGTGGTTTTCCCAGCTCGGATCGCTGATTGCGACCTTCACGTTCGGGTTCACGGTGCGCAGGAAATCGGCGCCGATCTTCAGTGCGCCCGTGCCGCCTAGTGCCTGGGCCGTGACCACGCGGCCCGCTGCGATCAGCGGCGAATCGTTGCCGAGCAGCAGCTTCTGCACGGCCGCATCGTAGGCGGCGATCCCGTCGATCGGCAGGTAGCCGCGCGGCAGGCCGGCCTCGACACGCACCTTCTCTGCTTCGCGAACCGCGCGCAGCAGCGGAATCTTGCCTTCTTCGTTCGTGTACACGCCGACGCCGAGGTTGACCTTGGTCGGACGCGCATCGGCGTTGAAGGCTTCGTTCAGGCCCAGGATCGGGTCGCGGGGAGCAAGCTGGACAGCGGAGAAGAGCGACATGATGATTCGGCAGTAGTGAAAAGAGGGTCAGGCTTTCAGCCGGCGGGGCGGGCGCAGCGAACCGCGCGCCAACGGGCGCGGCGCCGGAAAGCGCAGCAGCCTGCCATTGTAGCGAATTCGCGCTGGCGGGGGCGGGCGATTCGGCGGTGAATCGCGATTTCGGGCGGCCGTCGCGCGTCAGGAGCCGACAGCAGTTCGCGCGGCCGCGAAGCGCTAGAATGCTTTCTTTGCCCTCGCTCCGGCCGCATTCCATGTCCGAACATCATGCCGAAGTCGGCGACGCGCTCGACGAATCCAAATTCGTCACCTTCGAAGGGTCGCCGTTCCAGCTGTATCAACCGTATCCGCCCGCAGGCGACCAGCCGACCGCGATCGACACGCTCGTCGAAGGCATCGGCGACGGCCTTGCCTTCCAGACGCTGCTCGGCGTGACGGGTTCGGGCAAGACCTTCACGATGGCGAACACGATCGCGCGGCTCGGCCGCCCGGCGATCGTGTTCGCGCCGAACAAGACGCTCGCGGCACAGCTCTATGCCGAGTTCCGCGAGTTCTTCCCGCGCAACGCGGTCGAGTACTTCGTCTCGTACTACGACTACTATCAGCCTGAGGCCTACGTGCCGCAGCGCGACCTGTTCATCGAGAAGGATTCGTCGATCAACGAGCACATCGAGCAGATGCGGCTGTCGGCGACGAAGAGCCTGATGGAGCGCCGCGACGTGGTGATCGTCGCGACGGTGTCGGCGATCTACGGTATCGGCAACCCGTCCGAATATCACCAGATGATCCTGACGCTGCGCACCGGCGACAAGCTCGGCCAGCGCGACGTGATCGCGCGGCTGATCGCGATGCAATACACGCGCAACGAGCAGGATTTCCAGCGCGGCACATTCCGCGTGCGCGGCGACACGATCGACATCTTCCCGGCCGAACATGCGGAAATGGCCGTGCGCGTCGAGCTGTTCGACGACGAGGTCGAGACACTGCATCTGTTCGACCCGCTGACCGGGCGCGTGCGGCAGAAGATTCCGCGCTTCACCGTGTATCCGTCGTCGCACTACGTGACGCCGCGCGATACCGTGATGCGCGCGGTCGAGACGATCAAGGACGAATTGCGCGAACGCCTCGAATTCTTCCACCGCGACGGCAAGCTCGTCGAGGCGCAGCGCCTCGAGCAGCGCACGCGCTTCGATCTCGAGATGCTGCAGGAGCTCGGCTTCTGCAAGGGCATCGAGAACTACTCGCGGCATTTCTCGGGCGCGGCGCCCGGCGAGCCGCCGCCGACGCTCGTCGACTACCTGCCGCCCGATGCGCTGATGCTGCTCGACGAATCGCACGTGCTGATCGGCCAGTTGAACGGCATGTACAACGGCGACCGCGCGCGCAAGGAAAACCTCGTCAATTACGGGTTTCGCCTGCCGTCGGCGCTCGACAATCGGCCGCTCAAGTTCCCCGAGTTCGAACGCAAGATGCGCCAGGTCGTGTTCGTGTCGGCCACGCCGGCCGACTACGAGAAGCGCGTGACGGGGCAGGTCGCCGAACAGGTCGTGCGGCCGACGGGGCTTGTCGATCCGGAAATCGAAGTGCGGCCGGCGAGCTCGCAGGTCGACGACGTGCTGACCGAGATCAACGCGCGCGTGAAGGCCGGCGAGCGCGTGCTGATCACCGTGCTGACGAAGCGCATGGCCGAACAGCTCACCGAATTTCTGGCCGACCATGGCGTCAAGGTGCGCTACCTGCACAGCGACATCGACACGGTCGAGCGTGTCGAGATCATCCGCGACCTGCGGCTCGGTACGTTCGACGTGCTGGTCGGGATCAACCTGCTGCGCGAGGGCCTCGACATTCCGGAAGTGTCGCTTGTCGCGATCCTCGATGCGGACAAGGAGGGCTTCCTGCGCGCCGAACGCTCGCTGATCCAGACGATCGGCCGCGCCGCGCGGAACGTGAACGGCAAGGCGATTCTCTATGCCGACACGATGACCGAGTCGATGAAGCGCGCAATCGGCGAAACCGAGCGGCGCCGCGCGAAGCAGATCGCGCACAACGAGAAAATGGGCATCACGCCGCGCGGCGTCGTGAAGCGCATCAAGGACATCATCGACGGCGTCTACAACGCGGACGAGGCGCGCGCGGAGCTGAAGGAAGCGCAGCAACGCGCGAAATTCGAGGACATGTCGGAAAAGCAGCTCGCGAAGGAAATCAAGCGTCTCGAGAAGCAGATGGCCGACTACGCGAAGAACCTCGAGTTCGAGAAGGCCGCCGCGACCCGCGACCAGCTTGCGCTGCTGCGCGAGCGCGTGTTCGGCGCAAACGTCGGCGACCACGTCAACGGCGGCCGGTAAGTCTTTCCAAACGTCACCGAAACCTGTCAGTAACAGGTCTGTAAGCCTTGTCGGATCAGGGTTTTACACGGTATCCGGTTTGTTCCGGAACAGGTTCGGTGCTAAACTTCGCAATTATTGAGAATAGTTCGCATTAACGTTCTTCATTGCGTTAGTGTTTCCAGCGAGCCGCCCCGGCGGCAGCTCGCATGTCGTCAAGATAGTCAGACAAATAACAAGGAGTGTCCATGTTGGGTTCTTCGTTCATCCGCACGACGGTTGCGGTGGTAGCGGCGCTTGCCGCGATGTCGGCCTCGGCGGCCGAATATCCGATCGGCAAGCAGCAGATCCAGGGCGGCATGGAAATCGGCGCGGTGTACCTGCAGCCGATCACGATGGACCCGGAAGGGATGATGCGCAAGGCATCGGATTCCGATATCCACCTCGAGGCCGACATCCATGCGGTCAAGAACAACCCGACGGGTTTCGCGGAAGGCGACTGGATGCCGTACCTGCAGGTCGCGTACAAGCTGACGAAGCAGGGCGACACGAAGTGGAAGGCTGAAGGCGACCTGATGGGCATGGTCGCGAGCGACGGTCCGCACTATGGCGACAACGTGAAGCTGAACGGCCCGGGCAAGTACCACCTGACGATGGTCGTCAAGCCGCCGATGCAGTCGGGCCACATGGCGTTCGGCCGTCACGTCGACAAGGAAACGGGCGTGGGCGCATGGTTCAAGCCCATTACGCTCGAGTACGACTTCCCGTTCGCCGGTATCGGCAAGAAGGGCGGATACTGATCGGCGGCATCACGAACGGCGCGCTTCGGCGCGCCGTCGGCGTAGAGAACCCAGAATGAAAATTCCCCAGAAAATCATCGCCGCAGCCGCTGCGTTGTGGCTTGCCGGCGCAGCGCACGCTGCCGATCTGCCGACGTTCAAGCTCGAGATGGCGGACGGCAAGCTGAATCCTGCCCGCATCGAAGTGCCGGCCGGCCAGCGCTTCAAGATCGAGATCAAGAACACCGGCAAGGGCGCGGCCGAATTCGAGAGCGTGCAACTGCGCAAGGAGAAGGTGCTCGCGCCGGGCGCCGATTCGTTCGTGGTCGTCGCTCCGCTGTCGCCGGGCGAATACAAGTTTTTCGACGATTTCCACCAGCAGGCACAGGGCGTGATCGTCGCGAAGTAACGCGTTTTATCTGCGCGCGGGCATGGCAGTCCGTTGCTCCGCGCGTCAGGAGGTATCGATGGGTCAGATCTTGTTCATCGTCTGGCGGGAGAGCGTCGAAGCGCTGCTCGTCGTCGGCATTCTCTATGCATGGCTGAAAAACGGCGACGACGACGCGCGCCGCGGCCTGCCTTTTCTCTGGGCCGGCGTCGGTGTCGGCTTGCTGATGGCGGTCGGCCTTGGTGCCGCGCTGGTCGGTTTCACCGAAGTGCTGTCCGGCGACGCGCAGGACTACTTCCAGACTGCGATGGTGCTGATCGCATGCGTGCTGATCGTGCAGATGGTGCTGTGGATGCGCCGACACGGCCGCACGCTGAAGCGCGACATGGAGCAATCGCTGCAGCAGAGCACGCGCGATTCGAACTGGTGGGGCGTCGCCGTGCTGGTCGCGCTCGCGATCGCACGCGAAGGCAGCGAGACGGTGATCTTCCTGTACGGTCTCGGGTTCGGCCAGTCGGGCCACGTCGACGGCAACCAGATGCTCGCGGTGCTGATCGGCCTCGGTCTCGCGTTCTTCACGTTCTATCTGCTGCAGCTCGGCGGCAAATACTTCTCGTGGCGGCATTTCTTCCGCGTCACCGAAGTGATGCTGCTGTTCCTCGGCGCGGGCCTGTTCCAGACCGGCGTCGACAAGCTGATCGACAAGGAAATCCTGCCGCTCGGCATCTCGCAGGTGTGGGACACGTCCGCGATCCTCGATGATTCGGGCACGTTCGGCTCGCTCGTCGCGACGCTGACCGGTTATCGCGCGCACCCGGCACTGACCAACCTGGTCGCCTATGCGGTGTACTGGGCGGTTGTCTGGCTGCTGATGAAGCGCGCGAGCCGTCGCCCGGCCGTTGCAGCAGGCCGCGCGGCATGAGCGTTGTCGCCGCAGCCAAGCCGGGCTGGCTCGCGCAGGCCGGCCAGTGGATGCAGCGCCACGGTGCGCTGATCCGCGGCATCCAGTGGGGCGTCGTCGCCGTCTACGCGTTCCTGATCATCGTGCCGGCGGTGTTGCCGCTGCCGGACGATTCCGCGCATCTATGGAACAACCTCACGCTGATCGCGCAATTCACGTTCTGGGGCATCTGGTGGCCGTTCGTGCTGCTGTCGATGGTGATGCTCGGCCGCGTCTGGTGCGGCGTGCTGTGCCCGGAAGGTGCACTCACCGAATACGCGAGCAAGTTCGGCCGCGGCGGCCCGATTCCGCGCTGGATACGGTGGGGCGGCTGGCCGTTCGTCGCGTTCGGGATCACGACGATCTACGGGCAGATGGTGAGCGTGTACCAGTACCCGCTCGCGGTGTTGTTCGTGCTCGGCGGTTCGACCGTCGGCGCGATCGTGATCGGCGTGCTGTACGGCCGCGAGAAGCGCGTGTGGTGCAAGTACCTGTGTCCGGTCAACGGCGTATTCGGGCTGCTCGCGCGGCTCGCGCCGATGCGCTACAAGGTCGACGAGGATGCGTGGCGCCGTTCGTACAAGAATGGCGAGCATGGCCATCGCGTGATTCCGATCAACTGCGCACCGCTCGTGCCGTTGCGCAGCATGAAGGGCGCCGCGGCGTGCCATATGTGCGGCCGCTGCAGCGGGCACCGCGATGCGATCTCGCTGTCGTCGCGCTCGCCGTCCGACGAGGTCGTGAACCTTGGCGCGCAGCAGGCGAACCCGTGGGATACCGCGCTGATCCTGTACGGCCTGCTCGGCGTCGCGATCGGCGCGTTCCACTGGACCGTCAGTCCGTGGTTCGTGCAGATCAAGCAATGGCTCGCGGGCTGGCTGATCGACCGTGACATCACCTGGCCGCTCGAAACCAATGCGCCTTGGTTCCTGCTCACGCATTATCCGGATCGCAACGACGTGTTCTCCTGGCTCGACGGCGGACTGATCGTCAGCTATATCGTCGGCACGGGGCTCGTGTACGGCACGGCGCTGCTGGTGCTGCTGGCCGGCGCTACGCTGATGCTCGGCCGCTTCGATCGCGTGCGGCTGCATCACCTCGCGCAGGCGCTGATCCCGATCGCGGGCGCGGGCGTGTTCCTCGGGCTGTCGGCAACGACGTTGTCGTTGCTGCGCGCCGAACACGTGCCGCTCGGCTGGGCGACCGACGTGCGCATCGCGATCCTGGTCGGCGCCAACGCGTGGAGTGCGTGGCTCGCGTGGAAAGTGACCGGGCGTTATGCGGCCTGGCCGCGCCGGCTCGCGGCATTCGCGTGGTTCGCCGTCGGGCTTGCGGTCGTCGACAGCGCATGGTGGTTGATGTTCTGGGGTTTCTGAAGCGGCTTGTGTGCAGCTTCGGCTGCGGTGCGAAGCCGCGAGGAAACAAGCGCGGTTCAGCTTTCAGCATGCATTGAGCGACAACGAACGCGGGCGACCTGCTTCACGCATTGGCTGCTCAAAAAAAAAAGCGACACGTCGAAGGACGTGTCGCTTTTTTCTTCCTTGTGCGAGAACCAAAAAAGTGGCTTGGCTTGCTGCAACGGCTGCTTGAGTGTGTTTGCACGAAGGGGTCTAGATCTCGCGTGCAAGCCGTTACGCTGGCTAATGCCCAACACCTCTCAGGGAGGTGGTCCCCACAATACTCGGTCGCTACTTCGTCAGGATCAGTTTGCCGAGCCGTGTGGCACGCAACTGATAGGTCTCTCCGTTATGCGCGATGCTGATGTGGCTGTGGCCTTGCAGCAGCGCATCGCTGCTGACGACCCGCGTGCCTGCATCGCGGTTGCCGGCGGGCTTCGCCGGCGTTGTGACCGCTGCCGTCTTTTGACGGCTGCTGCCTGCAGTGCCGGTCGTGCGGCGCAAGGTCAGCGTGGTCGGGCGCATGGTGTCGGTCATTCGGTTGATCGGTGACTGTCGATACGATGGAATGAATTCTAAATGATAACTATTCCCATTTACAAAAACTCTTTATCGATCGAAGCGGTGAACTTGATAGCTTGAATCAAAGGGCGGCCCGCAGGCCGCCACCGGGTTCAGTGCAGCGGATCGGGGTCCTTGCGGCCCTGTGCGTATTCACGGATCAGGCGGACCGTGTCGATATCCGACGTGCGGTACGCTTCCTTGACGATTCCGTGCGTCTGCCGAGCTTCTTCGCTGTCGTCCGAGACGGTCAGCGTCGTGCGGTATTCGAAACGCAGGAACAGCTCGTGGTCTTCGCGCTCCTCGATCGTCATCGTCAGCGAGCCGCCGATCTCGCCATCGGCCGCGCGGATGTCGTAGCGGACCTGCTGGTTCGGCGTGAACGTGACGTGGTCGCGTACGGTCGCGTGGCCGTAGTGCAGTTCACGTTCGAGCGTCGTTTCCGTCCGTTCGTGGACGACGCAGCTATCGAGGCCGAGCACGAACAGCTGCGGCTGTTCGGCGCGCAGCACGAGGCCTTCCCAGAGCTGGTCGCGGGTGAGGGTCGGCACGGCCGGATCGTCGGAGTTGATCTGGATCAGGTGTTCGAAGTTCAAGGGTACGAATTCCTTCTGGTGGTGGGCGGCCACATGGTTCAAGAAGTTATTGTGACGCAAAACCATCCGTTTCGCGGCACCTGCCGCCCCCGATCGGGCGTCAGGCTTCGATGCGGCCCATGCGGCCGGTCTGGTAGTCGACGACGGCCTGCCGGATCTCTTCCTCGGTATTCATCACGAACGGGCCGTAGCGGACGATCGGCTCGTTGAGCGGCACGCCGCCGATCAGCAGCAGGTCGAGCGGCGTACCGCCGGCGGCGAACGTGACCGTGTCGCCGTCGTCGCCGTACACGATCATGTGCCGCGCATCGACAGCCTGCCTGTCGGGCCCGTAGAGGCCCGTTCCGTCGATTGGATAGGCAAACACGCGATAGCCGGCCGGCACGGGCTGCGTGACCGTCGCACCCGGTTCCAGCGTGAAATGCTGGTAGAGGATCGGCGTGCGCGTCTCGATCGCGGCCCGGACGCCGAACGCTTCGCCGGCGATGACGCGCACGCACGCGCGGCCGTCCGGCGACGTCGCGCTCGGAATGCGGTCGGCCGGAATCTCCTGATAGCGCGGCGCGATCATCTTGTCGCGGCGCGGCAGGTTGACCCATAGCTGGAAGCCGTGGGAGCGGCCGCCCGCCTGCGCGAACGCCGGATCGGGCATCTCGCTGTGCACGACGCCCGAGCCGGCCGTCATCCACTGCACGTCGCCGGGGCCGAGCGTGCCGGCATGGCCGGACGAGTCGCGATGGCGGAAGCGCCCGTCGAGTGCGTAGGTCACGGTTTCGAAGCCGCGATGCGGATGGTCGGGCGCGCCCACGGCTTCGCCGGGGGCGTAGTCGACGGGGCCCATTTCGTCGAGCAGCAGGAACGGATCGAAATCCATCAGCAGCCGGGTCGGGAACGGGCGGTGAACCACGAAGCCGCCGCCTTCGGTCGTGCGAAGCGCGGGGTATGTGCGGTCAAGCGAGCGAGCGGTCGTCATACGGAAGCCCTCGAAATCATCGGAATAGCGTTATTTTTGAAACATAGCGCTATTATATTGGGCGTTTAACCGTTCGATTTGCGGCGGTTCGCAATGGATTGTTCTGAAATTGGAACGATGACATGAATATCGATGCGCATAACCTGAACGACCTGATGTACTTTTCGCAGGTCGTCGAACATGGCGGTTTTTCGGCTGCGGAGCGCGTGCTGGGCATCTCGAAATCGCGCCTGTCGCGGCGCCTAACCGAGCTCGAGGCGGCGCTCGGCGTGCGCCTGCTGCAGCGCTCGACGCGCAAGCTCGCGCTGACCGAGGCGGGAGAGCTGTTCTACCAGCATTGCCAGGCGATGCTCGCCGAAGCGCAGGCCGCGATGAACGCAGTGCAGCAGTTGCGCTCGTCGCCGCGCGGCTCGGTGCGGGTCAGCGTGCCCGTCACGCTGTCGCAGACGATGTTGTCGCGCATCCTGCCCGAATTCCTGCGTCGTTATCCGGAGGTGAAGGTGCACGTCCGCGTGACAAACCGCGTGATCGACCTGTTCGAGGATTCGGTCGACGTCGCGCTGCGAGTTCGCTCGGAACCGCCGCAGAACGCCAACATCGTCGTGCGGCCGCTGTGGCGCACCGAGCAGATGCTGGTCGGCGCGCCGAGCCTGCTGAGCCAGAATGCGCCGCCGCTGGTGCCGGACGATCTGACTTACTTCGAGACGCTCGATACGCCGAGCGTCGACGGGCGGCATGTGTTCAACCTGATCGCGCCGGACGGTACGCGTCATGTGCACGAGCACGACCCGCGGCTCGTGACGGCCGACCTGATGACGATTCGCGAGGCCGTGCTCGACGGTCTCGGCATCGCGGCGCTGCCGGAGATGATGTACGGCAACGCGCTGCGCGCGGGCCAACTGTCGCCCGTGATGCCGGGCTGGACGCTGCCGGTGCCGCAACTGTACGCGGTGTTCGTGTCGCGGCAGGGGATGCCGCCCGCAGTGCGTGCGTTTGTCGACTACCTGGTCGAGAAGCTCGATCACGGCGCCTACAAGGAGCCGGGTTGCCCCGAGCGCGCAAAGAACGAAGCGGCGGCCGATGCTTCGGCGACCTGAACACGACGCGCACGACGAGGCAAATTTGTTTTGTCATTGAAGCGTCGCCGGCAATCGCAAGTTTCAATCGCCGGAACCTTGAATGCGCGGGCGGGCGGGCCTATATTGAAATCCCATTTCGTGAAGGAAGTTGCTGAGCGAAATCAGGTGGCCGCATATATTGCGAGCCAGATAGGGCAGAACGCGCAGTCCGTGCAGACCACGGTAGCCGCATTTGCGTTGCTCGAGGCGCAACCGATACCGCCGAAGAGCCCGCCGCCCGAAGGCGCCCGCGTGCGCATGAAAAAAGGCCTTCATCTGGCGATGAAGGCCTTTTACTTTTGGGGGCGGCCGGCCAGGTACGCCCGGTTAGGTACGCCCGGTTAGGGACGCCCGGTTAGGGACGCCCGGTTAGGGGCGGCCGGCTAACTAGGTGCACCCCGCGAGGTGCGAAACGCGCGTGCGTTACTTCGCTTTCGCGCCCGGCTCCGTCACGAAGCCGAGCTTCGTCAGGCCGCCGGCCTGCGCATCCGACATCACCTCGGCTACATGCTCGTATGCAACCTTGCGGTCCGCACGCAGGTGCAACTCTGGCTGCGGCGTGCGTTTCGCCGCTTCCGCGATGCGTGCCTGCAACTGTTCGCGCGTGACCGTGTGGTCGTCCCACAGGATCGTGCCGTCGCCCTGGATCGCGACGTCGACCGTCTGCGGCTTTTCGTCGACGGGCTGGCTGCTGGCGTGCGGCAGGTCGATCTTCACCGCATGCTGCATCGCCGGGATCGTCACGAGAAAAATGATAAGGAGTACGAGCATCACGTCGACGAGCGGCGTCATGTTGATCTCGCTCATCACGGCATCGTCGTCATCGTCGCTGAAACCGGTGTTCATCGCCATGGTTCACCTCGCCTCAGCTGGCGCGCGTCGCGAGACGCAGGCCGTCGCGCGTCGACGACGATGCGAGGCTCGCGCCCGTCACGAAGTACGCGTGCAGACCGTGCGCGAAGCGGCGCAGCTTGCTGACGACACCCTTGTTCGCGCGGGTCAGTGCGTTGTAGCCGAGCACGGCCGGGATCGCGACGAACAGGCCGAAGGCGGTCATGATCAGCGATTCGCCGACCGGGCCCGCGACCTGGTCGATCGACGTCTGGCCGGTTGCGCCGATCGCGAGCAGTGCGTGGTAGATCCCCCAGACCGTGCCGAACAGGCCGACGAACGGTGCCGTGCTGCCGATCGACGCGAGGATCGCGAGACCGCTCTGCATGCGCGAGATGCCTTCGTCCATCGTGTCCTTCAGGCAGCGCGTGACCCAGTCCGACACGTCCATACGGTCGTGCAGGTGCGGTTGCGTCTGGTGGTGGTGATCGGCGGCTTCCTTGCCCGACAGCGCGAGTGCGAGGAACGGGTTGTCGTTCGGCGTCGATGCGGCGAGGCCGAGCTTCTTGACGCCGTCGTCGAAATTGTCCGAATGCCAGAACGCCTGTTCGGCGTTCTTCGTGAGGCGGTTCAGGCGAATCACGTTCCAGCCCTTGATGACGATCACGATCCACGACAGGACCGACATCACGAGCAGCGTGATCGCGATGGCGCGCGTGACGAAATCACCTTGCGCCCAGACGTGCGCGATACCGTAGCTTTGCATTTTTTTGTTTCCTTTGAATCTTCCGGATGAGGCAGGTTAGTCGGTGAGCCCGAAGCTGTAGGGCTGTGTACGGGCGGCGCGGATCGCCTGGCCGTTCTCGATGTACGGACGGCAGGTGGTCGAACGCATCGCGTCGAGTGCGGCATCGTCGAGGCGCGGGTAGCCGCTGCTCTTCTGCAGATCGATGCTTTCGATCTTGCCGGTCACGCCGACGACGAAGTGAACGTAGGCTGTACCCGATTCGCCGCGGCGGCGCGACATCGACGGATAGTCAGGCTTCACGAAGTTGCATTGGAGCGTCGGCACGTTCTTCGGCGCGCTGACCTGCATCGTCTCGCGAGCCGGGCCAGGCGCGGCGGCCGGTGCTGCGGGAGCGGGCGCGGCCGGAGCGGGCGTCGGATCGGCGGCCGCCGGCGCAGGTGTCGGCGACGGGGTCGGCGATTGCGTAACCGGCTGAGGTGTCGGTTTTGCCGCTTTCGGCACCGGCTTCGGCTCGACCTTCGGCTTCACGCGCGGCACCGGCTTCGGCGGTGCCGGTTGCGGAATCGATTCGGCCGCGACCTGCTGGGCGATCGGTGCGGGCGTGATGAGTTGCGCGGTGATCGCCTGGACCTCGACCGATTTCGGCGGCGGCGCGTTGCGATGCAGCCAGGCGGCCGTCAGCATGACCGCGTGTGCGGCAAGCACACCGACCGCGACGACGATCACTCGGGGATTCATACGTGGTGCAGCCGGCAAGACGCCGGCAGGAGCGGAATGCGAAGCCTGCATGTTAGCTTGAAAGAACGATGTCGCACCCGGGGCGCGGCGGGTGAATCGGCATCACTTGCGGAAGATCAGCAGCGAGATGCAAACGGTGGTCACGAATCCGATCAGCAATTCCATCACAGGCTCCTTGGCAGGTAAGCCGCTGGCTCGCGCAGACGGTGGCTTGCTGACGGTCAAAACAAAAAATGCGGCCGGGGCCGCATGCACACATTCGGCGCCGGTCAGGCGGCCTTGCGTTCGTAGAACGTGACCGGGATCGGGTGAGCGTGATGCTCGACACCGCACCGGCTCGCGCAGACGCCTTGCTCGGCCATGAGGTCGCGTACGGACTCCTCGCACTTGCCGCAGCACGTGGCCACGCCGAGCTCGAACTGGAGTTCATCGAAAGAGTTTGCGCCCTCAGCGAGGGACGCGCGAATCTTGCGATCGGAAACAGACTTGCACACGCAGACGATCATGATGAGTTGCGATAGCTAACGTTAATGCGAATTATTATCATTAATTTTGCTGGCGTTGACAAGTCCGGGTCGGGCTTTTTTTAAGGTCATCGGACCCTTGAAACGGCGGGGGCGGCGCAGCCGCGTCGGGAGAGGGCGTGCCGGCCCGCGTCAGGCGGTCGCGCAGGCGCGCGCGTTCGGAGAGGAAATGGTGACGGATTCGACCGGCGCATCGAGACCGAGCAGCGTCGACGCGAGCGCCTGCAATTGCCGGCCGTCGCCGGTCGAGCAGAAGCGGGGCGAGGCGACGGGCGTGCCGGCGGGTGCACGCAGGCCGTGCTGGTCGAGCACGCGCGCGAGCTGGAGCGCGATCGCGTCGCTCGTGTCGATGATCGCCATGCGGTCGCCGACAATGTCACGAATCGTTGCGGTGAGAAACGGGTAGTGCGTGCAGCCGAGGACAACCGTATCGGCGCCGTCGTCCAGCATCGGTTGCAGATAACTGTCGAGCAGCGCGCGCAGCGCGGGCGAACCCGTGTCGCCGTTCTCGATTGCCTGCACGAGCCCGTGGCCCGGCTGACAGATGAAGCGGCAGCCGGCGCCGTGACGTTCGAGCAGCGCCTGGAAGCGCGCGCTGCGCAGCGTCGCCTGGGTGGCGAGCACGCCGGCGACGCCGCTCGCGGACTGCTGGACGGCCGGCTTGATGCCCGGCTCGACGCCGACGAGCGGGATTGCGAGATGCTCGCGTACCGCCGAGATCGACTGGGCGGTCGCCGTATTGCAGGCGACGACGAGCGCCTTCGCGCCCTGACGGACAAACCATTCGCCGATCGCGAGCGTGCGCTCGGTGATGAATGCGTCGTCGCGTTCGCCGTACGGGATGTAGCGCGTATCGGCCGTATAGACGAACGATTCGCCGGGCAGGTGCGCGCGCACGGCGCGCAGCACCGACAGGCCGCCGAGCCCCGAATCGAAGATTCCGACAGGGGCGGCGTGCATCGCGGGAGCGGCTGGCTGGTTCGTCATCGTCATGCGGGCGGCGCGGTGGCGGGCGGGCGATTACTCGGCCGAACCCATCATCGATTGCTGGTAGTTCTGCAGGCCGACCTTGCCGATCAGGTCGATCTGCGTTTCCAGCCAGTCGATGTGCTCTTCGGTGTCGTCGAGGATCTTTTCGAAGATCTCGCGCGACACATAGTCGCGAACCGATTCGCAGTAGGCGATCGCTTCCTTGCACGTGGCCTGCGAGATCTGCTCGAGCTTCAGGTCGCACTTCAGGATTTCTTCGGTTTCCTCGCCGACGAGCAGCTTGTGCAGGTCCTGCAGGTTCGGCAGGCCGTCGAGCATGAACACGCGCTCGATCAGCCAGTCGGCGTGCTTCATTTCGCCGATCGACTCGTCGTACTCGTGCTTGCCGAGCTTGTCGAGGCCCCAGTGCTTGTACATGCGCGCATGCAGGAAGTACTGGTTGATCGCCGTGAGTTCGTTCTTCAGTTGGGCGTTCAGATATTCGATGACTTTCTTGTCGCCTTGCATGGCTGTTCCTTGTTCAGTGGGGCTTCAGAAACCGAACGATAATCGCTCGAACGAGAAAAGCCAAGCCTCGAAGCCTTGTCGGGCCTGCCTTTTGCGTGTAATGAGAATCAGCCTTGAATAACCGGCTGCATACAATAATGAGAACGGGAAGCAAAAAGGCCGGACTTCCGTCCGGCCTTTCGTGCGATCGCGCTTAAGCGGCTGCGACCGGGATCTTGCCGATCTTCGCCTGCCACTCCTTCGGACCGGTCTGGTGCACCGACGTGCCCGACGAATCGACGGCGACCGTCACCGGCATGTCCTGCACGTCGAACTCGTAGATCGCTTCCATGCCGAGGTCTTCGAATGCGAGCACCTTCGCGCCGCGGATCGCCTTCGACACGAGGTAGGCCGCGCCGCCGACCGCCATCAGGTAGGCCGCCTTGTGCTTCTTGATCGCGTCGATCGCGACCGGGCCGCGCTCGGCCTTGCCGACCATAGAGATCAGGCCCGTTTGCGCGAGCATCGTCTCGGTGAACTTGTCCATGCGCGTGGCCGTCGTCGGGCCGGCCGGGCCGACCACTTCGTCGCGCACCGGATCGACCGGGCCGACGTAGTAGATCACACGGTTCGTGAAGTCGACCGGCAGCTTCTCACCCTTCGCGAGCATGTCGGCGATGCGCTTGTGCGCGGCGTCGCGGCCGGTGAGCATCTTGCCCGACAGCAGCAGCGTCTGGCCCGGCGTCCAGCTCGCGACTTCTTCCGGCGTCAGCGTGTTCAGGTCGACGCGCTTGCTGGTTTCCGTGTTCGGTTCCCACTGGACCTTCGGCCAGGCGTCGAGCGACGGCGCTTCGAGCTTGGCCGGGCCCGAGCCGTCGAGCACGAAGTGCGCGTGGCGCGTGGCCGCGCAGTTCGGGATCAGCGCGACCGGCTTCGACGCGGCGTGCGTCGGTGCGGCCATGATCTTCACGTCGAGCACGGTCGCCAGGCCACCGAGGCCCTGCGCGCCGATGCCGAGCGCGTTGACCTTCTCGTGCAGCTCGACGCGCAGCTCCTCGACCCAGTCCTTCGGGCCGCGCGCGATGATTTCCTGGATGTCGATCGGCTCCATCAGCGATTCCTTCGCCATCAGCATCGCCTTCTCGGCGGTGCCGCCGATGCCGATCCCGAGCATGCCGGGCGGGCACCAGCCCGCGCCCATCGTCGGGACCGTCTTCAGCACCCAGTCGACGATCGAGTCGGACGGGTTCAGCATCACGAACTTCGACTTGTTCTCCGAGCCGCCGCCCTTCGCCGCGACCTGCACGTCGACCTTGTCGCCCGGCACGATCTCGTAGTGGATCACGGCCGGCGTGTTGTCCTTCGTGTTCTTGCGGGCGCCTTCCGGCGGGTTGACGATCGACGCGCGCAGCACGTTGTCCGGGTGCGTGTAACCACGACGCACGCCTTCGTTGATCATGTCGGTGAGGCCCATCGTCGCGCCGTCCCAGCGCACGTCCATGCCGACCTTCACGAAGATCGTGACGATGCCGGTGTCCTGGCAGATCGGGCGCTTGCCTTCCGCGCACATGCGGCTGTTCGTGAGGATCTGCGCGATCGCGTCCTTCGCGGCCGGGCTCTCTTCCAGCTCGTACGCGCGGCCGAGTGCCTGGATGTAGTCGAGCGGGTGGTAGTAGCTGATGTACTGCAGCGAATCCGCGATGCTCTGGATCAGGTCTTCCTGTTTGATGACGGTCATGGCTGAGACTCTGTGAGGACAGTGGGGAATGCGTTTTATGCGTTGACGGCTGCTTCGGCCGGCTGGCGGGACGCGGCCGCGGCGGGCGCATGCGTCTCGTGGAAATGGGCCGGGTGCGTGTGGGTCGTCAGGCGGTCGACCCACGCCATCACGAGCGCCGACACGAGGAACGACACGTGGATGATCACCTGCCACATGATCGCGTGCGTCGTGTGCTGGTCGGGGTTGATGAAGGTCTTCAGCAGGTGGATCGACGAAATGCTGATCAGCGCCATCGACAGCTTGACCTTCAGCACGCCCGCGTTCACGTGGTCGAGCCATTCGGGCTCGTCGGGGTGGCCTTCGATGCCGAGGCGCGACACGAACGTTTCGTAACCGCCGACGATCACCATGATCAGCAGGTTCGAGATCATCACCACGTCGATCAGGCCGAGCACCGCGAGCATCACGCTGACTTCGTCGAGGCCGGCCGCATGCGACAGCAGGTGCCAGACTTCCTTCAGGAACAGGAACACGTAGACGGCCTGCGCGACGATCAGGCCCAGGTAAAGTGGAACCTGGAGCCAGCGGCTCATGAAAATCAGCGCGGGAAGCGGGCGAAGCGGGCGACGGGCGGGGCGGCCGGGCGAATGCGGGGCGGACATGATGGCGGTGCGGGCGCGGTGCGCAGGTATCGGGGGTAATCTTGAAAAGGCGCGCTATTGTAACGCGTCGGCCGGCGCGACTGCAGCGCCGCGCCGGCACTGGCGGGGACCGATCAGGATGCGGCCGCCGGCACGCGTTTTGCGCGCAGGCTCGCGAGCACGATGCCGGCGACGACGCACGCGAGCGCGATGCCGCGCGCGAGCGTCGGGCGCTCGCCGAGGAATGCGATCCCATACGCGGCCGCGGCGACCGGCAGTACCGCGCTGAACACGCCGGCGAGGCTGTCCGGCACGTGCCGGATGCCTTTCATCCACAACCAGAACGAGAAGATGCTGGCCGACAGGCCATACCAGACGACGAGCGCCCACGTGCCGGCCGGCACGCTTGCGTAATCGAAATGCCACAGCGCCGTCGCGCCGAGCGGCAGCATCAGGAACAGGCCGAACAGGTGCGTGTACGCGCAGATGTCGATCGGCGCGAGCGTCTGCGTGAGCCGGCGCGACAGGATCACGTAGATCGATTCGCAGCACACGGCGCCTAGGATCAGCAGGTTGCCGGTCAGCGAGCCGGATGCGTCGCCGGGGGCGCCGTGCGCGGCCGCGCTGCCGTTAGCGAGGTTGATCGTCACGACGCCGGCGATCGCGAGCGCGATCGACACGAGCGCACGGCCGTTCGGTTTCTCGCGCAGGATCAGCCATGCGAACAGTGCGACGATCGCCGGGATCGTGCTGGTGATGACGCCGGCCGCCACCGCGCTCGTGCGCTGCACGCCGTTGAGCATCAGCAGCGTAAACATGAAGGTGCCGAAGAACGCCTGCAGGAACAGGTTCAGCCATTCGCCGCGCTTGACCGCGCGCATCTTCACGGGGCTGAACAGCGGCCACAGCACGGCGATCGCGATCACGAAGCGCAGCGTGGCGAGGATGGCGACGGGGACGAATGCAACGATGGATTTACCGATACCGACGTTACTGCCGACGAACAGCATCGACAGGATGAGGAAGAGGGCGTAGCGATTCAAGCTGGAATCCGGGGGGCGAGTTCAGTTAGGATTGTAGGGTCGCGGTCGTTACAGCGTAAAGCGCCGCCCGGCGTGCGAAACGGCCATGCCGCGTAAGTGACGGGTAAGTTGGAGCGCTTATCGTGGAAATTGCCGCGCCGCACGTTCATCGTCGTGTGACGTGGTGCGGTGCAGCATCGCGCGCAGCCTTCGCGGCCGCGTGCGGGTGGGTGGGAGACAGCGGCGCACATGCGCCGGCCAAGACGCGCGGCGCGCACGATCGCGCCGCCATGCAGAGGATTCATGTTCACCAAGGGGTTGTCGATGTCTGCGATTGAATCGGTTCTTCACGAAACCCGCCAGTTTGCGCCGCCCGCGGCGCTCGAGCAGGCGGCGGCCATTTCTGGCATGCCGGCCTATCGCGCGCTCGTCGCCGAGGCCGAGCGCGATTACGAAGGCTTCTGGGCGCGTCTCGCGCGCGAGGGCCTCGCGTGGCACAAGCCGTTCACGAAGGTGCTCGACGAGAGCAACGCGCCGTTATACAAGTGGTTCGACGACGGCGAGCTCAACGCGTCGTACAACTGCCTCGACCGCCACGTCGAAGCCGGCAACGGCGAGCGTGTCGCGGTGATCTTCGAAGCCGACGACGGCACCGTCACGCGCGTCACTTATGCCGATCTGCTGGCACGCGTGTCGCGCTTCGCGAACGCGCTGAAGAAACGCGGGATCGGCAAGGGCGATCGTGTCGTCATCTACATCCCGATGTCGATCGAAGGCATCGTCGCGATGCAGGCCTGCGCGCGCATCGGCGCGACGCACTCGGTCGTGTTCGGCGGCTTCTCCGCGAAATCGCTGAACGAGCGCCTCGTCGACGTCGGCGCGGTCGCGCTCGTCACGGCCGACGAGCAGGCGCGCGGCGGCAAGACGCTGCCGCTCAAGAGCATCGCCGACGAGGCGATCGCGATGGGCGGCTGCGAAGCGGTGAAGAGCGTGATCGTCTATCGCCGCACCGGCGGCAAGATCGACTGGCATGCGGGCCGCGACCTGTGGATGCATGAGATCGTGGACGGCGAAGCCGACCGCTGCGAGCCGGAATGGGTCGGCGCCGAGCATCCGCTGTTCATCCTGTATACGTCGGGCTCGACCGGCAAGCCGAAGGGCGTGCAGCACAGCACCGGCGGCTACCTGCTGTGGGCCGCGCAGACGATGAAGTGGACCTTCGACTGGAAGCCGACCGACGTGTTCTGGTGCACGGCCGACATCGGCTGGGTCACCGGTCATACGTACATCACGTACGGCCCGCTCGCGTGCGGCGGCACGCAGGTCGTGTTCGAAGGCGTGCCGACCTACCCGGACGCCGGCCGTTTCTGGAAGATGATCGGCGACCACAAGGTCAGCGTGTTCTACACCGCGCCGACCGCGATCCGTTCGCTGATCAAGGCGGCCGACGCCGACGACAAGGTGCATCCGAAGAGCTATGACCTGTCGAGCCTGCGCATCATCGGTACGGTCGGCGAGCCGATCAATCCGGAAGCGTGGATGTGGTATCACAAGCACGTCGGCCAGGAGCGCTGCCCGATCGTCGATACGTGGTGGCAGACCGAGACGGGCGGCCACATGATCACGCCGCTGCCGGGCGCGACGCCGACGGTGCCCGGTTCGTGCACGCTGCCGCTGCCGGGCATCATGGCCGCGGTGGTCGACGAGACGGGCCAGGACGTGCCGAACGGTCAGGGCGGCATCCTCGTCGTCAAGCGCCCGTGGCCCGCGATGATCCGCACGATCTGGGGCGACCCGGAGCGTTTCAAGAAGAGTTACTACCCGGAAGAACTCGGCGGCACGCTCTATCTCGCCGGCGACGGCACCGTGCGCGACAAGGACACCGGGTACTTCACGATCATGGGCCGCATCGACGACGTGCTGAACGTGTCGGGCCACCGGCTCGGCACGATGGAGATCGAGTCGGCGCTGGTGTCGCACGAGCTGGTTGCCGAGGCGGCCGTGGTCGGCCGGCCGGACGACACGACGGGCGAGGCAGTGGTCGCGTTCGTGGTGCTGAAGCGTTCGCGTCCGGAGGGCGAGGAAGCGGCGGCGCTCGCGAAGACGCTGCGCGACTGGGTCGGCAAGCAGATCGGGCCGATCGCGAAGCCGAAGGACATCCGCTTCGGCGACAACCTGCCGAAGACGCGCTCGGGCAAGATCATGCGGCGCCTGCTACGCTCGCTCGCGAAGGGCGAGGCGATCACGCAGGACACGTCCACGCTCGAGAATCCGGCCATCCTCGATCAGCTCGCCGAAGTGCGCTGATCTCACCTGTCGTGCGCCACGCGCGCATGAGCCCCTGCGCGGCAATCCCGATTGTCCGCGCAGGGGCTTTTTGCTAAACAACGGCATGACCGTTCCGACTCGTCCGGCGCCTGTCGCGCCGCCGCCCGTTCCCGAACCGCTCGCGCGTGCCCACGCGCGCTACTGGCGCTTCAATGTCGCGTTGATCGCGGTGCTGATGGCGATCGGTTTCTCGGTGTCGTTCATCGTGCCGTTCTTCGGGCCCGCGCTCGCCGGGGTCCGGCTCGCCGGCTTCAGCCTACCGTTCTATGTCGGCGCGCAGGGCGCGATTCTCGTGTACCTCGTGCTGATCGTCGTCTACATCGGGCTGATGCAACGCGCGGACCGTACGCTGCGCCGCGCGTACGACGACCATGCGGCGCGCACCGGCAATGCGCACGGCGGGCGCTGATTCATGCTGACGCATCGACTGATACGCGCATACGCGCTCTACACGCTGGGTTTTCTCGGGTTCGTGCTGCTGATGTGGCGGATCGAGCGCGCGACCGGCTCCGGTGTCTGGATCGGCTACGTGTTCCTGTTCGTGCCGATCGCCGTGTATGCGGTGATCGGGCTGCTGTCGCGCACGTCCGATCTCGTCGAGTACTACGTGGCCGGGCGGCGCGTGCCGTCCGCGTTCAACGGGATGGCGACGGCGGCCGACTGGCTGTCGGCCGCGTCGTTCATCGGCCTGGCCGGATCGCTGTACTCGACTGGCTACGACGCGCTGGCGTACGTGATGGGCTGGACGGGCGGGTTCTGCCTCGTCGCCTTCCTGCTCGCGCCTTATGTGCGCAAGCTCGCGCGCTACACGATTCCCGACTTTCTCGGCACGCGCTTCTCGAGCACGGCCGTGCGCGCGCTGGCGGCCGGCGCGGCGATCCTGTGTTCGTTCGTGTACCTGGTCGCGCAGATCCAGGGGATCGGGTTGATCGCGACGCGCTTCATCGGCGTCGATTTCGCGATCGGGATCTTTTGCGGGCTCGCGGGCATTCTCGTGTGCTCGTTTCTCGGCGGGATGCGCGCGGTCACGTGGACGCAGGTCGCGCAGTACATCATCCTGATCAGCGCGATCCTGATTCCGGTGTCGCTGATCGCGATGAAGAGCGGGCTCGGCCCCGTGCCGCAGTTCAATTACGGCAAGCTGATGGAGCGCGTCGCGGCGCGCGAGGCGCAGGTGCGCGATGCGGCCGACGAGCAGCAGGTGCGCGACGCGTATCGGCGGCAAGCCGCGGACATCCAGACGCGGCTCGACCGGTTGCCGGCGTCCTATGCGGACGCGCGCAGGCATCTCGTCGACCAGCTCGCCGACTTGCGGCGCCACAACGGGCCGCTGCGCGAGATCAGCCAGCGCGAGCGCGAGCTGGCCGACTTCCCGCGCGATCCGGCGGCGGCGCGCGTCGCGTGGACGCAGGCGCGCGACGATCTGCTGGCCCGTGCCGAGCCGCCCGTGCCGATGCACGAGCCGTTTCCCGCCGCGAGCGACGACGAACGCAAGCCGCGCGAGCGGAATTTCCTCGCGCTGCTGATGTGCCTGTCGCTCGGCACCGCGAGCCTGCCGCATATCCTGACGCGCTACAACACGACCACGTCGGTCGCGTCGGCGCGCCGCTCGGTCGGCTGGACGCTGTTCTTCATCGCGCTGTTCTACCTGAGCGTGCCGGTGCTCGCGGTGCTGATCAAGTACGAGATCCTTGCGAACCTCGTCGGGCGGCCGTTCGCCGAATTACCGGCGTGGGTCACGCAATGGCATCACTTCGAACCCGACCTGATCAGCGTCGTCGAGGTGATTCGCGACGGCATCGTGCACTGGTCGGAAATCCAGATGCAGCCGGACATGGTCGTGCTGGCCGCGCCGGAGATCGCGGGGCTGCCGTATGTCGTGTCGGGGCTGATTGCGGCCGGCGCGCTTGCCGCGGCGCTGTCGACCGCGGACGGGCTGCTGCTGACGATCGCGAACGCGCTATCGCACGATGTCTATTACTGCATGGTGGCACCCGACGCATCGAGCCAGCGGCGCGTGACGATCTCGAAGGTGCTGCTGCTCGGCGTCGCGCTGTTCGCATCGTATGTCGCGTCGCTCAATACGGGGAAGATCCTGTTTCTCGTCGGCGCGGCGTTCTCGCTGGCGGCATCGAGCTTCTTTCCGGTGCTCGTGCTCGGCGTGTTCTGGAAGCGCACGACGACGCGCGGCGCGATCGCCGGGATGGTGACGGGGCTCGCGGTGTGCGTGTACTACATCGTGTCGACCTATCCGTACTTCACGCAGTTGACGGGGTTCGTGGGGCGCACGTGGTTCGGGATCGAGCCGATCAGTTCGGGCGTGTTCGGCGTGCCGGCGGGGTTTGCGGTGGCGATTGCGGTGAGTTTGTGCGATCGGCGGCCGGATGAGTATACGCGGGCGTTGGTGGATTACATCAGGCATCCGTGACGCGGGAGGCGGGTGGATGGGGAGGGTGTCGGCGCCCCAAACGCCCAAAACGAAAAGCCCCTTGATTTATCGGGAAATCAAGGGGCTTCTTGCATTCTGGCGGAGAGAGGGGGATTCGAACCCCCGATAGGCGATTAACCTATACACGCTTTCCAGGCGTGCGACTTAAACCACTCATCCATCTCTCCGGAAGACCGAGAGTATAGCAAACTCTGGCGGCGGCCCGCCACTCCCTTGCACGCACGTCAGAAATCCGTCGTCATCGACAGCCACACCGACCGCGGATCGCCCTGCGTCAGATAGCTGCCGATCGTCGACGACCAGTACGACTTGTTTACGGCGTCCACGTACTGCCGTATAGGGGCGAACGTGCGATCATTGGCCGTCCGTATTCGTCGCATCAAATCGGGCCTGCCGGTTGCGCCCCGCGTGGCCGACCAGGACGATGCAATCCGCTCGCACGGCTCCCATCAGAAGGAACGCCACATCATGTCGCTCTCCGCCTTGCTCGCTTTTGCCCTGATCCTGTCCGTCGGCGTCGCGACGCCCGGCCCGACGGTGTTGCTTGCGATGAGCAACGGCTCGCGATACGGATTGCGTCACGCGATGATCGGCATGCTCGGCGCCGTCACCGCCGACGTCGTGCTCGTCGCGCTTGTCGGGCTCGGCCTTGGCGTGCTGCTCGACGCGTCGGAAACGGCGTTCGTGACGCTGAAGCTGCTCGGCGCGGCATGGCTCGCGTATGTCGGCATCCGGATGCTGATGTCGAGCGGCCATTCCACCGCGGCGCAGGAGCCCGAGCACCCGACGCCCGATCGCCGGACCGCGTTCCTGAAGAGCTTTTTCGTCGCGATGAGCAACCCGAAGTACTACCTGTTCATGTCCGCGCTGCTGCCGCAGTTCGTCGACCGGTCGCACGCGATCGCGCCGCAATACGCGATCCTCGCGGCGACGATCGTCGCGATCGACGTCATCGGGATGACCGGTTACGCGCTGCTCGGCGTGCATTCGGTGCGCGTATGGAAAGCGGCCGGGGAGAAGTGGCTGAACCGGGTCAGCGGGTCGCTGCTGCTGATGCTCGCGGGGTATGTCGCGCTGTATCGCAAGACCGCGGACTGACGCGGCGATGCATCGGGAAAGCGGCGCGCTGAAGTCGGCGCGGCAATGAAGCCGGTTGATCGCTTTACGCTCGAAACGCACGACCATCCGTACGAATCGTGGCCGTCACGCACGCATGTGCTCGTGGATGGCGTGCGCTGCGGTCTCGCCATTTCCGGCTATGTGCTGCTTCGCCAGTTCGAGATGCCGGCCGCATATCTGCTCGTCACCGACTGCGACTGCTTTGAAAGACTGTGAATTTTAAAACCCTGTCAGACAGTTTGTCTCAAGGGATTATAAAATCCTTCAAAAGTTCGTCATCGCTCTGGCAATTTGATATGCACGCCGAAAACGAGACGGGCGACACTCCCAGGGCGGACCAGCGGGCGTGGTTGTCCGATGAATAACGAAGTAAAAAAATCCTGAGATGGATAAGAATAATCCAACCAATCATTCAACAATCATGACAAGTCGAGGCCATGAAGAAAAAGCTTTAGCTTACGATGTTGCAATTGGTCTTTGCTATCTGACGGAAAGTGATTTTTCTAACCTCAAAAAAGAGGCTGATTGGCGATTTCTGAGTGGATTGGTGAGGAATGGTCAAAATGAATATTTTGCGGAATACATAAAGAAGGGGGAATATAAGGACATGTTCCTGCAAAAATGGGTTAAGGCCGATCCGATTGCAAGCATGCCAAAAAAAATCTACGATGAACGGGATGGCGGATTCTTCATGCGGGTTGGGAGTGTGCTATGAAGGTCATTGTTGCCACCCGGCAGCGGCGATTGGGGTTGGCGATTCTCGTTATGCTTTTGGCGGCGATCGCGTTGGCTGCTACGATGACATTGCCGAGCAATGTATCTGCCGGAAATTCAAGTGCAGGAGATCTGATGAAGAGAATGGTGCTGGTTCCCGGATTGCTGGCTGTTTTGGTTTTCGTGTTTTCTACCGTGCTGGCGACGTCGAGTGCGGTTGCGGCGACACCGCGATCGAAAGATGCGTCTGAGCCAAAAATCGACTCGGCGAAACCTTTCGTGGCACAAGTTGTTGGCCTTGAATGGCTCAATCCGTTGCAGCGCCGTGATTATCCGACGGAATGGCAATTGTTATGGGCATTGGGTCTGGTTTCCGCGAACAAGAATGATGATATGGTGCGGGCCAATCCCAAAAAATACTCTACCGTTCAGGCGATATCGATCGTCGCGGACGGTAGTGCTGGGCAAGAGTCATTTGGTGGATTTTATGAGAAATATATCGATGAGCTGCTGGTATTGTTCCGCACTCGATATGTGACCAACTCTAATTATTTTTATACCGTAAAGTCTAATGATAGAGGTAGGTGGCGCGAGTTGGCTGGGGTGCATGTTGAATTGGCAATTCCTGCTGGTCGTCTTGATCCAATCGAGGCAAAGGCATATTTGCGTGACCAAATGGTCAGCGCGTTTGAGATTGGAAATTCGTCTGCAAAAGACCTGTGGAGCCAGGATACACCGCCTGATGTGCACGTGACGTCGGGTCAGGGGAATGCCGGCTTTACATCGCTGAACGCAGCGCTGGACTATCTGGCTGTCCACCCCGACAAAAGCGTGTGGGTGATGAACTGGGATGCACCCAGCTTCCCGCCGAAGGACGAACAGATCAACGAGAACATGGTGGTGCTGTTCCTCGCCGGCCCCGACCTGAAGACCGAACGTGAGCCGCTGGCATGGATCGGCAAGGCTGCACGAAGCAACGTCAAGGACTTCGAGGCGAAACAAGGCGCGAGCCGCGCGGTACAGGCATGGAAGTCGACGATCGATACGGCGGCGAGTAATGCAGGCGTGCCGGTCTCGTCAGTGAATTACATCGTGCATGACGCGGGCAAGGGAAGCGATGCCGCATCGACACGGATTGCCTCACTGTCGCAGACGTTGACGGAAGTGCTGCCGGAATACGATTTCCGTACGCAGACTTTCAATACGTCGGCGTTGCTCGGCGACATGGGCGCCGGCGCGGCATTGACCGACGTGGCGCTAGCAATCGGCCGCGCGAATCACCTCGGTGGAAATGTGCTCGTAGCCGGAACGACCGACGCGGAGCATCCGACGGCAGTGGTAGTCGTCGCGCCTTCGAAGCTGACGCCGATCGACGCAAGCAAGGACTGGTTCCGCGCACGCGGTGGAAACAACGCGTACTTGCCGTGGTGGGGGCGCCGTCACGACGCGCGTCCGGCGTCGCAAGGTTATTCGGAATAAGGAGCGCGTATGCGCGGAATCATTCGAGTCGGCGATGCGACGAGCCACGGCGGCCAGGTCGTGACCGGCAGCGCGGTCAGTGAAGTGATGGGGCGGCCGGTCGCCCGGCTCGGTGATACGTGCGTCTGCCCGATTTCGGGGCATCAGGCGTGCTTCATCGCCGAAGGCGATCCGCAGGTCATCGTCGACGGAAAACCCGCCGCTTTCGACGGTCACAAGACATCGTGCGGCGCGACGCTGATTTCGAGTCTGGCGTCGTCCGGGCGGGAGTGAGTCGTCGGAACCATTCGCTTCAAGAAACGCACTACATGGCGCGATACCACAGCTCCGGATCGACGGATTGCTGGTGTCGGGCTGGTCCTCATGATTGGCCGGTTCGGTCAGGAACAGCGATGGGCCGCTTTATTCCTGTCAGACGCGTTGGGTGTGTCTTGATCGTCATGGCGACACTCTTGGCAGGTTCGATGTTGCGGAGACCTTCAATACGTCGGCATTGCTCGGTGACATGCGAGCCGGCGTGGCATTGACCGACGTGGCATTGGCGATCGGCCGCGCGAATCACCTTGGCGGAAACGCGCTCGTGGCGGGCACGACCGACGCGGAGCATCCGACGGCAGTGGTGGTCGTACCGTCAAAACGGACGCCGATCGACGCCAGCAAGAACTGGTTCCGCTTACGTGACGGGAACAACGCGTACTTGCCTTGGTGGGACCGTCGTCATGACGCGGGCCCGATGGCGTTAAGCAATCTGTAACAGTCGGAAGAATAGATCGCGGCAAATTCTTTCACGTTACCTTCAATTTTGCGTCTGCTCGGTCACCCGTCAAATCTGGATTCTTGCTCCATAAGGCATATGTCCGCACCTCCGAAGCACGCGTCGAGGCTGCCATCATCTACATTACAGTGCGTAATTAAAATGAAAGAAATGATGCCCTTGACGCACCGCACCGTCGCCATTTATTGTCCGTCTGCCGCCCGTGAGAGAGCACGGCGGTTATCGCGGATGTGCGCGTCGCGCGCACGACAACACGTAGCAAAAAGCAGAAAAGGAAACGTGGTAGCCACATGAAGCCGCTATTCGATGACAAGAAATCCGATGCGGTCAGCGATCGTCCTTCCACCCCGTCTTTGTCACCCGTCGCAGTGCCCGCCGCCGTCGTGCCGGCAGCGCAGCCGACGGAGCACGCGCGCCTGATCACCGTCGACGAGATCGACCAGCTCGGCGCGACGCAGGGTACGCGGATCGCCGCCTTCTCCCAGCAGATACTCGCGAGCGTCCGTGCGTCCGACGCCGACCAGTTCGGCGACAAGCTCAACGAACTGATCTCGACCGCGAAAGGACTCGACCCGCGCGGCGCCGACAAGGGCGGGCTGCTCACGCAGGTCACGCGGCTGTTCCGCTCGACCAAGGAGAAGCTGCTGTCGCAGTACGAGTCGGCGAGCAAGCGGATGGATACGCTCGTCGCCGAACTCGAAAACCATGCGCAGCGCCAGAAGGCCGGCATCGACGAGCTCGAGCGGATGTACAACGACAACTATGCGCTGCACCAGGAGCTCGCGCAGTCGAAGGCGCACGGCGAATCGGCGCTCGCGACGCTGCGCGCGCATCTCGCGGCCGGCCAGCAGCCGGCGGACGACGCGTTCGCCGCGCAACGCCTGCTCGACGTGAAGCGCAAGGTCGACGCGCTCGAAAGCAAGCTCGACGACCTCGACCGCGCGATGCTGATGTCGAAGCAGCTCGCGCCGCAGATCCGGATGGAGCAGGACCAGAAACGCACGCTGACGTCGAAGTTCATGACGATCAAGACCGTGCTGATCCCCGCGTGGACCAACGCGTTCGCGCTCTACCTCGAGCAGCTCGGCACGAAGCGCGCGGCGGCGCTCGCGAACGCGACATATGACGCAGCCGACGAGGCGATCCGCGCGCAGGCCGACCTGAATCGCCAGAACGCGCAGGAAGTCGCGAAGCTCGGTCAGCGCCCGGTGATCTCGACCGACACGTTCGAATACGCGCAGCAGCAGCTGTTCGGCGCATTCGACGACGTCACGCAGATCATCGCCGACGGCAAGCGCCAGCGTGAGCAGGACGCGCCGCGCCTGCGCCAGCTCGAACAGGACCTGATCACCCGATTCGCTCCGAAGCATAACTAAGGAACACCGCATGATTACGCTTGAGAAACGCGCGGCGAAGGTCGCGATCGTCCTCGAAAAACGCCAGATCCTGAAGCCGCCCGTCGTGCGTGTCGGCGCGGCGCTCGACATCTCGGGCTCCGCGAAGCCGCTTTACCAGTCGGGCGTGATCCAGGAGACGCACGACCGGATCCTCGGCATCGCACTGAAGTTCGACGACAACGGCGAAGTCGATACGTGGACCTTCACCGAAGGCTACGACCGCCTGCCGACCGCGACGCCGGACAACTACGGCTCGTACATCTCCGATCACGTGCTCGAAGCCCGGATCGACAAGTGGGGCGGCACGCAGTACGCGCCGGTGATGAACGACATCGTCGACTTCTTCTTCCGCGCGCCGGAGCCGAAGCGCGAAGAAAAGCGCGGCTTCCTGAGCCGGCTGTTCGGCGGCGCGGACGAAGCGCCCGCGCCGGCCGCCTCCGCACCGGTGAACGGCCACCTGCCCGCATGGGTGCTGTTCGTCACCGACGGGCAGAACCCGAAGAACGACCGCAAGCGCGTGCGCCAGTTGATGGCCGAGTCTCAGCACTTTCCGCTGTACTGGTCGCTCGTCGGCGTCGGCGATCCGAACGAATTCGGCTTCCTCGCGGAAGTCGCGGACGAAATGCCGAACGTCGGCTTCCTGCATCTCGAGTCGCTCGATCTCAGCGACGAACAGATCTATGAACAGTTGATCACGCAGGAATTCTGCGACTGGGTGCGCGCGAAGTAAGCGCGGCCCGCATCCCCCTTTTTCAAAACTCGATTACCCCATCATGTTGAAAGACTTCAAGATCCCGCTGTCGCTCACCGTGCTCGCGCTGGTCGCGGCCTATCTCCTCGGCGGCGTAAAGGACATGCTGATCGTCGCGGTCCTGTGCGTGCTCGAAATTTCGCTGTCGCTCGACAACGCGGTCGTCAACGCATCGGTGCTCAAGAACTGGTCGGAGAAGTGGCGCAACCGCTTCATGGTGTTCGGCCTGCCGGTTGCCGTGTTCGGCATGCGGCTCGTGTTCCCGCTGCTGATCGTCGCGGTGATCGGCCACATCGGAATGTGGGACGCGCTGACGCTCGCGATCGAATCGCCGGAGAAGTACGCGGCGATTCTGACCTCCGCGCATCACCAGGTGTCGGCGTTCGGCGGCGCGTTCCTGCTGATGGTGTTCTTCAAGTTCATGCTCGACACCGAGAAGGACGAGCACTGGATCGGTTTCCTCGAAGGCCCGATGCGCCATCTCGGCCGCATCACGGCGCTGGAAGTGGCGCTGACGCTCGCGATCGTGATCGTCGCGTCGTTCTATGTGCCGGCGGCCGAGCAGGTCAGCTTCCTGCTCGCGGGCGCGTTCGGCGTGATCAGCTTCGTGATTGCGCACGGCATCGGCGACCTGATCGGCGGCGAGGACACCGGCACGCGCGTGGTGCGCGAAGGCGTCGCGGGCTTCATGTATCTCGAAGTGCTCGATTCGTCGTTCAGCTTCGACGGCGTGATCGGCGCGTTCGCGCTGTCGAACAACATCTTCCTGATCGCGCTCGGCCTCGGCGTCGGCGCGGCCTACATCCGGGAGATGACGCTCGTGCTGCTGAAGAAGGGCACGCTCGCGCAGTATCGCTTTCTCGAGCACGGTGCGTTCTGGGCGATCGGTGCGCTCGCAACGATCATGTTCCTCGGTGTGAAGTTCGAGGTGCCCGAGGTTGTCACGGGCCTGATCGGTGCGGCGATGATCGCCGCGGCCGTGTGGTCGTCGATCGTCGTGCAACGCAAGGAAGACCGGACCGCGGTGGCGGGCAAGTAATACACGCGGCCCGGACACCATCAACGAGGGGCCGCGCACGGCGCCCCGGCATTGCCGCCGGCGCAACGGCGGTTCCAGCAGAAGAGGTTCAGATGATCAATTTGTCGAAAGGCGGTCGCGTCAACCTGTCGAAGGAAGCGCCCGGCACGCAGAAATTCCGCATCGGTCTCGGTTGGGACGCGAACGCGACGGACACGGGCACGGATTTCGATCTCGACGTGTCGGTGTTCCTGTGCAAGTACGATGCGCAGACCAATCCGAAGCTGATCTCGGATCAGCACTTCGTGTTCTACAACAGCGAAGTGCGCACGATGGACCGCGAGGAAACCTTCATCCAGCCGGGCGACGATTTCCCGAAGCGCGGGATGCCGGCGTCGAAGTGCATGGGCGTCGTGCATAGCGGCGACAACCGCACGGGCAGCGGCGGCGGCGACGACGAAGTGATCTTCATCGACATGACGAAGCTTGCTGCCGACGTCGAGGAAATCTCGGTGGTCGTGACGATCGACCAGGCCGAAGCGCGTCGCCAGAATTTCGGACAGGTTCGCAACAGCTACATCCAGATCGCCGACGAGGTGTCGGGTGCGGTGATCGCGAAGTATGCGCTCGAGGAAGACTTCTCGATGGAGACGTCGGTGCAGGTCGGCAGCTTCTATCGTCGCGACGGCCACTTCATGTTCAAGGCGGTCGGCGCCGGTTACAACCGTGGCCTCGGCGATTTCGTGCGCGCGTACGGTGTCGCGGTCTGACTGGCGGCAGCCCGGCGTGCGGGAGACCGCCGCGCCGGGCAGGATGCAGCGATGACGAATCCGTCCGACGAGCCGAAGCGGCTCGAGTTCGATACGACGCCCGAGCGCACGCCCGGGCGTCTTGCGTTCGACGCGCCGTCCACGGCCGGTGTGCCGGCCGCGCGTGTGCCCGACCGGCCGGCGCCGCAGGCGCTCGACTTCGGGCCGGCGTCCGACAAGGCCGTGCGCGCGGCGAGCGCCGATGCGATTGGCCGCGCGCTGTTCGGCGAGTCGAACCATCCGCTGCTCGAAGCGTGCTTCCGCGCCGCGCAGGCCAGCTTCCCGAATCTCTATCCCGACTTCGCGCCGCGCATCGAGCGGCACATCCGGCAACTGGTGCCGCTCAAGCTTGCGACAGTCGCGACGATCGGCGACAGCGCGCTGGAGACGGCGGGCAACCTCGTCGAAGCCGTCGCGGCGACGACGCGCGAATTCAACGAACTTGGCGCGGCCGACATGATGGCCGGCCTGCTCGCGCAGGCGACGCGCAAGGCCGGCAGGTTCGAACGCTGGTTCGGCGCGGCGTCGAGCCATGTCGACTACCGCGCGGCGCTCGGCGCGCTCAAGCAATCGCTCGGCTTCTTCCCGCGTCGCACCGAGGAGCTTGCCGCGAAGGTCCGCCATGCGGAAGAAAACCTCGTGATCGTGCTCGCGGCGCTGAGCGCGGTGGCGGACGTCGTGCGCGTGCCGGACGACGCGGGCGTCGAGCGCACGCTGTTCGACCGCCGCAACATCGTCGGGCAGGCCGTCCAGCAGATCCGGATGCAGCCCGCGCAACTGCGCGGGCTCGACGAGCGCGTGACCGACCTGCTGTCGCGCGCCGATCACCTGATGAACGTCGTGCTGCCCGCGGCACTGGCGGCGCGGCCGCAGCGCTGAGCGAACGGCACGACGGCCACGTGCGCTTCGGCGCGCGTGGTCGCCGCCCGGGCCACGCTTCGTCACGCCGTTTCGCGCGCACTGGCGCGAGTCTGCTATCTTCCCGGGCATCTCATCGCTTTTCCGCCGATTCTCCATGACTGACCGCATCGTCGCCGCATTCGATTTCGACGGCACCATCACGACCACCGACAGCTTCCGCCACTTTGTCCGCTACGCAATCGGCACGCCGCGCTTCGCGTGGGCCGGGCTGCGCGCGCTGCCGTGGATCGTCGCGATGAAGGCCGGGTTGCTGTCGCGCGGCGACGCGAAGGCGAAGTTCGCGTCGTTTGCGTTCGGGCCGGTTCGCGAGGACGCGCTCGATGCGCTGGCAAGCACTTTCGTCGGTACGACCCTGCCGCGCTTCGTGCGGCCGGAAATGCTCGAACGGATTCGCGAGCATCGGGCGCGCGGGCATGAAGTCGTGCTGGTCAGCGCGTCGCCATCGCTGTATCTGGAGAAGTGGGCGAAGACGGCCGGTTTCGACGCCGTGCTCGCGACGCGGCTTGCGTTCGAGCGCGGCGCATTCGCCGGGCGGCTCGACGGCGAGAATTGCTGGGGGCCGCAGAAGGTCGTGCGGCTGCGCGGGTGGTGGGGCAACCGGCCGCCGACGCAACTGTTCGCGTACGGCGACAGTCGCGGCGACAAGGAAATGGCCGAACTCGCGAACTGGTCGTGGATCCGCGGGCAGGGAGCGATGCCTCCGATCGGCGATTGATACGGCGCGCTGCCGACGCCGGTATTACGCGTCGACCTGCACGTGACGCGTGCCGCGCGAAGGACGATAAGCACCCCAGCGATTTGCACGCGCGAACGTGCCGACGTCGTTGAAGCGCACGCCCACTTCGCGCAGCGCCGCATGCGCGGTTCGCGCGGTCAGTTGCCGGATGTAGAACGGGTCGCGCACGACGAAGTGATGGATCGCGTGCGTGCTGCCGAAGTTGAAGCAGAACAACTGGAACGGCAGCATCCACCACGGGTTGAGTACCTGCGTCTGCTGGATCACGTTGCGCGAATCGATGTCGCCGAAGTAATGCATGTTCGAGCTGACGAAGTTGATGCAGAAGCTGCGCACGAAGTTCGGCCCGAGCCACACGACCGCCAGGAAATCGACGATATCCATCACACGCTCGACCAGGGCCGGCACCGTCACCGCATAGCCGAACGTGTGCAGTGCGAACAGGCCGATGTGATAGACGATGAACGCGTGCCACAGCGCGTAGTACACGTGACCGACCGGCATGTACGACGACACCTGCTCGACACGCAACTGCGTGCGCTCGGCCGGATCCTGCACCGGCTGTGCGGCAACGTACTGCTTCACCTTGCGGCGCATCGCGGCCGGCCGCAGCACGACGGCGAGCATCCCGTCCGCGATCATCAGCAGGCGCTTCACGCCCCAGCGCTCGCCGTTGGTGATGCCGAATTCCTCGAGATCCGATTCGCCGCCCGACACCTTGTGGTGATGCAGGTGCATGCGCCGCCGCGTCCACGGGTTGATCGTGCCCGGCCGCGTGAGCCAGCACAGCGCCATCATCAGGTGATAGGCCCACGGCGTCTTTTTGAAGTACATCAAGTGGATCAGGTCGTGCTCGAGTTCGTGGATCAGCGACGTGACGAACGCGGCGAGGGGCAGCGCGACGTACCACGCGATCGTGCCGCATGCATACAGCCACGCGATCGCGAGCATCGCGGCGACCGACACGGCCATCACGGTCGCGCCGACGAGGTTCTGGTTGTCGAGCAGCGGAAAGCGCGCGCGGATCGCATCGCTCGCGGCGTTGACCTCGCGGCGGACGTACGCGACCTTGTCTGCGTCGTGGCGAAAGACGGTTCGTGCGGGTTGGCTCATCGACCGGAATCCGTGCGGAAAGAGTGGGGCGTTATGCCGATGTGACAAGCATAGGCGGGCGCCGCACCGCACGCGAGGGCCGCCGGTGCCAATGGGGGTGTCATTTCGGGCCACGATGGCCGGCGAGCGGGCGCCCGTTTGCGCGCCGCGAGGCTAGAGTGCCGCCGCGGTGTCATTGCGGGCCAGCGGCGCTACAATCCGCCGAAATCGCTCCGGAGTCCGCCGCATGGCCCTGTCCGTCCCGGATGCCGCGCGCCAGTTGAACAAGGCGACGGTGTCGTCCGCGTATGCGCTGTTCATGCTGATGCTGGCCGAGGAGCGCGGGATCGATAACGATCGCATTCTCGCCGGCTCGGGTGTCGAGCGCGAACGGCTCGCGCAGCCCGATGCGCGCATCACGCCGCTGCAGCAGGCGGCGATCGTGTTCAACCTGCTCGATGCGACCGACGACCCGACGATCGCGATCGAGATCGGCTTGCGCAGCAGCCTGACGAAAGCGGGGCTGATCGGTTTCGGGCTGATGAGCTGCGCGACGCTTGGAGAGGCGATCGCGCTCGGCATCCGCTATCTGCCGACGCGCGTGCCGTTCTTCTCGGTGCGGCTCGCGCAACTCGACGGGATCGTCGACATCGACGTGCTCGAAGCGTTTCCGCTCGGCCGGCTGCGCCAGTTTGCAGTGGAGAACTTCCTGGTCGAGACCGCGATCCTGTTCAATTCGCTGCTGTATCCGGCGCCGGGGCGCACGCTGCAGTCGCGTGCCGAACTGCACTTCGAATGGCCCGAGCCGCCATGGTTCGAGCGTTATCGCGCGCGGCTGCCGCGTTGTCATTTCGATGCAAGCGCGAACCGCATCCGCTGCGACGCCGCACTGCTCGACGAGCCGATCGGTACCGCGAACGCACACACAGCGCAGATGATCGTCCAGCAGTGCGAGGCCGAACTCGCGCGGCTCGGTTATGCGGAGAGCATCGTCGAGCGCGTGCGCAACCTGCTGATCTGCGGCGATGGCGGTTATCCGTCGGTCGACGACGTCGCGCGCGAGCTGCACGTATCGGCGCGCACGCTCAAGCGCAAGCTCGCCGAGTACGGCGCGACCTATTCGGCGCTGCTCGACGAGATCAGGCTGCGCGATGCACTGCGGCTGCTGGAGGGCACGCGGTTGCCGGTCGACGAGATTGCGGCGCGCGTCGGTTATACGGACCGCGCCAATTTCACGCGTGCGTTCAAGCGCTGGACGGGTGTTGCGCCGAGCGAGCGGCGCTGAGCGAGGGCACGGGGGGGAACAGCGTTCGCAGTGGACCTGCCGGATCGTGCCCGGGCGTTGCTTGGTCAGACGATCTCGACCCAGTTTGCACCGCGCCCGCCTGCTGCACGCGCGTGCAGCGACAGCGCGCCGTCGTCCGGCGCGATCGCATATACCGACACGTATTCCGACTGCTCGCCGCACGCGACGAGCCAGCGCCCCGACGGATCGATCGCGAACCCACGCGGCTGCGTTTCGGTGGTCGTCGCGTGCGCGGGCTCGAACGTGCCGTCGGCGGTGCGGCGATAGCAGAGCAGTTGGCTCGACGTGCGTTCGCTGACATACACGAAACGCTCGTCGGGCGTCAGATGCAGGTCGGCGGCCCACACCGAAGGTTCGGCGGGCGCGGGCGGTCGCGCATGGCCTTGCGCGAGTTCGGCGATGGCCGGGTGGCGCGCGCTCACGTGCGCATCGCCGAGCCGGCCGCTGTCGGGATCGCGCGCGAAGGTGGCGAGCGTGCCCTGGAATTCACTGACGACGACGAGCGCGCGGCCGTCGCGCGCGAATCGCAGGTGACGCGGGCCGAAGCCGGCCGGCACGCGCGTTTCGCCGTGTTCGGCCAAACGCAGGCCGGCTGCGTCCTCGACGAGCGCGAAGCTGAACACGCGATCCGAGCCGAGCGAACTGACGTACGCGAAACGATTGTCCGGCGACACGATCACCGCGTGCGCGTTCGCGATGCCGCCGGCCACCTGCAGCGGCGCGCCGTCGCCGTCGCGCACGCGCGCGGCGTCGTAGAGGCTCAGCGAATTCCCGCCGTACGACGCACCGAGCAGCCAGCGGCCGCTGCGGTCGAGCGACAGGTACGCGTGGCTCGCATCGATCGCGGTCGCGCCGATGCGCGCGAGCGCGCCCGTGGCCGCGGCGACGCGGAACGCGACGAGCGTCGGCTGCTCACCGCGCGTCGCGACGTAGAGCCGCGCGCGGTCGGCCTGCACGACGATCGGCATCGCGACGTCGGCGGCCGGATAGCGGGCGAGCGGCGCGAGCGTGCCGTCGCTCGCGAGGGAGAACGTGGCGAGGTCGCCGTCGGCGGCATTCGAGACGACGACGGTCAGGCGGTCAGTGTTCGGCATGGCGGAGCATCGTAGCGTTCGTGAAGGATTCGTCGACCGACGGGCCGCGCGGCGGATCGCTGCGCCGGTGCGTGCGCGCGAACAGCGCGGCGACCGCGGCGACGAGGGACGCGATCGCGAGCGCATACAGCCCGCCCGTGATCGAACCCGTATGTTGCTTCAGATAGCCGAATGCCGTCGGCGCGACGAATCCGCCGAGATTGCCGACCGAGTTGATCAGCGCGATCACGGCCGCGGCCACGCGCGTGTCGAGGTAACCCTGCGGGATCGGCCAGAACAGCGACGCCGCAGCCTTGAAACCGAGCGCGGCGAAGCAGATCGACGCGAACGACCACACGGGATCGTGCGACGTCGACGCGAACAGCCCGCACGCGGCGAGCACGAGCGCGAACGCGAGCCAGCGCTGCGGATGCTTCCATTTCGCGGACAACACCGCGAAACCGTACATCGCGCCGATCGCGATCATCCACGGAATCGTGTTGTACAGGCCGACCTGGAAATCGCTGAGGCCGCCCATCTTGCGAATGATCGTCGGCAGCCAGAACGTGGCCGCGTAGATCGTCAGCTGGATCGAGAAGTACAGGAAGCAGAACAGCATGATCTGCGGATCGCGCAGCAGCGCGGTGGCGCGCACGGGCACGTTCGAGCGTACGTCGCGCGTCGCGCGCTCCGCGTCGAGCGCCGTTTCGAGCGCCGCGCGTTCGTCGGTGGTGAGCCACGTCGCGTCGCGGATGTGCGATTTCAGCAGCAGCCAGCTCGCGCCGCACAGCGCGACCGAGAACAGCCCTTCGATCAGGAACATCCATTGCCAGCCTTCGAGGCCGAAGCCGCGGATCGACAGCAGCGCGCCGGTGACGGGCCCGGACAGCACCGACGCGAACGCGGAGCCGCCGAGGAAGATCGCCATCGCCTTGCCGCGCTCCTGCGGCGGCAGCCATTGCGACAGGTACAGCACGACGCCGGGGAAGAAGCCGGCCTCGGCCGCGCCGAGCAGGAAGCGCAGCACGTAGAACGACGTGTCGTTCCACACGAACGCCATCGCGGCCGCGACGATGCCCCACGTCGCCATGATCCGCGCGAGCCACACGCGTGCGCCGTAGCGCTGCATCAGCAGGTTCGACGGCACTTCGAACAGCGCATAGCCGACGAAGAACAGCCCGGCGCCGAGCCCGTACGCGGCCGCGCCGATGCCGATCGACGCTTCGAGGTGGCGATCGACGAAACCGACGTTCACGCGGTCGATGTAGTTCGCGATGAACATGATCAGCACGAGCGGCAGCACGTGCCACTTCACTTTCGAGACGGCGGACGCGAGCGGGTCGCGGCCGGGTAGCGCGGGCGAGGGCGGGTTCAACGGTGTCTCCGGTTGGGCGGCGGACGGGGCGGCAGCCCGCGTCGGCGTCTGGGTGGTGGCTTATGTAGTATGTCGTCGTATGACATGGTACGCCTGAGTGTTAATGGAGACGTCACGGGTTTACCCGGAAATTTTCCGGATATTGGGGAATGTCATGAGATCGATTGGATATTCGATCATGTCTGATGACGTATGACTATCGTGGGCGTGTGCGCTGCAAGCCATTTGCAGGTGAATCCGGCTACGCTGTATCGAGGAGCGCGCGCGGTTGCGGCAAAATACCGGGCTCGCGCTCGGTGTGCATGGCATGTGCGCGAGCGGCGGCGATTTCATGCTGAAGACGGAGCGACGGAACATGCAGGACAACCACCAAGGACGGCACTTCTTCGCGTTCAACGGCGATGCGGACGGCCTGTGCGCGCTTCAGCAACTGCGGCTCGCGGAAGGCGCACACGGCCTGCTCGTGACAGGCGTGAAGCGCGACATCCGGCTGCTCGAGCGGATCGATGCGCGGGCCGGCGATCGTGTCACCGTGCTCGACGTGTCGCACGATCAGAACCGCGACGCGTGCGCGCGACTGCTGCGCGAAGGGGCGACAGTCCGCTATTTCGATCATCACTTCGCAGGCGAGCTACCCGCCGATCCGGGCTTCCACGCGCATATCGACACGGCGGCAGATGTCTGCACGAGCGCGCTCGTGAACCGCCATCTCGGCGGCCGGCATGTGCGCTGGGCGATCGTCGCGGCATTCGGCGACGAACTGCCGGCGCTCGGCGGCGCGCTTGCGCGCGAGCAAGGGATCGACGACGCCGAACGTTGCACGCTCGCCGAACTCGGGCTCTACCTGAACTACAACGCGTACGGCGATTGCATCGGCGATCTGCACTTCGATCCGGCGGCGCTCGCCGACGCGATGTTGCCGTGCGTCGATCCGCTCGATTTCGTGCGCGGGACCGCCGTGTTCGCCGCACTGCGCGACGGCTACCGCGACGACATGGCGCGCGCATGCGCGCTTGCGCCGCTGCGCGAGGTGCCGGGCGCGACGCTGGTACGGATGCCTGATCAACCGTGGGCGCGGCGCGCGACCGGGATGCTCGCGAACGAACGAATGCGCAACGCGCCGCATGCGGCGCTTGCGGTGCTGTCGCCGCGCGCCGAAGGCGGGCTCGTCGTCAGCGTGCGCGTGCCCGACGGCCGGCCGCTCGGCGCCGACGAGTTCTGCCGCGGCTTTGCGACCGGCGGCGGGCGCAAGCGCGCGGGCGGCATCAACCATCTGCCGGAAACCGAGTTCGACGCATTCGCCGCGCGTTTCGAGGCAGCGTTCCGGCTCGATTGACGAAGCGATCGGCGACGCGCGCCGTGCAGCCGTTGCGCGGCGCGCGTCGTGGCCAGGTCAGCCGAATCGGCCGGTCGCACCCGCGAGCACGGCCGGCACGTACCGCGCATCGCGGTGCACATGCACCCGACATCGAGCGTAGGCCGGCGGACGCGGCGAAGAATCGTCGGAATGGACCAAGGCGTTTCACCGGGCGCGCGACGCGGTGCGATGGCCGTGGCCGTCATCGGCACGTTGGCACGTCGAACGTCGACACCGTGTGGCGCAGCCGCGACAATACGCATCCTGTTCCGCGTTCCGCATCGAGGTGCCCGTGCCCGCCAAGTCGTCCGTTGCTCCCGCGATCGTCTGGTTTCGCGACGATCTGCGCGTGACCGACCAGCCCGCGCTGACGCGCGCGGTCGAGTCAGGCCGGCCGCTCGTGTGCGTGTTCGTCGACGATACGGGCGCCGGTTCGGGGCGCCCGCCGGGCGGCGCAGCGCGCTGGTGGCTGCACGGGTCGCTGGCCGGGCTCGACGCCGCGCTCGCGCGTCACGGCGGGCGCTTGCTGCTGTTGCGCGGTGACGCGCAGCGCGAGATCGAGCGCGTCGTACGCGACACGGGCGCGGCGGCTGTGTACTGGAACCGCCGCTACGCGCAGCCGCAGCGCGACGCCGACGCGGCGCTGAAAGCGTCGCTCAAGGCGCGCGGCGTCAAGGTCGAGAGCAGCAACGGCAGCCTGCTGAACGAGCCATGGGAGGTGCTGACGGGCAGCGGTGCGCCATACCAGGTGTTCACCGCGTACTGGCGCGCGGCGCGCCGCGACCGCACGGTCGCCGCGCCGCTGCCGGAACCGGAACGGATCGTGTTTCAACCATGGCCGGAAACGGTGCTTGACCGTGCGCTGGCGCTCGCCGCGCTCGCGTTGCGATCGCCCGTGCCGGATTGGGCTGGCGGCCTGCGCGACGCATGGCCCGCGCCCGACGAGGCCGGTGCGCACGAACGGCTCGACGCGTTCCTGACGGCGTCGCTTGCCGGTTATGCGGATGCGCGCGATCGTCCCGACCGGCCCGCGACGAGCCGGCTGTCGCCGTTCCTGCGCTTCGGCAATGTATCGCCGCGACAGGTGTGGCACGCTGTGCAGGGCGCCGCGAATGCAGGCGGCGCGGCGTACGTTGCGGGCGCCGACAAGTTCCTGAGCGAACTCGGCTGGCGCGAATTCAGCTACGCGCTGCTGTATCACTTCCCGGCGCTCGCGACCGACAACTTCCGCGCGCGGTTCGACGCGATGCCGTGGCGTGACGATTCCGCGGCGCTGCGCGCGTGGCAGCGCGGCCGGACCGGCTATCCGCTCGTCGATGCGGGCCTGCGCGAGCTGTGGACGACCGGCTGGATGCACAACCGTGTGCGGATGGTCGTCGCGTCGTTCCTGGTCAAGCATCTGCTGATCGACTGGCGCGCGGGCGAAGCGTGGTTCTGGGACACGCTGGTCGACGCCGATCCCGCGAACAACGCGGCGAGCTGGCAGTGGGTGGCCGGCTGCGGCGCCGATGCCGCGCCGTATTTCCGCATCTTCAATCCGGTCGCGCAGGGCGAGAAGTTCGACCCGGACGGCGCGTACGTGCGGCGCTGGGTGCCCGAACTCGCGGGCCTCGACACCGCGTCGATCCACGCGCCGTGGGAAGCGTCGCCGCTGCAGCTCGACGCGGCCGGCATACGGCCTGGCATCGACTATCCGGCGCCGCTCGTCGATCACGCCGCCGCGCGCACTCGCGCGCTCGATGCGCTGGCCGCATTGCCGAAACGTCGCTGACTGCCTGCCCGCGCGACACGGTTCGCCGCGTCAGTTGCAGAACGCGACGTGTTCGAGCAGTGCGTACGCGACCCCCGAATCGAAGTAGGCCGAGCCGCACCACGCGACGAACGCGAGCGTGCCGGCCGCCAGCGCCGCGCGGATCATGCCCATGCCGCGTTGCCCGATGCCGGGCGCGCGACACGCGCGTCGTCGATCGGCAGGTGCAGAAGCGCCGCGAGCACGCCGAGCGCGATCGAACCGATCCACAGCGGCAGGTACGAATGCATCGCGTCGAACACGATCGCACCGAGCCAGACGCCGAAGAAGCTGCCGAGCTGGTGCCCGAAGAACACGAAGCCGAACAGCGTCGCGATGTAGCGCACGCCGAACACCTGCGAGATCACGCCGTTCGTCAGCGGCACCGTGCCGAGCCACGTGAACCCCATCACCGCCGCGAACACATAGACGCTCGCGGGCGACAGCGGCGCGGCGACGAACGCGGCCATCGCGAGCGCGCGCACGAGGTACAGCACCGACAGCACGTACTTGCGTCGCAGCAGCCCGCCGAGATGCCCGCACGCATAGGTGCCGGCCACGTTGGTCAGCGCGATCAGCGCGAGCGCGACGCTTGCGTGGCGCGCCGGCAGCCCGTGGTCGAGCAGGTAAGCGGGCAGGTGCGTCGCGATGAACGCAAGCTGGAAGCCGCACGCGAAGAAGCCCGCGTTCAGCAGCCAGAAGCCGCGATGCGCGAACGCCTCGCGCACCGCTTCGCCGATCGACTGGTCGGGGCCGGCGGCGGCGCCGGACGCTTGCGCGGGCCGGTCGCGCAGCAGCACGGCGAGCGGCGCGAGCAGCGCGGCGACGAGCGCCAGCGCGACGAACGCGTGCCGCCAGCCGATGCCGCCGATCAGTTCCTGCGCGACGGGCACCATGCAGAACTGGCCGAGCCCGCCGATCGCGCCGGCGACGCCGAGCGCCCAGCCGCGCCGGTCGGGCGGAAACAGGCGGCTCAGCGCGCCGTAGATCGATGCGAATGCCGATCCCGACAGTGCGATGCCGATCACGAGCCCGGCGCCGACCGTGAACATGCCGGTCGACGCCGCGTGCGCCATCGTGACGAGCCCGGCCGCATACAGCAGCATCCCGGCGACGATCACGCGCACCGACCCGAAGCGGTCGGCGACCATCCCCGTGAACGGCTGCGCGACACCCCAGATCAGGTTCTGCAGCGCCAGTGCGAGCCCGAATGCTTCGCGCGACCAGCCATGGTCGAGCGATACGGGCGCGAGGAACAGGCCCTGCACATGGCGGATGCCGAGCGCGGCGCCCATGATCAGGCCGCCCGCCAGCACGGGCAGCCAGCGGCGTCGGACTTCCTGCTCGATCGGGGTCATGCGTGTCTCCGGATGTAGGCGCGCGGCGAAACGGCCGCGCTCGATTCGATTAGACGATCGGGCCCGGCGTCGCTCAAGCGATCATTCGGTCAGGTTGGCATGCGTGCGGGGAATGTGACGGAGTGCGGGGTGGCGGCGGCCGGCCGTGGTCACGGTCATTCGGAAAGCCTGCGCCGGCTTACGTCGACGCCATGTCGTGCGCGCGCATCGCGGTATCGCATTCGGCCGCTTCGGCGAGCATCCAGTCGCGCACGTCGGCGACTTCGCGGCGCGGTGCCGGATCGTGCTGGAACAGCCAGTAGCCGTACGCATCCGACGGCGCCTGCGTGTGCGGCCCGAGCACCGCGAGCCGCCCGTCCGCGAGCATCGGCGAGACCAGCGCGAGCCGGCCGAGCGCAACGCCCTGGCCCGCGATCGCGGCCTGGATCACCTGGTCGTACTGGTTGAAGCGCAGCACGCCTTTGGGGCGCGCGTCGCCGAGCCCGGCCGCGTGCAGGTGCGTGCGCCACTGCAATTGCGGTTGCGGCGGTCCGTCGAATTCGAGCAGCACGTGGTCGGCGATCGCGGCCGCGCTCGTGACCGGCCGCGCGGCGAGCGCGGGATGCGCGACCGGCATGACGATCTCGTCGAACAGGCGCAGCGCGCCGGCCGGCGCACGGTCACGCGGGCAATAGCGGATGCCGAGGTCGATGCCTTCGGTACGCAAATCGAGTACCTTGTCGTTCGCGGCGACGCGCAGGTCGATCTCCGGCAGGCGCGCCTGCAGCCGCCCGAGCCGCGGCAGCAGCCACAGCGCGGTGACGCCGATGCTCGCGGTGATCGTGACGGGCTGGCGTTCGCGTGCGGCGGCGAGCGACGCGACGGTGTCCTGCAGGCTGTGCAGCGCCGCATCCGCGACGCGGAACAGCCGTTCGCCTTCCGGCGTGAACGCGATCTTCCGGTAGCCGCGCTGCAGCAACGCGACGCCGAGATGCGCTTCGAGCGCATGCACCTGGCGGCTGACCGCCGACTGCGTGACGCACAGGTCCTGCGCGGCGAGCGTGATGCTCATGCGGCGGCCGACGGCGACGAAACCGCGGACCAGGTCGAGCGACGGGAGACGGACGAGAGGCGTTGACATGCGCGTGACTCATGCGAACGGAGCAGGAAGATTGGTTGAGAACGAGGCACGCGTCAAGTTCAATGGACGCTGACCGATGGGCGCGGGCGGTGGCTCGGAGCGTGAAGCACGGGGCCGGAGCGGGCGCTGAAGCGCTGACTCTGGCCGACCGCAAAGCATGGGGCTCGAGTAAGCGCCAAAGCGCTAACTGCGATCGACAGGAGGCAGGATGACGATTTCGAGCGAAGGGGACGGAGCGGCACCGGGCAGTCGCGCGGCGGGCGCGTTGCCACCCGAGCCCGTGACGCTGCGTGCGGCCGACGGCTTTGAATTGCGCGGCCATGTGTGGCGCCATCGCGGCGGCGGTGCGGCGCGGCCCGTGACGGTCGTCAATTGCGCGACGTCGGTGCGCTGCGACTATTACTTCCGTTTCGCGGCCTGGTTGTTCGCGCAGGGGCGCGACGTGCTCGTCTACGACTATCGCGGCATCGGCGGGTCGCGCCCGGCGCGGCTCGCGAAGCTGCGCGCGAACTGGCTCGACTGGGGGCAGCTCGATTGCGAGGCCGCGCTGCAACACGCACGCGACGCGTTTCCGGGCCAGCCGATCGACGTCGTCGCGCACAGCATCGGCGGCTGCGTGCTCGGGCTCGCGGCGTCGAACGTGCACGTGCGGCATGCGGTGACCGTCGGCGCGCAGTATGCGTACTGGCGCGATTACCTGCCGGCCGAACGGCGGCGCATGTGGTGGAAGTGGCATGTCGCGATGCCGGCGCTCGCGGCCGTGTTCGGCTACGTGCCCGCGAAGCGGCTCGGCTGGATGGAGGACACGCCGCGCGGCATCGCGCTGTCGTGGGCGCGTTCGCGGCCGCGTTTCGAGGACGGCTACGTCGGCGGCCTGTTCGAGGACGGTGCCGTGAGCCGTGCGGCGCTGCCCGCGCGCTTCGCGGAACTGTCGGCACCGATGCTCGCGATCGGCGTCGACGACGACGCGTTCGGCACGATCGACGCGATCGAGCGGCTGGTCGGTTACTACACGGGCAGCGATGTCACGCACCTGCGGATTGCGCCGGCCGACATCGGCGTCGACGCGATCGGCCATTTCGCGTTTTTCCACAGCCGCTTCACCGACACGCTGTGGCCCGTCACGCTGCACTGGCTGCAACACGGCGTGCTGCCGGCCGATGCGCCGGGCAGCGTGCACGCGCTGCATCCGGCGTCGCGTGCGCGGGTGACGGGTAGCGGCGTGCCGGGCGTTGCCGCGAACGGGTGAAGCGGGGCGGCCGCGCAATGAGGTGCCTACGCGGCACGTTGCCGCGCGCGGCCTTCGAATGTCGTTCGTGAAGCATCCGTCGTTCGATGCGGGCGCGGCAATCCGCGCACACGCCGGTTCGTGCGCCGGCGCGGTCGATTATCATCGGACGTTTCATTCCACAGCACAGGCTGCCGCGTGCCGATGTCCATTCCGTCCGATCCCGCTTCCCCGGTCGACACACCCCGTGCGTGGCGCATGCATGCGCTCGACGTGCCGGCCGCCGCGTCCCGCGCCGGCGTGCGGATCGCGCGCATCGATTTCGACTGGCGCGTGCCGCTGGCGTCGCCCGCGTATGCGGCGCTCAGCGATGACGAGCGTGCACGGGCCGCACGCTTCATGCGGCACGAGGATGCGGTGCGCAGCGCCGCGACGCGCGCCGCGCTGCGCGACGTGCTCGGCGCGGCCCTCGGTGTCGCGCCGCACGCGGTCGCGATCGTCGTCGACGAAGCGGGGCGGCCGTCGCCGGACCCCGCGCATGGCACGACGCTCGATTTCAACGTGTCGCACGCGGGCGATCATGCGTTGCTCGCGTGGGTGCCCGCGGGCCGTGTCGGCGTCGACATCGAATCCTGCAGCCGCACGACCGACTGGCGTGCGCTGACGAGCGAAGTCTGCGCGCCGGCCGAGGCCGCGTATCTCGACGGCCTGCCGCCCGACGCGCGCGCGGGCGAATTCATGCGAGTCTGGTCCGCGAAGGAGGCGCTGCTCAAGGCGCTCGGCACCGGCATCTCCGGCGGGCTGCGCGCGTTCGCGGTCATGCCGCCGCGCGATGCGGCGACACCGGCGACGACGATCGTCGAGCCGGCCGCGCCCGCCGCCGGCGTTGCGGCGTTCGACGCGGCGTGGGTTGACGCGGCGCCCGGCTACGCGGCATGCGTCGCGTGGACGCGCGCGTGAACCGGCGTCAACGAGCGGCGTTCATTCGAGCGGCGTGTCGTTCGGCGCCGCGTAGCGCGCCCTGATCACGTCGCTCATCGGGAAGTCGAACGACAGCCCCTTCGGCGGCACCGGCTTCATGAACCACTTGTCGGACAGCGCGTCGATCTCGCCGCGTTTCATCAGTTGCACGAGCACGCCGTCGACGAGCGCCTTGAACTGCGGATCGTCCTTGCGCAGCATGAACCCGTAGGCCTCCGACGACTGCGGCGTACCGACGATCTGCCAGTCGGCCGGCTTCGCGGCGAGCTGGCGCACGCCCGCGAGCAGCACGTCGTCCATCATGTACGCGGCCGCGCGGCCCGATTCGAGCGTGAGGCGTCCTTCGCCGTAGTCCTTCGCGCTGATGATCTGCATGTTCATCTTCTTTTCCTCGTTCATCTTGCGCAGCAGGCGTTCGGACGTCGTGCCCTGGTTCGTCACGACCGTCTTGCCGGCGAGGTCGGGGAAGTCGCGGATGCCCGAGTTCGTGCGCGTGAGCAGGCGCGTCGTCGCGACGAAGAACGTGGTCGAGAACGCGACCTGCGCGTGGCGCGCGGCCAGGTTCGTGGTCACGCCGCATTCGAGGTCGACGGTGCCGTTCTGCACGAGCGGGATGCGGTTCTGCGACGTGACCGGGATGAAGCGCACCTGCAGGTCGGGCTTGCCGGTGCGCGCCTTCACCGCGGTGATCACGCGGTCGCAAAGGTCCTGCGAGAAGCCGATTACCTTGCCGCCCGCGTCGACATAGGAGAACGGCACCGACGTTTCGCGATGGCCGATCGAGATCAGGTTGCTCTGCCGGATCTTATCGAGCGTGCCCGACAGCGGCTCGGCGGCGAGCGGCGCGCCGCTCGCGAGCGTGCACGCGGCGACGAGCAGGCTGCGGCCGAACAGGGCGGCGAACCGCGGCGGGATGTTCATGACGGGGCTCCTTGGCGAATGATGATCCGTATGTTGCCAAAGAAAAAATAATTGCAACATATGTTAATAGCCGGATCCCGCCGGCCGGTCCGGCGGGCCGCGCCGGACATCAGGGAAACTCCCAAGCCGAAATCGGTGAAAAACGGGTTGTCTAGACAAGTTTGGCTGGCTACACTTCAATCCATTCCGAACTTGTCTAGACAGGATTGCTCACATGATTACGTTGACCCCCGGCCACCTGACCCTTCCGCAACTGCGCCGGATCGCACGCGAATCCGTGCAACTGACGCTCGACCCGGCCAGCTTCGCGAAGATCGACGCCGGCGCGAAGGCCGTCGCCGACATCGCCGCGAAGGGCGAGCCGGCCTATGGCATCAACACGGGCTTCGGCCGCCTGGCCAGCACGCACATCCCGCACGACCAGCTCGAACTGCTGCAGAAGAACCTCGTGCTGTCGCACGCGGTCGGCGTCGGCGAGCCGATGGCGCGTTCGTCGGTGCGCCTGCTGATGGCGCTGAAGCTGTCGAGCCTCGGCCGCGGCCACTCGGGCATCCGCCGCGAAGTGATGGACGCGCTGATCAAGCTGTTCAACGCGGACGTGCTGCCGCTGATCCCGGTGAAGGGCTCGGTCGGTGCATCGGGCGACCTCGCGCCGCTCGCGCACATGTCGGCCGTGCTGCTCGGCGTCGGCGAAGTGTTCATCCGCGGCGAGCGTGCCAGCGCGCTCGACGGTCTGCGCGTCGCGGGCCTCGCGCCGCTGACGCTGCAGGCGAAAGAAGGCCTCGCGCTGCTGAACGGCACGCAGGCCTCAACGGCGCTGGCGCTCGACAACATGTTCTCGATCGAAGACCTGTATCGCACCGCGCTCGTCGCGGGCGCGCTGTCGGTCGACGCGGCAGCCGGCTCGGTGAAGCCGTTCGACGCGCGCATCCACGAACTGCGCGGCCATCAAGGCCAGATCGACGCAGCCGCGTCCTACCGCGACCTGCTCGAAGGCTCGCCGATCAACCAGTCGCACCGCGACTGCGACAAGGTGCAGGATCCGTACAGCCTGCGCTGCCAGCCGCAGGTGATGGGCGCGTGCCTGGACCAGATGCGCCATGCGGCCGACGTGCTGCTGATCGAAGCGAACGCCGTGTCGGACAACCCGCTGATCTTCCCGGACACCGGCGAAGTGCTGTCGGGCGGCAACTTCCACGCCGAGCCCGTCGCGTTCGCGGCCGACAACCTCGCGCTGGCCGCAGCGGAAATCGGTGCGCTGGCCGAACGCCGCATCGCGCTGCTGATCGACGCGACGCTGTCGGGCCTGCCCCCGTTCCTCGTGAGGGACGGCGGCGTGAACTCGGGCTTCATGATCGCGCACGTGACGGCCGCCGCGCTGGCGTCGGAAAACAAGACGCTTGCACACCCGGCGTCGGTCGACTCGCTGCCGACCTCGGCGAACCAGGAAGACCACGTGTCGATGGCGACGTTCGCCGCGCGCAAGCTCGCCGACATCGCGGACAACACGAAGCACATCCTCGCGATCGAACTGCTGGCCGCCGCCCAGGGCGTCGACCTGCGCGCGCCGTATCACACGAGCCCGAAGCTGGCACCGGTGATGGAAACGATTCGCGCGCACGTCGCGCACTACGAGCTGGACCACTACTTCGCGCCGGACATCGCGGCGATCGCGAAGCTGGTCGGCGAGCGCGCGTTCGCGAAGATCAGCCCGTTCTCGTTCGCATCGGAACAGTAAGCCGATGAGCGCGCCGGTCTACCAGGAGATCAAGGATTTCATCCTGGGCCGCATCCACGCCGGCGAGTGGGAGGAGGGCGACCAGGTGCCGTCCGAGAACGAGCTGGCGCGCGAGTTCAAGGTTGCGCGCATGACCGTCAACCGCGCGCTGCGCGAGTTGACGGCCGAGCAGGTGCTCACGCGCATGAAGGGCGCGGGCACCTACGTCGCGCGGCCGAAGTACGAGTCGACGCTGGTGGCGATCCGCAGCATCTCGGAGGAGGTCGGCGCGCGCGGGCATGCGTATCGCGCGAGCGTGCTCGGTCTCGAGACGATCCGCGCCGACGACGCGCTCGCCGACGAGATGCAGGTGGCCGTGCGCACGAAGCTGTTTCATTCGCAGGTGCTGCACTTCGAGAACGACGAGCCGGTGCAGCTCGAAGAACGATGGGTGAATCCGGCGGTCGCGCCGGATTACGCCGAGCAGGATTTCACGAACACGACGCCGAACCTGTACCTGATGCGCGCCGCTCCGCTGCAGCGCGTCGAGTACCGGATCGAAGCGGCGGCCCCGGCGCCGGAGCGGCGCGAGCAGCTGCGGATGGACGACGTCGAGCCGTGTCTGGTTTTACATCGGCGCACCTGGTCGCAGGGCGTCGTCGCCTCGGTGGCGAATCTGTGGCATCCCGGCAGCCGTTATCGCTTCACCGGGCATTTCTGATTCCTATTTGATATTCATTTTCCTTCGGGAGCAGTCGTCATGAACCATCCGAAACACATCGATCCCCGTCTCGATCCGACGCGCACGATCCGCGCGCCGCGCGGCAGCGAGAAGACCTGCAAGACCTGGCTGGCCGAAGCGGCCTACCGGATGATCCAGAACAACCTGGATCCGGAAGTCGCCGAGCACCCGCACGCGCTCGTCGTGTACGGCGGCATCGGCCGCGCGGCGCGCAACTGGGAATGCTACGACCAGATCCTCGCGTCGCTGAAGGATCTCGAAGAGAACGAGACGCTGCTGATTCAATCGGGCAAGCCGGTCGGCGTGTTCCGCACGCACAAGGATGCGCCGCGCGTGCTGCTCGCGAACTCGAACCTCGTGCCGCACTGGGCGACGTGGGATCACTTCCACGAGCTCGACCGCAAGGGCCTGATGATGTACGGCCAGATGACGGCCGGCAGCTGGATCTACATCGGCAGCCAGGGCATCGTGCAGGGCACCTATGAAACGTTCTTCTCGGTTGCGAACCAGCACTTCAACGGCGATCCGTCGGGCCGCTGGATCCTGACGGGCGGCCTCGGCGGGATGGGCGGCGCGCAGCCGCTCGCCGCGACGATGGCAGGCTTCTCGATGATCGCGGTCGAATGCGACGAGACGCGCATCGACTTCCGCCTGAAGACGCGCTACGTCGACAAGAAGGCGACGACGCTCGACGAGGCGCTCGGCATGATCGACGAAGCGAAGCGCACGGGCAAGCCCGTGTCGGTCGGCCTGCTCGGCAACGCGGCCGACGTGTTCGCGGAACTCGTCGAGCGCGGCATCACGCCGGACTGCGTGACCGACCAGACGAGCGCGCACGATCCGATCAACGGCTACCTGCCGCAGGGCTGGACCGTCGCGCAATGGCGCGAGGCGCAGAAGGTCGATCCGCAGAGCATCGTGAAGGTGGCGAAGCAGTCGATGGCCGTCCAGGTGCGCGCGATGCTGGCGTTGCAGGACCGCGGCGCGGCGACGCTCGACTACGGCAACAACATCCGCCAGATGGCGCTGGAAATGGGCGTCGAGAACGCGTTCGACTTTCCGGGCTTCGTGCCGGCGTATATCCGCCCGCTGTTCTGCGAAGGCAAGGGCCCGTTCCGCTGGGTCGCGCTGTCGGGCGATCCGGAAGACATCTACAAGACCGACCAGAAGGTGAAGGAGCTGATCCCCGACGATCCGCACCTGCACAACTGGCTCGACATGGCACGCGAGCGCATTGCGTTCCAGGGCCTGCCGGCACGGATCTGCTGGGTTGGCGTGAAGGATCGCTATCGCCTCGGCCAGGCGTTCAACGAGATGGTGAAGAACGGCGAACTGAAGGCGCCGATCGTGATCGGCCGCGACCACCTCGACACGGGTTCGGTCGCAAGCCCGAACCGCGAGACGGAATCGATGAAGGACGGTTCGGACGCGGTCAGCGACTGGCCGCTGCTGAACGCACTGCTGAACACGGCAGGCGGCGCATCGTGGGTGTCGCTGCACCATGGCGGCGGTGTCGGCATGGGCTTCTCGCAGCACTCGGGCGTCGTGATCGTCGCCGACGGTACGGCTGAAGCGCACGAGCGTCTCGGTCGCGTGCTGCTGAACGACCCGGCGACGGGCGTGATGCGCCATGCGGACGCCGGCTACGAACTCGCGCAGCAGACGGCCCGCGAAGCCGGCCTGAAGCTGCCGATGCTCGGCCGCTGAGCATGACGGCGCTCGACCAGGCGCCGGCAGACGCGACGCTGGCCGCCGCGATGATTCGCGCAGCGGATCTCGTCGCGTCGCCGTGGAAGAACGGCGGCGGCGTGACGCGCGAGATCGGCGCGTTTCCGCCGGGCGCCGCGCTCGACACGTTCGCGTGGCGCGTGAGCGTCGCGGACGTCGGCGCGGCCGGACCGTTCTCGCGTTTCGACGGGATCGACCGCACGCTGGTGCTGCTGTCCGGCGCGGGCATGACGCTCGCCGAAGCGGGCGGTGCACGCCACGTGCTCGATACGCCGCTGGCGCGCGCGGATTTCGCGGGCGAGACGGCGATCGACGCGACGCTGCACGACGGCGCGACGCGCGACTTCAACCTGATGACGCGCCGTTCGGCCGCGCGCGGCGCGCTCGACGCATGGCGCGCAGGCGCGCACCGCATCGAGCGTGCCGATACGGTGCTGCTGTTTTGCGCGGCCGGTGCGGTCGGTGTCGAAATCGACGGCACGCACTACGCACTGGAAGAAATGGACACGCTGAGGCTCGACGGGCTGCGGCGTGCGTTTGACGTCGTCGTGAGCGGGAGCGGCGCGCTGCTTGCCGTCTCGCTCGCCGTCGGCGAACGAGGCTGAACGCATGAAACCGACTGTCTGGCATCACCTGAGGCTGTGTCCGCACGGCCATCCCGACGAGACGATCGACGATGCGGCGATCGCCGTCGACGAAACCGGCACGATCGTCTGGCTCGGCGCGTTGTCCGCGCTGCCGCACGGTCATGCGCACTGGCAGCGCGAGGATCTGCACGGCGCGTGGGTGACGCCGGGCCTCGTCGACTGCCATACGCACCTCGTATACGGCGGCACGCGCGCCGACGAATTCGCGCAGCGCCTCGCGGGCGTCAGCTACGAGGAAATCGCGCGGCAGGGCGGCGGGATCGTGTCGACGGTGCGCGCGACGCGCGCGGCCGACGAGACGACGCTGTTCGTGCAGGCCGCCGCGCGCCTGCAGCCGCTGCTCGCCGAAGGCGTGACCGCGATCGAGATCAAGTCGGGCTACGGGCTCGACCTCGCGACCGAACGCAAGATGCTGCGCGTCGCGCGCCAGCTCGGCGAGCGCTTCCCGGTCACCGTCTACACGACCTTCCTCGGCGCGCATGCGCTGCCGCCCGAATACGCGGGCCGCGCGGATGCATACATCGACGAAGTGTGCGAACGGATGCTGCCGGCATTGGCCGACGAGGGGCTCGTCGACGCGGTCGACGTGTTCTGCGAACGCATCGGCTTTTCGCTCGCGCAGACCGAGCGCGTGTTCGAGGCCGCGACGCGGCGCGGGCTGCCGGTGAAGCTGCATGCGGAGCAACTGTCGAACGCGGGCGGCACCGCACTCGCCGCGCGCTACCGCGCGCTGTCCGCCGACCACCTCGAATTTCTCGACGAAGCCGGCATCGAGGCGATGAAGGCGGCCGGTACGGTCGCCGTGCTGCTGCCCGGCGCGTACTACTTCATCCGCGAAACGCAAATGCCGCCGATCGAGCTGCTGCGCAAGCACGGCGTGCCGATCGCGCTCGCGACCGATCACAACCCCGGCACGTCGCCGCTCGAATCGCTGCTGCTGACGTTGAACATGGGTTGCACGCTGTTCCGCATGACGGTGCCCGAGGTGCTGCAGGGCGTCACGCGCCATGCGGCCGCAGCGCTCGGCCGTGCGGATCGGCACGGTGCGCTCGAGGTAGGGCGTCAGGCCGACTTCGCCGCATGGTCGGTCGGTTCGCTGTCGGACCTCGCCTACTGGATCGGCCGGCCGCTGTGCGAGCAGGTCGTGCGCGGCGGCGCGACCGTGTTTCGTCGGATGAACGGATAGATTTGCATGGGGCCGGACCAAGCGCTGAAGCGTATTTCGGTCTGGTCGACTGCAACGGGGCACGCGCCAGCGCCGATGCGCCGGCACCTGCCAACCGTGGAATGGGATCGGATCGAGCGCTGGAGCGTCGATTCCGGTCAATGAGGACTCGCAATGACCGACACCATGTTGTTCGCGGACCATGCCTACCTGCCCGATGGCTGGCGCCGCAACGTGCTGCTGCGCTGGGATGCAGCCGGCACGCTGACTGAAGTGACGCCCGACACCGATGCACCGGCAGGCGTCGCGCGCGCGGCCGGGCCGGTGCTGCCCGGCATGCCGAACCTGCATTCGCACGCATTCCAGCGCGCGATGGCAGGGCTCACCGAATACCGAGCGAATCCCGCCGACAGCTTCTGGAGCTGGCGCGACCTGATGTACCGCTTCGCGTTGAAGATCACGCCCGACGCGCTCGCGGCGGTCGCGCGCTGGCTGTACGTCGAGATGCTCAAGTGCGGCTACACGTCGGTGTGCGAATTCCACTACGTGCATCACGCTCAGGACGGTTCGCGCTATCCGCAGATCGCGGAACTTGGCACGCGCGTGGTCGACGCCGCGCGCTCGGCCGGCATCGGCATCACGATGCTGCCCGTGTCGTACCAGTTCGCGGGCTTCGGCAACAAGCCGCCGCGCGACGACCAGCGCCGCTTCATCAACACGCCCGAAGGCGTGCTCGAACTGCTCGACGCCATGCGTCGCGCCGCGCCCGAGCACGGCGGGCTGCGCTACGGCGTCGCGCCGCACTCGCTGCGCGCGGTGTCCGAGAACGGGCTGCGCGCGCTGCTCGACGGGCTGCCCGACGACGCACCGGTGCATATCCATATCGCCGAGCAGACGGCCGAAGTCGACGACTGCGTCCGTACATACGGGGCGCGCCCCGTGCAATGGCTGCTCGATCGCTTCGACGTCGATGCGCGCTGGTGCCTCGTGCATGCGACGCACATCGACGCGGCCGAAACCGCAGCGCTCGCGAAGCGTCGCGCGGTCGCCGGCCTGTGCCTGACGACCGAAGCAAACCTCGGCGACGGTGTGTTCCCGGCGGTCGACTATCTCGCGCAGGGCGGCGTGATCGGCGTCGGCTCGGACAGCCACGCATCGGTCGACTGGCGCGCCGAGCTGCGCCTGCTCGAATACGGGCAGCGGCTCGTGCACCGCGCGCGCAACGTGCTGGCGAGCGACACGCAGGCGCATGTCGCCGATCGCCTGTTCGATGCATCACTCGCGGGCGGCGCGCAGGCCAGCGGGCGGCGCGTCGGTGCGCTGCGCGAAGGCTGCCGCGCCGACTGGCTCGTGCTCGATCCCGATCATCCGGCGATCGCCGAACACGGCAGCGCGTCCTGGCTGTCGGGCACCGTGTTTGCCGAGCACGGCGAGACGCCGGTGCTCGACGTCTACACGGGCGGCGAGCGCGTCGTGAGCGGCCGCCGCCATCGCGACGAAACCGTCGCGTATGCAGACTACCGCGCCGCGCTGGCGCAACTGCTGCGCTGACGCGCGGCAACCGGCGCACGCCGCCCGCGTGCGCCGGCAGACTCTAACGGTGATGCGACATGACTGAACAACCGGCTGTAATTACGCTGAAGCAGGGCACGCTGCCGCTGCTGATCTCGATTCCGCACGCAGGCACGCACATCCCCGACGACATCGCCGCGACGATGACGCCCGACGCGCGCTTCGTCGACGATTGCGACTGGCATCTCGAGCGGCTGTACGGGTTCGCGGCGGGCCTCGGCGCATCGATCCTCGTGCCGTCGCATGCGCGCTACGTCGTCGACCTGAACCGTCCGCCGGACAACGAGAACCTGTATCCGGGGCAGGACACGACGGGGCTCGTGCCGGTCGATACGTTCGACAAGGCGCCGCTGTATCCGGCGAACGCGCTGCCCGGCAACGACGAGATCATGCGTCGCCGCGACCGCTACTGGCGTCCGTATCACGACGCGCTGCAGGGCGAGGTCGCGCGCCTGAAGCGCGAGCACGGCCGCGTGCTCGTGTGGGAGGCGCATTCGATCCGCTCGCACGTGCCGCGCTTCTTCGAAGGCCGCCTGCCGGACTTCAACTTCGGCACGTCGGGCGGCGCGAGCGCAGCGCCGGGCCTCGCGGAGGCACTGGCCGAGCGCGTGCTCGCACATGGCGGTTATACGGCCGTCGCGAACGGACGCTTCAAGGGCGGCTACATCACGCGTCACTACGGCGTGCCCGACACCGGTGTCGAAGCCGTGCAGCTCGAGCTGTCGCAGATCACCTACATGGAAGAGACGCGCCCCTACGCGTACGACGAAGCGCGTGCAGCGCGGATCGTGCCGCTGCTGCAGACGCTCGTCGAAACCGCGCTCGCGTATCGCTGAGCACGGGCCGCCCGCTTGCGGCGGCGCGGCGGAGCAGCGGGCGGCAGCCCGCCGGCGCGCAGTATGTGCGCCGACGCAATGCACAACACGGCATCGATCCCGGCGATCGATGCCGTTTTTTTGTCTGATCGATATCGTCATCGGGACCTGAAAATTTGACGCAATTTTTAGGTGATATAAGCTGAATGTCAGGAAGTCGTCTCGCGCGCGCACCGGCGGCGGAGCCATCGATCATGGCCGCACCGCGCCGGAATCCGTTGCGAGACACCTTGCCGACGTGTCGCCGCGCGGCATTGCCGCATGCGCTTCATCGCGACACGTGTCCTGCATCCGTCAGTCAGTCGAGTACGATCGTGAAAGCCGCCAGCCCTTCGATACGCCGGACCCGAAGTCCGTCGGCGGGCGCGCCGCCTCAGGCCGGGCCGATCCGGCATGCTGATCGCGGCACGCGTGCCGCCCCTTTACGCGAGCCTCGTTTATTCGCTGTTTCCCATCGCGTGCTGCGCCGCTACAACCTCGTGACCGCGCACGTGTTCAGCGCGGTGCAGTGCGACGGCAGCGCATCGTTGTTGCCCTAGCGTCCTTTTCCGCTTTCGTCCCGGGCTGCATCGCCTGTTGCCGCATTGTCCGCGCGGCGGGATCGCGCATGCCCATGCGTCGCGTCGTGGTGCGCGCGTGCGGCGCAACCGCGGACCCTTGTCGTCCCGCGCGCGAACGAGTTGCGCGCGATCACCGGAGAAGCGCCCATGCGTGCTCGCCCGATCGTAGCCGTCACCGCCGACCGTATCCTGCGCGGTGCGCATCCGAATCACACGGCTGGCGAGAAATACCTTGCCGCGCTCGTCGACGGCGCAGGCGCGCTTGCGTTCGTGCTGCCCGCGCTCGGCGCGCGCCAGCCGGCCGATGCGATTGTCGCGGCGGTCGACGGGCTGCTGTTTACCGGCAGCTACTCGAACGTCGAGCCGCATCATTACGGCGGCACTGCGAGCGCGCCCGACACGCTGCACGATCCCGCGCGCGATGCGACCGCATTGCCGCTGATCCGCGCGGCGATCGACGCCGGCGTGCCGGTGCTCGCGATCTGCCGCGGCATGCAGGAGCTGAACGTCGCGTACGGCGGCACGCTGCATCAGCGGCTGCACGCGACGACCGGCTTCGACGACCATCGCGAGCGGGCGGCCGATCCGCTCGAACGGCAGTACGGCCCCGCGCACGTCGTGCAGCTCGCGCCGGGCGGCCTGCTGCAGCGGGTCGCGCGCGGCGCGCACGAGGCGACGGTCAATTCGCTGCACGACCAGGGCATCGCGCGTCTCGGCGCGGGGCTCGTCGTCGAAGCGAGCGCGCCCGACGGACTGGTCGAGGCCGTCAGCGTGCGCGGCGCGCGCGCGTTCGCGCTCGGCGTGCAGTGGCATCCCGAATGGCGTTTCGCGGAACAGCCGCTGTCGCGCGACATCTTCGCGGCATTCGGCGCGGCGTGCCGCGCGCGCATGACGCATCGCATTCATGCGGCCGGCGGCGCGACGCCGTCGCAGGCCGCATCCGACGTCGACTGAAAGAGGCCGATCATGCAACCCGAACTGAGCGAATTCCTGCGACAACACCGCATCACCGAGGTCGAGGCGATCATTCCCGACATGGCCGGCATCGCGCGCGGCAAGATCATCCCGCGCAACAAATTCGAATCCGGCGAATCGATGCGGCTGCCGCAGGCCGTGATGGTGCAGACCGTCACCGGCGACTATCCGGAGGACGGCTCGCTGACCGGCGTGACCGACCCCGACATGGTGTGCGTGCCCGATCCGTCGACGATCTGCCTGATTCCGTGGGCTGTCGATCCGACCGCGCAGGTGATCCACGACTGCGTGCATTTCGACGGCTCGCCCGTCGAGATTTCGCCGCGCTACGTGCTGCGCCGCGTGCTCGACCTGTACAACGCGAAGGGCTGGAAGCCCGTGGTCGCACCGGAACTCGAGTTCTATCTCGTCGACATGAACGCCGATCCGGACCTGCCGCTGCGTCCGCCCGTCGGCCGCACGGGGCGTGCGGAGACCGGCCGTCAGTCGTATTCGATCGAGGCCGTCAACGAGTTCGATCCGCTGTTCGAGGACATCTACGAGTACTGCGAGATGCAGGGCCTCGATATCGAGACGCTGATCCACGAAGTCGGCGCCGCGCAGATGGAGATCAACTTCGTGCATGGCGACGCGCTGCCGCTGGCCGACCAGGTGTTCCTGTTCAAGCGCACGGTGCGCGAGGCCGCGCTGCGGCACAACATGTACGCGACGTTCATGGCCAAGCCGATGGAGGGCGAGCCCGGTTCCGCGATGCACATCCACCAGAGCCTTGCGGACGCGCGCACGGGGCGCAACCTGTTCGCCGACGAAGACGGCGCCGTGTCGCCGCTGTTCCACAGCTATCTCGCGGGTCTGCAGAAATACACGCCGGCGCTGATGCCGATCTTCGCGCCGTACATCAACTCGTATCGCCGGCTGTCGCGCTTCATGGCCGCGCCGATCAACGTGCAGTGGGGTTACGACAACCGCACGGTCGGCTTCCGCATCCCGCAGTCGAGCCCCGTGGCGCGACGCATCGAGAACCGGATTCCGGGCGTCGACTGCAACCCGTACCTTGCGTTCGCGGCGACGCTCGCCGCCGGTTATCTCGGCATGACGCAGCAGCTCGCGCCGACCGAGCCGATCGCATCGGACGGTTACGACCTGCCGTACCAGCTGCCGCGCAATCTCGAGGAGGGCATCTCGTTGATGGCCGCGTGCGAGCCGCTCGCCGGCATCCTCGGCGACAAGTTCGTGAAGGCCTACCTGGCGTTGAAGGAAACCGAATACGAAGCGTTCTTCCGCGTGATCAGCTCGTGGGAGCGCCGGCATCTGCTGCTGCACGTATGAGCGTGCGGCACTGCTTTACGGAGGAAACATGACCGACCGAAACGAAGCCGTTTCACCGCGACCGGCCGCGCACACGACCGCCGAATACCGCGCGCTCGACGCCGCGCACCACATCCACCCGTTCTCGGACATGGGCGCGCTGAACCGCTCGGGCAGCCGCGTGATCGTAAAGGCCGACGGCGTCTACCTGTGGGACTCGGACGGTAACAAGGTCATCGACGGGATGGCCGGCCTCTGGTGCGTGAACGTCGGCTACGGCCGCAAGGAACTTGCCGATGCAGCGTATCGCCAGCTGCGGGAACTGCCGTTCTACAACACCTTCTTCAAGACGACGCACCCGCCGGTGATCGAACTGTCAGCAATGCTCGCGGAAGTGACACCCGCCGGCTTCAACCACTTCTTCTATTGCAACAGCGGCTCGGAAGGCAACGACACCGTGCTGCGCCTCGTACACCAGTACTGGCGCGTGCAGGGCAAGCCGCAGAAGAAGTACGTGATCTCGCGCAAGAACGGCTACCACGGCTCGACGATCGCGGGCGGCACGCTCGGCGGGATGGGCTACATGCACGAGCAGATGCCGTCGAAGGTCGAGCACATCGTGCATATCGATCAGCCGTATTTCTTCGGCGAAGCGCAGCCGGGCGAAACGCCCGAAGCGTTCGGCCTCGCGCGTGCGCAGCAGCTCGAAGCGAAGATTCTCGAACTCGGCGCGGAGAACGTCGCGGCGTTCATCGGCGAGCCGTTCCAGGGCGCGGGCGGCGTGATCTTCCCGCCGTCGACGTACTGGCCGGAAATCCAGCGGATCTGCCGCAAGTACGACATCCTGCTGGTCGCCGACGAAGTGATCGGCGGCTTCGGCCGCACCGGCGAATGGTTCGCGCACCAGCACTTCGGCTTCGAACCGGACCTGATCACGATGGCGAAGGGCCTCACGTCGGGTTATGTGCCGATGGGCGCGGTCGGGATCCACGAGCGGGTTGCACGCCCGATCATCGACAACGGCGAATTCAACCACGGCCTCACGTACTCGGGCCATCCGGTCGCCGCGGCCGTCGCGGTCGCAAACCTGAAGCTGCTGCGCGACGAAGGGATCGTCGAGCGCGTGAAGAACGACATCGGTCCGTATTTCCAGCGCCGGCTGCGCGACGCGCTGGGCGACCATCCGATCGTCGGGGAGATTGCGGGAACGGGGCTGGTCGCCGGCGTTCAGCTTGCGCGCGACCGCGGCCGGCGTGAGCGATTCGGTGCGGATGTCGATATCGGCACGCTCTGCCGCGACTTCTGCTTCAACGGCAACCTGATCATGCGCGCGACCGGCGACCGAATGCTGCTGTCGCCGCCGCTCGTGATTCGCGAGGCGGAGGTCGACGAGATCGTCGACAAGGCGACGCGCGCGTTCGACGCGACGGCGGAGCGAGTGGGGTAGTCGCGCAACGATTGACGCGACGCGCGTGCGGCCGCAATCATGCGGCAGCGCGGTGCGTCATTATCGACGGAGATTCGATGAATTCCGGCGGGCCGGATAGGCGTGAGGTTCTGGCGACGCTGCCCGGCGTTCCCGGGTCGGCCCTTGAGGCCGGCCCGATCGCTGGAAAGCGGGCAGCGCGTCACCTGGATGTGAAATAACGACGGACCGGGATTACGCGTGCGCGAATCGCTGCCGCTCGAAATCCATGACGAGCGCTACCGAAGAGGCGATATCCATCGTTCCCGTTTCAACGACGAGATCGGGAGCGGTTGGTACTTCGTATGGGTCCGAGATGCCGGTAAATCGCGTCGTCTGGCCGGTGATCGCTCTTGCATAAAGCTGCTTCGGATCTCGTGCGGAACAAGTTGCAATATCGGTTTTCAGGTAGACCTCGATGAACCGGTCCGCGCCGACAATTTGCCGTGCCCGCTGCCGGTCGGCTTCGTAAGGCGAGATCAGGGCGACGATTACGGTAAAGCCCTGGGTATTGAGCAATTTCGCGATTTCGGCGGTGCGACGACAGTTTTCGGTGCGATCTTCCCGCGTGAAGCCGAGATCGGGAGAAACGCCCGCCCGCAATTCGTCTCCGTCGAGTATGCAGGTCGGAATATTGCGCGCGCGCAACTTCCCGGCAATTTCGCGCGAGAGGGTTGACTTGCCGGCGCCGCTCAGGCCGGTAAGCCACAGGGTGCAGCCGTTCTTCTGTGGTGACATGGGTGTGAAATTTCTATCGCCAGCCCACCATCGCAAGTCATGCCTGAATGCGATGCCGATTCGGCTGGCAGTTATATGGCGTAACGATTCTATGCATCCGGATTTCTACAAATGTTACTAAACAGTTACCAAAAGTTACACTGGTAATTTTCGTTTTTTTTCGTGCTGAAAGCCTGGTGATGGTTTGAATATATGTCTGAACTTTGTGCGGAAGCTGGACCTGCAGGTCAGATAAAGGCGCCGGCAATGGCAGCGAGCATGCTGATCGAGTTCGAAGCAGCGGATGCGTGCCGGGGGAGGGGCGAGCGGGTAGTGAATGCCGAGTACCAAAACGAAAAGGGCCTGCGTCGTGAGACGCAGGCCCTTGAATTCTTTGGTGGGCGGTACTGGGATCGAACCAGTGACCCCTGCCGTGTGAAGGCAGTGCTCTACCGCTGAGCTAACCGCCCAAAGAAGCTGAAATTATGTCAGAGCTTTTGGGGTTCGTAAAGCCCTTTCTGCAAATTTTTTTCAGGCCCGCGCAACGATCGGTCAGCCAGCCGTCGACGGCTCGACGAGATCGAGGATCGAACCGTCGCGCTTGAGCGTCGCGAGCACGATGCTCGAATTGATCGACATCACGCCCGCCGCGCGGTGCAGCCGGTTGATCACGAAGTCCGAGTAGTGATCGAGGTCGCGCGCGCGAACCGTCAGCACGTAGTTCGATCCGCCCGTCACGATCTGCGCCGCGATGACTTCCGGCCACTGCTGGATCGCCTCGACGAACCGGTCGTGCCACTCGGGCACGTCCGGCCGCATCGACACATGCACGAGCGCCTCGAACGCGACGCCGACCTTCTTCGGCTCGATCGTGCAGCGATACCCCGAAATGGCACCGCGTTCCTCGAGCAGCTTCACGCGCCGCAGGCACGCCGACGGCGACAGCGCGACCGCGTTCGCGAGGTCCTGATTGCTGATGCGTCCGTCACGTTCGAGGTGCCGGAGGATTCGCATGTCGGTTCGATCCAGAGTCATTTCGCAGAATCCGGTGAATTTTGAGACGAGAATCGCAGACTCTACTGCAATCGGGCCGGTTCGTCATCGAAAAATGAAGCTCATTCTATTTCGTCCTCGATAACATGCGCCCCATGCCTCGACCGCACGGCCCGACGCAACGCGATGTCGCCGGTCGTGCCGCCGCCTTCAATCTTTACCGTCATTCCGCCATGTACGAACACATTCCCGCCTATCCGGGCGATCCGATCCTGTCGCTGTTCCAGGCGTTCCAGCAGGATGCGCATCCGCATAAGGTCAACCTGAGCATCGGCCTCTACTACGACGACGCGGGCCGGATTCCGGTGCTCGACAGCACGCGCATCGCGGCCGGGCGCGTGCGCGAAGCCGGTGCGCCGCACACGTATCTGCCGATGGAAGGGCTCGCCGCGTATCGACAGGGCGTGCAGCGTCTCGTGTTCGGCGACGATTGCGCGGCGTTCGCGCAAGGGCGCATCGCGACGCTGCAGACGCTCGGCGGATCGGGCGCGATCCGGCTCGGTGCGGAATTCGTGAAGCGCTATTTCCCCGACAGCGCGATCTGGATCAGCGACCCGACGTGGGACAACCATCGCGTGATCTTCTCGGCGGCCGGCCTCGACGTGCACACGTATCCGTACTACGACGCAGCGCGCAACGACATCCGCGTCGACGCGATGCTCGCGACGCTCGACGCGTTGCCGGCGCGCAGCGTCGTGCTGCTGCAGCCGTGCTGCCACAATCCGACAGGGCTCGACCTCGACCGCGATGCATGGCGCGCGGTGATCGACGTGCTCGCGCGGCGCGGGCTGATTCCGTTCCTCGACATGGCGTACCAGGGTTTCGGCGACGGTCTTGCCGATGACGCATGGGCCGTGCGCACGATCGTCGATGCGGGGCTGCCGGCGATCGTCGGCAACTCGTTCTCGAAGAACTTCTCGCTGTACGGCGAGCGCGTCGGCGGGTTGTCGATCGTCTGCGCGAACGACGGCGAGGCCGCGACGGTGCTGAGCCAGTTGCAGGCCGGCGTGCGACGTACCTATTCGAGCCCGCCGCTGTTCGGTGCGCAGCTCGTGTCGACGGTGCTGAACGACGACGTGCTGCGCGCGCGCTGGGAAGACGAAGTCGCGCAGGTGCGCACGCGCATCAAGCGGATGCGCGGCGAGCTGAAGGCGCGCCTCGATGCGCGCCTGCCGGGACGCGCGTTCGACGCGCTCGTCGCGCAGCGCGGGATGTTCAGCTATACGGGCATCGCCGCGGCCGACGTCGACCGGCTGCGGGCATCGCACGGCGTCTATCTGCTGCGCTCGGGCCGCATGTGCATCGCGGGCCTGAACGACGCGAACGTCGACCATGTCGCGAACGCGATCGCCGACGTGCTCGGCGGTGCGTCGCGCCACGCCGCCTGAGCGTCCCGATCCAGATCATAAGGAGGACAAACGATGGCTGAAACGATCCCGGTCGACTTGCCGCAGCTCGCGCAACCGTTCTCGTGGGCGACCCGCGCGGGCGGGCTGATGTTTACCGGTCACGGGCCGGTCGCTGCGTCCGGCGCGATCGTCGGCGACACGATGGCCGAGCAGGCGCGCGTCACGCTCGCGAATCTCGCGAAGGCCGTCGCGGCGGCCGGCGCGACGATGGACGATGTCGCGCAGGTGCTCGTCTACCTGTCCGACGTGAAGGCGATGCCCGAATTCGACGCCGAATACCGGCGTCACTTCCGCGAACCGTATCCGAACCGTACGTGTGTCGGCGTGCAGGGTTTCGCGCATCCGGCGATGTGCGTCGAGCTCGTCGCGTACGTCGCGCTGCCCGTGGCGCGCATCTAGCAGGAACGCCGCGTTGCGCGGCGTGCAGTTACCACAATCATCGAGAAACGAGAACAGGACTGGAGGAGAGCATGATGAAGACCTATCGATTCGCACTGCCAATGATGATGGCCGCGCTCACCGCGAGCGGCGCGATGGCGCAGAGCGGCGTGACGCTGTACGGCATCGTCGACCAGAGCATCCGCTACACGACGCATGCCGACGCGTCGAACGACGCGAGCGTGCAGATGACCAACGGCGCGATCACGAACAGCCGCTGGGGGCTTAAGGGGAGCGAAGCGCTCGGCGGCGGGCTGCAGGCGATCTTCCGGCTCGAGAGCGGCTTCGAGCCGCAAAACGGGCAGCTCGACGGTGCGTTGTTCGGCCGCTACGCGTATGTCGGCCTCGCGAGCGACTGGGGCACCGTGAAGCTCGGTCGCCAGGCGACCGAGGCGTTCAACCTGTTCGGCGATCTCGATCCGCTGACGGTCGGCAACTACACGGCCAACATGTGGCCGTACTTCCTCACGCAAGGCCGCGCGAGCAACGTCGTCAGCTACGACGGCACGTTCGGCGGGCTGAACGTCGGCGCGAGCTACGGCTTCGGCGGCGTCGCGGGCAGCCTCGGCGCGAATGCATACTGGGGCACGCACGTGTCGTACACGCAGGGCGGCCTGATGGTCGGCGCGACGTACCAGCAGGTGCGCGACCTGAAGAGCCGCGCGCAGCAGGCGTGGGGTGCGGGCGCGCGCTACGCGTTCGGTGCGGCGACGCTGTACGCGGGTTATCTCGGCGGCATCGATCGCTCGGGCGTGCTCGACGAGACGCTGCTGAACGCGCCGGGCCGCCAGGTGAGCTACGGGTCGTTCGCGGACAACCCGCGCCGCGACGCGATCTTCTACACGGGCGCGAGCGTCAAGGTCACGCCGGCGGTGTCGGTGACGGGCGTCGCGTATTACGACGACATCCGCAACGTCAACGGCGTCGCCGGCAACGGCGGCAAGCGCTATACGGGCGTGCTCGAGGCCGAGTACGCGCTGTCGAAGGCGACGCAGGTCTACGCGACGGTCGACTACAACCGCGTGACCGGCGGCGCATTCACCGAAATGTCCGGGCGCGGCAACCAGACGGGCATCGCGGCCGGCCTGCGCCATCTGTTCTGAACCCGCGGCGCGCGGCGGCCGGCCGGTCCGGCGCCGGCCCGCGCGCCGCCGACGTTTCGACCGGACAATCGCTTTCGAACGAGGTCATTCGATGCAATCAGAAGGGCAATTCCAGCATATCGCGGCGCGCGAGCAAGGTCTGCGCCGCACGCTTTCCGCGCGGCAGATGGCGATGATCGCGATCGGCGGCGCCATCGGCACCGGTCTTTTTCTCGGCAGCGGCTTCGCGATCGGCTTCGCGGGCCCGAGCGTGCTCGTCAGCTACGCGATCGGCGCATTCATCTCGCTGCTGCTGATGGGCTGTCTCGCCGAGATGACGGTCGCGCACCCGACATCCGGTTCGTTCGGCGCGTACGCCGAACATTACGTGAGCCCGTGGGCGGGGTTCCTCGTGCGCTACGCGTACTGGGCGTGCATCGTGCTCGCGGTCGGCACCGAGGTCACCGCGATCGCGCTGTACATGAAGTATTGGTTGCCCGGCGTGCCGGGCTGGCTGTGGATCGTCGGTTTCTCGGCGCTGCTGGTGTTCGTCAACGCGCGCAGCGTCGACGTGTTCGGCGCGGTCGAATACGGTTTCTCGGTCGTGAAGATCGCGGCGATCGTCGGCTTCATCGTGCTCGGCGCGTATGTCGTGTTCGGCAATCCGGGGCTGGTCGGCGACGGCGCGGCACGCGCGGGCTTCCACCATTACACGGATCGCGGCGGCTTCTTTCCGAAGGGCCCGTGGGGGACGTGGGTCGCGGTGATCGTGTCGATCTTCAGCTACCTGAGCATCGAGATGATCGCGGTCGCGGCCGGCGAAGCGGAGGATCCCGAGCGCGCGGTTACGCGTGCGTTCCGCTCGACGATCGTGCGGCTCGTGCTGTTCTACCTCGTCACGCTCGCGCTGATGCTCGCGATCGTCCCGTGGACGGCGGCGGGGCGCGACGAAAGCCCGTTCGTGAAGGTGATGGAGGCGATCCGCCTGCCGGGCGCGGCCGGGCTGATCAACTTCGTCGTGCTGGTTGCCGCGCTGTCCGCGATGAACAGCCAGCTCTACATCACGACGCGGATGATGTTCAGCCTGTCGCGCGCGGGGCACGCACCCAAGGCGCTCGGCGAAGTGAACGCGCGCGGCGTGCCGTTCGGCGCGCTGATGCTGTCGACGCTCGGCATCGCGCTCGCGACGGTGCTGAGCGTGCTGTATCCGGACGCGTCGTTCACGATCATGATGGCGGTGTCGATGTTCGGCGCGCTGTTCACGTGGATGATGATCTTCGTCACGCATTACTGTTTCCGGCGGCGCCGCGCGGCGCTCGGCCTGCCGGCGCCCGCGTTCCGGATGCGAGGTTTTCCGCTGCTGACGCTGCTCGGCGCGGGCCTGATGCTCGCGGTGATGGTGACGACCTACTTCACGGCCGAATTCCACATGACGCTGATCTTCGGCATTCCGTTCCTGGTCGCGCTGTCGGTCGTGTACGCGGTGTGGTATCGGCGTGCGCAGCCGGTGCTGCAGCCCGAAGCGAAGTAGCGAAGTAGCGGAGCCGTGCTCCTGCTCAGCCCGCGAGCGCGGGCAGTGCGTCGATCGACGCGCGCACGTAGTCGGCGAAGCGCAGCGCCACCGGTTCGGCGGTGCCGCTGCGCTTCAGCGCGAGCGTGCGCGATTCGAGCGACGCGTCCTTCAGCGGCCGGAACGCGAGCCGGTCGCTTTTCACCTGCTGCAGCACGCGCGGCACCAGCGCGATGCCCATCCCGAACTCGATCATCGACAGGATCGTCTGCCACAGCCGCGCCTCGTGGCGGATCAGCGGGCTGAATCCCGCGTTCACGCACTGCGCGATGATCAGGTCGTGATAGTGCGGCGCGGCGTCGCGCGGAAACAGGATGAACGGTTCCGCCGCGAGCGCGGCGAGCGCGACCTGCTTGCGACGTGCGAGCGGATGCGCGGCCGGCAGGCAGCATACGAACGGCTCCGCATAGACGGGCGCCGATTCGACCTCGGGCGGGAAATGGCCCCAGTGCGCATAACCGAGATCGATCTGGCCGCGCTGGATTGCCTGCACCTGCGCGTGCGTGTTCATCTCGCTCAGCACGACCTCGACGCCCGGATAGTCGGCCTCGAAGCGCCGCACCGCATCGGGCAGCCCGCGATACAGCATCGAATGGACGAAGCCGATCCGCAGCCGGCCCGCGAGGCCCGACGCGGAGCGCACCGTCAGGCGCTCGGCCTCGGCTGCCTGCAGCAGCAGCCGGCGCGCTTCGCCGAGCAGCACCTCGCCCGCGTTGGTCAGCGCGACGGTCTTGTTGGTGCGCGAGAAAAGCTGCACGCCGAGCGCGTCCTCGAACTTGCGGATGTCGAAGCTCAGCGCGGGCTGCGAGATGTACAGACGCTTCGCCGCGCGCCCGAAATGCAACTCCTCGGCGACCGCCACGAAGTAGCGCAACTGCCTCAGTTCCATGGTGTCGCCTCCCGGCGTTGGCATCGATAAGCGATATCTATCGTACCGGATAAATCCTGTATTGGACGCTTATCGATCGCACGCCTACGCTCTGCGGAAGCCTTGGCACGAGGCCGGCCGGGCGCCGCGGCGCCCGCTCCGGCCGACGTGCAGGCAACCCAGGAGACGCACGCATGAACGACACCACCCGAACGCCGGATACCGGCGCATCCAACATCCCCGACAGCCGGGGCATCGATTTCTTCGCCGCCGATCCCGATCTCGGCGCGTTGCTGAAGCTGCATCTCGGCGACGCGCACTATGCCGAACTCGAACCGCAGCTCCGTGCGCTCGGCGCGCGCGTATCGGGTGAGCTCGACGAATGGGCGTCGCGCGCGGACAAGCACCCGCCCGTGCTCGAGCACCGCAACCGGCGCGGCGAGGCCGTGCAGCGGATCGACAAGGATCCCGCGTATGTCGCGCTCGAACGCGTCGCGTATTCGGAGCTCGGGCTCGCGGCGCTGAGCCACCGGTCCGAATCCGTGCCGCCGCTCGTCAAGTACGCGCTGACGTTCCTGTTCGTGCAGGCGGAATTCGGGCTGTGCTGCCCGGTCAGCATGACCGATTCGCTGACGCGCACGCTGCGCCGCTTCGGCGATCCGGCGCTCGTCGCGCGCTACCTGCCGATGCTCGCGTCGCGCGACTTCGACACGCTGTACCAGGGTGCGATGTTCATGACCGAGCAGGCGGCCGGCTCCGACGTCGGCCGCATCGCGACGCGCGCGGCGCGCGAGACCGACGCGCACGGCGAGACCGTCTGGCGCCTGACCGGCGACAAGTGGTTCTGCTCGAACGCGGATGCCGATCTCGCGATGGTGCTCGCGCGGCCCGACGGCGCGCCGGACGGCATCAAGGGTCTCGCGCTGTTCCTGCTGCCGAAGACGCTGCCGGACGGCACGCGCAACCGTTACCGGATCGTGCGACTGAAGGACAAGCTCGGCAGCCGTTCGATGGCGAGCGGCGAGATCGCGCTCGAAGGCGCGCAGGCCTACCTGATCGGCGAGATCGGTCGCGGTTTCCACCAGATGGCCGACATGATCAACATGTCGCGGCTGTCGAACGGCGTGCGCGCGGCCGGGCTGATGCGGCGCGCGCTGAACGAGGCGCTGCACGTCGCCGCGCACCGCGAGGCCTTCGGCCGCAAGCTGATCGAGATGCCGCTGATGCAGCGCCAGTTGATGAAGATGCTGCTGCCGGCCGAGGCCGCGCGCGCGATGTTCATGCAGATCGCGCTGCTGCTGCCGCAGGCCGATGCGGGCGACGAGCAGGCCGCGCGCTGCGTGCGGATCCTGACGCCGCTGATCAAGTTCCGCGCGTGCCGCGATGCGCGCCGCGTGACGGGCGATGCGATGGAAGTGCGCGGCGGCACCGGCTACATCGAAGAGTGGAGCGATGCGCGGGTCGTGCGCGATGCGCATCTCGGCTCGATCTGGGAGGGCACGAGCAACATCGTCGCGCTCGACGTCGCACGGGCCGCGCAGCGCGAGCACGCGCTCGACGCGCTGCGCGCGTTCCTCGGCGACCGGCTCGGCGCGGCGCCGCTGCCGGACGCGAGCCGCGAGGCGCTGCGGCGCGTTCTCGCGCGCGCATGCGATGCGCTCGCGCGGGTCGCGGCCGAAGGCGACGATTCGCGCGTGCGGCAGGCCGCCTCCGCGCTGTACTACACGAGCGCGGCCGTGCTGATGGCCTGCGAGGGCGTGCGGCTTGCGCCGGATTTCCGGCGCCTCGCGCTCGCGCACCTGGTCGTGCGCCACAAGCTGCTGCCGGTCGATCCGTTCGCGCCGGCGTCGCGCGACGACGAATCGGCCGCATTCGACGCGCTGCTGCGCGGCACGCCGATCGCGCTCGACACGGCGCTCGACCTGCTGCCGGAGGTCGAGCGATGAGCGCGACGCGAGGCGCACTGGACGGCCTGAAGGTCGTCGACCTGAGCCGCGTGCTCGGCGGCCCGTACTGCACGCAGGCGCTGGCCGACCACGGCGCGACGGTGGTCAAGATCGAGCCGCCGGCCGGCGACGAGACGCGCGGGTGGGGGCCGCCGTTCCTCGGCGACACCGCGTGGTACTTCATGGGCGTCAACCGCAACAAGGAAGGGCTCGCGCTCGACCTGTCGCGCGAAGAAGGGCGCGCGATCCTGTGGCGCCTGCTCGAAGACGCCGACGTGCTCGTCGAGAACTTCAAGCCCGGCACGCTCGCGCGCTGGGGAATGGACTATGCGCGCGACCTGCAGCCGCGCTTCCCGCGCCTGATCCACTGCGCGGTGACGGGTTTCGGTGCAGACGGTCCGCTCGGCGGGCTGCCCGGCTACGACGCGGTGATCCAGGCGATGGCGGGGCTGATGAGCGTCAACGGCGAGCGCGACGGCGACGCGACGCGCATCGGCTTGCCGATCGTCGACATGGTCACGGGGCTCAACGCGCTCGCGGGCATCCTGCTGGCGCTTGCGGAGCGCGAGAAGAGCGGGCGCGGGCAGTCGATCGACATCGCGTTGTACGACTGCGGCGTGTCGCTGCTGCATCCGCACCTGCCGAACTTCTTCGGCTCGGGGCGCGTCCCGGCGCGCAGCGGCAATGCGCATCCGAACATCGCGCCGTACGACAGCTACTGCACGTCGACCGTGCCGATTTTCCTCGCGGTCGGCAACGACCGGCAGTTCGCGCGGCTCGTCGCGCATCTCGGCGCGCCGGCGCTCGCGGGCGATCCGCGCTTCGTCGACAACCGCAGCCGCTGCGCGCACCGGCCCGAGCTGAAGGCCGAACTGGAAGCGCGGCTCGCCGCGCATGCCTGCGAGCCGCTCGCGCGTGACCTGATGGCGGCCGGCGTGCCGTGCGGGCCGGTGCGAACGGTGGCCGACGTCGCGCACGATCCGCATGCGCTGCACCGGAACCTGTTCGTCGAGATCGGCGCGTATCGCGGTACCGCGTCGCCGGTGAAGCTGTCGCGCACGCCGGCCACCTATCGAACGCCGCCGCCCGCGCTCGGCCGCGACACGCGCGCGGTGCTCGATCGGCTCGGCGTCGATCGCACGCTTCAGCAGCAACTGCTCGATGCCGGCGTGCTGAAAACGACACCCGGCCAGGTGCCCGACTAGGCGCACCCGACCGACACGACGCCGCCGGCCGGCGGCGCAATGCCGGCCAACCGGGAAAGGCGCGCGGCAGTCGCGCCCCCGAACACCAACCTGGAGACATCGATGAGCCGTCCGCAATCCCCGCCCGCCGTTCAGCCGCGGCCCGGCCGCGCCGCCTTCGCGGCGTTCGTCGGCACCACGATCGAGTGGTACGACTTCTACATCTACGGCACGGCCGCGGCGCTCGTGTTCGGCAAGGTGTTCTTTTCGAGCACGATGGACCCGGGCGTCGCGACGCTGCTCGCGTTCGTCACGTTCTGGGCCGGCTTCGCCGCGCGGCCGCTCGGCGGAATCGTGTTCGGGCATCTCGGCGATCGCGTCGGCCGCAAGACCGCGCTCGTGATCACGCTGGTGATGATGGGCCTCGCGACGACCGGCATCGGCCTGCTGCCAGGTTATGCGCAGATCGGCGTATGGGCGCCGGCCGGCCTCGTCGTGCTGCGCGTGCTGCAGGGCATCGCGGTCGGCGGCGAGTGGGGCGGCGCGGTGCTGATCGCGAGCGAGAACGCACCGAAGCACCGCAGCATCCTGTATGCGGCGTTCGCGCAGCAGGGCTCGCCCACCGGCAACCTGCTCGCGACCGCCGCGTTCTTCGCGCTGAGCGCGCTGCCGACGCCGTCCTTCCTGATGTGGGGCTGGCGCATTCCGTTCCTGCTGTCGGCGGTGCTCGTGATCATCGGCATGGTGATCCGGCTGAAGCTCGAGGAATCGGCCGACATGCAGCGCGTGCTTGCGCGCAAGCGCACGGTGAAGCTGCCGCTGCGCGACGTCGTGCGCGATCACTGGGTGGTCGTGCTGCTCGCGGCCGGCACGCTGCCGGTGATCAACGTCACGTATTTCCGCAGCACGTTCGCGCTGTCGTGGGCGACCAAGGAGCTTGGCTACGCGCAGGGCACGTTCCTCGGCATCCTGTCGATCTCGCTCGTCGTGCAGTTCCTGATGCAGCCGGTCGGCGCGTGGTTCGTGTCGAAGATCGACATGCGGCGCGCGATGTGCTGGATCCTGATTCCGGAAATCGTGCTGATGCCCGTGATGTTCCATGCGCTCGCGACGCGCTCGTACTGGGTGGCCGTCGCGGGCATGTGCATCTCGACGATTCCGTCCGCGATGTTCTACGGCGCGGTCGGCGGCGTGCTCGCGCGCGTGTTTCCGGCCAACATCCGCTATACGGGCCTGTCGCTCGCGTATCAACTGAGCGCGCTCGTCGTCGGCGGCGGCACGCCCGTGCTCGCGCAGGCGATCCTCAATTCGACCGGCAGCATCGTCGGCGTCGCGGTCGCGTCGGGACTTTACGCGCTCGTGTCGCTCATTTGCATGTTGGCGCTGCTGAACCGCACCGGCTATCGCGCGGACGAGCTGTCGAGCGCCGAGCGCAGCGATGCCGCGGAATGGGGTACCGAAGGCGGAAGCGCCGAAAGCGCGAGCGGCGGGCCGCAGCAGCCGGGCGACGGCGGCGCGCTGAAACCGGCCGGTTGAGTCGCGTCGATCGCGCGACCCCAAATGAAAAACGGCACCGTGCGATACACGGTGCCGTTTTCTCTGGATCACGCGGCCGGCAGGCTGCCGATTCCGCGCATCACGTCATCAGCCTTCCGTCGGCGGCACGTAGCCGGACGCCTGGTCCGCGCCGTCGCCGAAGAAGTACTTCTCGGTCTGCTTCATCAGGTACTGGCGTGCACGCGGGTCGGCCATGTTCAGGCGGTTTTCGTTGATCAGCATCGTCTGCTGCTTGAGCCAGCCCTGCCAGGCTTCCTTCGAGACGCTTTCATAGATGCGCTTGCCGAGTTCGCCCGGCAGCGGCGGGAAATCGAGACCTTCGGCTTCCTTGCCGAGCTTCGCGCATTGAATCATACGGGCCATCGTGTACTTCTCCTGTAATCGGACTGGGGGAGGGCGGGCGTCTTGCGCCGCTCAGAGCTGTTTCATCAGCACGAGCGACTTGCGCTGCCAGTTATAGAGTTTGCGGCGGTCTTCCGGCAGGTCGTCGACGCTGACCTTGACGAAGCCGCGCTTGAGGAACCAGTGCTCGGTGCGCGTCGTGAGCACGAAGATGTGCGTGAGGCCGCGCGCGCGCGCGCGCTGCTCGATGCGCTTGAGCAGGCGTTCGCCGTCGCCCGAGCCCTGCGCTTCCGGCGCGACCGTCAGGCACGCCATCTCGCCGATCTTCTCCTGCTGATACGGATACAGCGCCGCGCAGCCGAACAGCACGCCATCGTGCTCGATCACCGAGAAGTGGTCGATGTCGCGTTCGATCTGGTGGCGGCCGCGCCGCACCAGCGTGCCGTCCGTCTCGAGCGGCTCGATCAGCGACAGGATGCCGCCGACGTCGTCCGGCGTCGCTTCGCGCAGGCTTTCGAGGTTCTCGTACGAGATCATCGTGCCGACGCCGTCGTGCAGGAACAGTTCGAGCAGCATGCTGCCGTCGAGCGATTGCGGAATCAGGTGCGCACGCGTCACGCCGCCGCGGCACGCGCGGATCGAGTGCTTCAGGAAGAACGCGTCGTCGCCCTGGATGTTGCCGGAATCGAGCAGCTCCGCCGCCGCGTCGAGCGACATTTCGCGGATCAGCCCGCCTTCGTCGTCGACGATGCCGGGGCCGTCGGTCAGGAACACGATCTTGTCGGCGCGCAGCGCGATCGCGGCGGCCGACGCGACGTCTTCCATCGACAGGTTGAATGCCTCGCCGGTCGGCGAGAAGCCGAGCGGCGACAGCAGCACGAGCTTGCGGCTCGCGAGCGAATGGCGGATCGATTCGGCGTCGATCTTGCGCACGATGCCCGTATGCGCGAAATCGACCCCGTCGAGAATCCCCACCGGCCGCGCGGTCACGAAGTTGCCCGACACGACGCTGATGTGCGCGTGCGCCATCGGCGAGTTCGGCAGACCCTGGCTGATCGCGGCCTCGATGTCGAGACGCACTTCGCCGGCCGCTTCCTTCGCGGATTCGAGCGCGCGCGCATCGGTGATGCGCAGGCCGTGCGAAAACTCGGATTCGACACCGTGCAGGCTCAGCTGCTCCTCGACCTGCGGGCGCGAGCCGTGCACGAGCACGATCTGGATGCCCATCGCCTGCAGCAGCGCGATGTCGGACACGAGCGCGTTCAGCAGCCCCTGCTGCACCACCTCGCCGCCGAACCCCACGACGAACGTGCTGTTGCGGAACTTGTGGATATAGGGCGCGACGGAGCGCATCCAGTCGACGAACTGCGCGTGGCTGGCGGCCGAATCGTCGGCGGCCGGCGGCGTCGCGGCGCCGGTCTGGGCGGGAGGGAGGTCGGTTTGGGAATTCATGGGCGGGATTATAATGCGCCCCCATGTCGAATGTACCTAAAAGTCCCGCGCCGACGCGGGCCAAAGCGCCGTCGGCCCGGCACCCGGATGGTGCGGCCGATGCGCGCGAGCAGCAGGGCCGGCCGCCGCGCCAGCAGCAGGAAAAGCAGGCGGGCCAGCCGCCGCGCGGGCCGCGCGGCGACGAACGCCGCGGCGATGCGCGCCAGCCGGCCGCGGCGGCGGATGCGCCCCGCGCAGCGGATGCACGCCCTCCGCGCCGCGAGCGTGCGCCGCGCGCCGCCGTCGCGCCCAATCCCGTCCCGCCGATCACCTACCCCGAAAGCCTGCCGGTGTCGGGCAGGCGCGACGAAATCGCGCGCGCGATCGCCGGTCATCAGGTCGTCATCGTCTGCGGCGAAACCGGCTCGGGCAAGACCACGCAGTTGCCGAAGATCTGTCTCGATCTCGGCCGCGGCCTCGGCGCCGGCGGCACGGGCCTGATCGGCCATACGCAGCCGCGCCGGCTCGCCGCGTCGTCGACCGGCCGCCGGATCGCCGAGGAGCTCGGCACGCCGTTCGGCGAGGTGGTCGGCTACAAGGTGCGCTTTACCGACAACCTCGCGCCGGGCGCGTCCGTGAAGCTGATGACGGACGGCATCCTGCTCGCGGAGACGCAGACCGACCCGCTGCTGAAGGCGTACGACACGCTGATCATCGACGAGGCGCACGAGCGCAGCCTGAACATCGACTTCCTGCTCGGCTACCTGAAGGAAATCCTGCCGAGGCGGCCGGACCTGAAGCTGATCGTCACGTCCGCGACGATCGACGCCGATCGCTTCGCGCGCCATTTCGGCAGCGACGAGCGCCCGGCGCCCGTGATCGAGGTGAGCGGGCGGCTGTATCCGGTCGAGATGCGCTACCGCCCGGTGGCCGAGGATCGCCCGGCCGTGAAGCATGCCGAAGGCACGGCCGGCCGCGACCGCGTGAAGACCGCGCGCGAGGCCGAGCGCGACCTGATGGACGCGATCGTCGACGCGGTCGACGAGCTGTGTCGCGAAGGCCCGGGCGACGTGCTGGTGTTCCTGCCCGGCGAGCGTGAGATCCGCGAGGCGGCCGAGGCGCTGCGCAAGCACCATCCGCCGCACACCGAGATCCTGCCGCTGTTCGCGCGGCTCTCGGCGGCCGACCAGGACAAGGTGTTCAAGGCGTCGAACGCGCGCCGCATCGTGCTCGCGACCAACGTTGCCGAAACGTCGCTGACGGTGCCGGGCATCCGCTACGTCGTCGATACCGGTCTCGCACGCGTAAAGCGCTATTCGTACCGGAACAAGGTCGAGCAATTGCAGGTCGAGTCGATCTCGCAGGCTGCGGCGAACCAGCGCGCGGGCCGCTGCGGCCGCGTGGCCGACGGCGTCTGCATCCGCTTGTACGAGGAAAGCGACTACCAGGCGCGTGCGCGCTTCACCGATCCGGAAATCCTGCGCTCGTCGCTCGCGTCGGTGATCCTGCGGATGAAATCGCTGCACCTGACGGCGATCGAATCGTTCCCGTTCCTCGAGCCGCCGCCCGGCCGCGCGATCGCGGACGGCTACCAGTTGCTCAACGAGCTCGGCGCGGTCGACGACGACAACGCGCTGACGCCGCTCGGCCGCGAACTCGCGCGGCTGCCGCTCGACCCGCGCGTCGGCCGGATGATTCTCGCCGCGCGCGACCAGCAGTCGCTGCGCGAGGTGCTGATCATCGCGAGCGCGCTGTCCGTGCAGGACCCGCGCGATCGGCCGATCGAAGCGCAGGAGCAGGCCGACCAGGCGCACCGCCGGTTCGCCGACGAGCGTTCCGAATTTCTGCAGTGGCTGAAGATCTGGGCGTGGTTCGAGGAAGCCGTCGCGCACAAGAAGTCGAACCGCCAGCTGGTCGACGCGTGCCGGCAGAACTTCCTGTCGCATCTGCGGCTGCGCGAGTGGCGCGACGTCCATTCGCAGTTGCTGACCGTCGTGCGCGAGCATGGCTGGCGGCTCAACGAAGTCGAGGCGACCTACGAACAGGTCCATCTGGCCCTGTTGACGGGCCTGCTCGGCAACCTTGGCCTGAAGGCCGACGACGATCCGCACTACCTCGGCGCGCGCGGGATCAAGTTCTACCTGTGGCCGGGCTCCGTGCTCGCGAAGAAGGCCGGCCGCTGGGTGATGGCGGCCGAGCTCGTCGAGACGAGCCGGCTGTACGCGCGCTGCCTCGCGAAGATCGAGCCCGAATGGGTCGAGAAGATCGGCGCGCACCTGCTGAAGAAATCGCTGTCGGAGCCGCACTGGGAAAAGCGCCCGGCGCAGGTCAGCGCGTACGAGCGCGCGACGCTGTACGGGCTGCCGATCTACCACCGCCGCCGCGTCGCGTTCGGCAGGCAGGATCCGGCGCGCGCGCGCGAGCTGTTCATCCGCGGCGCGCTGGTCGAAGGCGAGTTCGACACGAAGCTCGCGTTCTTCGCGCACAACCGCAAGCTGCTCGCCGACATCGAGCAGCTCGAGCACAAGTCGCGCCGGCAGGACGTGCTGGTCGACGACGAGCTGATCTACGCGTTCTACGACCAGGCGATTCCGGAAGGGATCCACACGGGCGTCGCGTTCGAGCGCTGGTATCGCGACGAGGTGAAGCAGGGCGGCCAGCCCGAGGACAAGCTGCGGCTGCTGTACCTGTCGCGCGACGACCTGATGCGCCACGAGGCGGCCGGCGTGACGACCGAGCTGTTCCCGAAGCGCGCGACGATGGCCGGCGTCGAGATGGCGCTCACGTACCACTTCGAGCCCGGCACGCCGCGCGACGGCGTGACGCTCGCGGTGCCGCTGTACGCGCTGAACCAGGTCGACGCGCGCCGCTGCGAGTGGCTCGTGCCGGGGATGCTGAAGGAAAAGGTGCAGTTGCTGCTGAAGTCGCTGCCGCAGAAGCTGCGCCGCCACTGCGTGCCGCTGCCCGAGTACGCGGCCGGCTTCGTCGAGCGGATGGGCCGCGAGCGCTTCGGCGCGGGCGGGCTCGTCGAGGCGCTGATCGCCGACGTGCGCGGCGAGACGCAGGTCGCGATGAAGACGGCCGACTTCAAGCTCGAGACGCTGCCCGCGCACCTGTTCATGAACTTCAAGGTGATCGACGAGCACGGCCGCCAGCTCGCGATGGGGCGCAATCTCGCGCAGCTTCGCCAGGAACTCGGCGCGCAGGCGCAGCAGCAGTTCCAGAAGATCGCCGCGGCGTCGACGATCTCGACCGGCGGCGAGGCCGATGCCGGTCCGGCAGCCGGCCAGGCCACGGCGCCTGCCGCCACGGCCGGTGCCGCCGGCCGCGGTGCGAAGGCCGGCAAGGGCGCGGCGCCGCAGACGGCGGCTGCGGCGGAAGCCGGCGCGACGGCGCTGTACGAGAACCTGACGACGTGGAATTTCGGCAAGCTCCCCGAGCTGCTGGAGATCCGCCGGCGCGGCCAGACGCTGTACGGCTACCCGGCGCTCGTCGATCGCGGCACGCATTGCGACGTCGAGGTGTTCGATTCGCCGGAGGAGGCCGCGCGCATCCATCGGGCCGGCTTGCGGCGGCTGTTCGCGCTGCAGCTGAAGGAGCCGATCAAGTTCCTGGAGAAGAACCTGCCGGGCCTGCGCGAGATGGCGATGCAGTACATGTCGCTCGGCACGCAGGACGAGCTGCGCGACCAGCTGATCGACACGGCGCTCGACCGCGCGTGCCTGCAGGATCCGCTGCCCGACGACGACGCGAGCTTCCACGCGCGGCGCGACGAGGGCCGCAGCCGCCTGAACCTGCTCGCTCAGGAAATCTCGCGGCTCGTCGGGCAGATCCTCGCCGAATATGCGGGACTCGTGAAGAAACTCGCGCAGGCGAAGCCGTTCGCGCAGGCCCACGCGGATCTGCAGCAGCAGCTCGCCGCGCTGGTCGGCAAGCGCTTCGTGATCGACACGCCTTACGTGCAGCTTGCGCACTTCCCGCGCTACCTGAAGGGCATCGCGCTGCGGATCGACAAGCTGAAGGCCGATCCGGCGCGCGACGCGAAGCAGTCAGCCGACCTGCTGCCGCTCGCTCAGCAGTACCAGCGCGCGGTGTCGCAGCGCGGCGGCGTCGCCGATCCGCGGCTCGCGGAATTCCGCTGGCTGCTCGAGGAACTGCGAATTTCGCTGTTCGCGCAGGAACTGCGCACGCCGATGCCGGTCTCTGTCAAGCGTCTGCACAAGGTCTGGGAGTCAATGCAGCGTTAGCGCAACAGCGGTTCTCCGGGCCCGCACCGGCGGCCGGCCCCGGCTGCCCGCACGGCGCATGCCGCGGCGCCGGCCTGTCCGGCGCCGCGGCATGCGTCGAAGTGGCGCAACGCCGATTTCGGTCAACCGGCGAGGCCGGTTGAGCGTTTTACAATGACGGTTGTTCCACGACGTGAGTCTTCATGCCCACTTTCCTTTCCCTCGGCCGCACGCTCGCGCTGGCCGCCGCCGTACTGGCGCCCGCCGCACACGCGAATAACGTGATCGTCCTCAATTCGGCCGAAGCGACGCTTTCCCTGATCGATCAGCAGACCCGCGAGGTCGTCGGCACGATGCCGACCGGCAAGGAGCCGCACCACCTGATGGCGGCGCCCGACAATTCGTCGCTGATCGTCGCGAATTCGATCTCGAACAGCCTGATGTTCCTCGATCCGAAGACGGGCAAGCTGCAGCGCACCGTCGAAGGGATCGACGATCCCTACCAGCTCGGCTTCTCGCCCGACCGCAAGTGGTTCGCGGCGGCAGGTCTGCGGCTCGACCGTGTCGACATCTACGGCTACGACGGCCAGAACCTGAAGCTCGTGAAGCGCGTGCCGCTCGCGGTGATGCCGAGCCACCTCGCGTTCACCAAGGACAGCAAGACGCTGCTCGTGTCGCTGCAGGTGTCCGGCGAGATCGCGGCGATCGACCTGCCGACCCAGACGGTCAAGTGGAAGATGAAGGTCGGCAACGTGCCGGCCGGCCTGTGGCTCACGCCGGACGACAAATTCCTGCTCGTCGGGATGACCGGCGCGGATTACGTCGCGGTGGTCGACTGGCGCAACCAGAAGGTCGTCAAGCAGATCTACACGGGCAAGGGCGCGCACAACTTCCGCTCGCTCGCCGACGGCACGCACGTCGCGGTGACGAACCGGGTCGCGAACACGATCAGCATCATCGACGAGAACACGCTCACCAACGTCGGCGACATCACCGGCCTGCTGCCGGGCCCGGACGACATGGAGCTGTCCGCCGACAAGAAGACGCTTTGGGTAACGTTCCGCTTCGCGAAGAAGGTCGGGATCATCGACCTGGCGTCGCGCAAGCTGGTGCAGACGATCGCCGTCGGCCGCTCGCCGCACGGCATCTACTTCTACGACCGCGCGCCGTGGAAGGCGGCGAACGGCGCGTAACGGGCGGGGGCGAACGATGCTGCACCTGATCGATGCGTTCGTGTCGGACATCCAGACCTGGCTGTACGTCGACGTCGTGCAGCCGCTCCTCTTCAAGTTCAACCTGATGGACTATGACGAGGACACCTACGACGCGCTGTACTGGGTGATCATCGGCGCGCTGCAGATGGTGCTGATGTTCGCGCTGCTGCGCCCGCTCGAGGCGCTGCTGCCGGTCGAACGCTGGAAGAACCGCCGCGCCGTGCGGGTCGACGTGATCTACACGGCGATCTCGAAGCTCGGCATCTACACGCTGTTCTTCTTCTTCGCGCTGCAGCCGGTATTCGACAACTTCCAGGCATGGCTGCGCCTGCACGGCGTCGCGAACATCAACCTCGACTATCTGTGGCCGGGCGTGACCTCGCAGCCGATCGTCGCATTCGCGATCTATCTCGTCGTGCTCGACTTCGCCGGCTACTGGTATCACCGCTGGCAGCACAAGTTCGGCATCTGGTGGGAGCTGCACGCCGTGCACCACAGCCAGCGGCAGATGTCGCTGTGGTGCGACGACCGCAACCACCTGCTCGACGACGTGATCCAGTCGTGCTTTTTCGCGGCGATCGCGCTCGTGATCGGCGTGACGCCGTCGCAGTTCGTCGTGCTGACCGCGTTCACGAACTTCATGCAGAGCATCCAGCATACGAATGCGCGGCTGTCGTTCGGCCGGCTCGGCGAGCGCCTGCTCGTGAGCCCGATCTTCCATCGGCGCCACCACGCGGTCGGCTACGGCCACGAAGGCACCAAGTACGGCTGCAACTTCGGCGTGCTGTTCCCGTGGTGGGACATGATGTTCGGCACCGCGTCGTGGAACCGCACGGTCGAACCGACCGGCATCCGCGAGCAGGTCGACGGCATGTCCTACGGCGAAGGCTTCTGGGCGCAGCACGGCCTCGCGTTCGTGCGGATCTTCCGGCGCCTGTTCCCCGCGAAGCGCGGCGCGGCGTCGGCCTGATCCGGCCACACTCCCGTTGAGCGGCTCTCCCACGCGGCCCGCATGCGCTTTGGCGCATGCGGGCCGCGTGGTTTATCCTTTCCGCGTTTTTCTCCGTCGATACAGGCTCGCATGAACGATTTGCTGCGTTCCTTCGTCCGGGCATTGGCGAGCGCATTGCACCCGCGCATGCTCTGGCTCACCCTGATGCCGTTTCTCGTCTCCGCCGTCCTGTGGGGCGTCCTGCTGTGGTTCTCGTGGCAGACGCTGCTGGACCTCGCGCGCGGCGCGCTCGACGGCTTCGTGCTGACGGCCGCGCTGTATCGTGCGTTCGACATGATCGGCATGTCGCAACTGCATGCGGTCGTCGCGCCGTTCGTGGTCGTGTCGCTCGCGATCCCGCTGATCGTGCTGACCGTGCTGCTGCTGATCGCGACGATTTCGATGCCGGTCGTGATCAAGCACCTGTCGAACCGGCAGTTCGCGGCGCTCGAGCCGAAGCGGGGCGGCACTTTCTTCGGCAGCGTGTTCAATTCGCTGTGGGCGGCACTGGCCGGCGTTGTCGTGCTCGTCGTCACGATTCCGCTGTGGCTGATCCCGCCGTTCTTCGCGCTGCTGCCGCCGGTGATCTGGGGTTGGCTCACCTACCGCGTGATGACCTACGACGCGCTCGCGCTGCACGCGAGCCGCGACGAGCGCCGCGCGCTCGTGCGGCAGCATCGCTGGCCGCTGATCGGCATCGGCGTCGCGACCGGGCTGCTCGGCACCGTGCCGACCTTCGTGTGGGTATCGTCGGTCTGGATGATGGTGCTGTTCCCGTTCGTCGCCGCGGCCATGATCTGGGTTTACGCTTTCATCCTCGTCTTCTCGGCGCTGTGGTTCGGGCACTATTGCCTGCGCGCGCTGGAGGACCTGCGCGCGAGCGCGCGCGCCACCGCAATCGACATGGGGCAGGCATGAGCATCGGCATCATCATCATCGGCGACGAAATCCTTTCGGGCCGCCGGCAGGACAAGCATCTGGCGAAGGTCATCGAGCTGCTCGGCGCGCGCGGCCTCGCGCTCGACTGGGCCGAATATGTCGGCGACGATCCGGCGCGCATCACGGCGACGCTCGCACGCGCGATCGCGTCGGGCGACATCGTGTTCTCGACGGGCGGGATCGGCGCGACGCCGGACGACCACACGCGCCAGTGCGCGGCCGCCGCGCTCGGCGTGCCGCTCGAACTGCATCCGGAAGCGAAGGTGCTGATCTCGGAGCGGATCCGGGAAACGCACGGCGATCCGGCCAAACCGGTCGACTTCGACTCGCCGGAGAACCAGCACCGCTTCAACATGGGCGTGTTTCCGGTGGGCGCGACGATCATCCCGAACGGCTATAACCGGATTCCCGGCTTCTCGGTCGGCGATCTGCATTTCGTGCCGGGCTTCCCGGTGATGGCCTGGCCGATGATCGAATGGGTGCTCGATACGAAGTACGCGCACCTGCATCACGCGACGCCGCACGCGGAGCGCTCGCTGTACGTGTTCGAGCTGCCGGAATCGACGCTCACGCCGCTGATGGAGCGCATCGAGCGCGACTTCCCGGGCGTGCGCGTGTTCAGCCTGCCGAGCGTCGGCGATGCGGAGCGCGGCGGCATCTACGCGCGCCGTCACATCGACCTCGGCGTGAAAGGGGAGCCGGAAGCGGTCGCGGCCGCGTTCGTGAAGCTGCGCGAAGGCGTGCACCTGCTCGGCGGCGACGTCGTCGAGCCCGACACGTCGCGCGCCTGACCGGGAACGCGCGTACAAAAGGCGACGGGCCGCGCAACGCGGCCCGTCATCGGCATGTCATCGCCCGGCTCGACGATGAGGCTGTCGCAACCGGTCGGGCGCGCGCGCCGTCAGGCGCCGATCCACGGCAGTTTGCGGAAGCACCAGCCGTCGACCGTCTTGCGGTGGCCTTCGGCGTCCTTGGCACCCTCGAAGCCTTCGAGCAGGTCGAACGCCTTCGTGAAGCCGGCCTGCGACGACGCGACCGCGGCGAGCTTCGAGCGCGCGGCGCTGCGGCACAGGAACAGCACGGGCGTATCGGGCGCGATGGCCGCCTTCAGTTCGTTGACGAACTCGGCGTTCGGCACGCCGCCCGGGTAGCGCGTCCATTCGAGGTGCAGGTACTGGCCGTCGCCGACGAGCGGACGGCCGATCCAGTCGAGCTCGGCACGGGTGCGCACGTCGACGAGGCGTGCCGACGGGTCGAGCTGCAGCAGTTCGAATGCCTCGACCGGCAGCAGCGCGCCGGCGTAGTTGAGCGCGCCTTGTGCGCGGCGTTCGTCGGCCTTCGCGTAAAGCTGGTCGAGCGTACTCATGGTGGGAGTCTCCTGATCGGTCAAACAAATATTCTAGCGCGGCGCCGCGGCCCGGACGGCCGTATGCGGCAAGGTGGACGCACCGCACACGTGTTCACCAAAAGAGTGCAGAATGGCGCGCATGCACCAGAATGATTCGGCGGGCGCGGCGCATCGCGACGATTGCACCATCGCGGTGCTTCCGGCTGATGGCCGGTGCGGCGCCAGGCCCCGGAATCGCGCAGCGCAGCCCCGTCGCGGCGAGCGCCGGCGCGATTCGTGCCAGTCTTGCGCATGGGTGGCACGGAAGCTGCTTTATAGAATTCGGTCGAATCGGGGCGCGCTGCGCCAAAGCAAGACCCCGATCAGCTCGATAAACGAGGCGGTTCCCAGTCCGCCGGAATTGTTCAATCAGGAGAAGAGGTTATGAGTAAAACCGTCGCCGACGTCATGCAGCTCGTGAAGGACGAGGACGTCAAGTTTGTCGATTTCCGCTTCACGGATACGCGCGGCAAGGAACAGCACGTGTCGGTGCCGGTTTCGGCGTTTGACGAAGACAAGTTCGAAAGCGGTCATGCATTCGACGGTTCGTCGATCGCGGGCTGGAAGGGCATCGAGGCGTCGGACATGCTGCTCATGCCGGACCCGAGCGCCGCATTCGTCGACCCGTTCTATGAAGAGTCGACCCTCGTGCTGACCTGCGACGTGGTCGAGCCGGCCGACGGCAAGGGCTACGAGCGCGATCCGCGTTCGCTCGCGAAGCGCGGCGAAGCGTACCTGAAGAGCACGGGCATCGGCGACACGGCCTACTTCGGTCCGGAACCGGAATTCTTCATTTTCGACTCGGTCCAGTGGAACACGGACATGTCGGGCTGCTTCGTGAAGATCAACTCGGAAGAAGCGCCGTGGTCGTCGGGCAAGGAATTCGAAGGCGGCAACACGGGCCACCGTCCGGGCACGAAGGGCGGCTACTTCCCGGTCGCGCCGGTCGACACGTTCCAGGACATGCGTTCGGAAATGTGCCTGCTGCTCGAACAGCTCGGCATCCCGGTCGAAGTGCACCACCACGAAGTGGCGGGCCAGGGCCAGAACGAAATCGGCACGAAGTTCTCGACGCTCGTGCAGCGTGCGGACTGGACGCAATGGTCGAAGTACATCATCCATAACGTCGCGCACTCGTATGGCAAGACGGCGACGTTCATGCCGAAGCCGGTCGTCGGCGACAACGGTTCGGGCATGCACGTTCACCAGTCGATCTGGAAGGACGGCCAGAACCTGTTCGCGGGCAACGGCTACGCCGGCCTGTCGGAACTGGCGCTGTTCTACATCGGCGGCATCATCAAGCACGCCCGTGCGCTGAACGCGATCACGAACCCGACGACGAACTCGTACAAGCGTCTGGTCCCGCACTTCGAGGCACCGGTCAAGCTGGCCTACTCGGCACGCAACCGTTCGGCATCGATCCGCATTCCGCACGTGTCGAACCCGAAGGGCCGCCGCATCGAAACGCGCTTCCCGGATCCGATGGCGAACCCGTACCTGTGCTTCACGGCGCTGATGATGGCCGGCCTCGACGGGATCCAGAACAAGATCCATCCGGGCGAAGCAGCGGACAAGAACCTGTACGACCTGCCGCCGGAAGAGGATGCAAAGATCCCGACCGTCTGCGCGGGCCTCGACCAGGCACTCGAAGCGCTCGACAAGGATCGCGAGTTCCTGACGCGCGGCGGCGTGTTCACGGACGGCATGATCGATGCGTACCTCGCGCTGAAGGAGCAGGAGCTGGCGAAGTTCCGCATGACGACGCACCCGATCGAGTTCGAGATGTACTACTCGCTGTAATCGGCGATGGCGCTTCGATTCAGCGCCGTCACGCCGGTTCGTTCCCGTCGCGCAGCCTGCGGCGGGAACGGCGGAGTCTGAAAGGGGCGGCATCCAGCCGTCCCTTTTTTGTTCCGACGATTTTCATTTTCTGGCCCGTTGAGGCGCGACAAGCACGCAGATGGTTCTGAAGAATCTGATCAAGGCGAAGACGGGGCAGCCCGAGCGGCTGACGGACGACGAGCGGCTTGCGCGTTCGGGCCTGCTTGCGGGGCTGGAAGCGCTGCCGACGGTCGTGATCGTGCTCGACCGCAAGACGCTGCGGATCGCGTTCGCGAACCCGTCGGCGGAGGCGATGCTCGACATCTCGCGCAGGCAGCTCGCGCAGCGGCCGTGGGGCGAGATTTTTCCGAACGCGAACGAACTCGCGTCGACGATCACCGCGATCGGCGAGGAGCGCTTTCACGCGACGCACCTCGATACCGTGCTCGACCGGCCCGGCCGCGAACCGCTGCACGTGCACGCGATCGTCGGCTTCCTCGAGACCGCGCCCGATTTCGTGCTCGTCGAGCTGTTCGAGAACGAGCGGCAGTCGCGCACCGATCGCGAGGAGCGCATTCACGACCTGACCGCGGTCAACAAGCAGTTGATCCGCAACCTCGCGCACGAGATCAAGAACCCGCTCGGCGGAATTCGCGGCGCAGCCCAGCTGCTCGAATTCGAGCTCGGCGAGCGCGAGCGCGGCGAGCTGCGCGAATACACGCAGGTGATCATCAAGGAGTCCGACCGCCTGCAGACGCTCGTCGACCGGTTGCTGGAGCCGCACCGGCATCCGCACATCGTCGGCGACGTGAACATTCATGAAGTGTGCGAACGCGTGCGCGCGGTGATGCTCGCGGAATTTCCGCGCGGGCTCACGATCGAGCGCGACTACGACGTGAGCGTGCCGGATCTGCGCGGCGACAAGGAGCAACTGATCCAGGCGCTGCTCAACATCGTGCGCAACGCCGCGCAGGCGCTGCGCGAACGGATCGCGCAGGGCGACGCGAAGATCGAGCTGCGCACCCGCATCGCGCGCAAGATCACGATCGCCAAGCGCCTGTACAAGCTGGCACTGGACTTGCACGTGATCGACAACGGGCCCGGCATTCCGGAAGAGATCCGCGACCGGATCTTCTACCCGCTCGTGTCCGGGCGCGACGACGGCAGCGGCCTCGGCCTCACGCTCGCGCAGACGTTCGTGCAGCAGCACGACGGGATGATCGAGGTCGAGAGCCGGCCCGGACGTACCGAATTTCAGATTCTGCTGCCGCTCGACCATTGAGCGGCGACAGCACGATTCACCGGATTTACCCATACCTGACCGACCTATGAAGCCGATCTGGATAGTAGACGACGACCAATCGATCCGCTGGGTGCTTGAAAAGGCACTCGCCCGGGACAGCTTCGCGACGAAGAGCTTCGCGAACGTGCGCGACGCGCTGTCCGCGCTCGACCACGAGACGCCGCAAGTACTCGTGTCCGACATCCGGATGCCGGGCGGCTCGGGCCTCGAGCTGCTGCAGGCGATGCACGAGCGGCTGCCGGGCCTGCCCGTCATCATCATGACGGCGTTCTCCGATCTCGACAGTGCCGTCGCGGCGTTCCAGGGCGGCGCGTTCGAATATCTCGCGAAGCCGTTCGACGTCGACAAGGCGGTCGAGCTGATTCGCCGCGCGGTCGAGGAAAGCCTGCGCGGCGGCGCGCCGCAGGACGAGCGCGTCGCCGAGGCGCCCGAGATGCTCGGCCAGGCGCCCGCGATGCAGGACATGTTCCGCGCGATCGGCCGCCTGTCGCATTCGGCCGCGACCGTGCTGATCACCGGCGAGTCGGGCACCGGCAAGGAGCTCGTCGCGCGTGCGCTGCACCGTCACAGCCCGCGCGCGAACGGGCCGTTCATCGCGCTGAATACCGCGGCGATTCCGAAGGACCTGCTCGAATCCGAGCTGTTCGGCCATGAGCGCGGCGCGTTCACCGGCGCGCAGACGACGCGGCAGGGCCGCTTCGAGCAGGCCGAGAACGGTACGCTGTTCCTCGACGAAATCGGCGACATGCCGTTCGACCTGCAGACGCGTCTGCTGCGCGTGCTGTCGGACGGGCAGTTCTATCGGGTCGGCGGGCACAACCCGCTGCGCGCGAACGTGCGCGTGATCGCCGCGACGCACCAGAATCTCGAATCGCGCGTGCGGCAGGGGCTGTTCCGCGAGGATCTTTACCACCGGCTCAACGTGATCCGGCTGCGCCTGCCGCCGCTGCGCGAACGCAGCGAGGACATTGCACTGCTCACGCGCCACTTCCTGCAGAAGAGTGCGCGCGATCTCGGCGTCGAGCCGAAGCGCGTGTCCGACGATGCGCTGGCATACCTGACGTCGCTCCCGTTTCCCGGCAACGTGCGGCAGCTCGAGAACCTCGCGAACTGGCTGACCGTGATGGCGCCCGCGCAGACGGTCGAGATCAAGGACCTGCCGCCCGACCTCGTGCCGGCCGGTGCTCCGGTCCTCGCGACGGGCGACGGCGCGGATGCGCGCGGCAGCGGCGGCGATGCCGCGCTCGCGCAACCGATGATCGGTGCGGCGCCGGTGGTGTCCGCGCCTGTCGCGGCCGCGCCGAGCGGCGGCGCGCCGGCCGGCTATCCGGTGTGGGAGCATGGCCTGCGCACCGAAGTCGCGCGGCTGTTGCGCGAGAACTCGGCCGACGTGATGGACGAGCTCGCACGCCGCTTCGAGGCGGCCGTGATCCGCGAGGCGCTCGACTTCACGCGCGGCCGCAAGGTCGAGGCCGCGGAGCGGCTCGGCATCGGCCGCAACACGATCACGCGCAAGATCCAGGAACTGCACCTGGAGCCCTGAGTACGATTCGCGGCATGCGCGGGCGTCGCGCATGCCGCGATCGGACATAATCGCGGTTTGTACGCAGTTTCCCAATCCGCCGATCCGCAATGTCCGATTCCTTCCGCTGGCCCGCCGGGGCCGACCCGTTCCGTTTCCTCGAAGCGCTCGACAGCAAGCGCGCCCGCACGTGGGTCGACGAGCAGAATGCGCGCACGCGCGCCGCGCTGCGCGACGACGACGCGTTTCGCACGCTCACGGCGCGTCTCGCGAAAGCATATCTGCCGCGCGAACGCCCGGTGATTCCGACCCGCTGGCGCGACTGGGCCTACGACCTGTGGCAGGACGATCTCCATCCGAAGGGGCTGTGGCGCCGCACGCGCTGGGACGACTGGCGCGCCGGCCGGCCGGCGTGGGAAACGCTGCTCGACGTCGACGCGCTCGGTGCCGAGGAGGGCGAGTCGTGGGTGTTCGAGCAGGAGGCGATCCTGTATCCGGACGGCGATCGCGTGCTGCTGTCGCTGTCGCCGGGCGGCGCCGACGCGGTCGTCGTGCGCGAATTCGATCTCGTCGAGCGCCGTTTCGTCGCCGGCGGTTTCACGATCGATGAGCCGGGGCATCACACGATCGGCTGGATCGACCGCGATACCGTCTACGTGAGCTGGGATCGCGGCGCAGCGCATGCGACCGCGGCCGGTTATCCGTATGAAGCGCGGCGCTGGGTGCGCGGCACGCCGCTTGCCGACGCGCCCGTCGTATTCCGCGGCGAACCCGACGATATCAGCGCGGGCGCGGGGTTCGATCCGATCGACAACCGCCACGTCGCATGGCGCAGCGTCGATTTCTTCGACGCGCATGCGTACCGGCTGACGGAGGCGGGCGAGTGGGCGCGCTACGACGTGCCGACGCATGTCGAGGTCGGGTTCTGGGAAGGCTGGCTCGTGCTGGAGCCGCGCCTCGACTGGGACTGCGGCGGCTTGCGCCATGCGGGCGGCTCGCTGCTCGCGATCCGCGAGCAGGCGTTCCTGGCCGGGTCGCGCGAGCTCACGACGCTGTTCGCGCCGCAACCGTCGACGTCCGCCTGCACGTGGACGCACACGCGCACGATGCTGATCGCGAGCTGGCTCGACGACGTGCACAACCGCACGATGCTGTGGCAGCCGCGGCAGGCCGACGACGGCACGTGGACGTGGGACGCGCGGCCGTTCGACTGGCCGGGCGACGCGCAGATCGACGTCGAGCCCGTCGAGTCGACGCTGAACGACGAGGTCTACGTGGACGTCGACACCTATCTCGATCCGCCCGAATGCTGGCTGGCCGATCTTGCCGATCGCGCGGCCGATGCGCCGTCGCGCCGCGTGCTGCTCGACCGGCCGCCGGTGCAGTTCGATGCGGCCGGGCTCGTCGTGCGTCGTGCAAGCGCGCGCTCGCGCGACGGCACGGTGGTGCCGTACACGCTGATCGGGCCGCGCGATGCGCTGGACGCCCTCGATGCGCCCGGCAGCGCCGCGCGCGTCGCGCGGCCGTGCCTGCTGTCGGGCTATGGCGGCTTTGCGATCCCGAACCTGCCGGGCTATAGCGATGCGTTCGGCATCGGGTGGCTCGAGCGCGGCGGCGTTTTGGCGTTCGCGCACATCCGCGGCGGCGGCGAGTTCGGGCCGCGCTGGCACGTCGACGCGCAGCGCGAACACCGGCAGCGTTCGTTCGACGACTTCATCGCGGTGGCCGAGGATCTGGCGGCTACCGGCGTGACGACCGCCGCGCAGCTCGGGATCGAGGGCGGCAGCAACGGCGGGCTGCTGGTCGCCGCGTGCATGGCGCAGCGGCCGGAGTTGTTCGGCGCGGTGCTGTGCCGCGTGCCGCTGCTCGACATGCGCCGCTATCCGAAGCTGCACGCGGGCGCCGCGTGGCTCGACGAGTACGGCGACCCGGACGATCCGCGCGAGGGCGCGGCGCTGGCCGCGTATTCGCCGTATCACCGCGTGCGCGAAGGCGTCGCGTATCCGCCGCTGCTGCTGACGACGTCGACGCGCGACGATCGCGTGCATCCCGCGCATGCGCGCAAGATGGCCGCGCGCATGCATGCGCTCGGTCACGAACGGGTGTGGTACTGGGAGAACACCGACGGCGGCCACGGCAGCGCCGACGATCTGGAACGCGCCGAATCCGACGCGGCCGAATTCGGGTTCCTGTGGGCCCATCTCGGGCCGGCGCCCGCGCGGCGCTGAACGCGCGGGCTACGGCGCGATCAGCCGACGACCGCGATGACGGGCGTGTGGTCGGACGGCTGTTCCCACGTGCGCGGCGTGCGGTCGACCTCGCACGACGCGCAGGTTGCGGCGAGCGCCGGCGACAGCAGGATATGGTCGATGCGCAGCCCCGCGTTGCGGCGGAACGCCATCATCCGGTAGTCCCACCACGTGAAGGTCTTCTCGGGTTGTTCGAAGCGGCGGAACGCATCGACGAAGCCGAGCTCGATCAGCTTCGCGAAGTGCGCGCGTTCCTGCGGCGACACGAGGTTCTGGCCTTCCCATTTCGCGGGATCGTGCACGTCGCGGTCTTCCGGCGCGATGTTGTAGTCGCCGAGCAGCGCGAGCTTCGGGTGGCGCTGCAGCTCGGTGCTCAGCCATGCGTGCAGCGCGTCGAGCCACTGCATCTTGTAGACGAACTTGTCGGAGTCGGGCGCCTGGCCGTTCGGAAAATAGGCGGACACGATGCGCACGCCGTCGATCGTCGCGGCGACCACGCGCTGCTGCGGATCGTCGAAGCCGGGGATGTTGCGCACGATGTCCGATTCGTCGACGGGCAGCGTGTCGCGCGCGAGGATCGCGACGCCGTTGTAGGTCCTCTGGCCCGTGAACCAGCTGCGGTAGCCGATCGCTTCGAGATCGGCGCGCGGAAATTTCTCGTCCGGCAGCTTCAGTTCCTGCAGGCACAGCACATCGGTGCCGCTTTGCGCGAGCCAGTCGAGCACATGCTGCTTGCGGACGTTGAGCGAGTTGACGTTCCAGGTGGCGATTTTCATGAACGGGAATGGGCGTGCGGGGTGAATGCGAAGGCCGCCATCTTACCGCGAGCACGCGGCGCGAACGCGCGCGATGCGCGACGCGGCGAAGGTGTCACGCGTCGCTCCATCGAGGAGGGGAAAGAAATTGTGACAAAAGTGTTGACGTAAGCACTCCCTCACCCTATAATTTATTTCTCTGACGCGGGGTGGAGCAGTCTGGCAGCTCGTCGGGCTCATAACCCGAAGGTCGTAGGTTCAAATCCTACCCCCGCAACCAAGCACACCAGACGATGTGCAGCGCAAGTGACCGATGCGCGCTTCGTCGACAGGAACCCGGCCTCGTGCCGGGTTTTTTGTTTTCTGCGCGCGCGTCGTTGCGTGTCGTGCCGCTATCGTGCAGCCCACTCCACGGCCGCCTTCGCATGCAGCGCGGTCGTGTCGAATACCGGCAGCGGCGAGTCGTCCGCGCCGATCAGCAGCGTGATTTCCGTACAGCCGAGGATCACGGCCTGCGCGCCGCGCTTCGCCAGTCCTTCGATGATCGTCACGTACGTCGCATGCGATTCGGGCGAGATGACGCCGTGACACAGCTCGTCGTAGATGATCCGGTGCACGTCGTCGCGCCCGCGTTCGTCGGGCACGAGCACGTCCATCCCGAACTTCCCGCGCAGCCGTTCCGCATAGAACGGCAACTCCATCGTGTAGCGCGTGCCGAGCAGCGCGACGCGCTCGACGCCCGCGTCGCGCAGCGCGGTGCCTGTCGGATCGGCGATGTGCAGGAACGGCAGCGTCACCGCGGCTTCGATCGCGTCGTGCACGCGGTGCATCGTATTGGTCGTCAGCACGACGAGATCGGCGCCGGCCGCTTCGAGCTGCCGCGCGGCGTCGGCCATCCGTTCGCCGAGCGCGGCCCAGTCGTGCGTGCGCTGCAGCGCTTCGATCTCCGCGAAATCGACCGTCACCAGCACGCTCTTCGCGTTGTGGTGTCCGCCATGCAGCGCCTTCGAGTGCCGATTGATCATCCGGTAGTACTCGGCCGACGATTCCCAGCTCATTCCGCCGATCAGTCCGATCGTCTTCATCCGTCACCTTTGCGTTTCGTGTGTCGCGGCAGACGAGTATAGGCGCCGCTCCCCGCGCACGGCCGGTACGATCCGCGCAAAGCGGGCCGGTACGGCGCAGCCGGGCGCGGCTGCACGCGACAGTTGAAACCGGCACTGTGTTTTTGTACAGTATCGGCACCGTGAACCCGACCACCATTCCGCCTGCCGATCCGCACGCACCGCCGCCGGGCGACGCGCTGCCGCGCATGCGCAAGATCATTCATTGCGATTGCGACTGCTTCTACGCGTCGGTCGAGATGCGCGACGACCCGTCGCTGCGCAACCGGCCGCTCGCGGTCGGCGGCCGGCCCGACCAGCGCGGCGTGATCGCGACCTGCAACTACGAGGCGCGGCGCTACGGCGTGCATTCGGCGATGTCGTCGGCGCTGGCGATGCGCAAGTGCCCGGACCTGCTGATCCTGCCGTCCGCGATGGACAAGTACCGCGCGGCGTCGCGGCAGATCATGGCGATCTATCGCGACTACACGCCGGATGTCGAGCCGCTGTCGCTCGACGAGGCGTACCTCGACGTCAGCGGGTCCGAGCGGTGCCAGGGCAGCGCGACGCTGATCGCGCGGGAGATCCGCCAGCGCGTGCACGACACGGTCGGCGTGACCGTGTCGGCCGGCGTCGCGCCGAACAAGTTCATCGCGAAGATCGCGTCCGACTGGAACAAGCCCGACGGCCTGTTCGTCGTGCGGCCGCACGAGATCGACGCGTTCGTCGCGGCGCTGCCGGTGCGCAAGCTGCACGGCGTCGGCAAGGTGACGGCCACGCGGCTCGACCGGCTCGGCATCCAGACCTGCGCGCAATTGCGCGACTGGCCGCTGATCGACCTGCACCGCGAATTCGGCGCGTTCGGGCGGCGGCTGTACGAGCTGTCGCGCGGGATCGACGAGCGGCCCGTGCAGGCCGACCAGGAGCGCAAATCGGTCAGCGTCGAGACGACTTACGTGACCGACCTGACGACGCTCGAGCAATGCGCGGAGGAAATCCGCCGCCTGGTCGTGCAGCTCGACGCGCGAATCGCGCGCGCGGGCGCCGCGAGGTCGATCCGCAAGCTGTACGTGAAGATCCGCTTCGCCGATTTCCAGCGCACGACGGTCGAGTGCGTGGCCGACGCGACGAATGCGGATACGGCCGTCACGCTGCTCGCGAAGGGGCTGCAGCGGCGCGCGCAGGCCGTGCGGCTGCTCGGCGTCGGCGTACGCATCGACGAGGACACGGCCGAGCGTCACGGGCAGTTCTCGCTGTTCGACGACGAATCGCCCGCACCATGAAAAAAGGCACCGCCGAAGCGGTGCCTTGCGGTGCCTTTCGATGCAGCCCGAAGGGCCGGGCGGCGCGGCGCGCTCAGTGCGCGGGCGCGGTCATCCCGTTGTGGCGCAGCAGCGCATCGATTTCCGGCTCGCGGCCGCGGAACGCCTTGAACGAATCCATTGCCGGACGGCTGCCGCCGACCTCGAGGATTTCGCGGCGATAGCGCGTGCCGGTCGCCGCGTCGAGCACGCTGCCGCTCGCGGCGGCCGCTTCCTCGAACGCCGCGTACGCGTCGGCCGACAGCACCTCGGCCCACTTGTAGCTGTAGTAGCCGGCTGCATAACCGCCCGCGAAGATATGGCTGAACGTGTTCGGCCAGCGCGAGAACGCCGCCTGCGGGATCACGTGATAGCGCTCGTTGATCTCGCGCGCGAACGCGGTTACGCCGGTCGAGCCAGCCGGGTCGAAGTCGACGTGCAGCAGCATGTCGAACATCGAGAACACGATCTGGCGCAGCGTGCCGAGCCCGCTCTGGAAATTCTTCGCGGCGATCATCTTGTCGAACAGTTCGCGCGGCAGCGTGGCGCCCGTGTCGACGTGCGACGACATCGACGACAGCACGTCCCATTCCCAGCAGAAGTTCTCCATGAACTGCGACGGCAGCTCGACCGCATCCCATTCGACGCCGTTGATGCCCGACACGCCGAGCTCGTCGACGCGCGTGAGCATGTGATGCAGCCCGTGGCCGAACTCATGGAACAGCGTGATGACTTCGTCGTGCGTGAAGCACGCGGGCTTGCCGCCGACCGGCGCCGAGAAGTTGCAGGTCAGGTACGCGACCGGCGTCTGCACGGTGCTGCCGCGCTTCGCACGCGAACGCGCGTCGTCCATCCAGGCGCCGCCGCGCTTGCCTTCGCGCGCGTACAGGTCGAGATAGAACTGCGCGACGAGCGAGCCGTCGCGGTTCTCGACGCGGAAAAAGCGCACGTCCTTGTGCCATACCGGCGCGTCGTCCGGCTCGATCCGCACGCCGAACAGCGTCTCGGTGACGGTGAACAGGCCCTTCAGCACGGCCGGCTCGGGGAAGTACTGCTTGACCTCGTTTTCCGAGAACGCATAGCGCTGCTCGCGCAGCTTTTCGGCCGCGTACGCGACGTCCCACGGCGCGAGTTCGGCGAGGCCGAGTTCCTTCGCGGCGAACGCGCGCAGTTCGTCCCAGTCCTTGTCCGCGTGCGGGCGCGCGCGCGTCGCGAGATCCTCGAGGAATGCGATCACCTGCTGCGGCGATTCGGCCATCTTCGGTGCGAGCGACACTTCGGCGAAGTTGCGGTAGCCGAGCATCTGCGCCTCTTCGCGGCGCAGCTTCAGCTCGTCGGCGACGATTGCCGTGTTGTCCCATTCGGCGTTGCCGCCGCCGTACTGCGGCCCGAGTTCCGACGCGCGCGTCGCATAGGCGCGGTAGAGCGTCTCGCGCAGCGCGCGGTTGTCCGCGTACTGCAGCACCGGGAAGTACGACGGGAAGTGCAGCGTGAATTTCCAGCCGTCCTTGCCGTCCTTCTGCGCGGCTTCGCGGGCGGCCTCGATCGCGTCGCCGGGCAGGCCGGCCAGTTCGGCGTCGTCCTGCGCGAAGTACGCGTACGCGTTGGTCGCGTCGAGCACGTGGTCGGAGAACGCCTTCGACAGCGCGGCCTGCTGTTCCTGCAGTTCCGCGAAGCGCGGCTTCTGGTCTTCGGGCAGTTCGGCGCCCGACAGGCGGAAATCTCGCAGTGCATTGTCGAGGATCTTCTTGCGCTCGGCGGACAGCGTCGCGTATTCGGCACTCGCGGCGATCGCCTTGTATTTCTCGTACAGCGCGAGATTCTGGCCGACGCTCGACCAGAACTCGGTCACGCGCGGCAGGTTCTCGCCGTACGCGGCCCGCAGCTCGGGCGTGTCGGCGACCGCGTTCAGGTGACCGACGATGCCCCATGCGCGGCCGAGCGGCTCCGTCGCCTGCTCGACCGTCTCGACGACGGCGGCCCAGGTCGACGGCGTCGCGGGCGCGCTCGCGGTGTCGACCGCGCGACTGGCTGCGTCGAGCAGCGTATCGAGCGCGGGCGTCACGTGTTCCGGACGGATTTCGCCGAAGCGGGGCAGGTCGGAGAAGTCGAGGAGCGGATTGGTGTTGGCGCTGGCGGACATAAGACTCCCTGTCTGTTGCCGGATGAACCGGGATGAAAAGGGTAACGGCGCGATGGCGCCCGATACCGACATTATTGGGGCGCATCGTGCGCTTTCCAATCGTTAGTTTCTAACGGCGCGATTGACGCAGGGTCGGATGCGGGGCGGAAAGCCGTCGGGCAACGTGCGGCTGGCGTGGTGCAGCCGGCGCGGTGCGGCTGGCGAGACGCCGGCGCACGAAAACCGCGCGCCGGCTGAACGGGCGGGGGGTCAGGCGGCCGCGGCGGCAGCGCGCTCGGCAGCTTCGATCGTGTTGATCAGCAGCATCGTGATGGTCATCGGGCCGACGCCGCCCGGCACCGGCGTGATGTGGCCGGCGACTTCCTTCACGCCCGCGAAGTCGACGTCGCCGCACAGCTTGCCTGCGTCGTCGCGGTTCATGCCGACGTCGATCACCGTCGCGCCGGGCTTCACCATGTCGGCCGTCAGGATGTTGCGCTTGCCGACCGCGGCGACCACGATATCGGCCTGCCGCGTGTGCGCGGCGAGGTCGCGCGTCTTGCTGTGGCAGATCGTCACGGTCGCGCCGGCTTCGAGCAGCAGCATCGCCATCGGCTTGCCGACGATGTTCGAGCGGCCGATCACGACCGCGTTCGCGCCCTGCAGCGCGATGTCGTGCGCAGCGAACATCTTCATCACACCGTACGGCGTGCACGGGCGGAACAGCGGCTTGCCGGTCATCAGCGCGCCGGCGTTCGCGACGTGAAAGCCGTCGACGTCCTTCTCCGGCGCGATCGCCTCGATCACCTTGTGGCTGTCGATGTGCGCGGGCAGCGGCAACTGCACGAGGATGCCGTGGATCTTCGGGTCGCGGTTCAGCTCGTCGATGCGCGCGAGCAGGTCGGCTTCCGACAGCGTGGCCGGGTACGTATCCTTCAGCGAGAAGAAACCGTTGTCCTCGCACGCCTTGATCTTGTTGCGCACGTAGACTTCGCTCGCCGGGTTCTCGCCGACGAGGATCACCGCGAGGCCGGGCTGGTGGCCGCGTGCGGTCAGGGCGGCGGCGCGTTCAGCGGCCTGCGCGCGCAAGGTCTTCGAAAGGGCGTTGCCGTCGATGAGGAGGGCTGTCATGGTGGTGGGTCCTGCCGGGAAGTTGGAATGCGTGCGTACGGCACCGAAGCGCCGCAGCAAAACACGCAATTATACCGTTCGCCTGCTGCCGTCCGACAGCGAATCAGCAGGAAGCGTCATGACCGCGGCGCTCGCGCGCCGGGAGGAAAGGCCGCCGCCGCGCGAGTGGGCCGCATCGCGCGGGGCGGCTACGGGCCGGGCGGGCAGTGCCGCCGCGGCCGGCGAACGCTCAGGCCTGTTTCTTCGACAGCGCGAGGCGCAGCAGGTCGGCCACCGTGTTGACGTTGAGCTTTTCCATGATGTTCGCGCGGTGCGCTTCGACCGTCTTGATGCTGATGCCGAGGTCGTCGGCGATCTGCTTGTTCAGGCGGCCCGCGATGATCCGTTCGAGCACCTGCTGCTCGCGCGCGGTCAGCTTCGACAGGCGTTCGCTCGCGGCACGCTGTTCCTGGACGCTCTTGCTTTCGCTTCGGGCCTTGTCGAGCATCCGCTCGACGAGCTTGCGCAGCTCGGCTTCGTCGAACGGTTTCTCGATAAAGTCCATCGCACCCTTTTTCATCGTCGATACGGCCATCGGCACGTCGCCGTGACCGGTGACGAAGATGATCGGCAGCGCGGCGTTGTCGGCGATCAGGCGCTCCTGCAGTTCGAGGCCGCTCATGCCCGACATCCGCACGTCGAGGATCAGGCATGCGATCTGGCCGGCCTGCTGCGCAGGCTGGTATGCATCGAGGAATTGTTCGGCGCTCGAGAAGCATTGCACGCGATAGCCGTTCGCCTCCAGCAGCCAGCGCAGCGAGTCCCGTACGGCCTCGTCGTCGTCGACGACAAAGACGGTTTCCTGAGTGGTGGTGACAGGGCTATTCATAGTTCTCCCGTAACGGTATGTGATGCCGATGCCTCGCGCCCCCCTCGGCCGAGATCAGCGGGTTCCCCAATGGGCAGGCTGCAGTGGAACGTCGCGCCGGAAATGCGGCCATCCGGCTCGACGTTGTTGACCACCCACAGACGCCCCCGATGCGATTCGATGATCGAACGGCAGATGTTCAGCCCCATGCCCATGCCATCGGACTTGGTGCTGTAAAACGGTTCGAACAGGCGTTCGGCGGTCGCTTCGTCGACGCCCGGACCCTGGTCGATCACGCGGATGTCGACGAAGCCCGCATCGATGTCGGCGACGACGCGGATCACGCCGTCCGCCGACGCCGGCTTCACGTCGGCCATCGCCTCGGCCGCGTTCTTCATCAGGTTCATCAGCACCTGCTCGATCAGCACGGGGTCGACATAAATAATAGGCATTCTTGCGAGGATTTCCGTGACGATCCGGATCCTGCGCTTCCTGGCCTCGATTTCGGCGAGCCCGACCGCGTCGGCGACGATGTCCGCGACGCGCGCCGGCTGGCGCTTCGGCTCGCTGCGCTTCACGAATTCGCGGATCCGCTTGACGATCATCCCTGCCCGCAGCGCCTGCTGCGCGGTCTTTTCCAGCGCGGGCTGCAGCGTCTCGGGCGTGCCGCGGCCGCTCTTGACCAGCGCGAGCGTGCCCGAGCAGTAGTTGTTGATCGCGGCGAGCGGCTGGTTCAATTCGTGAGCAATCGACGACGCCATTTCACCCATCGTCATCAATCGGCTCGTGAACTGCAGCTTCTCCTCCTGCTGGTGCGCGAGTTCCTGCGCCTTCTTGCGGGTCGTGATGTCGGTCGCGATCTGCATCTGCGCGAGGTGGCCGTCCACCCACTGGATGTACTGGCGGCGCACCTCGAACCATTTCTGGATGCTCTCGACGTACACCTCCTGCGCATCGGCGGTGCTGCTCGTCAGCGCGGCGGCCGGCAGGCCCGCGAACGCATCGACCATGTCGATCGAGTCGGACGATGCCTGCGCGCGGTCGAAGCCGCCGCCCGACAGCTCGAGATGGCCGTCCGGGCGGATGCCGAACAAGTGGCGGTAGTAGCGGTTCGCGAACAGCAGCTCGGCCTCGTCGGCGGCCAGCACCGACACCGCGGCGTCGAGGCTTTCGAGCACCGTCGTGAAGCGCTCGTGCGCGGCCGCGAGTTCCTCGCGCGCGCGCTTCGGCTCGGTGATGTCGGTCATCGACGACATCCAGCCGGTCTGGCGGCCGGAACTGTCGATCAGCGGCGATACGTACAGGCGCGCATGGAACAGCGTGCCGTTCTTGCGCCGCACGCGCAGCTCGAACCCCGAGCTCGGCGCCTTGCCGCGCAGCGTCATGTCGAGCTGGCGCTGCATTTCCGGGTAAGCGTCGCGCGGCCAGTACGGGAACGGCGCGACCTTGCCGACGAGGTCGGTTTCGTCCCAGCCGGTCATCCGGCAGAACGCGGGGTTCACGTGCGTGATGCGGCCGTGCATGTCGAGCACGCGCATGCCGATCAGCACCGAGTTCTCCATTGCGCGGCGGAAGAACGCCTCCGCGTACAGCGCCTGCTGCGCCTCGAAGCGCTGGCGCGTGTGCTTCCACAGGCTCCAGAGGCTCCACAGCACGAAGCACGACAGCCCCGCGACGAGCCACACGAGCGTGTTGTTGGTCAGGTTCGTGAGTTGCGGGAACGCGTACACGCGCACGGTCAGCCCCTGGCCGGGCGGATCGAGCGGCAGGTCGTAGTGCGAGTCGCGCGGCAGGCGCGGGCGCGTCGACGTGGACGACAGCTCGCGGTTGTTCGAGTCGGTGATCGAGATCTTGTACTTCGACGACAGCTCCTGCGGGATGTCGTGCTTCAGGATGCCTTCGACCGAGAACACCGCGGCGATCGAGCCGAGATATTCGCGGTCGCCGCGCATCACCGGCGTCTGCAGCGTGATGAAGCCGTTGCCGAAGTCGTCGTAGATCAGCGGCGAATAGGCCTGGCGGCGCGTGCTGCGCGCTTCGTCGTAGGCGCCGCGCACGGCGTCCTGCATCTGCGCGTCGCCGGGCTTCGCGAGCCGCTGGCCGAGCAGCGGCGGATGCACGGCCGGCCAGCGCTGCACGCCGGGGGAGGTGTACCAGTTCAGGTAGAGGATTTCCGGATGCGTCTGCATCACGTCCGCGACGGCCATCTGGAACGCGTTCTGGTCGAGGCGGCCCGACGCGAGATCGCGCGACAGCGCCTGGAGCTGTTCCTGCGCGCCCGTCATCGACAGGCGGATCTGCTGCTGCGCCCACGCGACGTTACGGAAGAGGGTGTCTTCCTGCTGCTGCTGTTCGCGGCGATTGAGGCTCCACAGGATGAGGCTCATCACCACGAGGAACACGAGGATCGACAGCAGCGGCGTCAGCAAATAGGAATTGGACCACCACGGTCCGTGGTGCCAACGGGACGGCTGCGACTCCGCCGGCGGGCCCGACGGTCGCGCCGAGCGTGCGAAAAGCCGATCGGTCAACATGGCAGGATTGTAGCGCAGCGCAATACATGGAAAACCCATACCGGATATGTTGAACGGAAACGGATTTATGCCGCCGGGACGTGCCGCAGAGCCCCGAAGCATGGGTGCGGCGCAGCAATATTCCGTATTATGAGAAAAGATCTCACGATTCGAAAATTTTGTTGCGCAGGCCTGCGCACGCTCATTACAATCCGCTGGAGCTTGCCCGCAGCCGGTCGCGTCGCGTCGTCTGCACGAGAGCGATCCTCACATTCCAGGACCCAGGAGACGAGAATGTCCGCTGTACCGAACGAAGTGATGAAATATGTCGCCGCCGAACATGACGACGACCCGCAAGAAACCGTCGAGTGGCTGGAGTCGCTCGATGGCGTGATCTCCTCCGTGGGCACCGGCCGCGCGCACTACCTGATCGAAAAGCAGATCGAGTTCGCCCGCATGCACGGCGAGCACCTGCCGTTCTCCGCGAATACCCCGTACATCAACACGATTCCGGTCGAAGCCCAGGCGAAGATTCCGGGCGACCAGGACATCGAGCACCGCATCCGTTCGTACACGCGCTGGAACGCGCTGGCGATGGTGCTGCGCGCTGGCAAGGACACGAACGTCGGCGGCCACATCGCATCGTTTGCGTCGGCCGCGACGCTCTACGACGTCGGCTACAATCACTTCTGGCACGCAGCGTCCGACCAGCACGGCGGCGATCTCGTGTTCGTGCAGGGCCACTCGTCGCCGGGCGTGTATTCGCGCGCGTTCCTGCTCGGCCGCCTGAAGGAAGAGCAGCTCGACAACTTCCGCCAGGAAGTCGACGGCAACGGCATTTCGTCGTACCCGCACCCGTGGCTGATGCCGGACTTCTGGCAGTTCCCGACCGTGTCGATGGGTCTCGGCCCGATCATGGCGATCTACCAGGCGCGCTTCATGAAGTACCTGCAGGCGCGCGGCATCGCGACGACGGAAGGCCGCAAGGTGTGGGCGTTCCTCGGCGACGGCGAGACGGACGAACCGGAATCGCTCGGCGCGATCGGGATGGCGAGCCGCGAGAAGCTCGACAACCTCGTGTTCGTGATCAACTGCAACCTGCAGCGTCTCGACGGCCCGGTGCGCGGCAACGGCAAGATCATCCAGGAACTCGAATCGGAATTCCGCGGCGCCGGCTGGAACGTGATCAAGGTCATCTGGGGCAGCCGCTGGGATGCGCTGTTCGCGCGCGACAAGACGGGCGCGCTGATGCGCCGCATGATGGAAGTCGTCGACGGCGAATATCAGACGTACAAGTCGGAATCGGGCGCGTTCGTCCGCGAGCACTTCTTCAACTCGCCTGAGCTGAAGGCGCTGGTCGCCGACTGGTCGGACGACGACATCTGGGCGCTGAACCGCGGCGGCCACGATCCGCACAAGATCTATGCGGCGTTCCACGAAGCCAGCAACACGAAGGGCGCGCCGACCGTCATCCTCGCGAAGACCATCAAGGGCTACGGGATGGGCGAGTCGGGCCAGGCGATGAACATCACGCACCAGCAGAAGAAACTGCCGGTCGAGCAACTGAAGAAGTTCCGTGACCAGTTCCGCCTGCCGATCAGCGACGAGCAGATCGCCGACGTGCCGTACCTGAAGTTCGAGGAAGGTTCGAAGGAGCTCGAATACATGCGCAAGCAGCGCATGGACCTCGGCGGCTACCTGCCGCACCGCCGCGAGAAGGCGACGTCGCTGCCGGTGCCGGCGCTCGACGCGTTCGAGCCGCTGCTGAAGGGCACGGGTGAAGGCCGCGAGATCTCGACGACGATGGCGTTCGTGCGGATTCTGAACATCCTGCTGAAGGACAAGGCGCTCGGCAAGCGCGTCGTGCCGATCGTCCCGGACGAATCGCGCACGTTCGGCATGGAAGGCCTGTTCCGCCAGATCGGCATCTGGAACCAGGAAGGCCAGAAGTACGTGCCGGAAGATTCCGACCAGCTGATGTTCTACAAGGAATCGCAAACCGGCCAGATCCTGCAGGAAGGCATCAACGAAGCGGGCGGCATGTGCGACTGGATCGCGGCAGCGACGTCGTACTCGACGCACGGCGAGATCATGGTGCCGTTCTACATCTTCTACTCGATGTTCGGCTTCCAGCGGATCGGCGATCTCGCATGGGCCGCGGGCGACATGCGCTCGCGCGGCTTCCTGCTCGGCGGTACCGCGGGCCGCACGACGCTGAACGGCGAAGGCCTGCAGCACGAAGACGGCCACTCGCTCCTGTGGGCGGCATCGGTGCCGAACTGCGTGAGCTACGACCCGACCTTCGGCTACGAACTGGCCGTGATCATCCAGGACGGCCTGCGCCGCATGGTGCAGGACCAGGAAGACGTGTACTACTACATCACGGTGATGAACGAGAACTACGAGCACCCGGCGATTCCGCAGGGCGAGCACGTGGCGGCCGACATCATCAAGGGCATGTACGCGTTCAGGAAGGCCGACGCCGACAAGAAGGCGCCGCGCGTCCAGTTGCTCGGCGCGGGCACGATCTTCAACGAAGTGATCGCCGCCGCCGACCTGCTGAAGAACGACTGGGGCGTCGCCGCCGACCTGTGGAGCGTGCCGAGCTTCACCGAGCTCGCGCGCGAAGGTCACCAGGTCGAGCGCTGGAACCTGCTCCATCCGACCGAGGAGCGTCGCCTGTCGCACGTGCAGAAGTGCCTGAAGGACACGCAGGGCCCGGTCATCGCATCGACCGACTACGTCCGCGCGCTGGTCGACCAGATTCGCGGCCAGATCGATCGCCGCTTCGTCGTGCTGGGCACGGACGGCTTCGGCCGCTCGGATACCCGCGAGAAGCTGCGTCACTTCTTCGAGGTCGACCGTCACTGGGTCACCGTCGCTGCGCTCAACGCGCTGGCCGACGAAGGCACGATCGAGCGCAAGGTGGTCGCGGACGCGATCGCCAAGTACAACCTCGATCCGTCCAAGCCCAACCCGATGACCGTTTAACGCACACGCCGTGTGATGTCGCGCGTCGCTTCCGCGAGGAGCGCGCGCGGCCATGGAGACAGATACAGATGAGTCAAGCGATCGAAGTGAAGGTGCCGGATATCGGCGATTACAAGGACGTGCCCGTCATCGAGGTGCTCGTGAAGGCGGGCGACACGGTCGAGCCCGAGCAGTCGCTCGTCACGCTCGAGTCCGACAAGGCGACGATGGACGTCCCGAGCCCCGCGGCGGGCACGGTCAAGGAAGTGAAGGTGAAGGTGGGTGACTCGGTGTCGGAAGGCACGCTGATCATCCTGCTCGAAGGCGGCGCGGCCGCACAGCCGAACGGCGCGGCTGCGCCGGCTGCAGCCCCGGCTCCGGCGGCAGCGCCGGCACCGGCCGCAGCAGCACCGGCTGCCGCACCGGCAGCGGCCGGCGGCACGCTCGAAGTGAAGGTGCCCGACATCGGCGACTACAAGGACGTCCCGGTGATCGAGATCGGCGTGAAGGTCGGCGACACGGTCGAGAAGGAGCAGTCGCTCGTCACGCTCGAATCGGACAAGGCGACGATGGACGTGCCGAGCCCGGCTGCGGGCGTCGTGAAGGACATCAAGGTGAAGGTCGGCGATTCGGTGTCGGAAGGCACGCTGATCGTGCTGCTCGAAGCCGCAGGCGCACCGGCTGCCGCTCCGCAGGCGAGCGCACCGGCTCCGGCCGCTGCTGCACCTGCCCCGGCGCCCGCCGCCGCACCCGCGAAGGCTGCGCCGGCACCGGCACCGGCACCGGCTGCGGCCGCGGCCGCGGCCGCGGCGCCGTCGGGCGAATACCGCGCCAGCCATGCTTCGCCGTCGGTGCGCAAGTTCGCGCGCGAACTCGGCGTCGAAGTCGCACGCGTGCAGGGTTCGGGTCCGAAGGGCCGCATCACGAAGGACGACGTCACCGGCTTCGTGAAGGGCGTGATGACGGGCCAGCGCGCAGCGCCGGGCGCGGCAGCGGCCGCGCCGGCAGGCGGCGGCGAGCTGAACCTGCTGCCCTGGCCGAAGGTCGACTTCTCGAAGTTCGGCCCGTTCGAGGCGAAGCCGCTGTCGCGCATCAAGAAGATCTCGGGCGCGAACCTGCATCGCAACTGGGTGATGATCCCGCACGTCACGAACAACGACGAAGCGGACATCACCGATCTCGAGGCGCTGCGCGTCCAGTTGAACAAGGAGCACGAGAAGGCGGGCGTGAAGTTCACGATGCTCGCGTTCGTGATCAAGGCGGTCGTTGCCGCGCTGAAGAAATTCCCGACCTTCAACGCGAGCCTCGACGGCGACAACCTCGTGTTCAAGCAGTACTTCCACGTCGGTTTCGCCGCCGATACGCCGAACGGCCTCGTCGTGCCGGTGATCCGCGATGCGGACAAGAAGGGTCTCGTCGATATCGCGAAGGAAATGAGCGACCTGTCGAAGGCCGCGCGCGACGGCAAGCTGAAGCCGGACCAGATGCAGGGCGGCTGCTTCTCGATCTCGTCGCTCGGCGGGATCGGCGGGACGAACTTCACGCCGATCATCAACGCGCCGGAAGTGGCGATCCTCGGGTTGTCGCGCGGGCAGATGAAGCCGGTGTGGGACGGCAAGCAGTTCGTGCCGCGTCTCATGCTGCCGCTGTCGCTGTCGTATGACCATCGCGTGATCGATGGCGCGGAAGCCGCGCGGTTCAATGCGTATCTCGGCGCGTTGCTCGGCGATTTCCGGCGCATCGTTCTTTGATGAGCGGGGAGGGGCTCGCGGGGGCGTGGGGTTTATGTTGGTTATCCACGCTTTGTCGTTGAACTGGCTTTCCTGACGGTCTGCTAGCGTCGCCCCTGCGCGGGGCGGCGGTCACTTTTCTTTGTCTTCCAAAGAAAAGTAACCAAAAGAAAGGCGCGTCCTTGGGCGGACGGCAAAGGTGGTCCTGCCCAGCGTCACGGTCTTTCTTTTGCCAGGCCGTAGTTCGCTCGCGAGTTTCTCCCCCCTCTGTCTGCAGCTAATCAAGAAGGGGACAGTAATGAGTCTCATCGAAGTCAAGGTTCCGGATATCGGCGATTTCAGCGGCGTCGATGTCATCGAAGTCAACGTGCAGCCGGGCGACGTGATCGAAAAAGAGCAGACGCTCATCACGCTCGAATCGGACAAAGCCTCCATGGAAGTGCCCAGCGACGTCGCCGGCACCGTCAAGGAAGTCAAGGTCAAGGCCGGCGAGAAAGTCTCGCAAGGCACCGTCATCGCCATCGTCGAAGCAACGGCCGCCGCCGCCGCACCCGCGAAAGCACCCGAACCGGCCAAGCCCGCAGCGGCTGCTCCGGCACCGGCCGCAGCCGCGCCCGCGCCGCAAGCCGGCAGCTACGCCGGCGCAGTCGACATCGAATGCGACATGCTCGTGCTCGGCGCCGGCCCCGGCGGCTACTCGGCGGCGTTCCGCGCAGCCGATCTCGGCATGAAGACGGTGCTCGTCGAACGCTACCCGACGCTCGGCGGCGTGTGCCTGAACGTGGGCTGCATCCCGTCGAAGGCGCTGCTGCACACGGCGCTCGTCATCGACGAAGCCGAGGCGCTCGCGTCGCACGGCATCACGTTCGGCAAGCCGCAGGTCGATCTCGACAAGCTGCGCGACTTCAAGGGCGGCGTCGTCAAGAAGCTGACGACGGGCCTCGCCGGCATGGCGAAGGCGCGCAAGGTCGAAGTCGTCACGGGCGTCGGCGCGTTCGTCGATCCGTATCACATGGAAGTGCAGGGCGAAAACGGCAAGAAGGTCGTCAAGTTCAAGCAGGCGATCATCGCCGCGGGCTCTCAGGCCGTGAAGCTGCCGTTCATGCCGGAAGACCCGCGGGTCGTCGATTCGACGGGCGCGCTCGAACTGCGCCAGCTGCCGAAGCGCATGCTCGTGATCGGCGGCGGCATCATCGGCCTCGAAATGGCGACGGTGTACGCAACGCTCGGTGCCGAGATCGACGTCGTCGAAATGATGGACGGCCTGATGATGGGCGCGGACCGCGATCTCGTGAAGGTCTGGGAAAAGTACAACGCGAAGCGCTTCGGCAACGTGATGCTGAAGACCAAGACGGTCGGCGCGGAAGCGAAGGAAGACGGCATCTACGTGAAGTTCGAGGGCGAGAAGGCGCCGGCGGAAGCGCAGCGCTACGACCTCGTGCTCGTCGCGGTGGGCCGCAGCCCGAACGGCAAGAAGATCGGCGCCGACAAGGCAGGCGTTGCCGTCACGGATCGCGGCTTCATCGACGTCGACAAGCAGATGCGCACGAACGTCCCGCACATCTTCGCGATCGGCGATGTCGTCGGCCAGCCGATGCTCGCGCACAAGGCCGTGCATGAAGGCCACGTCGCAGCGGAAGCCGCGCACGGCGAGAAGGCGTACTTCGACGCACTGCAGATCCCGTCGGTGGCGTACACCGATCCGGAAGTGGCGTGGGCCGGCAAGACGGAAGACCAGTGCAAGGCCGAAGGCATCAAGTACGGCAAGGCCGTGTTCCCGTGGGCCGCTTCGGGCCGCGCGATCGCGAACGGCCGCGACGAAGGTTTCACGAAACTGATCTTCGACGAGGAAACCCATCGCGTGATCGGCGGCGGCATCGTCGGGCTGAACGCGGGCGACCTGATCAGCGAAGTGTGCCTCGCCGTCGAGATGGGCGCGGACGCGGAAGACATCGGCAAGACGATCCATCCGCACCCGACGCTCGGCGAATCGGTCGGCATGGCCGCCGAACTGTACGAAGGTGTCTGTACGGACCTGCCGCCGCAACGCAAGAAGTAACGCGACCGGCACGGCCGCTCCTGTACCGGCCATGAAAAAACGCCGCCGCCCGGGCAATCCAGGCGGCGGCGTTTTCTTTTGCTCGCGGCCGGCGCGGCGCTCGAACGGCCGTTCGAGCGTAGCGAACGGCTGCCGGTTCGCGCCGTTTCCGGCGCCGGAAACGAAAAAGCCGCGCTGGGCGCGGCTCTTTCAGGAGCAGGGGACGCTTACGCGGCCGGCTTGCTCGAACGACGCGCAGCGGCGGCGGTGGCAGCCTTCGTTGCGACGGCAGCAGCAGCGTTGAAGTTCGTTTCGGCGATCTCGACGGCTTGCTTCGTTGCCTTCTGAACCGTTTCGTACGTGGTGTTCGCAGCGTTCAGTGCCGACTTCAGCGCGGCGACAGCCGTTTCCGAACCGGCCGGAGCGTTCTTCGCGACGTTGTCGACGAGTGCCTGGACCTTCTTGTTCTGCTCTTCGAATTGCGCTTCGGCAACCTTCGTGAATTCGGCTTGCGTCGACGATGCGATTTCGTACAGGTGACGGCCGTACGACAGCACCTTTTCCGCGACCGGCTGCGACAGGCTCGCTTGCAGCGCGATCAGTTCCTGAGCGTCCTTCACCGACAGCAGACGCTGTGCGTTTTCCTGGCTCTCGACCAGCGTCGACTTCACGACCTGCAGGTTCAATTCGATCAGCTTTTCGACGCCTTCGAACGCCTTGGTCGTCAGACCGAACAGGCTTTCGAGGTTGGCTTTCTGTGCGGCGGCGATTTGCTCGGGGGTCAGCAAGGACATGTCAAGCTCCTGAAAAGCGATCGCGTCGATCGCAGGGTAAGGGGCACTACGATGGGGAAACTCGGATGCGCGTGCTTTGTGCAACGCAGCAATGAAACATATTTTAGGGCAGAGAAAACGGATGTCAAGTATTTTTTGTGCGTTGCACAATCGTGACAAATTATCGATAAAACAATGAGTTATCATGGCCGTTCGGAATCGGTTTCACGCTCGATCCCAAATGGTGCGCACGGGCGCGGGGCAGGCGCGGCGCACCATGAGCATGCACAGGTAAACCTGACAGGCTTGTGGAACGTTATCCTTCCGTTCCTGTCGAAAACGCGCCGTTTCGATGCGCATGCCGTGGCGACGTGCCTTCGCCATGGTCAAGAGGCGCTGCAGGCACGCCGAGCGCCGGATACGTAGTTTCCCCGCTTTAAATTGCCCCGAAAGTGACGTTATCTCAATTAACCGTGTGGTAATCGGGAGACGGGCGCTGTCGGGCAGTGCTTCCCATGATTTTTTTCGATGGGGGCGGGAGGGTCGATTGGTCTGAGGTTGGCTGACCCTTACATTCCGGTTTAACGACGATCGGTAAGTGCCTAATATTGCTCTTTTTTTAAGCTTTAACTACACTTGCGGAAACCTCCCGCCCGCTTTGTCCAGACCCCAATGAAAGCCGAATCGTTTTCACCGCGCAGATTGTTGCAGAGCATGACGCTCGGCGCGGCTGTGTCGGTCGCCGTCGCCTTGCTGGCGACCGCCGCGTCCGTCGCGCCCGCTGACGCCTTTGCCGCCACTGCGAAGACCCAACAAGCCGCCAAGAAAAAGGCCGTCGCTCCTGCTTCGTCCGCGAAGAAGTCGGTCAAGGCAGCATCCAGCCAATCCGCCAGGGTCGCCGCGGCCGATGCGCCGCGCGCGAAAGCGTCGCGCAAGCGCATGACGCTCGCGGCGGGCGTGCACGGCGGCCACCGCGGCGCAGTGCGCCAGGTCGCGTTCCAGCCGCGTCGCCCGACCGTCGGCCAGGCGTTCGGCCTGCACGACACGCCGGACGCGCTCGCGCTGCGCTCGAGCGTCGCGTACGTCGTCGACCAGAATTCCGGCGAGCCGCTGTTCGACAAGAATTCGCATGCCGTCGTGCCGATCGCGTCGATCTCGAAGCTGATGACGGCGATGGTCGTGCTCGACTCGAAGTCGCCGATGGCCGACCAGATCGAAGTCACCGACGAAGACCGCGACTACGAGAAGGGCACGGGCTCGCGCCTGTCGGTCGGTTCGGTGCTGTCGCGCGAGGACATGCTGCATATCGCGCTGATGGCGTCGGAAAACCGCGCGGCCGCCGCGCTGTCGCGTTACTACCCGGGCGGCCGTCCGGCGTTCGTCGCCGCGATGAACGCGAAGGCGAAGGCGCTCGGCATGACCGACACGCACTTCGAGAATTCGACGGGCCTGTCGAGCTCGAACGTGTCGAGCGCGCGCGACCTCGTGAAGATGGTCAACGCCGCTTACCAGTACCCGATGATTCGTCAGTTCTCGACCGATCGCACGTACGAGGTGTACACGGGCAAGCGCAACCTGGTCTACAACAGCACGAACGCGCTGATCCGCGGCAATGGCTCGTGGGACATCGGCCTGCAGAAAACGGGCTTCATCAACGAAGCGGGCGAGTGCCTCGTGATGCAGGCGACGATCCACGGCCGGCCGATGGTGATGGTGCTGCTCGATTCGTTCGGCAAGTATTCGCGCTTCGCCGACGCGGCACGCCTGCGCAACTGGCTCGATGCCGGCGGCGGCGAGCGCCTGACGGCAGCCAACACGCCGAACGGCGGCACCTGATCGTCTGCGGCGGTCCGCCGCCGCGCCGACTGGCTGCAAGAAAAAACCCCGCAATCGCGGGGTTTTTTCGTTCGGGAGAACCGGGGCCGGTGAAGGCGGCTTATGCCTGCCGCTGCAGCCCGTCCGCATCCTTCGCGGGCGCCGGCCGGTAGCCGAGCGATTCCGAAATGGTGAGCGCCGTGCGGCTCAACTGGCCGAGCCACGCGTCCTGCAGGCGATCGGCCGGCGCCGACAGCGACAGGCCCGCGACGAGCTTGCCCGAATCGTCGTAGATGCCGGCCGCGATACAGCGCACGCCGAGCTCCAGTTCCTCGTTGTCGCGTGCGCACGATTGCTGGCGGACGATCGTCAGCTCGCGCTCGAGCTTTGCGATGTCGGTGATGCTGTTCTGCGTATGGCCGGACAGACCCGTGCGCGTCGCATAGGCGCGTACGCGCGACGTTTCGTCGGCCGCGAGGAACAGCTTGCCGACCGACGTGAGGTGCAGCGGCGCGCGGCCGCCGATCGCGCGGACGACCTGCATCCCCGAACGCTCCGAATATGCGCGCTCGATATAGACGATCTCGTCGCCCTGGCGCACCGACAAGTTCACGGTCTGCCCGGTGAGACGGTGCAGCTCGCGCATCGGCATCAGCGCCGCGTCGCGCACCGACAGGCGCGCCTTCACGAGGTTGCCGAGCTCGAGCAGCCGCATGCCGAGGCGGTACGTGCCGGGGTCGGAGCGGTCGACGAGACGGCAGGTCACCATGTCGTTGAGGATGCGGTGTGCGGTCGACGGATGCAGCTCCGTCCGCTGCGCAAGTTCCTTCAGGCTGACGGGGTCGCTGTGCGCGGCGAGCGCGTCCAGCAGCCGCATCATGCGTTCGATCACCTGGATCGACGTTTTTGAATCCGGGGTGGGTTGGCTCATGTCGGGGAGGAATCGGTTGACGCGTCAGGCGGGGTTGGGCCGATTGTATCTCGTATTGTGAAAAAAGCGAACGCCGTTCGAGGAAGTCCTCGCTTCGCGCCGCGCGGGCTTGCGCGCAAGCCCGCGTTGGTCTTGCCGGCCAAACGGCGGATAATGAGAGCCGTTTTCTCGAAGGAGCACGTATGCGAGTCGGTTTGTTCGTGACCTGCCTGGTCGATCTGATGCGCCCCGAAATCGGTTTCTCGGCGCTCAAGCTGATTCGCGACGCCGGCTACGAGGTGATCGTGCCGCCCGCGCAAACTTGCTGCGGCCAGCCGGCCTACAACTCCGGCGAGCGCGCGCTGGCGCGCGATCTCGCGGAAAAGACGCTGCGCGAGTTCGAGCAGTTCGATTACGTGGTCGCGCCGTCGGGTTCGTGCGGCGGGATGATCCGCACCCACTACGGCGACCTGTTCCGCGACGACCCCGAACTGATGGGGCGCTACGCGCGGTTTCAGCAGAAAGTCTACGAACTGACCGATTTCCTTGCGAACGTCGCCAAGGTCTCGCTCGAGCCCGGTGAATTCACCGGGCCCGTTACCTATCACGACTCGTGCTCGGGCCTGCGCGAACTCGGCGTGAAGGCGCAGCCGCGCGCGCTGCTCGCGCAGCGCGGCATCGCGGTCACCGAGATGAAGGACTGCGAGCACTGCTGCGGCTTCGGCGGCACGTTCGCGGTCAAGTACGGCGATATTTCGGCGGCCATCGCGGACGAGAAATGCGCGAACGTGCGTGCGTCGGGCGCGGGCGCCGTCGTGCTCGGCGATCTCGGCTGCATGCTGAACATCGAAGGGCGGTTGCGCCGCACCGGCGACCGCGACACGCGCGTGCTGCACGTCGCGCAAGTGCTGGCGGGCGACGTCTGACGCCCGGTTCCGCTCACTTTTCCCCCGATACCGCGATGCAAGTCCAATCGATGCATTTCAAGGCGCGCGCCGGCCAGAAGCTGGCCGACCAGCGCCTGCAGCAGAACCTGAAGAAGCTGTCGACGAAGTTCGTGTCCGCGCGCGCCGACGCGATGACCGCGATCGACTTCCCGGCCACGCGCGCCGCGCTCAAGGCGCGCCGCAACCGCGCGCTGGAGAACCTCGACGTGTGGCTCGACGCATTCGAGCGCGAGGCGACGCGGCGTGGCACGACGGTACTGTTTGCCGAAACGACCGCGGATGCCGCGCGGCTCGTGGCCGACATCGCGCGCCGGCACGACGTGAAGAAGGTCATCAAGACCAAGTCGATGGTGTCCGAGGAGATGCGTCTGAACGCGGTGCTCGCGGAGATGGGCGTGCAGTCGATCGAGACGGACCTCGGCGAATACATCCTGCAGATCAACGACAACGAGCCGCCGAGCCACATCATTGCGCCCGTCGTGCACAAGGACAAGGACGAGATCGCCGACCTGTTCGCGCGCACGCACCACCGCGAGCGGCTCACCGAGATTCCGGACATGACGCGCGAGGCGCGCGAGGTGCTGCGCCCGCATTTCATGTCGGCCGACATGGGCGTGACGGGAGGCAACTTCGTGATTGCCGAGACGGGTTCGGTCGCGATCGTGACGAACGAAGGGAACGAGGGGATGTGCACGGTGATGCCGCGCGTGCACGTCGCGGTGACGGGCATCGAGAAGGTGCTGCCGACGCTCGAGGATCTGGCGACCGCGATGCGCCTGTTGCCGCGCTCGGCAACGGGGCAGAAGACGTCGAACTATTTCTCGCTGCTGACCGGGCCGCGCGGGCCGGGCGACGAGGACGGCCCCGAGCACAACTACGTGGTGCTCGTCGATGGCGGCCGCACGGGCCTGATCGGCGGCGAGTTCCAGGAGATGCTGCGCTGCATCCGCTGCGGCGCGTGCATGAACCACTGCCCGGTTTACCAGAAGGTCGGCGGCCATGCGTACGGCTGGGTCTACCCGGGGCCGATGGGGGCGGTGCTGACGCCGAGCTACGTCGGGCTCGAGCGCACGCTCGACCTGCCGCAGGCCGCGACGCTGTGCGGCGAATGCGACAGCGTGTGCCCCGTCGGGATTCCGTTGTCGCACCTGTTGCGCACGCTGCGCGAGAAGCAGGTCGAGCGGCACCTGCGGCCGTGGCGCGAGCGGGCTGCGCTCGCCGCGTGGGGCTTCGTCGCGCGGCGGCCGTCGCTGTACGCGCTGACGACCAAGCTCGCGGTGCGCGTCCTCGAGCGGCTGGGCGGCAACGGCGGCACGCTGCGGCGCCTGCCGATGATGGGCGGCTGGATGGACACGCGCGACATGCCGACGCCGACCGGGCGCACGTTCCGCGAACTGTACGCGGCATCGCAGAGCCATCTCGGCTGAGCACTGTTCATCCGGCGACAACAGTGCGTTCGCTATTTGCATATTTATCTCGATAGATGCGGTCTATAGAATCCTGTCTGTAGTCCCCGGAATCGGGTTTCGGGGAACGAGGTCAAGGAGGTCCGCATCATGAAAAAGACAATATCGATGTACTGGCCGCTGGCAATCGTCGTCCCGCTGGCCGCGGCTGCCTATCTGCATGCGATGGCCGATGCGCCGGCGCGCGGCCCGCTCGCGGTTCACCAGGCGTCTGCCGAACTGGCGCGCGCGGTGTCGTTCGGGCTGGTCGACGACGCGGCGAAGCCGCTGCCGGCGGCATCCGGCGACGTCGTGCTCGCCGTGCCGAAGGCGCTGTAATGCACGGCGCCGTCGCTTTGCGCGGCGGCGCGATTTCGGGCGCCTTTGTATAATGACGCGTTCTTCTCCCACGCGGTCCGCCGCGGCTTTCCGATAGTGCGATGACCCGCGTTGCGATCTGTTTCGTCTGTCTCGGCAACATCTGCCGTTCGCCCACCGCGGAAGGCGTGATGCGCCATCAGGTCGACGCTGCCGCACTGGCGGACCGGATCGCGATCGATTCGGCCGGCACCGGCGACTGGCATGTGGGCGAGCCGCCCGATGCGCGTGCGCAGGCTGCCGCGCGCAGCCGCGGCTACGACCTGTCGGCGCTGCGCGCGCGGCAGGTGAGTGCGGCGGATTTCGAACGTTTCGACCTGCTGCTCGCGATGGACGAAGCGAATCTCGCGGAACTGCACCGCCGCTGTCCGGCGCAGCATCGCGACAAGGTGCGCCTGCTGATGGAATTCGCGCCGGGTGCGACCGAAACCGAAGTGTCCGATCCCTATTTCGGCGGCGCGCAGGGCTTCGAGCAGGTGCTCGATCAGGTCGAACGCGCGTGCGCGGGCCTGCTGGAGACGCTTCGGGCCCGCACGGAGCGCTGATCGCACGGTATTCAGCGATTTGCGAATACCCTTTCGAAGGCATGGATACTTGACTAAATTCGTCAAATATTTATACTTGACCAAAATCGTCAAGATTGCAGTCCCCTAGACACCATGAGACTCACCACCAAAGGCCGTTTCGCCGTCACGGCGATGATTGACTTGGCACTGCGCCAGGAGCAGGGCCCGGTGACGCTTGCAGGCATCAGCCAGCGCCAGCGGATTTCGCTCTCGTATCTCGAACAGCTGTTCGGCAAGCTGCGCAGGCATGAAATCGTCGAATCCGTGCGCGGCCCGGGCGGCGGCTACAACCTCGCGCGTCGCGCGCAGGACGTCACCGTTGCCGACATCATCATCGCGGTCGATGAACCGCTCGACGCCACGCAGTGCGGCGGCAAAGGCACGTGCGACGGCTCGAAGCAGCCCGACGGCCATTGCATGACGCACGAGCTGTGGTCGACCCTGAACCAGAAGATGGTCGAATACCTCGATTCCGTGTCGCTGCAGGATCTCGTCGATCAGCAGCGCGCACGCGAGGGCGCGCCCGCGGTGCTGCGCGACCGGCGCACGCCGGAGCCCGTCGCCGCGCCGGCCGAGCCCGTGCGCACGATGCCGCTCGGCCCCAATTCGGTGTTCAACATCGCGAGTTCGTGAGCGCGAAGGCGCCCGCCATACCCCATAACGCACATAGTCCCTGCACAGAATATCCGGAGCGACAGATGACCCAAGAGACTCTCCACCTGCCCATCTATATGGATTACAGCGCGACGACGCCCGTCGATCCGCGCGTGGTCGACAAGATGGTGCCGTACCTGCGCGAGCAGTTCGGCAACCCGGCGTCGCGCAGCCACGCTTATGGCTGGGACGCGGAGCGTGCGGTCGAGGAAGCGCGCGAGCAGGTGGCCGCACTTGTGAACGCGGATCCGCGCGAGATCATCTGGACGTCCGGCGCAACGGAATCGGACAACCTCGCGATCAAGGGTGCCGCGAACTTCTACAAGGGCAAGGGCAAGCACATCATCACGGTGAAGACCGAGCACAAGGCCGTGCTCGATACGTGCCGCGAGCTTGAGCGCGACGGTTTCGAAGTCACCTACCTCGACGTGAGGGATGACGGCCTGATCGACCTCGACGTGTTCAAGGCCGCGCTGCGCCCCGACACGATCCTCGTGTCGGTGATGCACGTGAACAACGAGATCGGCGTGATCCAGGACATCGAGACGATCGGTGAAATCTGCCGCGAGAAGGGCATCATCTTCCACGTCGACGCCGCGCAGTCGACCGGCAAGGTCGTGATCGACCTCGCGAAGCTGAAGGTCGACCTGATGTCGTTCTCGGCGCACAAGACCTACGGCCCGAAGGGCATCGGCGCGCTGTATGTGCGCCGCAAGCCGCGCGTGCGCATCGAGGCGCAGATGCACGGCGGCGGCCATGAGCGCGGGATGCGTTCGGGCACGCTGGCGACGCACCAGATCGTCGGCATGGGCGAAGCGTTCCGCATCGCGCGCGAAGAAATGGCGACCGAGAACGAGCGCGTCCGCATGCTGCGCGACAAGCTGCTGCGCGGCCTGTCGCAAATCGAGGAAACGTACGTGAACGGCGACATGGAGCACCGTGTCCCGCACAACCTCAACATCAGTTTCAACTTCGTCGAAGGCGAGTCGCTGATCATGGCGATCAAGGACGTCGCGGTGTCGTCGGGCTCCGCATGTACGTCGGCGTCGCTGGAGCCGTCGTACGTGCTGCGTGCGCTCGGCCGCAACGACGAGCTCGCACACAGCTCGATCCGCTTCACGGTCGGCCGCTTCACGACGGAGCAGGAAGTCGACTTCGTGGTCAACCTGCTGAACAGCAAGATCGCGAAGCTGCGCGAACTGTCGCCGCTCTGGGAAATGCACCAGGAAGGCATCGATCTGTCGACGATCGAATGGGCCGCACACTGAACACCGCATTGAATGCACCCGCGGGCGGATTGGCGCACGCAGCGTAACGAGTCAAGGAGTCTGAGTCATGTCTTACAGCAACAAGGTTCTGGATCACTACGAAAACCCGCGCAACGTCGGTTCGTTCGCGAAGGACGACGACACGGTCGGCACGGGCATGGTCGGCGCGCCGGCCTGCGGCGACGTGATGAAGCTGCAGATCCGCGTCGGCGCGGACGGCGTGATCGAAGACGCGAAGTTCAAGACCTACGGTTGCGGCTCGGCGATCGCGTCGAGCTCGCTCGTGACCGAATGGGTGAAGGGCAAGACGCTCGACGAGGCGCTGTCGATCAAGAATACGCAGATCGCCGAAGAGCTCGCGCTGCCGCCGGTGAAGATTCACTGCTCGATCCTCGCGGAAGACGCGATCAAGGCAGCCGTGGCCGACTACAAGAAGCGCCACGACACGAAGGAAGGCGATCAGGCAGCGGCCTGAGCGGCATCGAGCGGGCTTCAGACGGAACGCGGCGGGCCCCGGTGGCGTGCCGCGGCAAGGACATCATGGCAATTACACTGACCGAAAAAGCAGCACAGCACGTGCAGAAATACCTCGTCCGTCGCGGCAAGGGTGTTGGCCTGCGGCTTGGCGTTCGCACGACCGGGTGCTCGGGGCTCGCGTACAAGCTCGAGTATGTCGACGAGCTGGCTCCCGAGGATCAGGTGTTCGAGAGCCATGGCGTGAAGGTCGTCGTCGATCCGAAGAGCCTCGCGTATATCGACGGCACCGAGCTCGACTTCGCCCGCGAAGGCCTGAACGAAGGGTTCAAGTTCAACAACCCGAACATGAAGGACGAGTGCGGCTGCGGCGAATCGTTCCGCGTGTGACGCGGATCTCCGCGCGATGCGGGCAAGAGGCGGCACGGGCCGCCTTTTTAATGTGCGGCGTTTGCCGCGCGACGAACCGGAATTGAACGCGACGATGGTCTCGCTGAAAGACAGCCACTTCGACCTGTTTCACCTGCCGGCGCAATTCGCGCTCGACGAGACGGCGCTCGACGCCGCCTATCGGACGGTGCAGACGCAGGTGCATCCGGACCGCTTCGCGGCGGCCGGCGACGCGCAGAAGCGCATCGCGATGCAATGGGCAACCCGCGCGAACGAGGCGTACCGCACGCTGCGCGATCCGCTGAAACGCGCGTCCTATCTGCTGTTGCTGCGCGGCGTCGACATCGGCGCAGAAAACAACACCGCGATGGAACCGGCGTTCCTGATGCAGCAGATGGAGTGGCGCGAGGGCATCGAGGATGCCGCGGCCGCCCGCAACGTCGCCGCACTCGACACGCTGCTCGCCGAGTTGCGCGACGAGAAGCGCGTACGCGTCGAGCGCCTCGGCACGCTGCTCGACAGCGGCGCCGATCAGGCGGCCGCCGAGGCCGTGCGCCAGCTGATGTTCATCGAACGCGTCGCGTCGGAAGTGGGCGCACAGATCGAGCGCCTCGAAACTTAACCGCGTGCCTTGCGGCACGCGCAGCAAACGGGCCGAGCGCCCGAACGAACCAAGATGGCTTTACTGCAAATTTCCGAACCGGGCATGGCGCCGGCGCCGCACCAGCGGCGACTCGCCGTCGGGATCGATCTCGGCACGACGAACTCGCTCGTCGCGGCCGTGCGCAACAGCGTGGCCGAAGTGCTGCCGGACGAAGCGGGCCGCGTGCTGCTGCCGTCGGTGGTCCGTTACCTCGAGAAGGGCGGCCGCCGCATCGGCCACGAAGCGAAAGAGCAGGCCGCGACCGATCCGCGCAACACGATCGTGTCGGTCAAGCGCTTCATGGGCCGCGGCAAGGCCGAGGTCGAAGGCGCGGCGAACGCGCCGTACGAATTCGTCGATGCGCCGGGCATGGTGCAGATCCGTACCGTCGACGGCGTGAAGAGCCCGGTCGAAGTGTCGGCCGAGATTCTCGCGACGCTGCGCTATCGCGCCGAGGATTCGCTCGGCGACGATCTGGTCGGCGCGGTGATCACGGTGCCCGCGTATTTCGACGAAGCGCAGCGCCAGGCGACCAAGGATGCCGCGCGTCTCGCGGGCCTCAACGTGCTGCGCCTGCTGAACGAACCGACTGCCGCGGCGATTGCCTACGGCCTCGACAACGCAGCCGAAGGTCTCTACGCGGTGTACGACCTCGGCGGCGGCACGTTCGACCTGTCGATCCTGAAGCTGACGAAGGGCGTGTTCGAAGTGCTGGCCGCGGGCGGCGATTCCGCACTCGGCGGCGACGACTTCGATCACGTGCTGTTCGATCACGTGCTCGCGCAGGCCGGCATCGACGCAAAGACGCTCGCGCCCGAGGACGTGCGCCTGCTGCTCGACCGCGTGCGTGTGCTGAAGGAAACGCTGTCGTCCGCGCCGCACGCGTCGCTCGACGTGACGCTGTCGGGCGGCGCGCACGTCGTGCAGACGATCTCGCACGACACGTTCGCATCGCTCGTCGAGCCGCTCGTGCAGCGCACGCTCACACCGACCCGCAAGGCGCTGCGCGACGCGCAGGTGACGCCGGCCGACATCAAGGGCGTCGTGCTCGTCGGCGGCGCGACGCGCATGCCGGTAGTCCGTGACGCGGTCGCGACGTATTTCGGCCAGCCGCCGCTCGTGAACCTCGATCCGGACCAGGTCGTCGCGCTCGGTGCTGCGATCCAGGCCGACTTGCTCGCGGGCAATCGCGGTACCGGCGACGACTGGCTGCTGCTCGACGTGATTCCGCTGTCGCTCGGCGTCGAGACGATGGGCGGCCTCGTCGAGAAGATCATTCCGCGCAACTCGACGATTCCGATCGCTCGTGCACAGGAATTCACGACTTTCAAGGACGGCCAGACCGCGATGGCGATCCACGTCGTGCAGGGCGAGCGCGAGCTCGTCGCCGACTGCCGGTCGCTCGCGCGCTTCGAGCTGCGCGGCATTCCGCCGATGACGGCCGGTGCCGCGCGGATTCGCGTGACCTATCAGGTCGATGCGGACGGCCTGCTGTCGGTGTTCGCACGCGAACAACTGTCGGGCGTCGAGGCGTCGGTCGTCGTGAAGCCGTCGTACGGCCTCGCCGACGACGACATCGCGAAGATGCTCGAGGACAGCTTCAAGACCGCCGAAATCGACATGCGCGCACGCGCGCTGCGCGAAGCGCAGGTCGAGGCCGAGCGGATGCTCGAGGCGACGCAGGCCGCGCTGGCGACCGACGGCGAACTGCTCGATGCGGACGAGCGCACGCAGATCGACGCGCTCGCCGCGGCGCTGCGCGCGGTTGCGCAAGGCGACGATACGAATGCGATCGAAGCGGCGACCAAGACGCTGGCCGACGGCACCGACGAATTCGCGGCGCGCCGGATGGACAAGAGCATCAAGCGCGCACTGTCGGGCCGCCGGCTCGACGAGATCTGAATTCACGAACTGCGCATCGGCCGGCGACGGCCCGCGCGATAATGAACCGTGCGGCGCCTGTCGCCGCACCCTGACTGACGGAACGGACATGCCTCAACTGGTGGTGCTGCCTCACGTCGAACTGTGCCCGGACGGCGCAGTGATCGACGCGACGCCCGGCAAGAGTATCTGCGACAACCTGCTCGACCACGGAATCGAGATCGAGCATGCATGCGAGAAGTCGTGCGCGTGCACGACGTGCCACGTGGTGATCCGCGAAGGCTTCAACGATCTGACGCCGTCCGAGGAGGACGAGGACGATCTGCTGGACAAGGCGTGGGGCCTCGAGCCGACGTCGCGCCTGTCGTGCCAGGCGATCGTGAACGAAGATTCGGACCTGGTGGTCGAGATTCCGAAGTACTCGATCAACCACGCGAAGGAAAATCACTGACAAACCGGAGGCAGGCGATGAAATGGACCGAATCGCGCGAAATAGCCATTGCGCTGGCGGACAAGTACCCGGACATCGACCCGCAGCGGATCAACTTCGTCGACCTGCGCCAGTGGGTGCTCGAGCTCGACGGTTTCGACGACGATCCGAAGCATTCCGGCGAGAAGATTCTCGAAGCGATCCAGGCGCACTGGATCGACGAATCGGATTTCGACGACGAGGACTGAGCACGGCATGCGCCGCAATGGCGCATACGGCCCGAATGAGAAAACGGCTCGTGAGCATATCGCTCACGAGCCGTTTTTGTTGTCAGGTCGCTTGTCCGCGCACGACACGCGGGCAGGGGGCGCTTACGCGCCGACCAGCGTGCCGTTCTCGACCCGCACGCGCTGGCCCTGGCCGAACGGCGGCGGGTTGTGGTACGTGAACGTACGCGTCGCGCCGCTTTCCATCTGCACTTGCACCTGATAGTCGGTTTCCGCGCGTACCTGCTTCTCGACCTGGTTGCCGGCGAGACCGCCGCCTAGCGCGCCGATGATCGTCATCGCGGTGCGGCCGTTACCGTTGCCGAACTGGTTGCCGAGCAGGCCGCCGGCCGCTGCACCGCCAACGGCGCCGATCCCCGAGCTCTGGCCCGGCGTGCGCGTCTGCGTGATTGCGACGACCGTGCCGCAGCTCTGGCAGTAGGCCGCCTGTGCAGGCGCCGACGGCTGCTGCTGCGCATATTGCGGCGGCTGCGGTGCCGGCGTGTGACGGCGGTGCGTGGTCACCGGGCGCGGCGCGGGCTTCGGTTCGGCCTGCACGATCGCCTTCTGCTGCGCGGCGGCTTGTTCGGCCGCCTGCTGCCGGGCTTGCGCGGCCAGCGCGGCGCTGGCGGCCGCAGCCGTATCGACGGCCGGCTGCGACGCGATCAGCGCGGCCTGGGTTTGGCCGTTCTGTTCGTTGCTGCTGCTGGCCTTCGGGAATACGCCCGTGATCGCTGCCGTCGCCGCAAGGCTGGCGACGATAACGGCGCCGGCTGCAGTGGCGATCAGCGGATGGAGGCGTTGCTTTTGCGGCGTGGTCTGATTCTGGTTGTCCATTTTTTTCTCCGATGTCGATCCGGATCGGCGCGTTGGCGCCGGGCTGGATCCCGCGCTTCGGGATCGAGCAGACTCGGCGTTCCGGCGCCTCGTTCTGGTCCCGTGGTCATGCGCGGTGACGCAAAAAGAGTGTCGTCCAGCGGCGAGGGGCGCGCCGTATCAAGGTGTAACGAATTGCAGCAGGGCGCCGGCGATCGTTGCCGGGAAAACCCTGGGCAGGCCGTCGCAACAAGGGAATAAAACGGGGAAGGATAGAAAGCCGACGGACGCCGGCTGGCGGGATTTACGCGTCGTTACAAAGCAGACGCGTGTACGCCGCAGGGCGCGGCGCACACGCGGGCGTGGCCGTCAGTCTTCGCGGCGCAGATGGGGGAACAGCAGCACGTCGCGGATCGTCGGGCTGTCGGTCAGCAGCATCACGAGACGGTCGATGCCGATCCCGCAGCCGCCGGTCGGAGGCATCCCGTATTCGAGCGCACGGATGTAGTCGGCGTCGAAGAACATCGCTTCCTCGTCGCCCGCGTCCTTCTGCTCGACCTGCTTCTTGAAGCGCGCGGCCTGATCTTCCGGATCGTTCAGCTCCGAGAAGCCGTTCGCGATCTCGCGGCCGGTCATGAACAGCTCGAAACGCTCGGTGATGCCTGGCACCGTATCCGATGCGCGTGCGAGCGGCGACACCTCGACCGGGTAGTCGATGATGAACGTCGGTTCCCAGAGGTGCGCTTCGGCCGTTTCCTCGAACAGCGCGAGCTGCAGCGCGCCGGTGCCTGCGTTCAGGAACGCCGGCTGCGTGACGTCGACGCCGAAGCGCTTCAGTTCGGTGCGCAGGTACGCGTCGTCCGACAGTTGGCCGGCGGTGTAATCCGGCGCGTACTTCTGAATCGCCTGCGTGATCGTCAGGCGATGGAACGGCTTCGCGAGGTCGAGCTCGCGGCCTTGATACTGGATCGTCGCGGTGCCGAGCGCGTCGATCGCCGCCTGGCGGATCAGCTGCTCGGTGAAGTCCATCAGCCAGCGGTAGTCGGTGTACGCGGCGTAGAACTCCATCATCGTGAATTCCGGGTTGTGACGCGGCGACACGCCTTCGTTCCGGAAATTGCGGTTGATTTCGAACACGCGCTCGAAGCCGCCGACGATCAGGCGCTTCAGGTACAGCTCCGGCGCGATGCGCAGGAACATCTGCATGTCGAGCGCATTGTGATGCGTGACGAACGGCTTCGCGGCCGCGCCGCCCGGGATCGGGTGCAGCATCGGCGTCTCGACTTCCATGAAGTCGGCCGAATCCATGAACTTGCGGATCGACGCGATCGTCTTGGTACGCGCGCGGAACGTGTCGCGCGTTTCCGGCGTGACGATCAGGTCGACATAGCGCTGGCGGTAGCGCATTTCCTGGTCGGAGAGGCCGTGGAACTTGTCCGGCAGCGGACGCAGCGCCTTCGACAGCAGGCGCAGCTCCTTGCACTGGACCGACAACTCGCCCTTGTTGGTGCGGAACAGCACGCCGCGCGCGGCGACGATGTCGCCGAGGTCCCACTTCTTGAACGCGTCGTAGGTTTCCGCGCCGACGTCGTTCGGCGTCACGAAGAACTGGATCTGGCCCGACCCGTCCTGCACCGTCGCGAAGCTCGCCTTGCCCATCACGCGCTTGAGCATCATGCGGCCGGCAACCGACACCTCGACCGGGTTCGCTTCGAGCGCGGCCTTGTCCGAGTCGGCGAATTTCACCTGCAGATCGGCAGCGTGGTGCGTCGGCCGGAAGTCGTTCGGGTAGGCGACGCCTTGTTCGCGCAAGGCGCGCAGCTTCTCGCGGCGCTCGGAGATGATCTGGTTTTCGTCCGCTGCGACGGCGGGCTGCGTTTGGGTCGGTTCGGTCATGATGGTCGGAATTCGGAGTGGGTGCGGCAACGCAAACGGGAAGGGCAAGGGCGGCGCGACCTGGCCAGGCCGCGCCGCGGCGCTTACACGCCCTGTTTGAGGCTCGCGCTGATGAAGTCGTCGAGATCGCCGTCGAGCACCGCGCGGGTGTTGCTCATTTCGACGTTCGTGCGCAAATCCTTCACGCGGCTCTGGTCGAGCACGTACGAGCGGATCTGGTGGCCCCAGCCCACGTCGGTCTTGCTCGATTCGAGCTTGTCCTGTTCGGCCTGGCGCTTGCGCATCTCGACTTCGTACAGGCGCGACTTCAGCATCGCCATCGCTTCCGCGCGGTTGCGGTGCTGCGAGCGGTCGTTCTGGCACTGCACGACGATGCCGGTCGGCATGTGCGTGATCCGCACGGCCGAGTCGGTCTTGTTGATGTGCTGGCCGCCGGCGCCCGAGGCGCGGTACGTGTCGATGCGCAGGTCGGCCGGGTTGATCTCGACTTCGATCGAGTCGTCGATTTCCGGATACACGAACACCGACGAGAACGACGTGTGGCGGCCGCCCGACGAATCGAACGGCGACTTGCGCACGAGACGGTGGATGCCCGTTTCGGTGCGCAGGAAGCCGTATGCGTATTCGCCCGAGACCTTGACCGTCGCGTTCTTGATGCCGGCGACGTCGCCGTCGGACTCTTCGAGCACCTCGGCCTTGAAGCCCTTGCGTTCGCAGTAGCGCAGGTACTGGCGCAGCAGCATCGACGCCCAGTCACACGCCTCGGTGCCGCCGGCGCCGGCCTGGATGTCGATGAAGCAGTTGTTCGGGTCGGCCGGGTTCGAGAACATCCGGCGGAACTCGATGTCGCCGACGCGTGCCTCGAGCTTCGCGGCGTCGTCTTCCGATGCGACGAGGGTATCTTCGTCGCCTTCCTCGCGGGCCAGCTCGAACAGGTCGAGCGCGTCGCGCAGGTCGCTATCGAGCGCGGTCAGCGTCGTGACGACGCCTTCGAGCAGCTTCTTCTCGCGGCCGAGTGCCTGGGCGTTCTTCGAATCGTTCCAGACGTTCGGGTCTTCGAGTTCCTTGTTGACTTCGATCAGACGCGCAGCTTTGGCGTCGTAGTCAAAGATACCCCCGGAGCTCGCCCGCGCGGTTGCGCAGGTCGAGCAGGGAGCTTTCGATCGCGTTGAGACGTTCCGCTTCCATGATCGCTCGCTATTCTTGCTTCGTAAAAAAGCGGAATTATAGCCGATCGGCAGGGTTGCCCGGTGACGCGAATGGTGCTCGCACGCGCGCCGCGGCCCCGTCCGGCGCAGCGTGCATGCATCGGCGGGCACCGCGGGCCGGGCGGCCCGCGCTCAGCCGGCCGCGTGTTCGACGATCAACTGGACGCGCGTGACGCCGTTCCACGTGTCGGCGACGAGGCGGTACGCGATCAGCGCGCTCGCCGGCAGCGGCTCGGTATGGTTGAACCAGATCGCGTTGAAGCGCTGGCGGCCGCGCGCCAGCTGCAGCTTCAGGTGCTTTTCCTTCACGAGCGACTGCGATACGACGTCGAATTCGCCCGAGAAAAGCGGGGCCGGAAAACCTTGTCCCCAGACGGCCTCGTCGAGCAGCCCGACGAACTGCGGCGTGAAGTACGCGTCCTCGAGTTCGCCGTCGGTCTCGATCACGCGGGCGAGCGCGTCGTCGGACAGCCATTCGCGTGCGACGGCCTCGAACGCGGCCGCGAAGCGCGGCACGTTCTCGGTATCGAGCGTGAGGCCGGCCGCCATCGCATGGCCGCCGAACGCGACGATCAGGTCCGGTTCGCGTTTCGACACGAGGTCGAGCGCGTCGCGCAGGTGGAAGCCGGCGATCGACCGGCCCGATCCCTTGACCCGCTTGCCTTCGTCGTCCGCGTGCGCGAACGTGAACGACGGGCGGTGGAATTTTTCCTTGAGCCGCCCGGCGACGATGCCGATCACGCCCTGGTGCCATTCGGGGTTGAACAGCGTGATCGTGCACGCGTCGGCCGGGTCGACGTCGGCGAGATCGGCGAGCGCCTGCTGCTGCATGCCGGCCTCGATCTCGCGGCGCTCGCGGTTCATTACGTCGAGCTGCTGCGCGAGATCCCACGCGCGGCCGATGTCGTCGGTGATCAGGCATTCGATGCCGAGCGACATGTCGGACAGCCGCCCCGCGGCGTTGAGCCGCGGACCGAGGCCGAAGCCGAGGTCGAAGCCTGACGCGGTGCGCGCTTCGCGCGCGGCGGCGCGGAACAGCGCGGCGATGCCCGGCTGCATGCGGCCGTTGCGGATGCGCTGCAGCCCCTGCGCGACGAGCACGCGGTTGTTGCCGTCGAGCCGCACGACGTCGGCGACGGTGCCGAGCGCGACGAGGTCGAGCAGGCCGTCGAGGCGCGGCTCGGCTTCCTTGCTCGCGAATGCGCCGCGGCGGCGCAATTCGGCGCGCAGCGCCAGCAGCACGTAGAACATCACGCCGACGCCGGCGATGTGCTTGCTCGGGAACGCGCAGCCGGGCTGGTTCGGGTTGACGATCGCACGGGCGGCGGGCAGCGCGTCGCCGGGCAGGTGGTGGTCGGTGACGAGCACGTCGATGCCGCGCGCGTTCGCGGCTTCGACGCCCGCGACGCTCGCGATCCCGTTGTCGACGGTGATCAGCAGGTCGGGCTTGCGCGCGGCAGCGAGCTCGACGATCTCGGGCGTGAGGCCGTAGCCGTATTCGAAGCGGTTCGGCACCAGGTAGTCGATCTGCGCGCCGAACATCCGCAGGCCGCGTACCGCCACCGCGCACGCGGTTGCGCCGTCGCAGTCGTAGTCGGCGACGACGAGCAGGCGTCGTTGGTCGGCGATCGCGTCGGCGAGCAGCGACGCCGCGTCGGCGCAGCCCTTCAGCTCGGTAGGCGGGACGAGGCGCGCAAGCGCGGTCTCGATGTCGGTCGGGGACTGCACGCCGCGCGACGCATACAGGCGCGCGAGGACGGGATGCAGGCCGTGGCGCGCGAGCACTTCGGCGTCGGCGGGCGCGACGGGGCGGGTAACGATCCGGGTCATTCGGGGTCTGCTTGTTATTCGAACAGGGAGGCGAGCGCACGGCGCCGCCAGAACTTGCGCAGGTCGCCGCGCGTCGCGTGCAGCGTTACGGAGCTCGTATCGCCGCACAGCGTGAATTCGACGCTGGCGAGCGTGCCGTTTTGCAGCGCGGCGAGCACCGGCGCGAACCAGTCGCGCTCGAGCGCGGCGAGCCCGTCGTGCCAGCGCGCCCAGTCCTGTTCGATGAATGGGGTGGTCAACACCGGGAGTTCGACGAGCGTCGCGCCGTCGCCGGCGGGCAGCGCGCCGAACGCGGCGGGTGGGGCGCCGGCTTCGGCCTGTGCGGCGCGCGCGAGGCCGAGCGCGGCGGGCGACGCGGACAGCACGCGCGCGAACGGCTTGCCGACCGGCTTCAGCGTGCCCTGCGCATGGAACCAGATCGAATTGACGGCCGGCAGGCCACGCGCCTCGCGGGCTTCGTTGACCGGGTGCTGGAACCACGCCATCTGCACTTCGTTCTGCAGTTTCATCCACATCCGCGAGCGTTCGCCCGTGTGCGCCTCGTGCGGCAGCCAGATCTCGATGTTGCGGCCGCTTGCGCGCAGCGGCGCGGCGCCGGCGAGCCGTGCGAGCTGTTCGCTCGACAGGTACCAGCGCGCGGGGTTCGGCGCTTCGAGCCGCACGCCGAGCTCCTCGATCAGCGGCCGCGCGACCGCGAGCAGCGCGGCCGCGTCGCCGTCGTCGAGCGCGAGGGCCGCCGGATCGACGAGCACCAGGTGATCGTGCGCGATTTCGACGTGCACGGGCTCGACGCATGCCCATGCCTGTGCGCCGGGGGCGCCGCCGTCCGCCAGCAACATGTAGGGCGCGAGCGGCGCCTCGTCCGCGGCGTTGCCCTGGGTCGCGCCGAACTGGCGGGCCAGCCAGCGCTCGTGCGGCAGCGTGCGCTGGAAGTCCTCGCCGGCCACGCGCTCGACGAGGCGCGCGCGGGCGAGCAACTTTTCGAGCGCGGGGCTGTCCAGCGTGTGCAGGGACGAGGCCGCATCGGCCGCCGACGGCAGCGCGAACGGAACGAGAAAATGGAGGCGTCGGTCGTGCATGATGGTGCGCATTGTATGGCAAACTGCGCGCGTGATCGGGCCGGCAGACGGCCCGTTCGCGTCCGGCGGCCGTTTTTCGACCGTGCCCGGGCCGGTGGCCGCCGCCGGGCGGCGGTCCGGCCGCGGGGCGCCTTCCCGCCGTAACCAGCAGAAAGGATTCGCTTGAAACTTCCGTACGAATGGCAGATCGGCTGGCGCTATACGCGCGCCGGCAAACGCACGACCGGCAACGGCTTCATTTCCTTCATCGCCCTCGTGTCGATGCTCGGGATCGCGCTTGGCGTCGCGGCGCTGATCGTCGTGCTGTCGGTGATGAACGGCTTCCAGAAGGAAGTGCGCGACCGCATGCTGTCGGTGCTCGCGCACGTCGAGGTGTTCTCGCCGACGGGCTCGATGCCCGACTGGCAACTGACCGCGCAGGAAGCGCGCCGCAATCCGTCGGTGACCGGCGCGGCGCCGTACGTCGACGCGCAGGCGCTGCTCACGCGCCAGGACGCGGTGAGCGGCGTGATGCTGCGCGGCGTCGAGCCGACGCTCGAGCCGCAGGTATCCGACATCGGCAAGGACATGAAGGCCGGGCAGCTCGGTGCGCTCGTGCCGGGCCAGTTCGGCATCGTGCTCGGCGACGCGCTCGCCGGCAACCTCGGCGTGACGGTCGGCGACAAGGTCACGCTGGTCGCGCCCGAAGGCTCGATCACGCCGGCCGGCATGATGCCGCGCCTGAAGCAGTTCACGGTCGTCGGCGTGTTCGAGTCGGGCCACTACGAATACGACAGCACGCTCGCGATGATCAACATCCGCGATGCCGAGGCATTGTTCCGGATGACTGCGCCGACCGGCGTGCGGCTGCGGCTGACGGACATGCAGAAGGCGCCGCAGGTCGCGGTCGAGCTGTCGCATACGCTGTCGGGCAGCCTGTACATCCGCGACTGGACACAGCAGAACAAGACGTGGTTCTCGGCCGTGCAGATCGAGAAGCGGATGATGTTCATCATCCTGACGCTGATCATCGCGGTGGCCGCGTTCAACCTCGTGTCGTCGCTCGTGATGACCGTGACCAACAAGCAGGCCGACATCGCGATCCTGCGCACGCTCGGCGCGCAGCCGGGGTCGATCATGAAGATCTTCGTTGTGCAGGGCGTGACGATCGGCTTCGTCGGCACGGCGTCGGGCGTCGCGCTCGGCTGCCTGATCGCGTGGAGCATCCCTTGGCTGATCCCGATGATCGAGCACCTGTTCGGCGTGCAGTTCCTGCCGCCGTCCGTGTACTTCATCAGCGAGCTGCCGTCCGAACTCGTCGCGAGCGACGTGATCCGGATCGGCCTGATCGCGTTCGCGCTGTCGGCCGTCGCGACGCTCTATCCGAGCTGGCGCGGCGCGAAGGTGAAGCCGGCGGAGGCGCTTCGCTATGAATGACCGCGCAACCGCATTCGCGGATTCAGAACAACACAACAGACAGGATTCGGCAGGTATGCAGGAATACGTGCTTCAGGCGCGCGGGATCACGAAGGCGTTCGTGCAAGGCGGCTTCAACGTGCAGGTGCTCAACAACACCGAGCTGACGGTGCGGCGCGGCGAGAAGCTCGCGGTCGTCGGCGCGTCGGGTTCCGGCAAGAGCACGCTGCTGCATGTGCTGGGCGGGCTCGACGAGCCGAGCGCGGGCGAAGTGTCGCTGCTCGGCAAGCCGTTTACGCAACTCGCCGAACGCGAACGCAACGAATTGCGCAACCGCGCGCTCGGCTTCGTCTACCAGTTCCATCACCTGCTGCCCGAGTTCACCGCGCTAGACAACGTCGCGATGCCGTTGCGCATCCGCCGGATGACGACCGAGGACGCGCGCGCGCAGGCCCAGGCGATGCTCGAACGCGTCGGTCTCGGCCCGCGTGCGAAGCACCGGCCGGGCGAACTGTCGGGCGGCGAGCGGCAGCGTGTCGCGATCGCGCGCGCGCTGGTCACGAAACCCGCGTGCGTGCTCGCCGACGAGCCGACCGGCAACCTCGACGGCACGACGGCGGACACGGTGTTCAACCTGATGCTCGAACTGTCCGAGACGCTCGAAACGAGCTTCGTGATCGTCACGCACGATCCCGATCTCGCCGCGCGCTGCGACCGCATCATGCGGCTGCGCGACGGCGTGCTGCACGAGGAGCCGGCGCTGCCGGTGTAAGCGAACGCCCCTGGCCGGGCCGCCGGGTTCGTCCCGGCGCGGCGCGAGGGGTACAGGAATGATGCCGTCATGTGGATCGATACGCACTGCCATCTCGATGCCGGCGAGTTCGACGCCGACCGTGACGCGGTCGCGCAGGCGGCACGCGCGGCCGGCGTGTCGCGCATCGTGATCCCGAGCATCGGGCGCGATAACTTCACGACGGTGCGCGAACTTGCGCAGCGCACGCCGGGTGCCGTCTATGCGCTCGGCATCCATCCGATGTATACGCCGCACGCGCGCGACGAGGATCTCGACCGGCTGCGCATGGAGATCGAAGCGAGCCTCGACGATCCGCGCTTCGTCGCGATCGGCGAGATCGGCCTCGACTATTTCGTGCCGGGACTCGACGAGGACCGGCAGCAGTTCTTCTACCAGGGGCAGCTGAAGCTGGCGCGCGAATTCGACCTGCCCGTGCTGTGCCACGTGCGCAAGTCGCAGGACCGCGTGCTCGCGGGGCTGCGCCGCTTCGGCGTGCGGCGCGGCATCGCGCATGCATTCAACGGCAGTTTCCAGCAGGCCGAAGCGTATCTCGCGCAGGGGCTGCATCTCGGCTTCGGCGGCAACGTGACATTCACGCGCGCGTTGCAGATCCGCCGGCTTGCGGCGCAATTGCCGCTCGACGCGATCGTCGTCGAGACGGACGCGCCCGACATCGCGCCCGAATGGGCGTACAAATCCCGCAACACGCCCGACCAGGTGCCGCGCATCGGCGACGTGCTCGCCGAACTGCGCGGTCTCGACGCCAGTTCACTCGGCCTATCCACTTCGGCTAACGCGCTCGCCGCGCTGCCGCGACTCGCGCTTTCGTCCGCATAATCGTTGCCGGAAGGCGCCGCATTCGCAATGGCGGCGCCAGGTCGACGAGGAGGCGGGATGCGCGTGTGGTGGATCGCGTTCGCGCTCGGCGTCGTCGTGCTGCAGCGGCAGGCGGCGTTACCGGGCGCGATCGCATGGACAGCCGGTGCGGCCGCGCTTGCCGGTTGCGCGGCGCTGGGAGTGTGGTGCATGCGCCGCCGGCGCACGCGCACGGCCGTCGCGCTCGGATGGATGCTGTGCGCGCTCGCGGCCTGCGTGGCGGGGTTCGGTTATGCGGCGGCGCGGGCCGAGTGGCGGCTGCACGACAGCTTGCCCGTCGACTGGGAAGGGCGCGACATCGTCGCCACCGGCGTGATCCGGGGGCTGCCTGTCGTCGACGAGACGGGCGCGCGGCTGCTGCTCGCGGTCGAGTCGAACGATGCGGGGCTGGCCCGTTTTCCGCCATTGGTCCGGCTGTCGTGGCGCGCGTATGGCGCATCCGCGACACGCGATCCGCTCCCCGAACTGCGTGCCGCGCAGCGCTGGCGCTTCGTCGTGCGCCTGAAGCGCCCGCACGCCGAGGCCAATGCCGGCGTGCGCGACAGCGAGGCGGCGTGGCTCGCCGCCGGTATTCGCGCAATCGGTTACGTCAGTGCGCCGCGGCGATCGGTATTGCTCGATGCGCACGCATCGGGTTGGCGTGCATCGATCGACCGCCTGCGCGACGTGCTGCGGGCACGCATCGGCGCGACGCTCGGCGTCGACGCCGGTCATCGCGGCATCGTCGCCGCGCTCGCGATCGGCGACCAGTCCGGCATCGGCGACGACGACTGGCGCGTGCTGCGCAACACGGGTACGAGCCATCTGGTCGCGATCTCCGGTCTGCACGTCGGGCTCGTCGGCGCGATCGCGGGCGGGCTCGTGTCGATGGTCTGGCGTCGCCTGCGCTGGCGTGCGCGGGCCGCGACGCTCGTGTTGCCGGCGCCGTATGCGGCATCGCTTGCCGCGCTGGCGGCCGCGGCCGGCTATGCGGCGCTCGCCGGTTTCAACGTGCCGGCGCAGCGTGCGTGGTGGATGATCGCGGCCGGCGGCATCGCGTATCTGGCCGGGCGCAGCGTGCCGACGTCGGCGGTGCTGTGCGCGGCGCTCGGCGGCGTGCTGCTCGCCGATCCGTGGGCCGTGCTGTCGGCCGGGTTCTGGCTGTCGTTCGGGGCGGTCGCCGTCATTCTGCTGACCGTCGCGGGTTGGCGCGCGGCGCGTGAGGTCGACGCGCAAGGCGAGGAGGGCCGCGACACGGCCGGCCTGTCGAGTCGGTTGCGCGCGTGGGGGAGGCGCGCCGCGAGCCGTATCGTGGAAGCCGCGCGCGTGCAGTACGCGGTGACGATCGGTCTCGCACCGCTGACGGCGGCGTGGTTCGCGCAGATTTCGCTGTCGGGCCCATTCGGCAATGCGTTCGCGATTCCCTGGGTGGGCACGGTCGTGACGCCGATCGTGCTGGCCGGCATCGCGTTGCCCGCGCCGCTCGATGCGTATGCATTCCGGCTTGCGCATGCGGCGCTCGAACCGATGATGACGCTGCTCGGGCACCTCGCCGACTGGCCGGCCGGCGTGTTCTGGCTGCGCATGCCCGACTGGCCGGTGCTGGCGCTTGCGTGCGTGGGTGTCGGATGGGCGCTGATGCCGCGCGGCTGGCCGTTGCGCTGGGCGGCGCCGCTCACGTGGCTGCCGCTCGTCGCGCCGGCACCCGATGCGCCGCCGCCGGGCGGCTTCCGGCTGACCGTGCTCGACGTCGGGCAGGGCGCGTCGGTGCTGGTGGAGACTGCGCGCCGAACCTTGCTGTTCGATGCGGGGCCGGGCGCGGAGTCGACGCATGCCGGGGCGCGGATCGTCGCGCCGGCGTTGCGCTCGCGCGGCATCGCGGTGATCGATTCGCTCGTGCTCAGTCACGCGGACGCCGATCACGCGGGCGGCGCGCCGGCCGTCTATGCGGCAGCCGACGTGCGCCAGCTGCTGGCCGGCATTCCGTCGAAGAACCGGCTATGGCGCGACGCGACGGCCGCAGGCGTCGCCGACCGGCTGCCGTGCGCGGCCGGGCAGCGCTGGACCTGGGACGGCGTCGTCTTCACGATGCTCTGGCCAGCGGGCGGCCCGGACACGGGCGCGTCGAACGGGCAATCGTGCGTGCTGCGTATCGACGCGGGCGGCACGTCCGCGCTGCTGACGGGCGACATCGAAGCACGCGCCGAACGCCAGCTCGTGGACGCCGCGCGCGACGCGCTGGCCGCACAGATACTGGTCGTTCCGCACCACGGCAGCCGCACGTCGTCGGTCGAGCCTTTCCTCGATTCGGTCGGGCCGCGCGTCGCGGTATTTCCTGTAGGCTATCGCAATCGGTTCGGACATCCGCACCGGACCGTCCTCGCGCGCTACGAGGCACGCGGGATTCCGCTGCCGCGCACCGATCGCGACGGCGCCGTGCGGTTCGACGTCGCACCGGCCGACGGCGGGTTTGCATTCGAGCGCTATCGCGATGTACGGCGACGGTACTGGATGGACCGTTGAGCGGGGCGAGGGCCGGTTTATAGAGAATGCATGGGGCCCGCGCAAAGTGCCGGAGCACTGGGTCGATAGAACGCGAAGCACGGGACGGGAGTAAGTGCTGGAGCACATACTCCCGTCGACAAAGGAGACATCGGCGTTTGAAGGACATCCTCCACTTCTCGCATGCGAACGGCTTTCCGGCGTCGACGTACCGGACGATCTTCGCCGAACTGGCCGACGACTACGAGCTGCGCTACATCGAACGGATCGGCCACGACCGCCGCTACCCGGTGACGCGCGACTGGCCGCATCTCGTCGAACAGCTGCTCGACGACATCGGCAGCCGCTACGAGCGTCCCGTCTGGCTCGTCGGCCATTCGCTCGGCGGCTACCTGTCGCTGATGGCCGCGCTGAGGAAACCGCAATGGGTGCGCGGCGTCGTGATGATCGATTCGCCGATCATCGCGGGCTGGCGTGCCGGCGCGTTGCGCGCGAGCCAGTGGGCGGGGCTCGACGAGCGGCTGTCGCCGGCCGCCGCGACCCGCAACCGGCGCACGCACTGGGTGAGCCGCGACGAGGCCTGGCGGCATTTCCGCGAGAAGCCCGCGTTCGCGCGCTGGGACGAACGGATGCTGGCCGACTACATCGACTACGGCATTCCGCAGGCCGGTGCCGACGGCGAGCGTGCGCTCGCGTTCGACCGGCAGGTCGAATACCTGATCTACCGGACGCTGCCGCACACGCTCGGCCCGCGGCTCGCGCACGGCGCGCCGGTGCCGATCGGTTTTCTCGCCGGCACGCGTTCGCGCGAGGTGCGGCAGGTCGGGCTCGACGCGACGCGCCGTGCGGCGCGCGGCCGCGTCGAATGGCTCGAGGGCAGCCACCTGTTCCCGATGGAGCGGCCGCTCGAGACCGCCCGTGCATTGCAGCGGATGCTGAATTCGCTGAAGGCGGAAGAGGGCGGTGTGTCGCAGGGCGGCGCCCCGCTCGCGAAGCGCGCCTGACGCTCCGTCCGGCGGTCCGGTACGCGCCGCGGCGGGTGCGGCCGCGCCGACCGGCCGGCCGGTGCGCCCCCGGCGCACGGTTGGCGCGGGTCCGCCCGAAAGGGCGCGATCATCACGTCAGTTGCTGAGAAAAGGGCGGGCTTTACGGTATAATCCGTTTTTCCCGCGAGCATCCAGCGATGACCAAATATGTTTTCGTCACCGGCGGCGTAGTTTCTTCCCTTGGCAAGGGTATTGCCGCCGCTTCCCTCGCCGCGATCCTCGAATCGCGCGGTCTGAAAGTCACCCTCCTCAAACTCGATCCCTACATCAACGTCGACCCCGGCACGATGAGCCCGTTCCAGCACGGCGAAGTGTTTGTGACGGAAGACGGAGCGGAGACGGACCTCGACCTCGGCCACTATGAGCGCTTCATCAGCACGAAGATGCGCAAGGCCAACAACTTCACGACCGGCCAGATCTACGAATCGGTGATCCGCAAGGAACGCCGCGGCGACTATCTCGGCAAGACCGTGCAGGTCATTCCGCACATCACGAACGAAATCCAGGCGTTCATCGAGCGCGGGGCGGCATCGGCCACCTGCGGCGAGCCGGATGTCGCGATCGTCGAGATCGGCGGCACGGTCGGCGACATCGAGTCGCTGCCGTTCCTTGAAGCCGCGCGCCAGATGAGCCTGCGCCTCGGCCGCAACAGCGCGTGCTTCGTGCACCTGACGCTGGTGCCGTACGTCGCGACGGCCGGCGAGCTGAAGACGAAGCCGACCCAGCACAGCGTGCAGAAGCTGCGCGAGATCGGCATCCTGCCGCACGTGCTGCTGTGCCGCGCGGATCGCCGCATCCCCGACGACGAATCGAAGAAGATCTCGATGTTCTCGAACGTGCCGGAAGACGCCGTGATCTCGGTGTGGGACGCCGACAGCATCTACAAGATTCCGCAGATGCTGCACGACCAGGGCCTCGACAAGATCATCTGCGACGAGCTGAAGCTGACGCCGCACGATGCCGACCTGAACATGTGGTCGGAGCTCGTCGAGAAGCTGGAGAACCCGAAGCACGAAGTGACGATCGGCATGGTCGGCAAGTACGTCGACCTGACCGAATCGTACAAGTCGCTGATCGAGGCGCTGCGTCACGCGTCGCTGCACACGTCGACCAAGGTCAACATCGAGTACATCGACTCGGAAGAGATCGAGACGAACGGCGTCGACAGCCTGAAGCACCTCGACGCGGTGCTGGTCCCGGGCGGTTTCGGCCGTCGCGGCACCGAAGGCAAGATCGCGGCGATCCGCTATGCGCGCGAGGCGAAGGTGCCTTATCTCGGCATCTGCCTCGGCATGCAGCTCGCGGTGATCGAGTTCGCGCGCGACGTCGTCGGCCTGAAGCAGGCGAACAGCACGGAATTCGATCCGGACACGCCGGAACGCGTGGTCGCGCTGATCACCGAGTGGTACGACCGCGACGGCAAGGTCGAGACGCGCACCGAGGAATCCGATCTCGGCGGCACGATGCGCCTCGGCTCGCAGCGCTGCCCGATCAAGCCCGGCACGATGGCGGAAGAAATCTACGGCAAGGACGTGAACGAGCGTCATCGCCACCGTTATGAAGTCAATAACCGCTTCGTGCCCCAGCTCGAAAGCGGCGGCCTTATCATCAGCGCGCGTACCCCGAGCGAGGATCTGCCGGAAATGATGGAGCTGCCGCGCTCGATGCACCCGTGGTTCGTCGGCGTCCAGTTCCACCCGGAATTCACGTCAACGCCGCGTGACGGTCATCCTCTCTTCAAGTCGTTCGTCGAAGCCGCGCTCGCCAACAAGCAAGCGCGCGGAGTGAAAGCATGAAGCTGTGCGATTTCGAGGTCGGTCTCGACAAGCCTTTCTTCCTGATCGCGGGTACCTGCGTCGTCGAATCGGAGCAAATGACGATCGACACGGCGGGCCGCCTGAAGGAGATCTGCGCGAAGCTGAACGTTCCGTTCATCTACAAGTCGTCGTACGACAAGGCGAACCGCAGCTCGGGCAAGTCGTTTCGCGGCCTCGGAATGGACGAGGGCCTGCGGATCCTGTCCGAGGTGAAGCGCCAGCTCGGCCTGCCGGTGCTGACCGACGTGCATTCGATCGACGAGATCGAGCAGGTCGCGTCGGTCGTCGACGTGCTGCAGACGCCCGCGTTCCTGTGCCGCCAGACCGATTTCATCCATGCGTGCGCGCGCTCGGGCAAGCCCGTCAACATCAAGAAGGGCCAGTTCCTCGCGCCGCACGACATGAAGAACGTGATCGACAAGGCGCGCGACGCGGCACGTGAAGCGGGGCTGTCGGAAGACCGCTTCATGGCGTGCGAGCGCGGCGTCTCGTTCGGCTACAACAACCTCGTGTCGGACATGCGTTCGCTCGCGATCATGCGCGAAACGAACGCGCCCGTCGTATTCGACGCGACCCACTCGGTGCAATTGCCGGGCGGGCAGGGCACGAGCTCGGGCGGCCAGCGCGAATTCGTGCCGGTGCTCGCGCGTGCGGCGGTCGCGACGGGCGTCGCCGGCCTCTTCATGGAAACGCACCCGAATCCGGCCGAGGCGAAGTCGGACGGCCCGAACGCGGTGCCGCTGAACCGGATGGGCGCGCTGCTGGAGACGCTCGTCACGCTCGACCAGGCGGTGAAGCGCAATCCGTTCCTGGAAAACGATTTCAATTAAAGATCGAATGAACCTTGCGACGGCTTCGCGCGTCAGTAGCGAAAGCGGTTCCGGCACGCACGCCGTCGCAGTTTGAAGAATCCATCGTCATTCTCAGAGGAAACCCATGAGTGCAATCGTAGATATCATCGGCCGCGAGATTCTGGATTCGCGCGGCAACCCCACCGTCGAATGCGACGTGCTGCTCGAATCGGGCACGATGGGCCGCGCGGCGGTGCCGTCGGGCGCGTCCACGGGCTCGCGTGAAGCGATCGAACTGCGCGACGGCGAAGCCGGCCGCTACAACGGCAAGGGCGTGCTGAAGGCAGTCGAGCACATCAACACCGAAATCTCCGAAGCCATCATGGGCCTCGACGCGTCGGAACAGGCGTTCCTCGACAAGACGCTGCTCGAGCTGGACGGCACCGACAACAAGTCGCGCCTCGGCGCGAACGCGATGCTGGCCGTGTCGATGGCCGTCGCGAAGGCTGCCGCCGAAGAGGCAGGCCTGCCGCTGTACCGCTATTTCGGCGGTTCGGGCGCGATGCAGCTGCCGGTGCCGATGATGAACATCGTCAACGGCGGCGCGCACGCGAACAACAGCCTCGACATCCAGGAATTCATGATCGTCCCGGTCAGTCAGCCGACGTTCCGTGAAGCCCTGCGTTGCGGCGCGGAAGTGTTCCACGCGCTGAAGAAGATCCTGAGCGACCGCGGCATGAGCACGGCAGTCGGCGACGAAGGCGGCTTCGCGCCGAACTTCGGCAGCAACGACGAGTGCCTGTCGACGATCCTGCAGGCGATCGAGAAGGCCGGCTACCGCGCGGGCGAGGACGTGCTGCTCGCGCTCGACTGCGCGGCATCCGAGTTCTACCACGACGGCAAGTACCAGCTCGCGGGCGAAGGCCTGCAACTGTCGTCGGCCGAATTCACCGACTACCTCGCGACGCTCGCCGACAAGTTCCCGATCGTGTCGATCGAGGACGGCATGCACGAAAGCGACTGGGAAGGCTGGAAGCTGCTGACCGATCGCCTCGGCAAGAAGGTGCAGCTCGTCGGCGACGACCTGTTCGTCACGAACACGCGCATCCTGAAGGAAGGCATCGAGAAGGGCATCGCGAACTCGATTCTCATCAAGATCAACCAGATTGGTACGCTGACCGAAACGTTCGCGGCGATCGAAATGGCGAAGCGCGCGGGCTACACGGCCGTGATCTCGCACCGCTCGGGCGAAACGGAAGATTCGACGATCGCGGACATCGCGGTCGGTCTGAACGCCGGCCAGATCAAGACGGGTTCGCTGTCGCGCAGCGACCGCATCTCGAAGTACAACCAGCTGCTGCGCATCGAGGAAGATCTCGGCGACATCGCGAGCTACCCGGGTAAATCGGCTTTCTATAACCTGCGCTAACGCGCTAATATCGGGTTCGTCATATCGACGCCGCTCTGTGCCTGTGCGCGGAGCGGCGCTTCTTATATCTGCGTCTCTTACATGCGGCTTGTCACTGTCGTCCTGATTGCCTTGCTGGCGCTCATTCAGTACCCCCTATGGTGGGGACACGGCGGCTGGCTGCGGGTGCATGAATTGCGTCAGCAGCTCGGCGACCAGCTCCAGAAGAATGCAGACGAAAAGCTGCGCAACGAGCGGACCGCAGGCGAAGTGCAGGATCTGCAGGGCGGCACCGCGGCCATCGAGGAGCGCGCGCGCTACGAGATGGGCATGGTGAAGGACGGCGAAGTATTCGTGCAGTTCGTGTCGCCGAATGCACCGGCGGTGCCGCTGAGCAACACGCCTTCGAACACGTCGACGCGCGGTGCCGTGTCGGCGGCGCCGGTGCGTGTCGTGCCGAATCCGCAGTCGATCGCGAAGCCGTCGCGGCATCATGGCGGCGACAAGGGCAAGGCCGCGCATCACTGAGATGCGGTAGCTCGAATCATTGAAAAAGCGCGGGAAATACCGCGCTTTTTTATTTCCTGCCAGTGTTCAATCGGCCGGGCGATCGCTTACCACCACCAGCCCGGGTAGCCGTAGCTGATGCCCGTTCCCCAGCGATTTCCCCATCCGCCGTAATACCCGCCATAGAAGGTCACGGGCGGCGGCGAGTAATAGGCCCACGCGCGCGCGGCTGCCTCGGCCGCCATCGCGCTGTTCTGTTCGCGCAGCACCTGCTGGTCGATCTCGTCGTAGCGCTTGCGTTCGGCGCTCGACAGCACGGGCGGCCGGCCGCCCGACGCGCCCGGTTCGGGCAGGCGGCTCAGGATCGTGGAGGACGGCGGCGGCATCGCGCAGCCGGCAAGCGCGAGCGTGCCGGCGGCAACGCTCGTCAGGACGATGGTGCGAAACGGGCGATTCATGTGTTTCTCCTGCAGCGCGCCGACCGCGGGAAGCGGCTTGCGCCGAAGGTTGAGCCTTCGGCGTCGTGCGTGCGGCGCTTGGGCGTCATTATGCGCCCGTGCCCGGACGGCGGGCATCGGGCGCGCCGCTCAGTGACGCTGGCCGGTCGCTGGCGCGATGCCGGTCTCGACGCCGGGCGCCGCGAACAACTGCGCGACGTCGACGGGATCGAATTCGTAGCGCTGGTTGCAGAACTCGCAGTGGATCTCGACGTGGCCGCGCTCGACGATCACGCTGTCGACTTCGTCGCGGCCGAGCATGCGCAGCATCGCACCGACCTTCTCGCGCGAGCATGAGCACTGGAAGCGCGTGCCGGCCGGCTCGAAGTGCTGAACGTTCTCCTGCCAGAATAGTCGGCGGAACACGACTTCCGGTTCGACCTCGAGCAGCTCCTTCGCGGACAGCGTGCCGCCGAGCGTGCAGACGCGCTCCCACGTGTCGATATCGGTTTCGGCGTTGCGCGGCACGATGCCGCCGTCGCCCGGCAGTTTCTGCAGCAGCATGCCGACCGCACGGTCGCGATCGGCCGCGAGCCACAGCCGCGTGTCGAGCTGCTCCGAGTGATGCATGTAATGCTCGAGCACCTGCGACACCGACTCGAGCGGACCGTCGACGCCGTTCAGCGGCACGATGCCCTGGTACGGCTGCTGGCCCGGCAGCTTGTCGGCCGGGTCGAGCGTGATCACGCAGCGGCCGTGGCCGCTCGCGTTGACGAGCGACGCGAAACTCGTGTCGTCGCCGATCGTTTGCGCCGCGTCGCCGGAGAATTTCGCGGTGGCCCGCATCGACAGATCCGAACCGCACTGGACGACCAGCATCTGAACCGGCCCGTCGCCGAAGATCTGCATGATCAGGGTGCCGTGAAATTTCAGGTTCGCGGACAGCAGCGCGCACGCGGCCATCATCTCGCCGAGCACCGTGCGCACGGGGGCAGGGTAGTCGCGGCGGGCGAGCACTTCCTGCCACGTATTGCGCAGCGAAACGATCTCGCCGCGCACCGGCGCCGCATTGAACATGAATTTCTGTAACTGGTCGCTCACTCTTCTTCCTTGAAATCCGCGCGAATCACCCGATCCGCACGAGTTGCTCCTTGAAATGCGCACGCCGCTCGACATACGTCTTCGCGTTCGCGCGCAGCCGCGCGATGTCTTCTGCCGACAGCTCGCGCACGACTTTCGCCGGTGCGCCGAGAATCAGCGAATTGTCCGGGAACGTCTTGCCTTCCGTCACGACCGCGCCGGCACCAACCAGACAGTTGCGGCCGATGACCGCTCCATTCAAGACCACCGCCTGAATACCGATCAGCGAACCTTCGCCGATCGTGCAGCCGTGCAGCATCGCCTGGTGCCCGATCGTCACGTTTTCGGCAATCGTCAGCGGAAAACCGGGGTCCGTGTGCAGTACCGCGCCTTCCTGGACGTTGCTGCCGGCGCCGACGGCAATCGTCTCGTTGTCGCCGCGAATCGTCGCGCCGAACCAGACGCTCGCGTTTTCCTCGAGCACGACCTTGCCGATGATGGCCGCCGTATCGGCGACGAATACGCTTTCGTGGATCGTCGGGGCCGTATCGCCCAGCTTGTAGATCGTCACGGAGTCTCCTTGTCTCTTCGGTAATGGGCGCCGGTAGAATGACGCGTCTGGTTTGCCCGGCGCATGGCGCCGCGGAACGATCGCATATTGTAAACCGTCGCGTGCGTGCGCTCCCGCGATGCGCATGCAGGGTGTCCCCGTTTATGAGCATGGAGTCTTCTTCTTTCGGTCATCCGGCCTGCGTGCGCCACGCCGCGCTCGACGCGCTGCGCGCATCCGAACCGGCGGCCAAGGCCGCGCAGGTGCGTTCGCTGTACGATGCGCTGCTGGCCGGGCAGGCCGCGATCGCGCCGTCGCTCGAACTGCGCGAACCGGCCGGCCTGCCCGGGCGCCCGGCGCGTCCGGCGCTGGTCGAGCCGCGCCAGCTCGGGCGGCGCAGCATGCGTTCGCCCGAAGGGCGCGCGGTGCTGCTGCACGCGCTCGCCCATATCGAATTCAATGCGATCAATCTGGCGCTCGACGCGGTCTGGCGCTTTGCGGGCCTGCCGGACGCGTTTTATGCGGACTGGCTGAAGGTCGCGGCCGAGGAGGCCTATCACTTCACGCTGCTGTCCGACCGGCTGGCAGCATTCGGGCATGCGTACGGCGATTTTCCCGCGCACAACGGGCTGTGGGAGATGTGCGAGCGGACCAAGGGCGATGTGCTGGCGCGCATGGCGCTCGTGCCGCGCACGCTCGAGGCCCGCGGGCTCGATGCTTCGCCGCCGATCCGTGCGCGGCTCGTACAGGCGGGCGACGATGCGTCGGCCGCGATCCTCGATGTGATCCTGCGCGACGAGGTCGGTCATGTCGCGATCGGCAACCGCTGGTTCCGGTATCTGTGCGACGAAACCGGCCGCGATCCGGTGCCGGCCTACCGCCAGCTCGCCGAGCAATACCACGCGCCACGGCTGCGCGGCCCGTTCAACTTCGATGCGCGTCGCGATGCCGGATTCGAGCAGGCCGAACTCGACGAACTGGCCGCGCAGGACGCAGCGGACGGAAACGCCGCGCGTTAGCAGGATCGCGTCCGGCTGCGTGCTGTTTGCCGCCAGGCCGGCCCGCGCCCGGCTGGTGGCGGTCCCCGGCAGACCCTTGACGACCCTTGACGACCCGGCCGCTAGAGCTTGACCTCGAATGCCGACCGCCGGAACGGAGGCGTCGCCGCTATAATCGAACGATCATTCTTTTTTCTGGCGGCTGCAATGAGTGCGTCGAGTTCTGTTTCCGATTTCGTCACGGTGCGCGGCGTGAAGCTGCATGTGCGGCGCTGGGGCCGGCCCGATGCGCCGACGCTGTTCATGCTGCACGGCTGGATGGACGTTGCGGCGTCGTTCCAGTTCGTAGTCGATGCGCTCGCGGGCGACTGGCAGGTGATCGCGCCCGATGCGCGCGGCTTCGGGCTATCCGACTGGCCGGTCGCGCGGCAGGGCGGCGGCCACTACTGGTTCCATGAATACCTGGGCGACCTCGATGCGCTCGTCGATCACTATGCGCCGACCGGCGAAGTCAACCTGGTCGGGCACAGCATGGGCGCGAACGTCGTGTGCCTGTACGCGGGCGCGCGGCCGGAACGCGTGCGGCGCGTGGTCGACCTCGAGGGTTTCGGGCTCGCGCCCGCGCGGGCCGAGCAGGCGCCGCGCCGGCTGCGCGGCTGGCTGGACGAACTGCGCGAGCCGCCCGCGCTGCGCCCTTACGCGTCCCTCGACGACGTGGCGGCGCGCCTGACCAGGACCAATCCGCGGCTCGACCCGCGCCGCGCTGCGTTCCTCGCCGCGCACTGGTCGAAGCGCGGCGACGACGGCCTCCATCACCTGTTGGCCGACCCCGCGCACAAGATGCCGGGGCCGCTGCTGTACCGGCTCGACGAGGTGATGGCCACCTGGGCGCAGGTGCGCGCGAAGGTGCTGCACGTCGAGGCCGTCAATTCGCCGACGCTCGCGCACCTCGCTGGCGACATCCCGCTGCCGGAATTCAAGGCGCGTTTCAACGCGTTCCCCGACTGGCGCGAGAAGCTCGTCGAGGATGCCGGCCACATGGTGCATCACGACCAGCCCGAGCAGATTGCGGCGCTGATCGAGGCGTTCTGCGCGTAGGTCTGCGACGGCGACGGCGGCGGCGGGGCAGGCTGGCGGTGCAATTGCCGCATTGCAGTAGAATGAAGCCTTACCTGCCATGCCGACAATGAACGCTGATCTCCACTGCCATTCGAATGTTTCCGACGGGTTGCTGTCGCCTGCCGACGTCGCGCGCCGCGCCCATGCCGGCGGCGTGACCCTGTGGGCGCTGACCGACCACGACGAGATCGGCGGCCAGGCTGAGGCGCGCAGCGAGGCGGAAGCGCTCGGCATGCGTTACCTGAGCGGCGTCGAGATTTCGGTCACGTGGGCATCGCGCACCGTGCATATCGTCGGCCTGAACATCGATCCCGCGAACCCGACGCTCGTCGACGGCCTGTACCGCACGCGTCACGGCCGTGCCGCACGCGCGCTGGCGATCGGCGCGCAGCTCGCGACACTCGGCATCCCCGGCGCGTATGAAGGCGCGCTGAAGTACGTATCGAATCCCGACCTGATCTCGCGCACGCACTTCGCGCGGTTTCTCGTCGAGCACGGCCACGCCGAATCGACGTCCGACGTGTTCGACCGCCTGCTCGGCGACGGCAAGCCCGGGTTCGTCCCGCATCGCTGGGCCGCGCTGTCCGATGCGGTCGGGTGGATCCGCGCGGCGGGCGGCGAAGCCGTGGTCGCGCATCCGGGCCGTTACCGCTATACGCCCGTCGAATTCGACGCGTTCTTCGGCGAGTTCATCGAGCTGGGCGGCCGCGCGATCGAGGTCATCACGGGCAGCCACACGCCCGATCAGTACCGTGAATATGCGGACGTTGCCCGCCGCTTCGGCTTCGAAGCGTCGCGCGGCTCGGATTTCCATGCGCCGGGCGAGGGCCGCGTCGAGCTCGGCAGCCTGCCGCCGCTGCCGTCCGACCTGACACCGGTCTGGGAGCGCTGGCTCTGACACCGGGCGGCTGCCCGTCGCCCGCGTCGTGGCCGACGCGCGCATCCGACTCCTCCCTCTTTACCTGCTTCCATGTCCCAGTTCTTCAGGATTCATCCGGATAATCCGCAGCCGCGCCTGATCAAGCAGGCCGTCGAGATCGTCAGCAAGGGCGGCGTGATCGCGATGCCGACCGATTCGAGCTATGCGCTCGCGTGCCATCTCGACGACAAGGATGCGATCGAGCGGGTGCGCCGGATTCGCGGCCTCGACGAGAAACGGCACCTGTCGCTGCTCGTGCGCGACCTGTCGGAGCTCGCCAACTTCGCGATGGTCGACAACCGCCAGTACCGGCAGATCAAGTCGGTGACGCCGGGCCCGTACGTATTCATCCTGCAGGCGACGAAGGAAGTGCCGCGCCGGCTGTCGCATCCGTCGCGCAAGACGATCGGGCTGCGTGTGCCCGATCACGCGATCACGCTTGCGCTGCTGGAATCGCTCGGCCAGCCGCTGCTCGGCACGACGCTGATCCTGCCGCCGGACGACGAGCCGCTCAACGATCCCGACGACATCCGTGCGCGGCTCGAGAAACAGGTCGATCTCGTGATCGACGGCGGCGCGTGCCCGCGCGAGCCGTCGACGGTGATCGACCTGACCGGCGACGCGCCGGAACTCGTGCGCGCGGGGCGCGGCGCGCTTGAACCGTTCGGACTCTCGGCCGCGTAAGCGCGCGCCGTTCCAATTTTTGCGCGAGTGCGCTTGTTACAATAACGCGATATGGATGCTTCCCTGATACAGACCATCGCCGTCTACGCGCTGCCCGTGATCTTCGCGATCACGTTGCACGAGGCCGCGCACGGCTACGCCGCCCGCCTGCTCGGCGACAACACCGCCTACGTGATGGGGCGCGTGTCGTTCAATCCGATGCGCCATATCGACCCGATCGGCACGATCGCGATCCCGCTCGCGATGTATTTCCTGACGGGCGGCGCGTTCCTGTTCGGCTATGCGAAGCCGGTGCCGGTTTCGTTCGGCAACCTTCGCGATCCGCGCTGGGGCAGCCTGTGGGTAGCGCTCGCGGGCCCGGCCTGCAACTTCGTGCAGGCGCTGATCTGGGGCCTGCTGACTCTCGTGCTGCCGGCGGTCGGCATCGACGAGCCGTTCTTCACGCGGATGGCGTTTGCCGGCGTCAGCGCGAACCTCGTGCTCGGCGTGCTGAACCTGTTTCCGCTGCCGCCGCTCGACGGCGGCCGCATCCTGGCGGCGCTGCTACCGCCGAAACAATCGATCGCGCTGTCGCGCATCGAGCCGTACGGTTTCATCATCGTCCTCGTGCTGGTCGCGACGGGCGTGCTGACGAACTTCTGGCTGCGCCCGCTCGTCAACGTCGGCTATGCCGTGCTGAGCGCCATCCTGTCTCCATTCGCCTCGCTTTTCTAACGACAATCATGTTCCCAGAACGTATTTTCTCCGGCATGCGACCCACCGGGTCGCTGCACCTCGGTCATTACCACGGCGTGCTGAAAAACTGGGTGAAACTGCAGTCCGAGTACCCGTGCTTCTTCTGCGTCGTCGACTGGCATGCGCTGACGACGCACTACGAGACTCCCGAGGTCATCGAGAAGAACGTCTGGGACGTGCTGATCGACTGGCTCGCGTCCGGCATCGATCCGGCGCAGGCGACGCTGTTCATCCAGAGCAAGGTGCCCGAGCATGCGGAGCTCGCGCTGCTGCTCGGCATGAGCACGCCGCTCGGCTGGCTCGAACGCGTGCCGACCTACAAGGAGCAGATGGAGAAGCTGAAGGACAAGGACCTGTCGACCTACGGCTTCCTCGGCTACCCGGTGCTGATGGCGGCCGACATCCTGCTGTATCGCGGCTCGCTCGTGCCGGTCGGCGAGGATCAGGTGCCGCACGTCGAGATGACGCGCGAGATCGCGCGCCGCTTCAACTACCTGTACGGTCGTGAGCCCGGTTTCGAGGAGAAGGCGCTCGAGGCCGCGAAGAAGCTCGGCGGCAAGCGCGCGAAGCTCTATCACGAGCTGCGCAACGCGTATCAGCAGGAAGGCGACGACGAGGCGCTCGAACAGGCGCGTGCGATGCTGCAGGAATCGCAGAGCCTGTCGATGAGCGACCGCGAGCGCCTGTTCGGCTATCTCGAAGGCGCGCGCAAGATCATCCTCGTCGAGCCGCAGGCGCTCCTGACCGAAGCGTCCCGGATGCCGGGCCTCGACGGGCAGAAGATGTCCAAGTCGTACGGCAACACGATCGGCCTGCGTGAAGACGCAGAGACGATCACGAAGAAGGTCCGCACGATGCCGACCGATCCGGCGCGCGTGCGCCGCACCGATCCGGGCGATCCCGACAAGTGCCCGGTGTGGCAGCTGCACCAGGTCTACACGGACGAAGCGACGCACGAGTGGGTGCAGAAGGGCTGCCGCTCGGCGGGCATCGGCTGCCTCGACTGCAAGCAGCCGGTCGTCGAAGGCATCCTGCGCGAGCAGCAGCCGATGCTCGAGCGCGCGCAGAAGTACATGGACGATCCGTCGCTGCTGCGCGCGATCGTCGCGGACGGTTGCGACAAGGCGCGCAAGTACGCGACGGAAACGATGCGCGACGTGCGCGACGCGATGGGCCTGTCGTACAACTGATCCGGTCCGCGCGCATGAACGAATCCGTCATCGTCGCCGCGGGCGGCCACGTCGCACAGGCCGAGCCGTCGCGCTGGGTCGCCCGGTGGTCGCCGCTCGTTCCGGCGGGCGGCGCGGTGCTCGACGTCGCCGCGGGCGGCGGCCGCCATGCGCGCTGGTTCGCGTCGCACGGGCATCCGGTCGTCGCGCTCGACCGCGACCCGGCCGCGCTGGCCGCGTTGCGCACGATCGCGGGCGTCGATGCGCGCGACGCCGACCTCGAAGGCGCGCCGTGGCCGTTGCCGGCCGGTGAGCGGTTTTCCGCCGTGATCGTTACCCATTATCTGCACCGTCCGCTCTGGCCCCATCTGCTCGATGCAGTTGCGCCGGGCGGCGTGCTCATCTACGAAACTTTCGCGCAAGGAAACGAAACGGTCGGCAAACCGTCCAACCCCGCGTTCCTGCTCGCCCCGGGCGAGCTGCTGGACGCCGTGCACGGCCGCCTGCGGGTGGTCGCGTACGAGGACGGTTTCGTCGCCGCGCCGCGCGAGGCGTTCGTCCAGCGTCTCTGCGCAGTGCGCGAGGGCGCGACCCCGAAGGCGGGGGCGGGAATTCCACGTTACGAACTGCCCGGCTAATCCGCTACAATCTCAACGTTTACCGGTACACAATCAATCGCGTTTCATGGCTAACGGCACCCAAGACGGCATTCAAATCCGCGGCAGCATCCCCGCGATCGTCACCCCGATGCTCGAAGACGGCAGTCTCGACCTGCCGGCGTTTCGCAAACTGATCGACTGGCACATCGCGGAAGGCACCGATGCGCTCGTCGTGGTCGGTACGAGCGGCGAGTCGGCAACGCTCAACGTCGAAGAGCACATCCTGATGATCCGCACGGCGGTCGAGCATGCGGCGAAACGCATCCCGATCATCGCGGGCGCGGGCGGCAACTCGACCGCCGAGGCGATCGAGCTGACGAAGCACGCGAAATCGGTCGGCGCGGACGCGACGCTGCAGGTCGTGCCGTACTACAACAAGCCGACGCAGGAAGGCATGTACCGTCACTTCAGGACGATCGCCGAAGCGGTCGACCTGCCGGTGATCCTGTACAACGTGCCGGGCCGCACGGTCGCCGATATGGCGAACGAGACGATGCTGCGTCTCGCGCAGGTGCCAGGCATCATCGGCGTGAAGGAAGCGACCGGCAACATCGATCGCGCCGCGCACCTGATCAAGGCCGCGCCGAAGCATTTCGCGATCTACAGCGGCGACGATCCGACCGCGATCGCGCTGATGCTGCTCGGCGGCCACGGCAACATCTCGGTGACGGCGAACGTCGCGCCGCGCGCGATGAGCGAGCTGTGCCGCGCGGCGCTGGCCGGCGACGTGCAGACGGCCCGCGAACTGCACATGAAGCTGCTGTCGCTGCACAAGAACCTGTTCATCGAGGCGAACCCGATTCCGGTGAAGTGGGCGCTGCAGGCGATGGGCAAGATGCAGGGCGGCATCCGGCTGCCGCTCACGGCGCTCGACGAGCGCTGCCACGATGCCGTGCGTTCGGCCCTCGTCGAGGCCGGCGTCCTCGCCTGATGCCGAGGCGGCCGCGTCCTGCGGCCGCCGGCTCGACCCCTGATCAACCCGCACCGGCCGGCTCCGTCCGGCGCCGCTCCTGACGAGCGTTCAAGCAAGACGAAGGATTTCATGAAACGTTTCGCCTTTTCCTCTCGCGCCATCCAGATGTCGATGGTGGCGCTGGCGCTGGGCGCGCTCGCTGGCTGCGATACGCTGAACGACTACCTGGCTCCCGACCGGGTCAACTACAAGAACACCGGTTCGGCGCCGCCGCTCGCGGTGCCGAGCGACCTGAAGCCGGTGCCGACGACCCAGCAGTTCGTCGCGCCGCCGACCAACGCGGGGCTCGGCACGCTGCCGCCGCGGGCCACGACGCAGGCCGGCAACGCGACCGACGGCATCCCGAGCGCGCAGGATCCGCTCGGCATGCACATCGAGCGCGACGGCGATCGCCGCTGGCTCGTCGTCGATGGCCGGACGCCCGAGCAGCTGTGGCCGATCCTGAAGGAGTTCTGGCAGGAGAACGGCTTCTCGCTGAAGACCGACGCGCCGTCGACGGGCATCATGGCCACCGACTGGGCCGAGAACCGCGCGAACATTCCCGACGACTGGTTCCGCCGCACGATCGGCAAGGTCATCGATTTCGCGTACTCGTCCGGCACGCGCGACCGTTTCCGTACGCTCGTGAACCGCACGTCGGACGGCAATACCGACATCTCGATCACGCACAGCGCGATGGAAGAAATGATGGTCGGCCCGCAGGGCGGCACGTCATCGCGCTGGGAAGAGCGTCCGCGCAACCCGGTGCTCGAAGCCGTGTTCCTGTCGAAGCTGATGCAGAAGTTTGGCCTGACCGACGCGCAGGCGAAGCAACTGCTGACCGATGCGCGTCCCGCGACGGCGCCGGCGCAGGTCAGCGACACGAGTAGCGGCGCGGCGACGCTGCAACTGGCCGAGTCGTTCGACCGGGCGTGGCTGCGCGTGGGCCTCGCGCTCGACCGTACCAACTTCACGGTCGACAATCGCGACCGCGAGAAGGGCGTGTACACCGTGCGCTATGCGAATTCGATGGAAGAGCTCAAGCGCGACGGCCTGTTCGGCAAGCTGTTCTACGGCGGTCCGGCGGCGGCGAAGCCGGGCAGGGAATTCCTGGTCAACGTGCGTGCGCAAGGCAATGGCGCGCAGGTCGCTGTGGTTGGCGCAAACGGCCAGATCGACAACTCGTCGGACGCGCAGCGGATCATTTCGCTGCTGCACGCGCAGCTGAACTGAGCGCGTGCGATTCGCCAGCCTCGGAAGCGGCAGCGAAGGCAACGCGCTGGTCGTCGAGGCCTCGAGCGGCACGACGACCACCCGCGTGCTGCTCGACTGCGGCTTTTCCGCCAAGGAGGTCGAGCGCCGGCTCGGCCGACTGAATCTCGGCATCGATGATCTCGATGCGATCCTCATCACCCATGAACACAGCGACCACGTCGGCAGCGCGCTGACGCTCGCCCGGCGCGCGTCGCTACCGCTCTATATGAGCTGGGGCACCGCGCGCGCGGTAGGCGCGGACGAAGCCGATGTCGATCTCCACGTGCTGTGGGGCGACGAGACGGCCGCGATACGCGATCTGGCCGTCATGCCCTATACGGTTCCTCACGATGCGCGCGAACCGCTCCAGTTCGTCTTTATGGACGGCTGCAGCCGGCTCGGCGTGCTGACGGACGTCGGGATGGCCACGCCGCACATCACGGCCGTCCTGAGCGGCTGTGACGCGCTGGTGCTCGAATCCAACCATGACCCCGCGATGCTGGCCGCGAGCCGCTATCCGCAGTCGCTGAAGGCGCGGATCGGCGGCAACCACGGCCACCTGAGCAACGACGCGGCGGCGGACATCCTCGCGTCGCTCGAACGCAGCCGCCTCAAGCACCTGGTCGCTGCGCACCTGAGCCAGCAGAACAACCTGCCGGAACTGGCGCGCCAGGCGTTTGCCGGCGTGCTGGGGACGAGCGGGGAGGAGGTGGTCGTGGCCACGCAGGACGCGGGATTCGACTGGCTGATGCTCGGATGAGCGGGGCAGGGCCGCTGCGGCGGCCCGGTGCGGGCTGACGGGCGATCGATCCGGAATCCGCAGACGTAAAAAAACCGGCCCTCGGGCCGGTTTTTTTTCAGCTGACGCTGAGGCTTACTGGCTTGCGCCCGAAGCCGGAGCAGCCGTCGCTGCCGAAGCAGCCGACGCCACTGCAGCAGCAGCGTCGCTCGCAGCAGCCGTTGCCGACGAAGCAGCAGCCGAAGCGTCGCTCGCAGCACCAGCAACTGCCGAAGCAGCCGTCGAAGCAGCAGCAGCTGCGTCGCTTGCAGCCGACGAAGCAGCTTGATCAGCGCTCTTGTTGCAAGCAGCCAGTGCAACAGCAGCCAACAGGGAAGCTACGAGGAGGGATTTCTTCATGATCACGTCCTTTTATGGTTAAAGGTAAGCAACAGCGCGAAACAATACCGGTAATGTGCTCCAACACCGACCTGGGCCGCTGGTGGAGACGCACTTCTAGAGCGTGAATCTTCCCTACGGCTTGGGCGGAAATTATATGCACTTTCCTATCGACCGTCGACAAATGCGGGGTCAATACGTTGTCTTTCCCATACAGAATTTGATCTGTACGGGCATACGGGGCGACTCACACTAATTCCGGCTTCCGACCCGTATCCAGCCCGCACGATACCACTCGTGCAACAAGGCTGTCATCGAGGGAACCCGAGATAGTGTTACAAACCGTTTCGCCTCCATCTGGCGTTGATTGGCCAGTTCGGGCAGCCATTCGCCGGCTTGCTCGAGCGGTCCTTCCTCGCCATTAATGAAGTACGATCGCGCGTTATACATCAATGCGGCCCTTCTGTCGAGACACACGCCGCGGCGTGACGCTTGCGCGACGAACGCGGCTTCGGTCAGCGGGCGTGCGGGCGGGTCGAATACGACGTTCGGTTTGGGCTCGCTCAGGTAGCAGCCGAGGAATTCGGCGACGTCGCGCTTGCGCCAGCGGATTGCGTCGACGATCTCGGCGACGCGTTCGACCATCGCCGGAGGCAGTTGCGCGGGCACGTCGACGGCCGGCTGCTTCGGATCGCGGTAGAGGTCGTCGCCGTTCCCGTCGCGCAGGCCGCCGCGTTCAGCGAGATAGTACAGGAACTGGGCGCCCAGTTCGCCCGCGGACGGGGCCCGGAAGCCGATCGAGCAGGTCATGCATTCGCCTTCTGCGACGCCGTCGTGCGCGATGTGCGGCGGCAGGTACAGCATGTCGCCGGGCTCCAGCACCCATTCGTCGCTCGGCTCGAAGTTTTCGAGGATCTTCAGCGGTACGTCCGGCTGCAGCGACAGGTCTTTCTGCGCACCGACGCGCCAGCGGCGCCGGCCTTCGACCTGCAGCAGGAATACGTCATACGAATCGAAGTGCGGGCCGACGCCGCCGCCGTCGGTCGCATACGAGATCATCAGGTCGTCCAGCCGCGCGTCCGGGATGAAGCGGAAGCGGTCGAGCAACGCACGTGCCGCGTCGACATGCAGGTCGAGCCCCTGCACGAGCAGGGTCCAGGACTTGCGCGTGACGGCCGGCAGCGAGCCGGGCTCGAACGGGCCGTGCGCCAGTTGCCACTTGTTACGAAAATGGGTGATCAGTCGCGATTCCGCGTCATAGTCGGATGCGAGCTCGAACAGCGCATCGCGCGTGACCGGCGACGCAATGCCGGGGATTGCCTGGCGGATCAGGAGCGGCTTCTTTTGCCAGTAGCCGCGCATGAATTGCGCCGGCGTAAGACCGCCGAGCAGCGGTGTGGGAAGATCGGAAGGCGGCGCGCCGAGCGGGGCGGCAGCGGCATCCCGCGGTTCGGCTTGAGACCGGTTGCGCATCGTATAATGAGACTTGTATTTGGGAGAATTGGATGAAAATCGCAAAAAACACCGTCGTGTCGGTCACTTACAAGCTGTCGGATGCACAGGGCAATCTGATCGAGGAAAGCGACGAGCCGATGGTCTATCTGCACGGCGGCTATGATGGCACGTTCCCCAAGATCGAGGAACAGCTCGACGGGCACGAGCCGGGTTACCAGGCGCAGATTCAGCTCGAGCCGCAGGACGCGTTCGGCGACTACGATCCCGAACTCGTGAAGATCGAGCCGCGCGATCGTTTCCCCGAGCCGCTCGAAGTGGGCATGCAGTTCGAAGGCACGCCGGAAGACGGCGACGAGGACGTCGATTCGCTGATCTATACGGTCACCGACGTCGCCGAAGACAAGGTCGTGCTCGACGGCAATCACCCGCTGGCAGGCATGGCGCTGCGTTTCGCACTCACGGTGAAGGACGTCCGCGAAGCAACCGAAGACGAAATCGAGCATGAGCACGCGCATGGCGCGGAAGGGCTCGAGATCGTCGACGAGGACGAAGACGAAGACGGCGAATCGCCGTCAGGGCGCACCCTGCACTGAGCTCGCAGGCAGGCCGGGCGCCGGCCCCGATGCAGGGGGCGGTGCCGGCCGCGACGCGCCGCCGGGTGCGGCGCCGTCACCCTGCAGCGGCGGCGCGACCGCCGACGAGTCGGGCAGCACCGGCAACGCGGGGATTTCCGGCATCTGCGGCAGCGGAACCTCGTCGTGCGGCACGGGCGGCAGCGCGGGCGGCACAGGCAGGTTCTTCGGTACCTCCTGCAGGCTCACGTTGAAGATCGTCTGCCGTGCCGGCGACACGCTCACCTTTACCCACTGATTCGCCGGATGGCGCGGTCCGATCGCGACGCGCGTCACGTTTCCCACCGGGTCGCCGTCGTCGGTCCGCAGCGGTCGATCGATCAGAAAGCCGTTCGCGAGCGGTTCGCCGCTCGCGTGCATCACCAGTATCGGGCCGCGGAACGTCGCCGCCGCCTTCACCAGCGTTCGTTTCAACTCGCGGAAGCCGTCGCGCACGCGCGGCCGGTTGAAACGCAGCCACGCGAACCGCTCCGAGCGTTCATAGCGTTCGAATTGCGGATCGCCTTCGAAAATTACCACCATCGCACGCGCTTCGCGCCGCTTCGCGTATTCGGCTGCGTGATCGATCCAGAATCCGTTCGCGATGACGCGGTCCTCGAATTCGCCGTTGCGGCCGCCGGCCGTCAGGAAGTGGTTGTTCGGCGCCGGTGCGTTGAGTGCGACATAGACAATGTCGTCGCGCATCCAGCGTGCGTTTTCGCGATACGGCCGGAACCGGGCGATCTCGCTTTCCCGCGTGATCTGCAGCGCGCCCGGGTCGGGCAGCGCCGAATCGGCGAGCAGCGTCTGCCGCAGGAAGTCGAGCCGTTCGACCGGATCGTAGCTGCCGCCGGCCACGGTGTTGCACGTTACCCAGTCGTCGTGGCCGGGGATGAATACGAGCGGCACGCGTGCGGCGTCCAGGATCGCGCCGCGCTGCGAATACAGTGCATCGCGGCACGCTTCCTTCGAGCCCTTGAGATCGCCCGCATAGACGACGAAAGCGAGGTTGCGCTCGCGCGCGATCGAATCGAGCAGCCGCTGGGTCGCCGGTTCGTCCGCCGGTACGTTGATGACGCCCGACACGACCGCGAACGAGTAGGGCGCGGTGGCACGCTTCGGCGGCGCTGCCAGCGCGCCGGCCTGCGCGAGCGCCAGCACCGCCGCTGCGAGCGTGGCGGCGGCGCGGGCCGGCAGGCGCCGCGGGATGCGCTTACGCGTGCCCGTCGGCATCGTGCGACCGGACCAGCGTGCGCAGTTCGTACAGCAGGTCGAGCGCCTCGCGCGGCTTGAGATCGTCAGGGTCGATGTCGCGCAGCTTCTCGAGCGCCGGATGCGGCGTGTCGGGCAGCGCCGGCGTGTCCGCGCATTCGAAATCGTCGGCGACCACCGGCTGCGCGCTGAACAGGTCGAGTTGTGGCGTGTGTTGTACCGCCGACTGCTGTTCGAGATAGGCGAGGTGCTTGCGCGCGGCGCGGATCACGGGCGCCGGGACGCCCGCGAGCTGCGCGACCTGCAGGCCGTAACTCTGGTTCGCCGGGCCTTCGTTGACCGCGTGCAGGAACACGATGCCATGGCCGTGCTCGACGGCCGACAGATGCACGTTGGCTGCTTGCGGGAATTCGGCCGGCAGTTGCGTCAGCTCGAAGTAGTGCGTCGCGAACAGCGTGTAGCAGGCGTTGTGCGCAAGCAGGTGGCGCGCGATGGCCCACGCGAGTGCGAGGCCGTCGAACGTCGACGTGCCGCGGCCGATCTCGTCCATCAGCACGAGGCTTTGCGGGGTCGCGTCGTTGAGGATCGCCGCGGCCTCGGTCATCTCGACCATGAACGTCGAACGGCCGCCCGCGAGATCGTCGGCCGCGCCGATGCGCGTGAAGATCCGGTCGATCGGACCGAAGCATGCGGACTTCGCCGGCACGTAGCTGCCGACGTAAGCCATCAGCGCGATCAGTGCGGTCTGCCGCATGAACGTCGACTTACCGCCCATGTTCGGACCGGTGATCAGCAGCAGCTTGCGTTCGGTGCCGAACCGGCAGTCGTTCGCGATGAACTGCTCGACCTGTGCTTCGACGACCGGGTGGCGGCCTTGTTCGATTTCGATGCCGATCTCGTCGGTGAAGGTCGGCGCGACCCAGTCGAGCGCGCGTGCGCGTTCTGCGAATGCGGCGAGCAGGTCGAGCTCGGCGAGTGCCGACGCGACGCGCTGGCATTCGGGGATGAACGGCAGCAGCGCCTGCAGCACCGCGTCGTACAGCGCGCGCTCGCGCGCCAGCGCGCGTTCCTGCGCGGACAGTGCCTTGTCCTCGAAGGTCTTCAGTTCGGGCGTGATGTAGCGCTCGGCGTTCTTCAGCGTCTGGCGGCGGCGGTAGTCGTCGGGCACCTTGTCGGTCTGGCCGCGCGTGACCTCGATGTAGAAGCCGTGCACCTTGTTGTATTCGACGCGCAGGTTCGCGATGCCGGTGCGCGTGCGTTCGCGCGCTTCGAGATCGATCAGGAACTGCCCGCAGTTCTCCGAGATGTCGCGCAGCTCGTCGAGCTCGGCGTCGTAGCCGCGCGCGATCACGCCGCCGTCGCGCACCATGGCGGCCGGCTCGGGCGCAATCGCGCTCGTCAGCAGGTCGAGGCATTCGGCGGGCGGCGCGAGCGCCGCGTCGACACGGGTGAGCGCGTCCGCATTCGCGACGATCGTGCTGATGCGCTCGCGCAGCGCCGGCAGCGCGGCGAACGTATCGCGCAGGCTCGACAGGTCGCGCGGGCGTGCGGACAGCAGCGCGAGACGCCCGGTGATCCGTTCGACGTCGGCGATCTGGCGCAGCGCGCTGCGCAGCGCATCGAGGCTGGCGTTTGCCGGTGCCTCGAGCAGCGCGCCGATCGCCTGCTGGCGCGACTGCGCGGCGACCGACGCGCGCGGCGGGTGATGCAGCCAGTGACGCAGCAGGCGGCTGCCCATCGTCGTGCAGCAGGTGTCGAGCAGCGAATACAGCGTCGGCGACTCGGTGCCGCGCAGCGTCTCGGTCAGTTCGAGGTTGCGGCGCGTGGCCGGATCGAGCCCGATGTATTCGGTTTCGTTCTCGACCTTCAGGCTGCGCACGTGCCGCAGCTGCTGGCCTTGCGTGGCCGCTGCATAGAGCAGCAGTGCGCCCGCGGCGCCGCAGGCGCTCGTCAGTGAGTGCGCACCGAAACCGTCGAGGCTCGCGACATCGAGTTGGTCGCACAGGCGCTGCGTGCCCGACGCGATGTCGAAGTGCCACGCCGGCACGCGCTTGGTTGCGCCCGTGCCTGCCGGCACGGCGTCGGTTGCGCCGTCCGCCGTCAGGATTTCTGCCGGCCGGATGCGCTCGAGCGCGGCGCCGAGCTGCTCGGGTTCGATTTCGGCGAGCCGCAGCGCACCGCTTGCGAGGTTCAGCCACGCGAGGCCGATGTTGACCGCGACGCCGCGCTTGTTGTGGCCCGTGCACATCGCGAGCAGGTAGACGTCGTTCTTGTCGGACAGCAGTGCGGCATCGGTCAGCGTGCCGGGCGTGACGACGCGCACGACCTTGCGCTCGACGGGGCCTTTCGACGTGGCCGGATCGCCGATCTGCTCGCAGATCGCGACCGATTCGCCCATCTTCACGAGCTTCGCAAGATACTGCTCGACCGCGTGATGCGGCACGCCGGCCATCTTGATCGGCGTGCCGGCCGACGCGCCGCGCTGCGTGAGGGTCAGGTCGAGCAGGCGCGCGGCCTTTTCGGCATCTTCGAAAAACAGCTCGTAGAAGTCGCCCATCCGGTAGAACACGAGCGTGTCGGGATGGTCGGCCTTGATGCGCAGGTACTGCTGCATCATCGGGGTGTGGCCTGCAAAGGCTTCGGGCGACAACGTGGTCATAGGTCAGGCATCAGGTTTGTTGCTTTGGTCGCCCGAGTTTACCAGCGGCCCCGACGTGCAAGTGCGAAGTTCGCCGTTCGGCCAGGTGCCGGCGACCACGACCGGCTGCTGCCGGCGCTGTCCGACGAATCGACCCCGCACTCGGGCGGGCCCGCGAAAGTCGGCGTCACCCGGCTCACGGCGCTTCGCGCGCCGATCTTGCCCGGCACCTCAGGACGCGAGCGTCGACGTCAGACTGAGTGCCACCGCTTGCGCGACTTCGATGCCGTCGATGGCCGCCGAATAGATGCCGCCCGCATACCCCGCGCCTTCTCCGGCCGGATACAGGCCTTCGACGTTCATGCTTTGGTAATCGTCTTTGCGTCGAATCCGGATCGGCGACGAAGTGCGCGTCTCCACGCCGGTGAGCACGGCGTCGTGCATCGCGAAGCCCGCGATCTTCTTGTCGATCTGGGGCAATGCTTCGCGGATCGCTTCGATCACATAGTCCGGGAGCGCGGTGCTGAGATCGGTCGGGCGCACGCCGGGCTTGTACGACGGCTCCACGGAGCCAAGCGACGTCGACGGCCGGCCTGCGATGAAATCCCCGACCAGTTGGCCCGGCGCGTGGTAATCGCCGCCGCCGAGTTCGAATGCGCGCTCTTCCCATTTGCGCTGGAACGCGATGCCCGCCAGCGGACCGCCGGGATAGTCCTCCGGCGTGATGCCGACGACGATGCCCGCATTCGCGTTGCGCTCGGCCCGGGAATACTGGCTCATGCCATTGGTGACCACACGGCCCGGCTCGGAGGTCGCCGCAACCACCGTGCCGCCAGGGCACATGCAGAAGCTGTAGACCGCCCGCCCGTTGCTGCAGTGGTGGACCACCTTGTAGTCGGCCGCGCCGAGCTGCTTGTGGCCCGCAAACTTGCCGAAGCGGCTGCGATCGATCAGCCCCTGCGGATGCTCGATGCGAAAACCCAGCGAAAACGGCTTGGCTTCGATATACACACCGCGATCGTGCAGCATCTGGAAGGTGTCGCGCGCGCTGTGGCCCACGGCCAGCACCACGTGGTCGCACCGGAGTGTTTCCCCGTTCGAGAGCTTGAGCGAGCGCACCTTGCCTTGATCGATTTCGATGTCGTCGACCCGGGTTTCGAAGCGCACTTCACCACCCAGTTCGTGGATGGAAGCGCGCATTTTTTCTACCATGCTGACGAGGCGGAACGTGCCGATGTGCGGCCGGCTCAGATACAGGATGTCTTCCGGTGCGCCCGCCTTGACGAATTCGTCGAGCACCTTGCGGCCATAGTGGTTGGGATCCTTGATCTGGCTGTACAGCTTGCCGTCGGAAAACGTGCCGGCCCCGCCTTCGCCGAACTGCACGTTGGATTCGGGATTGAGTACGCTCTTGCGCCACAGGCCGAAGGTGTCCTTGGTGCGCTCGCGCACGGCCTTGCCACGCTCGAGGATGATGGGGCGGAATCCCATCTGCGCGAGGATCAGTCCTGCAAACAGGCCGCACGGCCCCATGCCGATGACGACCGGGCGCAGGAAAGCGGTGTGCTCGGGGGCCTTCGCGACAAAGCGGTACGCCATGTCGGGCGTGACGCCGCAATGCGGCTTGCCGGCGAGTCGCTCGAGCGCGGCCGCTTCGTCCTTGACTTCGACGTCGACGATATACGTCAGCTTGATGTCGGAGCGCTTGCGTGCATCGTGCGCACGGCGGAACACGGTATATCGGACGAGCCCGTCTGCCGCCACGCCAAGCTCCTCGAGGCGCGCGCGAATCGCGGCTTCGAGAGCGCTTTCGGGATGGTCGAGGGGGAGTTTAATTTCGCTTAGCCGTAACATGGGTACTCGGATGCTGTCGCCACGACGTCGTGGCGGTGTTGAAACAGGCGGGGCAGGCATGCGGGTGGGGGCGTTGTTCGCCACGCGGACATCCCGGATGCAAATCATTCATCGCTGGAAAACGCGGTACGACGGGCTGCACACTGACCAGGCCGGACAACTCGGGCAACTTCAGGACGGGAGCGTGAAGCGCGGGGAAGATTTTTCCGTCCCCGAACCATTGGAAGGCGAAAGTCGCTCCATCATCACGGTGCTGGCGAGTGGTTTGTCGAAAGCCACGCCAGGCGGGCGTAGCGCCCTTGTCGTTCATGCCGGCCAACATAGCACATCGATATAAATGCTACGCAAAAATGCGGCCGCCAGAGCGAGAAGGCGGTAGCGACGCACTCGGCATCGCTTTACCGACGGCCCGTGCCGCGTGAAGCGGGCCCGGGCCGTCGAAGCGCACCGCACCGGCGGGCGCGGCCGGGGCTTATTCGGCCGCCGGATGCACGCGGGTGTAGCGGTTCAGGATCGGGATCATCTGCGCGTAGATCTTCGGGTTCGCGGCGACGATCTCATGGCGATGCAGGAAATCGGCATCGCCCGTGTAGTTGCCGACGAGGCCGCCGGCCTCGGTGATCAGCAGGCTGCCCGCCGCCATGTCCCACACGTTGATGCCTTGTTCGAAGAACGCGTCGAGGCGGCCGGCCGCGACGTTCGCGAGGTCGAGTGCCGCCGCGCCCGGGCGGCGCAGGCCCGTGCACGCCTGCGTCATTTCGGTGAAGAGGCGCGCATACGCGTCGAGGCCGTCCTTCTCGCGGAACGGGAAACCCGTGCCGACCAGTGCGTCGGACAGGCGGTCGCGGCGGCCGACGCGGATGCGGCGATCGTTCAGGTACGCGCCGCGGCCACGCGTGGCCGTGAACAGGTCGTTCTTGTTCGGATCGTAGACGACGGCCTGCGTGACGACGCCCTTGTGCTCGAGCGCGATCGATACGCAGTAGTACGGGAAGCCGTGGATGAAGTTGGTCGTACCGTCGAGCGGATCGATGATCCACTTGAATTCGGATTCGTTCTCCGATTCGCCCGATTCTTCCGCGAGGATCGCGTGGTCGGGGTAGGCGGTCTTCAGCGTCTCGATGATCGCCTCTTCGGCGGCCTTGTCCACTTCGGTGACGAAGTCGTTCTGCTGCTTCCTGCGGATCTCGATCAGGTCGAGATCGAGGGACGCGCGATTGATGATCTGTCCGGCGCGGCGCGCAGCCTTGACAGCAATGTTGAGCATGGGATGCATGAGCCTGGATCCTGTAGCCGGCGGCACGGGCCGCCACGAAGTGGAACAACCGCCCGGGACGGCGCAAGCGTGCCGGGCGAGGTGAGACGCGAATTGACAAAGAGCGGGGTACGACCCGCGTCGCACGGAGCGCGACGCGTAAAGGCATGATTTTACCCGATTTTTGGCGGTTTCAGGCGACCGGAATGCGGGGAAACCCCCGCTGGCCGTCCGGACGAGTGGGTTTGCCGGAGCGATAGCGCTACCATACGGCCATTCTGATGAACCGAGTCGTATCGTAGTGGAAACCCCGCAGAACACCGCCGCGCCGTCCGAGTCGGGCGCGGACACGTCCCGGCCGCCGTCCGGCGGCTTCACGTCCACCCGTTTCGTGCTCGTCGAGCCGAGCCATCCCGGCAATGTCGGGGCGGCCGCCCGCGCGCTGAAGACGATGGGCTTCTCGCGTCTCGTGCTGGTTGCGCCGCGCGTGCCGCACGTGCAGAGCGACCCCGAGGCGATCGCGATGGCCAGCGGCGCGGACGACGTCCTCGCGTCCGCGCATGTCGTGCCGACGCTTGGCGACGCGCTGTCCGGCGTCCACTGGTCGATCGCGCTGACCGCGCGCACACGCGAATACGGGCCGCCGCGCCTTGCGCCGCGCGCGGCCGCCGCGCAGGCGTGCGCGCAGGTCGGCGCGGGCGACATCGCGCTCGTGTTCGGCAACGAGCGCACGGGCCTCGCGAACGAGCATGTCGAGCAGTGCAGCGCGCTTGCACACATCCCGGCGAACCCTGCATACAGCTCGCTGAACCTCGCACAGGCCGTGCAGGTGCTCGCGTACGAGCTGCGCGTCGCGTTTCTCGAGCAAGCGAGCGAGCCTTCGCCGCAACCGCCGGCCGAGGCCGGCACGCTCGCGCAGAGCGACGAGATCGAGCGGATGTACGTGCACCTCGAGAACGCGCTGATCGCGCTCGATTTCCTCGACCCGCGCAATCCGAAGAAACTGATGCCGCGGCTGCGGCGCCTGTTCGCACGCACGGGCCTCGAGCGCGAGGAGGTCAACATCCTGCGCGGCGTCGCGAAGCACATCCTGCTGAAATCGGGCAAGCCCGACGGCGACGCGTAAGCGGCCGGCGCACCGGCAACCTGGCGTTCAGGTGTGGCGTCACGGCCGGGCAGGCGTTTTGTCGGCCTTCGGGAGCGCCGGGCCCCGAGCGTTTCCGACCGGCCGAACCTCCCGCGAACACCGCGACAGCGAGCCTCCCGCCCGAATACCCGCGCCGGCGGCGGGGTGAACGCGCGACCTCGTGCGGCCGTGTGCGACTGGCCCTACAATCGCCGGACGTCATAAGCAAATTACCCGGCGCGATAACGGCCGGTCATTGCCGGCGGTGCGCGCCGGCCTTTTCCCCGATCAGATCATGTTCACGAGACTGCGCGAAGACGTTGCAACGATTCGCGAGCGGGATCCCGCCGCTCGCAGTGCCTGGGAAGTGCTGACCTGTTATCCGGGGCTGCATGCGCTCGTGCTGCACCGTTTCGCGCATGCCTGCTGGCGCGCAAAGCGCTATTGGCTTGCACGTTTCGCGTCGCAGGCCGGGCGGTTTCTGACGGGTATCGAGATCCACCCCGGTGCGACGATCGGCCGGCGCGTGTTCATCGATCACGGCATGGGTGTCGTGATCGGCGAGACGGCGATCATCGGCGACGACTGCACGATCTATCAGGGCGTGACGCTGGGCGGCACGTCGCTCACGCGCGGCGCGAAGCGCCACCCGACGCTCGAGGCCGGCGTGATCGTCGGCGCGGGCGCGAAGGTGCTGGGCGGTTTCACGGTCGGCGCGGGCGCGAAGATCGGTTCGAACGCGGTCGTCGTGAAGCCGGTGCCGGCGGGCGGCACGGCGGTCGGCAATCCGGCGCGCATCGTGATGCCGGCGCAGCCGAAGCCGCAGCCGGAACGCGCGGCGTTCTGCGCATACGGGATCACGCCGAACGCCGACGATCCGATGTCGCTCGCGATTCACGGGCTGATCGATCACGCGGCGAAGGAAAGCCGCCGCGTCGATGAGATCGTCGCGGCGCTCGAGCGGCTCGGCACGCATCTGGAAGCGCTGCAGGGCGCCGATGCGGCGCGCCTCGACCTGCGCAGGCTGTCGGCGGTGCTGGAAGGAAACGCGGTCGAGCGTCAGTCGTAATGCGATGCACGCCGACGGCTGCCAGTCGGTGAGACGGTGAGACGGCAGCGGCGGCGTCAGTCGAGCGGCATCGCGTGGATGCCTTCCGCGTCGATGCGCAGGTAGCCGCCGCGCGGCGCACCATGGTCGAGATCCCAGTCGGGCAGCACCCAGCGGATGCCGCCCGGTTCGGCGTGGCTCGCGGGGCGGTGCGTGTGGCCGTGAATGATCACGGTTGCGCGGCTTTTCCGGAACAGCGCGGCCACGCCTTCACGCGTGACATCGTAGATCGCCGAAGCAGGGCGCATCCGGCCCGCTTCGCTGTTCGAGCGCATGCGTTGCGCGAGCGCGCGGCGCCAGCGCAACGGCCACGCGAGAAACAGCCATTGCGCGACGCGGTTGCGTGCGAAGCGGCGGAACACCTGGTAGCCGCGGTCGGCCGTGCATTGCGCGTCGCCGTGCGCGAGCACGATGCGCTGGCCGAACGCCATGATCAGCGACGGGTCGGGCAGCAACATCGCGCCGGCTGCTTTCATGAAGCGCCGGCCGAGCAGGAAATCGCGGTTGCCGTGCATCACGTAGAGCGCGATCCCGCGTTCCGAGAACGTGTGCATCAGCGCGGCCATGCGCGCCGCGAACGGATCGTCGTCGAGGATGTCGTCGCCGATCCAGTATTCGAAAAGATCGCCGAGGATGAACACCGAGTCGGCGCTGTCGGCGGTGTATTTCACGAAATGCTCGAACGCGGCGACCGTCTTCGGAATCGCCTCGCTCAGATGCAGATCGGAGAGCAACAGGAACGGGCGTGCGGCTTGCGCGTATTCGCGCTCGCCCGGCACGCCCGCGGAGACGCTTCGCGGCGGACTCTCCTGCAACATCGAAGTGCCTCCGTTACCGTGCGTCAGACCACGACGGCCTTCTCGATCACGACGTCGTCGGTCGGCACGTCCTGGTGGAAACCGGCGTTGCCCGTCTTGACGCCCTTGATCTTGTCGACCACGTCCTGGCCTTCGACGACCTTGCCGAACACCGCGTAGCCCCAGCCTTGCGGCGTCGGCGACGAGTGGTTCAGGAAGTCGTTGTCGTTCACGTTGATGAAGAACTGGGCGGTCGCCGAGTGGGGATCGTTCGTGCGCGCCATCGCGACCGTGTAGTTGTCGTTCTTCAGGCCGTTGTTCGCTTCGTTGTCGATCGGCGCGTCGGTCGGCTTCTGCTTCAGGCCCGGCTCGAAGCCGCCGCCCTGGATCATGAAGCCGTTGATCACGCGATGGAACACGGTGCCGTCGTAGTGGCCCTTCTTCACGTAGTTCAGGAAGTTCTCGACCGTCTTCGGTGCCTTCGCGGCGTCGAGCTCGAGCTTGATCACGCCGTGGTTCGTATGCAGTTCAACCATGATGAATTCCTTCGATGAGGCGGTTTAAATGGCACGCGGCCGGTCGTGCGACGCGGCCGCGTGAGTCGCCGGACGTGCCGGCAGGTTCTTACTTCGAGACGATGCTGGCCGATTCGATCACGACCGGTTGCGCGGGCACGTCCTGCATCGGGCCGCGCGAGGTCGTCGCCACGCCTTCGATCTTCTTCACGACGTCGAGGCCCGACACGACCTTGCCGAACACCGCATAGCCGTTGCCGTCCGGGTTCGGGTAGTCGAGGCCGCTGTTGTCGACCGTGTTGATGAAGAACTGCGCGGTGGCCGAGTTCGGATCGCTCGTGCGTGCCATCGCGATCGTGCCCGTCAGGTTCTTCAGACCATTGCGGCTCTCCAGCGGAATCGGCGCGCGGGTCGGCTTCTCTTCGAAGCTGGTCTTGTAGCCGCCGCCTTGGATCATGAAGCCCTTGATCACGCGATGGAAGATCGTGCCGTTGTACTGGCCGGCCTTCACGTAATCGAGGAAGTTGGCGACCGACTTCGGCGCCTTCTCCGGGTAGAGCTCGACACGGATGTCGCCCTGCGAGGTCTTGAGCTGCACGACCGGGTGCGCGGTGGCCGTTTGCGCGAAAGCGGGCGCGGTCGCGGTCGCGAGAAGGGCGGCGCCGCCAAGCGCCAGCAACAGACGTTTCATTGCGATCCTCAGGTTGGGAGGGAAAGGGGGCCGCGCCGCTTATTGCGACGGCGGCGCGACATACGGTGCCGCCAGTGCGCCCGACGGACCGCTGAACTGGAACGTCGGCGACATCGGCAGCGTGGTGGTGCTCACGTTCGCGGCTGCGCGGTCGGAGTAGTCGCGCGTGGACGGCGCGACCGCGCGGGCATTCGGTGCGACCTTCGGCGGCGACACGATCTTCTGCAGGTCGGCGAGGCGCTGTGCGGTCGCGCCGCTCGTGCGGCCGAGCGATTGCGCACGCTTGTACGATTCGGCCGCGAGGCGCAGGTACAGGTCGCCGAGGTTCTCGTACGCGAGCGAGTAGCTCGGGTTCGATTGCGTCGCCGTGACGAGCGCGGTGCGCGCTTCGTCGTAGCGGCCATGCTTCGCGTAGAGCGCCGCGAGGTTGTTGTACGGCTCGGGCAGTTCGGGGTACGCCTGCGTGATCGCGACGAACTGCTGGATCGCATCGTCGTCGCGGTTCAGGCGGGCCAGCACGGTGCCGCGCTTGAACTGCGCCTGCACGTCGCGCGGGTTCGACGCGATGCGCGCGTCGAGCTGCGCGAGCGCCTGCTTCCACTGCTTGCCGGCGATCGACGCGTCGATTTCGGGGGTGCCGTCGGCGGTGGCCGGGGCTTTCTGCGCATGCGCCGCGGGGGCCGCGAACAGCGTCAGCGCGACGCCCATGACGGTGGTCGCAACGAGGGTCGCAGCGCTCGGCGCGCGGCCGCGATGAGGTTTCATAGGCGTAAATCGGAATGTTATACTCCGAGCCATTCTAACAAAACGTCTGCGCGTTCCGGCGAGCCGCAGGCAGTCTTTCTTAGCCTCTCGTGGCCGTCACCGCTGTGCTTGCAGCCTGACCGCCCCATGTGATAGCGAGGACGCTCGGCCTGGCGCCGCAGCAGATGGTCCGTCCGCTTCGCATGCTGGGCGAGCTTCGCCAGGGCGGTTTCCTTCGGCTCACGGTTCATCTCTATGGAATCACTGCGCATCTACAACACGCTCGCGCGTGACAAGCAAGTTTTCGTGCCGCGCCAGCCCGGCGAAGTGCGGATGTACGTATGCGGAATCACCGTCTACGACTATTGTCACGTGGGCCACGCGCGCATGCTGGTCGTGTTCGACCTCGTCCAGCGCTGGCTGCGTGCGATCGGCTACCGGGTCACGTATGTGCGCAACATTACCGACATCGACGACAAGATCATCCGCCGCGCGGTCGAGAACGGCGAGACGATCAAGTCGCTGACCGACCGGTTCATCGGCGCGATGCACGAGGATGAAGGCGCGCTCGGCATCCAGCGGCCCGACATCGAGCCGCGTGCGACGCAATTCATTCCGCAGATGCTCGGCATGATCGAGACGCTCGAGACGAACGGTTACGCATACCAGGCGACCGACGGCGACGTCAATTACTCGGTGCGCAAGTTCGCGAACTACGGGAAGCTGTCGGGCAAGTCGCTCGACGATCTTCGCGCAGGCGAGCGCGTCGCCGCGAACGACGCGAAGGAAGATCCGCTCGATTTCGTGCTGTGGAAGCGCGCGAAGCCGGAAGATCCGGAAGGCGCGTCGTGGGCGTCGAAGTACGGGATGGGCCGCCCGGGCTGGCACATCGAGTGCTCGGCGATGGGCTGCACGCTGCTTGGCGATCATTTCGACATCCATGGCGGCGGGCAGGATCTGCAATTCCCGCACCACGAGAACGAGATCGCGCAGAGCGAAGGCGCAACCGGCCAGACGTTCGTCAACTACTGGATGCACAACGGCTTCGTGCAGGTCGACAACGAGAAGATGTCGAAATCGCTCGGCAACTTCTTCACGATCCGCGAAGTGCTCGAGCGGTACGACGCCGAAGTCGTGCGCTTCTTCATCGTGCGCACGCACTACCGGTCGCCGCTGAACTACAGCGACGTGCATCTCGACGATGCGCGCGCGTCGCTCACGCGTCTCTATACCGCACTGAAGGATGTCGAGGCCGACACGCTCGCGCTCGACTGGAACGAGCCGCATGCGCAGCGTTTCGCGGCCGCGATGAACGACGACTTCAACACGCCCGTCGCGGTGGCAACGCTGTTCGAGCTGGCGGGCGAGGTGAATCGCACGCGCGACGCGGCGCTCGCGCGGCAACTGAAACAACTGGCAGGCCTGCTCGGCCTGCTGGGCCGCGAACCGCGCGCGTTCCTGCAGCAGGCGTCCGGCGCCGCGCAGGCGGGCGCGCTCGCCGCCGACGAGATCGAAGCGAAGATCGCCGCGCGCGTCGCGGCGAAGCAGGCGAAGGACTATGCCGAAGCGGACCGGATTCGGGCAGAACTGCTCGAGGCCGGCATCGCACTTGAAGACAAACCGGGCGGATCGACCGAATGGCGTCGCGTATGAGCGCGGTGCGTTCCACTGACCGATCCGTCAGGTAGGAGGCAGGATGGCAACGGCCAGAAAAGCGCCGGTCAGGCGCGCGACCCCGGTCGCCGCGCGTCCGGCAGCCAAGCGCGTGCCGTCGAAGGCGGACGCGACGCGCGCCGCGCCGAACGGCGCGCTCAACGGTCATGCGCAGCCGGCGGCTGTGCTGCCGGCCGCCGACGCGGCCCGCAAGACGCGTGTGTCCGAAGCGGACGGCGAGGAGGTTGTCGTGCGTCCTGCATACTGGGACAAGGCATGCGCCGACCTCGTCAAGCGCGACCGGATCCTGAAGAAACTGATCCCGAAGTTCGGTCCCGCGCATCTCGTAAAGCGCGGCGACCCGTTCGTCACGCTCGCGCGCTCGGTCGTCGGCCAGCAGATTTCGGTGCCGTCCGCGCAGTCGCTGTGGGCGCATATCGAGGACGCCTGTCCGAAACTCGCCCCGCAGCCGGTGATCCGGCTCGGCGCGGACAAGCTGATCGCTTGCGGGTTGTCGAAGCGCAAGACCGAATACATCCTCGATCTCGCGCAGCATTTCGTGTCGGGCGCGCTGCACGTCGACAAATGGACGTCGATGGACGACGAGGACGTGATCGCGGAACTCACGCAGATCCGCGGCATCAGCCGCTGGACGGCCGAGATGTTCCTGATCTTCAACCTGTCGCGGCCGGATGTGCTGCCGCTCGACGACCCGGGCCTGATCCGCGCGATCAGCGTCAATTACTTCAGCGGGGAACCCGTCACGCGTAGCGAGGCGCGTGAGGTCGCGGCCAACTGGGAGCCGTGGCGCACCGTGGCGACCTGGTACATGTGGCGCAGCCTCGATGCACCCGACACCGACGCCTGACTGTTAGCTATCGGGTTTTAAACATCAATAGTTGAGAACCGGTTTTGAGCGTCGCCCGCGCGGGTAGAATACGCGCTGCCGCAAGACCCAAGGATTCGAACACATGAAGACCACGTTTCTGGATTTCGAACAGCCGATCGCCGAACTCGAGGCCAAGATCGAAGAACTGCGATTCGTGCAGGATGACTCGGCTGTCGATATTTCGGAAGAAATCGAGCGGCTGTCGAAGAAAAGCCAGCAACTGACGAAGGACCTCTACGCGAACCTGTCGCCGTGGCAGGTTTCGCAGATCGCGCGGCACCCGCAGCGTCCGTACACGCTCGATTACGTTGCGGAACTGTTTACCGATTTTCACGAGCTGCACGGCGACCGCGCATTCGCGGACGATCTGTCGATCGTCGGCGGTCTCGCGCGCTTCGGAGGCCATCCGTGCATGGTGATCGGTCACCAGAAGGGCCGCGACACGAAGGAGCGCGCCGCGCGCAACTTCGGGATGCCGCGTCCGGAAGGCTATCGCAAGGCCGAACGCCTGATGCGTCTCGCCGAGAAGTTCGGGCTGCCGATCTTCACGTTCGTCGACACGCCGGGCGCGTATCCGGGCATCGGCGCGGAAGAGCGCGGCCAGTCGGAAGCGATCGGCCGCAACCTGTACGTGATGGCCGAGCTGAAGACGCCGATCATCACGACGGTGATCGGCGAGGGCGGTTCGGGCGGCGCGCTCGCGATCGCCGTGGCCGACACCGTGATGATGCTGCAGTTCTCGACCTACTCGGTGATCTCACCGGAAGGCTGCGCGTCGATCCTGTGGAAGAGCGCCGCGAAGGCGCCGGAAGCCGCGGAAGCGCTGGGCCTGACCGCGCACCGCCTGAAGGCGCTCGGCCTGATCGACAAGATCATCAACGAGCCGCTTGGCGGCGCGCATCGCGATCCGAAGGGCATGGCTGCGCTGCTGCGCCGCGCGCTCGCCGATTCGTTGCGCCAGTTCCAGGGCATGAGCATCGATGCGCTGCGCGAGCGCCGCTTCGAGCGCCTGATGGCCTACGGCAAGTTCAAGGAAACCACGCCGGGCGCATGACCGGCTGCGTGCTCGATACGCGCGCCGCTGCGTGCGCGTCCCTCTCGTGATCCCACCGACCGAATTCTCCGCCGACCGCGTCGTACTCGACGCGGTCGGCGTTGCGCTTTCCGGCATGCCGTCCGATGCACGCATCGCGATCGCCTACAGCGGCGGCCTCGATTCGACGGTGCTGCTCGACGCGGCCGTGCGTGTCGCGGGCGCGTCGCGCTGCGTCGCGCTGCACGTGCATCACGGCCTGAGCGCGAACGCCGACGCGTGGGTCGCGCATGCCGAGGCGGCAGCGGCGCGGCTCGGCGTCGAATTCGAATCGATGCGCGTCGACGTGCCGCGCGACAGCGGCCTCGGTATCGAGGCGACCGCGCGCGAGCGTCGTTATGCCGCGCTCGACGCGATGTGCGAACGCCATGGCGCGGCCGCGCTGTGGCTCGCGCAGCATGCGGACGACCAGGCCGAGACGGTGCTGCTGCAATTGCTGCGCGGCGCAGGGATCGCGGGGCTCGCCGCCATGGCGCCGCGCTACCGTCCCGACGGCGCGAGCGTCGAGCGCGTGCGCCCATTGCTGCGATTGTTGCGCGCGCAACTCGAGCGCTATGCGACGCAGCACGAACTCGAATGGATCGACGACGAATCGAACAGCGACACGCGCTACGCGCGCAATGCGCTGCGCATCGATGTGCTGCCGGCACTGGCCGTGCATTTCCCGGGCTTTCGCGACGCGCTCGGTCGCGCGGCCCAGCATGCGGCCGCCGCGCAGCGGCTGCTCGACGATCTGGCCGAACTGGATTTCGCCGTCGCCGCGCGCGATGACGGGCGGGCGCTGTCGCGCGAGTCGCTGGTCGCGTTCGACGACACGCGCGGCGCGAACCTGCTGCGCTTCTGGATGCGCCGGCTCGGTTTGCCGGGTGCGTCCGCCGCCCGGCTCGCCAACATGATGCGGCAGTTGCGCACCGCGCACGACGCGCATGCGCTGCGCGTCGATCACGCGGGGCAGTGCCTGCGGCTCTATCGCGACGTCGTCTACTGGGAAGCGGGCGACAGCGCCGAACCGGCCGACGACGGCACCGGCACGCCGCACCCGGAATCGGCGCTCGCGTGGGACGGGCAGGAAGTCTGGCACCTGCCGGGATGGCGCGGCACGTTCGTGTTCGCGCCGGCCGACGCGGGAAGCGCCGGCGCGGTGCCGGAGGCGCTGCTGCGCGCCGCGCCGCTCGCCGCGCGCGCCCGGGCGGGCGGCGAGCGGATGCGCACGTCGCCGGGCGGCCCGGGCCGGACGCTGAAGAACCTGTTCCAGGAGCGCGGCGTGCCGGCATGGCAGCGCGACGTGCCGCTGCTGTTCGCGGGCGACCGGCTGATCTACGTGCCGCGGCTTGGCGTGAACCGCGATGGCGAGTTGTTCGACAACGGGCCGTCCGGCGGCGCATGGCGCCGGATCGAATGGCGTCCCGACCTGCTGATTGCGTAACGGCGGGCGGGCTTCCGGCGGCGTGATGGCGCGCCCATTTTCACCATTTGGTAAACAGCGCCGGAACGGCCGTGGACACGGCGAGCGGCTTGTCAAGCGGGCTTCTATCGGGTACGCTCGGACGTTTGCTCGGCTCGATTTTTGAGCGATTTGTGCAGGTTTCCCGCGTGACGTACCCGGTTTGCGCGGCCTGATCGGCCTTCCGGGCAAAATCCGTCACGCTTGCGTGTTGCGTCCCAGCCGTCCCCCTCGTCGTCCGTCCACAGCCACAAGCCGCGTGACCGAACGGCAACGCGGCCTGCCCAGCGCGCCCGTGCGGTCTCTCCTCCAGTTCAGAACGACAATGGCACTCATCGTACACAAATACGGCGGCACTTCGATGGGCTCGGTCGAGCGCATCAAGAACGTCGCGAAACGCGTCGCAAAATGGCATCAGGCCGGGCACCAGATGGTGGTCGTGCCTTCGGCGATGTCCGGCGAAACCAACCGTCTGCTCGGTCTTGCGAAAGAGATTTCGAGCCAGCCGAGCCCGCGTGAGCTCGACATGATCGCGTCGACCGGCGAGCAGGTCAGCGTCGGCCTGCTGTCGATCGCGCTGCAGGAAATCGGCGTCGAGGCCGTGAGCTACGCCGGCTGGCAGGTACCGATCAAGACCGACAGCGCGTTCACGAAAGCGCGCATCCACTCGATCGACGACGAGCGCGTGAAGGCCGATCTGAACGCCGGCAAGGTCGTGATCATCACGGGCTTCCAGGGCGTCGATCCGGACGGCCACATCACGACGCTGGGCCGTGGCGGCTCGGACACGTCGGCGGTGGCGGTCGCGGCTGCGCTGGATGCCGAAGAGTGCCTGATCTACACGGACGTCGACGGCGTCTACACGACCGATCCGCGTGTTGTCGAAGAGGCGCGACGCCTCGATCGCGTGACGTTCGAGGAGATGCTGGAAATGGCCAGCCTCGGCTCGAAGGTCCTGCAGATCCGCTCGGTCGAATTCGCCGGCAAATACCAGGTGAAGACGCGCGTGCTGTCGAGCCTGACCGATCCGCTGATTGCGCTCGACGAAGAAATGCGCTCGGGCACCCTGATTACTTTTGAAGAAGACGAGACCATGGAAAAGGCAGTCATTTCCGGCATCGCGTTCCAGCGCGACGAAGCACGCATTGCTGTGATGGGCGTGCCCGACAAGCCGGGCATCGCGTATCAGATCCTCGGCCCGGTCGCCGATGCGAACGTCGACGTCGACATGATCATCCAGAACCAGAGCGTCGAAGGCAAAACCGACTTCACGTTCACGGTCGGCCGTGGCGACTACCAGAAGGCGATGGACATCCTCACCAACCAGGTGAAGGGCCATGTGAACGCCGAGCAGGTGCAGGGCGACCCGAAGGTGTCGAAGGTGTCGGTCGTCGGCGTCGGCATGCGTTCGCACGTGGGCGTCGCGAGCAAGATGTTCCGCACGCTGTCGGAAGAGGGCATCAACATCCAGATGATCTCGACGTCCGAAATCAAGATTTCGGTACTGATCGACGAGAAATACATGGAACTGGCCGTCCGCGCGCTGCACAAGGCATTCGAACTCGACCAGGCATGATGAAATTTTCGTGATGCGTTGACGAAAATGCATCACGGAAATTGACGCGCGGTTCGAAACCCTATATTATCTCGTTCTCGTCGCACTGCCTCCCTGGTGCGAGCGAAAGTTTGGGAGACGTGGCCGAGAGGTCGAAGGCACTCCCCTGCTAAGGGAGCATCTGGGCCAAAACCTGGATCGAGGGTTCGAATCCCTCCGTCTCCGCCAAAAGCGGTGACAAAGCCCCGCAAGTTCTCGGACTTGCGGGGCTTTTTCTTTGTGCGCCCAGCATGGGCGCACTCCTGCGAGTGAAAGTCTCGCCATGAGTTGATCACAGCGAATGAAGCGAAGCGCAACTGCGTGAGGGTGACCGAGCGTGGGGAGGAAGCGTGGGGCGTAAGCTGCGAGCCGATGGACAAGAATCGGATAGAAGGCGCTGCCGAGCAGGGCGAGCGGGCAAAGAGCCGCGAAGCTCTTGTGATCAAGGCGAAGTGGCGTAAATCCGGCGGTTGTGCAGCGAAGGAGTGCGTTCTTACCTGGGGAGATCTCGCCTCATGCCTGAAAGGGCGACGGTGGTAACCGAGCGATGCCGATTGCCTACTTCGACCGTCTCGGCGTGCCTCGACTCTCATGACCTCAACTGCTCGAACCGCCCGGTGCGGACCCGCATGCCGGGTGGTGTGGGAGGGGATCGGTCAGATTGACTGACCGCCCCTATCCCGATTTCGGCTGACCCGTCCGGGTGAATAAAAAAAACGCGCGGCCGCGAGGCACGCGCGCAAACTCGGAAATCGGTTGCCGCTAGCGTTTCAGTTGCCGTTCGACGCGACCGTCTTGGCTGCGTTCGCGCAATCCTTCTGATACTTCTGCATCAGGCGCGCCTGCGCCGAGTCGATATCGTCCGGATAGCTGCTCTCGTCGCCAGACGACGGGTTGTAGCCGACGGACTCCAGCTCGTTCAGCTCGTTGATCAGCTGCTGATGGGAAACCGGGCCTTTTGCGTGCACGAACGGATAATCGTTGCATTGCGCGGACGTGAGCTTCGGCGCGGCGTGCGCGGCGACGCTCAGCACGAGCAGGGCGGCACAGGCGAGGTAACTGGCGGGATGATTCATCTTCGACTCCTGGGAAGCGTTGGGAACGGGCCGTACGGTGGGATGCCAGCGTCGGCTGCACGACGAAGGTTAGGTGCAGCGGACTATCGAAACCGCAGCTCGAAGATGAAACAAGTTTTATGCGGGGCGGCTCCCGTCGAAACCCGCTTCATCGCGTGAATCGGACCTTAAAGAAACCTTCATTGGCGCGCTGCCGAACGGCTAGCGGCGCGGGCGTATCGTCGAGCGGATGATCAATCGACGCTGCGCATGGCGCAGTCCGCATGGGGGAATGCAATGAAAACGACCGTGAGGATCGCGACGCTCGTCGCACTGGTGTGCTCGCCGGTGCTGGCGTTCGCAAAGGTGCAAGGAACGGGGCTCGCGGTTGCCGACGTGACGCTCGCGCATACAAAGGTCGAGCGCCTGCATCGTGCGGAGGACGTCGCACATCGCGTCGCGTCGCAGCGCGTCGGCAAACCGGACGGAGAGCGGCTACGCGGCTGACCGCATGCATCGAGCCGCCCCGATCGCGGCATCCTGTTGCGCCTGATTGCCGGGAGCGGTGCGGCATTGCGCTGCGACGTTCCTGGTGCGGGCCTCCTCGCGGCACCCGGTGGCATCGCGCGCGGGCACGAGCTGGCAACGGCCGGGTCGCGATGTCGCGGTATATGAAATTTTCTTCATGAAGTCGACGCGCACGATTTACGCGCGCGCGTGTAGTCTCCATCCGTGCGTGTCGGGACGTCGGGTGTCGACGCGCATGCCCCCTTCGCTGAAGACGAGAATCGTATATGGCATTATCAGTTTCCCCGGGCAATAGGCCGGCCCTGCCTAATAGACCGACCAAGAACGGTGCTGCCATGGCGCACGTACTCACGATCGAAGACGACGAAATTACCGCGAATGAAATCGTAAGGGAGCTGACAGGCCGCGGTTTCACGGTCGAATGGGTGGCAAACGGACGCGACGGCATGGCGCGCGCGCTCGGCAACGAATTCGACGTGATCACGCTTGACCGGATGCTGCCGGTCGTCGACGGCCTCACGATCCTGACCACGATGCGCAGCGTCGGCGTGCGCACCCCGGTGCTGATGCTGAGTGCGCTCGGCGATGTCGACGAACGGGTTCGCGGCCTGCGCGCGGGCGGCGACGACTATCTGACCAAACCGTTCGATTCCGAGGAAATGGCCGCGCGCCTCGAAGTGCTGCTGCGCCGGAGCCAGACCGCGCCGGCGCAGTTCGACACGACGCTGACCGTCGGGCCGCTCAGGCTCGACCTGATCTCGCGCAAGGTGTTTCGCGACGGCGAGGAGATCGCGTTGTTGCCGACCGAGTACCGCGTGCTCGAATACATGATGCGCAATGCCGGACAGACCATCACGCGCACGATGCTGTTCGAGGTCGTATGGGGCTATCACTTCGATCCCGGTACGAATCTGATCGAAGTGCACATGGGCCGGCTGCGCAAGAAGATCGATCCGCCCGACGCGAAACAGATGATCCAGACAGTACGCGGTGCCGGTTACATTCTTGGCTGAGTCCGCTACCTTGACGTCCTCTACGCATCACGCCCAGCCGGCGCCGAAGCGGCGCTGGTACTCCAGCACGTTTCGGCTCGTGTCCGTCTATGCCGTGACGTTTTCCGTCTCGGTCATGCTGCTGCTCGGCTTCATCGCATCGGTAATCACGCACGACATGGAGCGCGAAACCGATGTGGTGATCGACTGGCAGATGATCTACTTCGACTCGATCCAGGACAGTCAGCTACCTGTCGCCATTCACCAGCGGATCGAGCGCGAGCGGATGCATACCAACTACTATGGGCTGTTCACCGCCGACGGCAAGCATATTGCCGGCGACGTGCTGGCGCTGCCCGACGGCATTCGCTCCGATCGCGACGGCGTGACCCTCGATCACACGATGACGATCGCGGGCGATCAGGTGTCGCCGGTCGTCCGCACGATGGCGGAGCGGCGCGCGAACGGCGACATTCTCGTGCTCGGGCGCGACCTCACGCACATCCTGAGGATTCGCGCGGCGATCATCCAGGCGCTCGTCGGCGGCGGGCTGTTATGCCTCGGCGCGGGCGTCGTCGGCGGCTTGATCCTCAGCGTACGGCAGATGCGGCGCTTGAAGGAAGTCCGGCGCATCACGCAGCGCATCGCGCAGGGCGACCTCGGGCAGCGGCTGCCGATCGGCGGGCACGACGAGATCGACCTGCTGTCTCATCTCGTCAATCACATGCTCGCGGAAGTCGAACGCCTGATGAACGAGGTGAAGGGCGTCTGCGACGGTATTGCGCACGACCTGCGCACGCCGCTTGCGCACGTGCACACGCTGCTCGCGCACGCGGCGGAACGGGCGGACGGCCTCGACGATGCCGCGCTGGCGAGCCTCGTCGCGCGTGCGCGCAACGAGACCGACATGCTGCTCAGCCGCTTTCGCGCGATGCTGCGCATTGCCGAAATCGGTTCGCTGCAGCGGCGCGGCGGGTTCGCGGAGGTGGCGCTGGAGGATCTCGTCATGGATGTCGGGCAACTGTTCGAGCCGCTCGCCGACAGTTGCTCGATCCGGTTCGTGGTGCTCGTCGAGCCCGTCGTGCGGATCCACGGCGATCGTGCGCTGCTGTTCGAGGCGCTCACCAACCTGCTCGACAATGCGCTCAAGTACACGACGTCGGGCGATATCGTGCGTCTGGAGCTTCATGACACACCGTTCGGTCCGCGCATCGACGTGGTCGACAACGGCCCGGGCATCGCGGCCGAAGAACGTGAGGCCGTGCTGCAGCATCGCTACCGCAGTCGCCGTACCGGGCATCTCGCCGGGACCGGTCTCGGCCTGAGCATCGTGTCGGCGGTCGTCAACGTGCACGACTTCACGCTGCGCATCGGCGATGCGGAGCCCGGCACGCGCGTGACGATCGAATGCTGGCCGAGGTCGCTGGCATGACGGCTGTCCGGATGTGCCTGTCCGTGTGTGCGGTTATCCACCGCGAGGCCCGTTGACGATGCGCGTCCTGCTGGTGACTTCGCCGCATCCTGAAGCGTCGTGGCTGCACAAGGCGCTGCAGGAGAGCGGCCACAGCCTGCAGCGCGCCGACGATCTGCGCGACGGCCTGTTTCTCGCGTCGCAGGAGGCGTTCGACGCGATCGTTGCGACGGCCTTCGAGCCCGGCAGCGATGCCGAGCTGATCGCGACGTTGCCGCGTTTCGTTGCCGACGGCGGCGGCGCAGCGCTGGTGGTGCTGATCGGCCAGGCGTCGGCACGCGAGCGCATCCGTGTGCTGCATGCGGGCGCCGACGCATGCTTCGGCGCGCCGTACTCGTTCATCGAGTTGCACGAGCGCCTGCAGGCGTTGCAGCGATTCGCCGCGTCGCGCGGCGCGAAAGGCTTGGTCACGGCGGCGTCCTCGCTCGAGACGCTCGTGCGCGAACTCAAGGACGGCAAGCTGCGTCTGGCCGTGACCCGCCGCGAATACCTGCTGCTCGAATGCCTGATGCGCCGTCCGAACGCGCCGGTGCCGCGCGACCAGCTGATCCGTTACGTTTGGCAGGACAAGGAGGACGTCGACCCATCGAGCGTCAATCTCGTGGTGTCGCGGTTGCGTCGCAAGCTTGCTCGGCATCTGCCCGGCGTGAGGATCGATACCGTGAGCCGCTACGGCTACCAGGTGACGCTGCCGGACGCATGACCGCACAGATGCGGTTTGCACTGCACGATGGACATGACGGGCGCACTGCCGACGGCGGCGCGCCCGCCGTGCGTTTACGAGCCGAAGAACGGCACGCAGAAATCGGCGGGGCCGACGCAATCGCCGGGGCCGTCGGGCTGCGCGGCGGCACAACCTGACAGCATGACGCCCGCGGCGATCGCGACGAGGGCGAGGCGGACTGGACGGGCGAACAAGAGACGCAGCTTCATGACTGGCGAGTGATTCGATGTAACAGGGGCGTTGCCGCGAATCGCGCGGATGGCGTAAGCCCGACACCGCGCCCGGCCGCACGGCAGCGCGCATCAATGCGCATAGAGCGTGGAGTTCAGGTACTTGAGCTGACCGTCCTGTTCGGCATGCACGAGCTCGGCGTAGACCTCGGCACGCGTTTTCTCGTGAATAGGCTGACCGTATGGCGCCACCCACTGGCCGGCGGCCAGTGCGCCGGGCACGCCGTCCTTGGTGGCGGCCGGGGACATCCGCACCGGCTGGCTGCTGGTCTGCGCAAACGCGGGAATACATAGTGAGCCGGTTGCGGCAAGTATGGCGGCGGCAACGATGCTGGTGGCTTTCATATTCGGAGTCCTCATGAAAATTGAGTGGGTTCATCCCCCGGCGCGGTGTGTCGATGTCGCGCATCGGGTTGAGGACAAGCATAGAGGAGGTGGGCTAGCGGATCGGCGTACGCAACGTGAAAAGAAATTCATGCGCCGGCGGGGCTTCCGCGCGGACATGAAACCGTCGCATCGCGAACATGAAGAAGGTTTCATTTTTCGGGCCGTTTTGATAACGGCGATGTCATGTCCGCTGCCTAAATTGTGCGCCATCGCATTGCGGACGGACCGGGCCATCCCGCACTGGCCGGCGATGCGAGAAGACCGATCCACTCTATCGAAACCATCATGAAGAAATATCTGGCAATCCCGGCGGCGATCGCGTGCCTGCTTGCGAGCACGGCCCATGCACAGAGCAGCGTCACGCTGTACGGCACGATCGACGCAGGCCTGGACTACATCAGCAACCAGAAATCGTCGGCCGGCGCGGGCCCGGCTTACGGCGTCCAGAGCGGCAACGTCAGCACGTCGCGCTGGGGGCTGCGCGGCAACGAGGATCTCGGCGGCGGCCTGGCTGCCGTGTTCACCCTCGAAAATGGCTTCAACGTCGCGAACGGCAAGTTCGGCAACGGCGGCGACGAGTTCGGCCGCCAGGCGTGGGTCGGTCTCGCGAGCCGTCAATGGGGCACGGTGACGCTTGGCCGCCAGTACGATTTCCTGGTCGATTTCGTCGCGCCGCTGTCGGCGACGGGCTCGGGATTCGGCGGCAACATCGCCGATCACCCGTACGACAACGACAACCTTGCCAACGACACGCGGATGAACAACGCGGTGAAGTTTCGCAGTGCGGACTACGGCGGCTTCACTTTTGGCGGTGCCTATGGCTTCAGCAACCAGGGTGGCGGATTCAGCAACAACAACGCATACAGCGTGGGCGCGCAGTATGCGAACGGCCCGGTCGACCTCGCGGTCGCGTACCTGCAGTCGAACCAGCCGGGCGGTGTCGACGCGCCGCAGAACACCGGCGGGTCGCTGAGTAGCTCGGATGGCGATTCGATGCTGGCCGGCGGCCGCTGGCGCACGTTCGGCGCCGGCGCGCACTATGCGTTCGACCATGCCGCGATCGGCTTCGTCTACACCAGAACGATCCTGAACGACCCGCGCGAACTGTCGCAGGGCGGCGCGTACGGCCGTGTGAACGGCCAGTTGCTGACCTTCAGCAACTACGAACTGAATGCGCGCTATTTCGTCACGCCGGCCTTCTCGCTGGGCGGCTCCTATACGTTCACGCAGGGCCGCTTCGACGATGCGGGCCGCAGCATCGCGCCGAAGTGGAACCAGTTCATGCTGCAGGCCGACTACGCGCTGTCGCGCCGCACCGATCTCTATCTCGAGGGTGTGTACCAGCGCGTGACGGGCGCGGACGGCGTCGCGGTGCTCGGCAATGCGGGAATCTTCAACCTTGCCGCGTCGGGCAACGACCGCCAGGCCGTGGTCGCGGCCGGCATTCGTCACAAGTTCTGAGCGGCCGGAACCGTGTAAAAAAAACGGCACCCGTCGTCTCGACGGGTGCCTTGAAACGCGACACATCATCCGCGTGTCGCGAGGGATTCAGGTCGTGGAACGGGCCGGCACCGCAGCTGGCGCTTGCGCTCCCGGCGCGGTTTCATCCGTCGACCACCCGCCGCCCAGCGCGGCGATCAATCCCACCGCCGCCAGTTGCCGGCGCGTGTCCAGTTCCAGCATCGCGACCTTCGTATTGAGCTCGGTGGTTTGCGCGGTCACCACATCCAGATAGCTGACGACGCCGTCCCGATAGCGCGACATCGACAACTGCAGCGTGCGCTCGGCAGCGTCGAGCGCTTCCTGCTCGCGTTCGGCTTCGTCGCCGAGGTGATGCGTGAGCGCGAGGTTGTCCTCCACCTGCTGGCATGCGGCGAGCACTACCGCGCGATACTTTGCGCCATTCTCGGCAAGCTTCGCGTGCGCTTCGTCGGTGAGCGCCTGACGGCGGCCGCCGTCGAACAGCGTTAGCGCAAGGCTCGGCCCGAGCGACCAGATCTCATTCGGTGCGCTGAGCCAGTGGCCGAGCCCCGAGCTTTGGTACCCGCCGATCAGCCCGAGCGTGATGTCGGGGAAGAACGCCGCGCGCACCACGCCGATCTTCGCGTTGGCCGCCGCCATGCGCCGCTCCGCGGCCGCGATGTCGGGGCGCCGCTGCAGCAGCGTGGCTGGAATGCCGGCCGGGATCGTCGGCAGATACGCAACGCTCAGGTCGGGCGTCAGAGAGAACGACGACGCCGGCACGCCCGTGAGCGTCGCGACCACATGCTCGAAGAGCGCGCGCCGCGCGCGCACGTCCTCGGCCGACGCGCGGGCCGAATCGAGCTGCGTCTGCGCGCGCGAGACATCGAGATCGGAGGCGATGCCGCCCGCGTGCCGGCTCATCGTCAGCTGTAGCGCGCGCTGGTAGGTGTCGATCGTGTCGGCCAGCAGTTGTTGCTGCTGGTCGAGCCCGCGCAGATTGAAGTACGCGTTCGCGAGGCTGGCCTGCAGGCTCAGCCGCACCGACGCGAGATCGTCAGCGCTGGCCTGCGCGTCGGCGCGCCCGGCCGCGACTTCGTTGCGGATCTTCCCCCACAGGTCGAAGTCGTAGTCGAAGCCGGCATCGAGCGTGTTGTCGCCGTAGACATTCGGCTGGTTCGAGCCGCGCAGCGGCCGCGTGGCCGATTGCCGGTTGCTCGAGACCTGCGTGCCGAGGCCGATGGTCGGGAACAGCCCGGAGCGCGCCTGATCGAACAGCGCGGCCGCTTCATCGTGGCGGGCCACTGCGGCGGCCACATCGGGGTTGGCCGCGGCCACCTGCAGTTCGAGCCGGTCGAGCACGGGATCGCGGAACGCCTTCCACCAGCCGTTGCGCGCGATGCGGTCGGCCGGCTTCGCGGCCTGCCAGCCGCCCGCTTCCTTGAAGCGGGCCGGTAACGCGGTGTGCGGCGCGTGATAGGCAGGCGCGAACGAGCACGCGGAGAGGAAAGCGATGCCGGCGAGCATCGCGCAGAGCCGAAGCCGGTTAGCCATTCGTGCGCTCCGTGTCGTGCGCAGTCGACGCGACGGTACGGGCCGGTACCGCGAGCCTGACCGGGTCGCCCGCGGACAGCGAGTCCGGCGGGTTGTCGATCACGCGGTCGTCCGGCGCGAGGCCGGTCGCGATCTGCACGTGCGTGCCGAGGTCGGTCGCGACCGTCACGGGCTTGAACACGGCGCGATTGCCCTTGCCGACCACGGCGACCTGCAGGCCGGCCTGACGGAAGATCAGCGAGCTGGCCGGAATCGTCAGCACGTGGCTGCTGCCGGCCGGCAGCGCGAAATGCACCTCGGTGTATTCGCCCGGAATCAGCTTGCCGTCGCGGTTGTCGACCATCAGCTGAACGAGCAGCGTGCCGGTCGAATCGGCGATCGAGTCGTCGGTGTTCGAGAGCGTCGCATGGAAGGTCTCGCCCGGATGCTCGGGAACGGTCAGCGTGGCCGTCATGCCGGGGCGGATCGCGGCGGCCTCGTTCTGCGGCACGCTCACGTACACGCGCATCTGGTGCACGTCGGACACGGCGAACAGCTCGGGGCCCGTGCCGCCGCCGGCCGAGATCAGCTGGCCGATATCGGTCTTGCGCGCGGTGACGACGCCGTCGAACGGCGCGACGATGCGCTTGAACGCCTCCAGCGCGTCGAGGCGCCGCACGTTGGCCTCGTTGGCCGCGACGATCGCCTGCTTGGCGGCGAGGTCGCTGGTCTTCTCGTCGGTTTCCTGCTGCGATACCGAATCCTGCGCGAGCATCTTGGTCCAGCGCGCGGCCGTGGACGCGGCCAGCTTCTCGTTCGCGAGCGAACTCTGCAGGTCGGCGCGCGCCTGCTGCAGCTGCTGGTCGAGCTCGGGCGTGTCGATCAGCCCGAGCAGTTGGCCGGACTTCACGTGCGCGCCGATATCGGTGTACCACGCATGCAGGTAGCCCGACACCTGCGCGTGGATCGGCGCGCTTTCGAACGCGGACAGGTGGCCCGGCAGCACCAGCGTGGCGCCGTCGGCGCCGGTCGACGGCGTATACGCGACCACGGTCGGCACGGCCTGTTCGGCGGACCACGTGGTCATTTCCTGTTTCGCGTGCGCGCGGCCGACGATGCCGGTCGTCACGATGCCGACCGCGATCAGCGCGGCGATCGTGGCGACGAGCTTGAGGTTGGGCAGCCGTTTCGGCGATTTGATATCGATCTCAGTGGACATGGGAAGCTCCGGACGCGGAAGGGGAAGAAGCGCGGGAAGCGTCGTGCTTCAGCGCATCGCGCCGATGCACGAGGCTGAACAGGACGGGAACGAAGAACAGCGTCGCGATCGTCGCGCACGCGAGGCCGCCGATCACGGCGCGGCCGAGCGGCGCGTTCTGCTCGCCGCCGTCGCCGAGGCCGAGCGCCATCGGCGCCATGCCGATGATCATCGCGAGCGCCGTCATCAGCACCGGGCGGAAACGCGTGAAACCGGCTTCGAGCGCGGACGCGAGCGCGTTGCCGGTTTCGGCCAGGCGCTCGCGCGCGAAACTGACGACGAGGATCGAGTTCGCGGTAGCCACACCCATGCACAGGATCGCGCCGGTCAGCGCCGGCACCGACAGCGGCGTGTGCGTGGTGAACAGCATCCAGACGATGCCGGCCAGTGCCGCCGGCAGCGCCGAGATGATCACGAATGCGTCGGCCCACGAATGGAAGTTCACGACGATCAGCAGATAGATCAGCGCGATCGCGCCGACGAGGCCGAGCAGCAGGCCGGCGAACGCGCCGTTCATGGTCTGCACCTGGCCGCGCAGCGTGATGGTCGAGCCCTTGGGCAGGTCCTTCGCAGAGGCCTTGACGATGTCGTCGATGTCGGCCGCGACCGCGCCGAGGTCGCGCCCCTGGGTGGTCGCGTAGATGTCGAACAGCGGCTCGATGTTGTAGTGCGACACCACCGCGTTGCCGACGCCGCGGGTGATCGTGGCCAGACCGCCCAGCAGTTGCGACTGGCCGCTGTCGCCTGTGACCGGCAGGTTCTGCAGCGCCGACAGCGTGGTCATCTTGTACTGCGGCGTCTGCGCGACGATCGGATAGGACACGCCGTTGCGGGGATTGAGCCAGTAGGTCGGATCCACTTGGCTGGTGCCGGCCAGAGTCGCGACCACCGAGTTCGTCACGTCCTGCTCGGTGATGCCGAGCTGGTCGGCGCGCGTGCGGTCGACCGCTACCGTGAACTGCGGGTAGGTGCTGGCTTGCTGGATACGCGGGTCGGCGACGCCGGCGATCAGGCGCAGCTTGCGGTACAGCTCGTGCGCATAAGCGAGATTCGCCTGCTGGTTGGGGCCGGCCACCTGCAGGTCGACCGGGGCCGGTGCGCCGAAGTTGAGGATCTGGCTGACGATGTCGGCCGGCAGGAATGAGAAGGTGGTGCCCGGATAGGCGCGAGGCAGGAGTTCGCGCAGCTTGCGCACGTAATCCGCGGTCGGCGCGTGATCGCGCGACAGCGAGATCAGGATGTCGCCGTCCTGCGGCCCGAGCGTGCCGCTATTGTTGTAGGTCAGGTTGATCCCGCTGTTTGGCAGGCCGATGTTGTCGATCACTTCACGCAATTGCGCGGGCGGAATCGCGCCGCGGATCGTGTTCTCGATCCGGTCGAATTCGCCGGCGGTTTCCTCGACGCGCGTGCCGACCGGCGCGCGCACGTGCAGCGAGATCTCGCCCGAGTCGATGGCCGGGAAGAAGTTGCGGCCCAGCCACGGCACGAGCATGAACGATGCGGCCACCACGCACAGGAATGCCGTGACGAACGGTTTGCGGCGCGTGAGCGCGAGGCCCAGCAGGATCCGGTATGCGGTGCGCACGGCATCGAAGCGGCGCTCGAATGCGCGCTGGAAGCGTACCAGCGGATTGCGCGACGACGAAACGTCGTGTGCGCCGGTCCGGCTCGAGTGCGGATCCATGATCGCCGCCAGCTCGCCCGATGCGTGGCCCGCCGACGCGTGCGGCTTGAGCAGGTATTGCGCGAGCATCGGCACGAAGGTGCGCGACAGCACGAACGACGACATCATCGAGAAGATCACGGCCTTGGCCATCGGCACGAACAGAAAGCGCGAGATGCCGTCGAGCATCAGCATAGGCACGAACACGATGCAGATGCACATCAGCGACACCAGTGCCGGCATCACGATCTGCTTTGCGCCGTCGACGATCGCCGTACGCGTGTCCTTGCCCTGTTCGAGGTGCCAGTTCACGTTCTCGATCGTTACCGTCGCGTCGTCGACGAGGATCCCGACCGCGAGCGCGAGGCCGCCGAGCGTCATCACGTTGAGCGTCTCCCCGGTGGCTGCGAGCAGCGCGATCGCGCAGAGCACGGCGAGCGGAATCGATGCAGCGATGATAAGCGTCGAGCGCCACGAACCGAGGAACAGCAGGATCATCAGCGACGTCAACGCGGCGGCGATGATACCCTCGCGAGCCACACCGCTGACGGCGCCCTTCACGAAGGTCGACTGGTCACCCATCGTGACGAGCGTCAGGCCGGGCGGCAGGGTCTGTTCGACCAGAGGCAGTTTCGCCTTTACACCTGCGATGATGTCGAGCGTCGACGCCGAACCGTTCTTGAGGATGCTCATCAGCACCGCGCGGCGACCGTCCACGCGCACGATGTTGCTCTGCGGCGGGAAGCCGTCGCGCACATGTGCTACGTCGTGGATATAAATCGTCGTGCCGTTGACCGACTTGATCGGCAGGTCGTTCAGCGCGTCGAGCGCGAGCGGGCTGTTGTTGAGCTTGATGTTGTATTCGAAACGGCCGATCTTCTGCGTGCCGGCCGGGATGATCTGGTTCTGCTGTGCGAGCGCGTGCGCGACATCCTGCGCCGACAGCCCCTTTGACTGCAGCGCCTGCGGATCGAGGTCGATCTGCACCTCGCGCGCCTTGCCGCCGTATGGCGTCGGAATCGCGACGCCAGGCACCGACAGCAACTGCGGGCGAATGAAGTTGACGGCGTAATCCTCCAGCTTCTGTTCGTCAAGCGTGTTGCTGGTCAGCGCGATCTGCAGCACGGGCACGGTCGACGCGTTGTAGTTGAGGATCTGTGGCGGCGTGGTGCCGGGCGGCATCTGCTTGAGCACGGTCTGCGAGATCGACGTGACCTGCGCGGTGGCCGTGCGGATGTCGACGGTCGGCTGGAAAAAGATCTTCACGATGCCGTAGCCGCGGAACGATTGTGATTCGATGTGTTGAACGTCGTTGACCGTGGTGCCGAGCGTGCGCTCGTAGTACGTGACGATCCGGCCGGACATGTCGTCCGGCTGCAGGCCTGCATAGTTCCAGACGACGCTGATCACCGGAATGCGGATATCCGGGAAGATGTCGATGGGCGTGCGCACTGCCGCGAGCGGACCTGCGATCAGGATCAGCAGCGCCAGCACCACGAAGGTATAGGGCCGGGTGAGCGCGAGCCGGACAATTTTCAGCATGAGGTGCTGCTCCGTTCAAAAGCGTCGTGAAGAAGAGCCGGATGCGCGCGGCCTCGGGAAAACACCGATGCGCAGCCGATGACCGCATTCTGCGGAGCGGCCCCTAACAGCCGGTCGCTAAAAAAATGAATAAAGTTTTAGGCTGCGGCGGCCCGATTCAGCCGAGCATGTAGCCTGAGCCGCGTATCGTGCGGATCAGCGGCGCTGCGCCGGGCCGGTTCACCTTCTTCCGCAGGCGGCCCACGTGCACGTCGATCAGGTTCGTGCCCGGATCGAAGCGGCAACCCCAGACGGCCTCGAAGATCATCGTGCGCGTGAGCACGCGCCCGGCATGGCGCATCATGAATTCGAGCACGCGCCATTCGGTCGGCAGCAGCGCGAGCTCGCGCCCGCCGAGCGTGACGCGTCGCCGCACCAGGTCGAGTTCGAGCTCGCCCGCGCGCAGCACCGTCTCGACCTGCGGGCCGCGCGGCCGTCGGCGAATCAGCACGTCGATGCGTGCGCACATCTCGTCGAGCGAGAATGGCTTGACGAGGTAGTCGTCGCCCCCCGCGCGCAACCCCTGGATGCGCTGGTCGACATCGGACATTGCGCTCATCACGAGCACCGGCGTGTCGAGGCCGATGCCACGCATCGTTGCGAGAATCGTGAGACCGTCGAGATCCGGCAGCATGCGGTCGAGCGTGACGACGTCGTAATCGGCGCTCATCGCCTTGGCCATGCCGTCACGGCCGGTGCGTGCGACGTCCACCTGGTGGCCGGCGGCACGCAGCGTGTGCGTGATGTGATCCGCGATCAGCGGATCGTCTTCGATCGTCAGGATGTGTGTCATCGATGGAGCGGCCCGGGCGGCATCAGGCGGCGGAAAGCTGCGCGGGGTCGCGCTCGAGCGCGCGATAGTGGTCGACCACGTAGTCGATGAAGCTGCGTGCTTTCGTCGACAGATAGTTGCGGCTGGGGTAAAGCATCGACACGCAGCGCGGACCGCCGTTCACTTCGTAACATTCGAGCAGCGGCAGCAGCGTGCCGCGCGCGAGATCGTCGGCGACGAGCGGATGCGGCAATTGCGTGATGCCCATGTGGTTGAGTGCCGCGATCCGCACCATCATGCTGCCGGTCGACGCCAGCGCGTTGCCGGTATAGACGCGGTAGGAGCCGTCGACATCCGAGAATTCCCAGCTGCGGGCCGTGCCGTTCGACACGGTCAGCAGGCTGTGCTCGTTGAGCTCGACGGGGTCGTTCGGCGTGCCGTGGCGGGCGAGGTACTCGGGCGATGCGACGACCACGTCGCGCACGCGCATCAGCGCCCGCGATACGAAGGTCGCGTTGATGAGGCGGCGATCGTCGCAGAAGCAGATGTCGTAGCCGCCTTCAACCATGTCGACGTGCGTGTCGAACGTGGTCACGTCGAACCGGACGCGCGGATGCCCGGCGCGATACGTCGACAGCAGGATGCCGAGGCCGGCTGCGATCGAGGTCGCCGACGCGGCGATCCGCAGCGTGCCGCGCGGGTCGCGGGTAGCCTGCACGAGGTTCGACTCGATCTCGTCGAGCTTCTCGATGATCGTGCGGCAACCGTCGAGATATTCGCGGCCGGTCTCGGTAAGGGACAGGCTGCGGGTCGTCCTGTTCAACAGGCGCATGTTCAGGTGTGCTTCGAGCATGCCGACACTGCGCGTGACCGCGGCGGCCGACATCCCGAGCTGGCGCGCGGCGAGATTGAAACTCGACAATTCGACTACGCGCGTGAATACGCGCATCGCTTGCAGTTGATTCATGGTCTGCGGAAGGATGGAATTGACCGGAGGCACGCGCCGACGGTGATCGATCGGGGCGTCCTGCTACGTGTGCCGGCAAGGTAGCGAGTCGATTATGGGATGCGGGGCTGCCCCGGACGCTTAAAAAACGACGCGGGATGGATGAAATTTCGTTTAAGGAAGCGGCGGACGGGGAGGGGGCGTGTGCTACACAGGCGCACGGCGAGCGGCTTCGCGGTGCGGTTCGTCGCCTAAAAAAAACTTCATGAAGCGACACCAAATCTTCAGGTGAGCGCGTGGCACGGCTGTCGATAATACGGCGATACAAGTAGCTACAAGGAACCAGAAATGACGCAGCCGCTGAGTATCAAGATGATCCAGGAGCACGGCAAGCCGGTGGTGCTGGTGTCGATCGAACGTGGTGCCGCGGTGCTCGATCCGGAGGATGTCGATGCGGTCATCCAGTATCTGAGCCTGCTGCGTGCGTCGATGCAGCCCGCGGTACCCGAGATGCCGCCGCGCGCGCAGCAGTTCGTGACGGAAATGGATCCGTGCTGGTATGCGGAGCGTCACCCGCTGTACGGCGGCGCGGTGTTGCTGCTGCGGCATACGGGGCTCGGCTGGGCCAGCTTCGCGCTGCCGCCGCGGAGCCTCGAGCGCCTGCATGGGTCGCTGACGCAACTGCTCGAAGACGAACAGCAGGTGATCAGCCTGCCGAACTGAGACGGGGTGTTTGGCAATCGCGCGGCTCTCGTCACGTGACGGCGTCACGGGCGGGCGGCGTATCGATCGATGCGATGTCGGGGCCGGCTTCCGGAACACGGGAAGCCGGCCTCGACGCACGGTCGTCTAGAAGGTATGACGCAGCCCGATCCGACCGACGGCTTGACGGCCGTTCGACGACGGATCGAAGCCCGCGACCTGCGCGACGGCCCCGCCCGACGCCATCTGCAGCGCGGCGAGCGCATAGATGGCCGTGCGCTTCGACAGCTCGTACTCGGCGCTCGCGTTAAGTTGCCGGTATCTGGGTTTCTGGCCGGTTGCATGGTCGCGGCCGGTCGTGTAGGTATAGCCGAGGCCGACATTGAGCTGGCTCGTGGCGGCAAGCGTGCCGGCAAGCTCGTAGTTCTGGAATTTCACGTCCTGCTCGTCGTCGCCTTGCCGGAAATCGACGTCGGTTAAGTTGCCCATCAGCTTGACCTCGCCGAGCTGGTACGACGCGCCCGCCGCGAAGATGTTCTGGCTGCGCGCGTTCTCGAGATAGTTGCCGTATACGGCGTTCGTGTATCCGCTCCCGTTCTGGTAGCTCTGCACGGCCTGCTCCGGATCGTTGACGCGCAGATAGCCGACGCCTGCCGAAAATGGCCCGTTCGTGTACGCAACGGCCACGCTGTAGGCCGAGTTGTCGGAAAAACGGCCGGGCTGGCCGCCGAACGAGTAGAGCCCCTCGCCGGTGAAGCCGGCGATCGTCGGGCTCGTGTATTTCACGGCATTGCTGACCGCGAAGCCGTTGTCGAGGTTGTCCATGTCGTTCGGGTGCGAGAAATACCAGCCGCCGTAATAGCTGTTCAGCGAATACGGCTCGATCAGGTCGACGATCGGATCCCACTGGCGGCCGAGCGTCAGCGTGCCCATGCGCTCGCTCGACAGCCCGACGTAGGCGTTGCGGGAGAACGCGAGGCCGCTGCCGAGCCCGCCGTTCGTGGAGTCGAAACCACTTTCGAGATCGAAGATCGCGGCGAGCCCTCCACCCAGATCTTCCCTGCCGCGCAGCCCCCAGCGGCTGCCGGCGCTGACACCGCTCGCCATCTGCCACAGGTGCTGGTCGCCGACGTTCGACGCGAAGTCGATCCCGGTGTCGATGATGCCGTATAGCGTGACGCTGCTTTGCGCATGCGCATGGGAGAACAGGCCGCAGCAGGCGAGCGCGCAAGTCATGCGAAGCAGCCCCGACGTTTTATTCATGGATGGATATCTCGAATGGAGGTTGACGGATATTGTTCGCAGTCCTGTTGTTAAGGGCTGGTCGTCGACAATATATCCGCGCCAATCGCGTGCGAACCTGCAATTCAGTCTTTCAGTTTTCGCGTTGGATTTGTGCACGTGGCCAATCGACAACGGCCGTCGGGCGTCGCTGTGAATGGCGTCGAGTAGTCGGAATGAGGGAGTTGCCGTACAAGATCATCCTCGACCTCGGCAGCGAACACGACAGTAACGATGACGTGCTGAATGCCGCCCGTATGCGCCGCGAAGATCACGTCGCGATCGAGCAGGACCTTTTCTACAACCTGCATACGGCAGTCTACCGGTCAGGATTCCTGGACGGTCAGGCTTCGTACGACGCCGAAGTGGCCAAGGTCTACGACTATCTGCACCGGCTGGACGCGACCCTGCTCAACGAGCGGTATCTGACTGGCGACGCGCTGAGTATCGCCGACTTGTGGCTGTTCAGCCTGCTGATCCGTTACGACAACGTCTACGCGACTGCATTTCGCTTGCACAAGTATCGGCTGAGGGACTTTTCCGGGATCTGGCGGTACGTCCGACGGCTTTACCAAAAGGAGGCGTTCTGCCTGACGACCAACTTTGATGTGATTTCGAGAGGCTATTTCCTGGGCATTCCCGCTCTCAATCGCGGCGTGGTGCCTCGCGGGCCGGATGACCTGTTCTTGTCGGAAAAATATGGAAGGGTGAAATGAAACTGAAATTAATCGTGTTGTGGGCGCACTGTTCGTGATCGGCAGCGACGGCTTCGTCGTCGCCGGCCTGTTGCAGGATATTGCCAGCCACGCCGGAGTTTCGGTGTCGACCGTCGGCCAGCTGATCACGGTGTTCTCGCTGGTCTATGCGGTGTTTGGTCCGATCCTTGCGTCCGCTTTCGGGAATATCGATCGCAAGAATCTTCCGATCGCCGCGATGCTGGTATTCACCGCTGGGAATCTGCTGATCGTGACCTGAGCCGTTTCTTGTAGCCATTTGGCAAGTCATTTGGCAAGTGAGTTCTCTTTTATCCTGGAGGCAAGGAGAACTCGATGAAGAAGCGATTTACCGACGAGCAGATCATCCGAATCTTGCGCGAGGCCGAGAGCCGGGACGAGCCGGTGAAGGATCTGTGCAAGCGCCTGATTGCCGAGCAATTGCTGGTCATCGACGGCCTGAAGGAATTCAGCCGAAAAAAATGAGCACGCCAACGGGCCGGCGCGAAGCGCTGGAAGTCCTGACTCGGCGGGGTCTCTCGCAACGCAAGGCATGTGGTTATCTGGGGTGAGCCGCCGGGTGGCCACCTATACGCTCAAGCAACCGGAGAAGGATCGGAGCCTGGGCGAGCAACTGTCAGCATTAGCGGCCAGGCGCGTGAAAGACATGGAGCAGGCAAGCATTCGCGCGACCTGCGCCAGGCAGAATAAATTGAAATAAAAACGAAAGCATCGATGTAAGTCTGGGAGCGCCACACGATCTCTGCCCTGCGGAACGTCAACCATCTTGTTCCGGCCCTCCGAAAAGATGTGCTTGAGCCAAAAATGCGGCGCCGCGTCGATCTTCCCGAGCTGCCTCGGTGGGTAGTGCGAAAAATTACTTATAAAAATCAGCGAACTGCGCCGAATCAAAAAATCAATGCTCTGCTGCGATGCAAAAAATAATCAATCGCCTTATGCTGGTTAACCCGATCGCGTTTGAGCGGTATCAAGTTTCCCTCTGATGCCGCTTTACATTTTGCCAACATTGGTGATTCACGAAATCTACCTGTCGATTTGATTTCGTTCCTTTCGTCTCGCCTGTCCCCGATGCAGTGCGCGACTTCCTCAAGGCCTGTTGACATGCATGATTTCCCCTTCCTGAGCCTGGCCATCTGGGTTCCGATCCTGTTCGGCGCATGCCTGCTGCGCGCCGGCTCCGACCAACATCCGCGCCGGGCTCGACTGATCGCGCTCGCCGGCGCGATCGCAGGGCTGGCGGCCGTGGTGCCGCTGGTCGCCGGTTTCGATGCGCATTCGGCCGCGATGCAGTTCGTCGAAAGCCGCAACTGGCTGGCGGCATTCAATTCCGGATGGCGGGTCGGCATCGACGGCGCGTCGCTGTGGCTCGTCGTGCTGACCGCATTCACGACGCTGGTGGTCGTGATCGCGTCGTGGGAGTCGGTCACGGTGCGCGTCGCGCAGTACTACGCGTCGTTCCTGATCCTGTCGGGGTTGATGGTCGGCGTGTTCGCCGCACAGGACGGACTGCTGTTCTTCATCTTCTTCGAGGCGACGCTGATCCCGCTGTACCTGCTGATCGGTACGTGGGGGCGCGAGCGCCGCGTCTATGCGGCCGTGAAGTTCTTCTTCATCTCGTTCGCCGGCTCGCTGTTGCTGCTGATGGCGATGCTGTACCTGTACGCGCAGTCGCATACGTTCGACCTGGCCGTGTGGCGCACGCTGCAGCTCGGTTTCGCACCGCAGTTGCTGGTATTCCTCGGCTTCTTTGCCGCGTTCGCGGTCAAGGTGCCGATGTGGCCGGTTCATACGTGGCTGAGCGACGTGTACACAGACGGCCCGACGGGCGCCGCGCTGATGCTCGCGATGCTCAAGCTCGGCGGGTACGGGTTCCTGCGCTTCGCGCTGCCGATCACGCCCGACGCGAGCCACTTCTTCGCACCGGCCGTGATCGCGCTGTCGCTGTTCGCGATCGTCTATGCGAGCCTGATCGCGCTCGCGCAGACCGATCTCGGCAAGCTGCTCGCGTACTCGACGGTCGCGCACATGGGCATCGTCACGCTCGGGCTGTTCCTGTTCAACCGAATCGGCGTCGAAGGCGCGATCGTGCAGCTCGTGTCGTACGGCTTCGTCGCGGGCGCGATGCTGCTGTGCGTGAACGTGCTCGTCGATCGCACGAAGCAGCGCGAGATCGCCGCGTACGGCGGTGTGGCGGGCGTGATGCCGCGTTTCGCGACCTTCGCGCTGCTGTTCGCGATGGCCAACGTCGGCCTGCCGGGCACGTCGGGGTTCGTCGGCGAGTTCATGGTCATCATGGGCGCGATCCGTTTCAACTTCTGGATCGGCGCAATCGCGGCGCTGACGCTGATCCTCAGCGCGTCGTACACGCTGTGGATGCTCAAGCGCGTCGTGTTCGGCAAGGTGTCGAGCCAGCGGATCGCGAAGCTCGCCGACCTGAACCGTCGCGAGATCGCGATGTTCGCGTCGCTCGCGCTGGTCGTGCTGGCGGTCGGCATCGATCCGAAACCATTCACCGACGCGATCGATCCGACCGTCGGCAAGCTGATCGACGAAGCCAGCCGTTCGAAGGTGCCGGCAGCGGACGGCCCGGTGCGGGCGCAGCCGGCGTACATGGCATCGACGCACGGCTGATCGCGGCACGCCGCGAGGGCGGGGGCGCATCGCACGGCGATGCGGTCGTTGCGCATACATCGATTGCGGTCCGGCGCATGCGGCGCCGGGCCAGCTTCCGGCTGCGTGAAATTGCCCCGCGACAATGTGTCTCACGGCAGATTTTGCAATGATGATTTGTCGCACCCACCGGTTTTTCATCGCACCCGCGCGACGTATGATTCGGCCACTTTCGTGAATCGAATGCGCATCGGGCATACGCAAAACGGATTCAATGACCCTCGGGCTGTGTGATGAAAACAAGAGCTTCAAGAGGCTGGTCGGCGCTGATGTCAATCGGCGCGGCGCTGAGCCTGTCAGGCTGTAAGTTAGATGTACTAAATCCGAAAGGAGGCGTGGGCGCTGCCGAAAAGGCGCTGATCGCGACGTCCACCTGGGCGATGCTGATCGTCGTCGTGCCGGTGATCCTGCTTACGCTGTGGTTCGCGTGGCGTTACCGCGCATCGAACCGCAGCGCAACCTACGCGCCGAACTGGTCGCACTCGACCGCGATCGAAGTCGTGATCTGGACGGTGCCGACGCTGATCATCCTGTTCCTCGGCATCCTCACGTGGCGGACGACGCACGAGCTCGACCCGTACAAGCCGCTCGAGTCGTCGGTGAAGCCGATCGACGTCGAGGTCGTCGCACTCGACTGGAAGTGGCTGTTCATCTATCCGGAACTCGGCATCGCGTCGGTGAACCAGCTCGCGATTCCGGTGGGCACGCCGGTGAACTTCCGCATCACGTCGGATTCGGTGATGAACTCGTTCTTCATCCCGCAGCTCGGCGGCCAGGTCTACGCGATGGCCGGCATGCAGACGCGCCTGCACCTGATCGCCGACGAGCCCGGCAACTATGCGGGCACGTCCGCCAACTTCAGCGGCCGCGGTTTCTCCGACATGAAATTCCGCACGCTCGCCGAGCCGCGCGAACAGTTCGATGCATGGGTGCAGAAGGTGAAGGCATCGCCGGAGCGGCTCGACGCGACCGTGTACGGCACGGTCGCGCAGCCGAGCGAGAAGGCGCCCGTGCGCTACTTCTCGTCGGTCGATCCGCGGCTCTTCCACAACATCATCGCGAAATACAACGATGGCCACGTCCTCGACCTGAAGGACGCCGCCTGCGGCACGAAGGGGTAACGCATGTTCGGCAAACTCACACTATCGGCGATCCCGTTCGATCAGCCCATCATCATGGTGGCCGGCGCCTTCATGGGGCTGGTCGTGCTGGGCATTCTCGCCGCGCTGACGATCACCGGCCGGTGGAAATGGCTGTGGACGGAATGGCTGACGACAGTCGACCACAAGAAACTCGGCGTGATGTACATCATCGTCGCGCTGATCATGCTGCTGCGCGGCTTCGCCGACGCGATCATGATGCGCATGCAGCTCGCGCTCGCGTACAACGCGCCCGGCTACCTGCCGCCGCACCACTATGACCAGATCTTCACGGCACACGGCGTGATCATGATCTTCTTCATGGCGATGGTGTTCATGGTCGGCCTGATGAACCTGATCGTGCCGCTGCAGATCGGCGCGCGCGACGTCGCATTCCCGTTCATCAACTCGCTGAGCTTCTGGATGACGGCGGTCAGCGCGATCCTGATCAACATCTCGCTCGTGATCGGCGAATTCGCGCAGACGGGCTGGCTCGCGTACCCGCCGCTGTCGGAGCTGCAGTTCAGCCCGGGAGTAGGCGTCGATTACTACCTGTGGGCGCTGCAGATCTCGGGCGTCGGCACGCTGCTGACCGGCGTGAACTTCTTCGTGACGATCGTCAAGATGCGCGCGCCGGGCATGACGCTGCTGAAGATGCCCGTGTTCACGTGGACCGCGCTCTGCACCAACGTGCTGATCATGGCGTCGTTCCCGATCCTGACCGCGACGCTCGCGTTGCTTGGCCTCGACCGTTACCTCGGCATGCACTTCTTCACCAACGAAGCCGGCGGCAACGCGATGCTGTACCTGAACCTGATCTGGGCGTGGGGCCATCCGGAGGTGTACATCCTGATCCTGCCGGCGTTCGGCATCTTCTCGGAGGTCATCGCGACGTTCGCGAAGAAGCCGCTGTTCGGCTACAAGACGATGGTGTACGCGACCTGCGCGATCATGGTGCTGTCGTTCCTCGTGTGGCTGCATCACTTCTTCACGATGGGCTCGGGTGCGAACGTGAACGCGTTCTTCGGCATCATGACCATGATCATCGCGATCCCGACCGGCGTGAAGGTGTTCAACTGGCTGTTTACGATGTATCGCGGCCGGATCGAATTCACGACGCCGGTGCTGTGGACGATCGGCTTCATGGTCACGTTCACGCTCGGCGGCATGACCGGCGTGATGATGGCGATTCCCGGCGCGGACTTCGTGCTGCACAACAGCCTGTTCCTGATCGCGCACTTCCATAACGTGATCATCGGCGGCGTGCTGTTCGGCTATCTCGCGGGCTTCAACTACTGGTTCCCGAAGGCGTTCGGCTTCAAGCTGAACGAGAAGCTCGGCAAGGCCGCGTTCTGGTTCTGGCAGGTCGGCTTCTATGTCGCTTTCGTGCCGCTCTACGTGCTCGGCTTCATGGGCATGACGCGCCGCCTGAACCACTACGACAACCCGGCCTGGCATCCGTGGCTGCTGGTCGCCGCATTCGGCGCCGTGCTGATCGCGATCGGCATTGCATGCCAGCTGCTGCAACTGGTGGTCAGCATCCGCAACCGCAACCTGCCCGAATACCGCGACACGACGGGCGACCCATGGGGCGGCCGCACGCTGGAGTGGGCGACCTCGTCGCCGCCGGCCGACTACAACTTCGCGGTGATCCCGCAGGTGCGCACGCTCGACGCGTACGCGGACCTGAAGGCGCGCGGCGAAGGCCGGCCGAACCCGGCGTCGATCCGCGATATCCATATGCCGTCGAATACCTGCGCGGGCCTCGTGGTCGCGATTTTCAGCCTGGTGCTCGGCTTCGCGCTGGTATGGCACATCTGGTGGCTCGCGATCGCCGGGCTCGTCGGGATCGTCGCGACGCTGGTGATCTACAGCTCGCGCGATAACGACGGCTATTACATCCCCGCGTCGACGGTGCGGAAGATCGAAGACAAGCAGCCGACCAAGCGCGTGCCTGCGCGTGTCGACGACGTGGAACTGGAGGCCAACTGATGTTGCAGAAAACCTTGAGCGCAACCCTGCTCGAGCACGACGACCATCCGCCGTCGCATTCGGTGTTCGGTTTCTGGCTGTACCTGATGACCGACTGCGTGATCTTCGCGGCGCTGTTCGCGACGTTCGCGGTGCTCGGCCACCAGTATGCGGGCGGGCCGACCGCGAAGGACCTGTTCGACATCCCGGGCGTCGCCGTGGAAACCGCCGCGCTGCTGCTGTCGAGCATCACGTACGGTTTCGCGATGCTCGCCGCCTACAAGCAGCGGCGCGGCGCGCTGCTCGCGTGGCTGGCGGTGACGTTCGTGCTCGGCGCGGCGTTTCTCGCGATGGAACTGCGCGAGTTCTCGCACCTGATCGCGGAAGGCGCGGGCCCGCAGCGCAGCGCGTTCCTGTCGGCGTTCTTCACGCTGGTCGGCACGCACGGGCTGCACGTGACGGCCGGCCTGCTGTGGATGCTCGTGCTCGCCGGGCAGATCGTGTTCCGCGGCGGCGACCTGACCGATCGCGACCTGCGGCGCCTGACGTGCCTGAGCCTCTTCTGGCACTTCCTCGACATCGTGTGGATCTGCGTGTTTTCCTTTGTCTATCTCGCGAGCGTGATCTAAATGGCCCATTCGCATTCGTCTCAACTGGAAGAAGGGCACGGCAGTGTCGGCGGCTACGTCGCCGGCTTCATCCTGTCGGTGCTGCTCACGGCCGCGTCGTTCGGCCTCGTGATGGGCGGCGTGCTGTCGCCGCATGCGTCGCTGATCGCGTTGGCCGTGCTGGCATTCGTGCAGATCGTCGTGCACCTCGTGTACTTCCTGCACATGAACGGTTCGTCGGGCCAGCGCTGGAACGTGATGGCATTCAGCTACACGGTGCTGACCGCGGCGATCCTGATCGTCGGCACGCTGTGGGTGATGCACAACGTCAGCATGAACATGATGTCGCGCTGAGCGGCGTCGCGGCGCCGGGTCCGATATCCGCGCGCGTTGATGAAGAAGAGGCGGCACGCAGGTGCCGCCTTTTTGTTTTGTTGCAGTGCGCGCCGCGCAAGGCGGTCGACGGCGAGATGACGATCAGCGCACCGGGGCGCACAAGCGCGAGCCGGAAGGGTTTCGGCAGCCGGCGAGGGCAGGGCCGGCCGGCGCCGATTGTTACAAGACGTTAGCGCACGCTTTCCGTTGCGATGCCGCGCATCAGTTCTTACAAACTTGAAATATGCGGGGATGGTGCTTGCCGTTATAGTCGAATCACACATGACACAACCAGAAGAGGAATCCATGAAGACCTTGCGTGTTGCCTCGCTCTTGACCGGTATGACGGCCTTGCTCGTGTCGGGCGCAGCAATGGCGGGAGTCAATGTCGGGATCAACGTCGGCGTGCCGGCACCGGTTTATGTCGCGCCCGCGCCCGTGTATGCGCCGCCTCCGCCGGTCATCTATCAGCCGGCGCCCGTGTATGCACCTGCGCCCGTCTATGCGCCGGCGCCGGCGATCGTGATCGGCTGGCACGGCGATCGCTACTGGGACGGCCGCCGCTACTGGGGCCGCGACGAGTGGTATCGCCACCATGGCCGCGGCTGGGGCGGCGATCGCGATCGTGGTCACTGGGATCATGGCCGCCACAACGGCTGGCGCTGATCGACATGCTGCGCCCGGGTGACGCGGGCGCGTTGTCCGCTCGTGAAGAAACCGCCCGCGTGGCGGTTTTCTTTTGGCTCGAAGGATTGAATGGGTAGAATCGTCTCACGTTACTACCCTCATTCGACCGACAGGGCCTCTATGACGAAGGGTTCGCCCCGGGCCGCCATCGCGCGCGTCCGCTTCGGCGCGCTGCATGCCGCACGGGCCGCCGGCCGCGTTGCCGCGGTGTTTGCGATGCAGGCGGCGTTTGCCGCGACGGCCGCGCACGCGGCCTACGCGATTGCGCAGTACGGCGAGCCGAAGTATCCGCCGGGCTTCAAGCATTTCGACTACGTCAACCCCGATGCGCCGAAGGGCGGCACGCTCGTGCTCGCGAACCCGAGCCGGCTGACGTCGTTCGACAAGTTCAATCCGTTCACGATGCGCGGCAACCCCGCGCCGGGCATCGACAACCTGTTCGAGAGCCTGGCGACGGGCAGCTCGGACGAACCGGCATCCGCGTACGGGCTGCTTGCCGACGATATCGACATCGCGCCCGATCGCCGTTCGGTCACGTTCCACCTGAATCCTCGCGCACGCTTCTCGAACGGCGACGCCGTCACGGCCGACGACGTCAAGTTTTCGTTCGACACGCTGAAGAGCAAGCTGGCCGCGCCGCAGTTCGGCGCGTATTTCGCGGAGATCGCGAAGGCCGTGGTCGTCGACCCGGCCACCGTGCGCTTCGAGTTCCGTAGCGCGAATCGCGAGTTGCCGCTGATCGCCGGCGGCGTGCCGGTGTTCTCGCGCAAGTGGGGATTGCGCGCGGACGGCTCGCGCATCCCGTTCGACCAGCTCGCGTTCGAGCAGCCGATCGGCAGCGGCCCGTACCTGATCGAGCGCTACGACAACGGCCGCACGATCACCTACCGGCGCAACCCCGCGTACTGGGGCGCCGACCTGCCGGTGCGGGTCGGCACCCACAACTTCGAGCGGATCGTCTACAAGCTGTACGGCGACGGCGTCGCGAGGCTCGAGGCGTTCAAGGCCGGCGAATACGATGTGCTCGTCGAGTACATCGCGCGCAACTGGGCGCGGCGCGACGTCGGCAAGCGTTTCGACAGCGGCGAGCTCGTCAAGCGCGAATTCCGCCAGCACAACGGCGCGGGCATGCAGGGTTTCTTCATGAACCTGCGCCGGCCGCTGTTTCGCGACGTGCGGGTGCGTCAGGCGCTCGATCTCGCGTTCGACTTCGAATGGCTGAACCGGCAGCTGTTCTACAGTGCCTACACGCGTCTCGACAGCTATTTCGCCGACACCGACCTGCAGGCGACCGGCACGCCGGGCGCAGGCGAGCTGAAGCTGCTGGAGCCGCTGCGCGCGCAGCTCGACCCGGCGGTGTTCGGCCCGATGGTCACGCAACCGGACACGAACCCGCCGGGCTCGCTGCGCGCGAACCTGCTGAAGGCGCGCGCGCTGCTCGCGCAGGCCGGCTGGACCTATCGCGACGGCGCGCTGCGCAATGCGAACGGCGAGCCGTTCACGTTCGAGATCCTCGACGATGCGGGCGGCGCGATGGAAGGTGTCGTGACTGCCTACCGGCGCAATCTGGCGAAGCTCGGCATCGACGCACGCTTTCGCACGGCCGACTACGCGCTGCTGCAAAAGCGCCTCGATGCGTTCGACTACGACATGACGACGGTCCGCCTGCCGGGCGTGCAGGTGCCGGGCGCCGAGCAGTTCTCGCGTTACGGCAGCAAGTTCGCCGACGAACCGGGCTCCGACAACATCATCGGGCTGAAGTCGCCGGCCGTCGACGCGCTGCTGCACGCGCTCGGCACCGCGCAGTCGCGCGACGAGCTGCTCGACGCGACGCACGCGCTCGACCGCGTGCTGATGCACGGCTACTACGCGGTCCCGCAGTGGTACAGCACGACGCACCGGATCGCGTACAAGCGCACGCTCGCCTATCCGCAGACGCTGCCGCTGTACTATTCGGCCGAGGGCTGGGTCGTGTCGACCTGGTGGGCGAAGCCCGCTCACTGACCCGCGCCGGCCCTTCGTCCAACCCAGCCTACCGATCACGAGTCGACGCCCTATGTGGAGCTACATCCTCAAACGCCTGCTGCTGATGATCCCGACGCTCGTCGGCGTGCTGACCCTCACGTTCGCGGTGACCCAGTTCGTGCCGGGCGGCCCGGTCGAGCAGGCCGTGCAGGAGTTGCGCAAGGGCGCGACGGAGCAGGGCGCGGTGCCGTTCGGGATGCGTGCGCACACCGGCGTCGACGCGCAGCAGCTCGCGCAGCTCAAGGCGCTGTACGGTTTCGACAAGCCGCCGCTCGAGCGCTACTGGCTGATGCTGAAGCGCTTCGCGCGCTTCGATCTCGGCGACAGCTACTTCCGCCACCAGAGCGTGTGGTCGCTGATCGTGCAGAAGCTGCCCGTGTCGATCAGCATCGGGCTGTGGACGTTTTTCCTCACGTATCTCATATCGGTGCCGCTCGGCATCGCGAAGGCCGTGCGCAACGGTTCGCCGTTCGACGTCGCGACGAGCCTCGTCGTGCTCGTCGGCTATGCGATCCCGGGCTTCGTGCTCGGCGTGCTGCTGCTCGTGCTGTTCGGCGGCGGCTCGTTCTGGCAGCTTTTTCCGCTGCGCGGCCTCACGTCGGACAATTTCGCCGAGCTGTCGCTCGCCGGCAAGGTGCTCGACTACCTGTGGCACATCGCGCTGCCGATCACGGCGTCGGTCGTCGGCAGCTTCGCGGTCGTCACGATGCTCACGAAGAATGCGTTTCTCGACCAGATCCGCCGGCAATACGTGCTGACCGCGCGCGCGAAGGGGCTCTCCGAGCGCAGCGTGCTGTGGAAGCACGTATTCCGCAATGCGATGCTGCCGCTGATCGTCGGTTTCCCGGCCGCGTTCATCGGCGCGTTCTTCACCGGCAGCCTGCTGATCGAGACGCTGTTCTCGCTCGACGGCCTGGGGCTGCTGTCGTACGAGTCGGTGGTGCGCCGCGATTACCCGGTCGTGCTCGGCACGCTGTACCTGTTCACGCTGATCGGGCTCGCGACCAAGCTGATTTCCGACCTCTGTTATGTGTGGGTCGATCCACGCATTCAATTCGACAACCTGGAGCGCTGACATGAAACCGTCCGTCTGCATGCCCGGCGTCACCGGGCGAGGTGCGCGATGAACCGGGCCGTCGTGTCGTCCCGCATCGACGTGGCGCGCGCGCACGTGTCGCCGTCGCCGGCGCGCCGCGTGTGGCAGCGCTTCCGGCAGCAGCGCCTCGGCTACTGGAGCTTCGTGATCTTCGTCGTCGCGTTCGCCGCGAGCCTTGCGGCGCCGCTTTGGTCGAACGACAAGCCGCTCGTCGTGCGCTACGACGGCCAATACTATTTCCCGCTGTTCCATGCGTACCCGGAGACGGCCTTCGGCGGCGATTTCCCGGCGCCGGCCGACTATCTCGATCCGTATGTGCGCAAGCGGCTCGAGGCGCCCGGCAACTTCGTTGTCTACCCGCCGAACCGCTATTACTACGACACGCTGAACTACTTCTCGAACGTGCCGAACCCGGCGCCGCCGTCGCGCCAGAACTGGCTCGGCACCGACGCGCAGGGGCGCGACCTGCTCGCGCGGCTCGTGTACGGGTTCCGCGTGTCGGTCGAGTTCGGGCTGATCCTGACCGTGATCGGCACGCTGCTCGGGATCGCCGCCGGCGCCGTGCAGGGCTTCTTCGGCGGACGCATCGACATCGTCGGGCAGCGGCTGATCGAGATCTGGAGTTCGCTGCCCGAGCTGTACCTGCTGATCATCTTCGCGTCGATCTTCGAGCCGAGCTTCCTGCTGCTGATCGTGCTGCTGTCGCTGTTCGGCTGGATCGGGCTGGCCGACTACGTGCGCGCGGAATTCCTGCGCAACCGCACGCAGGACTACGTGCGCGCGGCGCGCGCGATGGGGCTCACGAACTGGCAGATCATCTGGCGCCACGTGCTGCCGAACAGTCTCACGCCGGTGATCACGTTCCTGCCGTTCCGGATGAGCGGGGCGATCCTCGCGCTGACGAGCCTCGATTTCCTCGGGCTCGGCGTGCCGCCGCCGACGCCGAGCCTCGGCGAACTGCTCGCGCAGGGCAAGGGCAACCTCGACGCATGGTGGATCTCGCTGTCGACGTTCGGCGTGCTGGTCGCGACGCTGCTGCTGCTGACCTTCATGGGCGACGCGCTGCGCAATGCGCTCGACACGCGGATCGCCGATTCGATACGTGCGGCGGGAGGCCAGCGATGAGCGAAACGGTCGTATCGAGGCACGACGAGCCGCTGCTGTCGCTCGAACGTCTGCATGTGCGCTTCGGCGACACGGTCGCGGTGGACGACGTGACGCTCGCGATCGGCCGCGGCGAGCGCGTCGCGCTCGTCGGCGAGTCGGGTTCGGGCAAGAGCGTGACCGCGCTGTCGATCCTGCGGCTGCTGCACGACGCCGACGTGAGCGGCGCGATCCGCTTCGCGGGGCAGGATCTTGCGGCCAAGAGCGAGCGCGAGATGCGCGGGCTGCGCGGCTCGGACATCGCGATGATCTTCCAGGAGCCGATGACGGCGCTCAACCCGCTGTATACGATCGGCGTGCAGATCGGCGAGACGATCGTGCTGCACGACGGCGTATCGGCCGTCGAGGCGCGCAAGCGCGCGATCGCGCTGCTTGCGCGCACGGGCATCGCGGAACCCGACAAGCGCGTCGACAGTTACCCGCACCAGTTGTCGGGCGGCCAGCGGCAGCGCGCGATGATCGCGATGGCGCTCGCGTGCCGGCCGCGCCTGTTGCTGGCCGACGAGCCGACTACCGCGCTCGACGTGACGATCCGTGCGCAGATCGTCGACCTGCTGCTGGAACTGCAGCGCGAGGAAGCGGAAAAGCGCGGGATGGCGGTCCTGCTGATCACGCACGACCTGAATCTGGTGCGCCACTTCGCTGATCGCATCGCGGTGATGGAGCACGGCCGGCTCGTCGAGAGCGGGCCCGTCGAGCGGATTTTCGCGGAACCCGAGCATCCGTATACGCAGCGGCTGCTGAACAGCCGGCCGCAGCGCATGATCGCGCCGGTCATGCCGATCGCGCCCGTCGTGCTCGACGCGCGCCATGTGAGCGTGCAGTTCGCACGCAAGCGGCCGGGCTTCGCGGGCTGGTTCGGCACGGTGCCCGTGACGGCCGTCGCGGACGTGTCGGTGTCGGTGCGACAGGGCGAAACGCTCGGCATCGTCGGTGAATCGGGGTCCGGGAAATCGACGCTCGCGATGGCGCTGCTCGGGCTGCAGAAGACGGCCGGCGGCGAGATCGAATTCCAGGGGCGCGCGCTGTCGACCTATCGCGGCCGCGAACAGACCGCGCTGCGCTCGAACATGCAGGTCGTCTTTCAGGATCCGTTCAGTTCGCTTTCGCCGCGTCATACGATCGAACGGATCGTCGGCGAGGGGCTCGAGCTGCATCGCCCGGAAATGACGCCCGACGCGCGCCGCGCGAAGTCGCTCGCGGTGCTGCGCGAAGTCGGCCTCGACCGCACGGTATTGCACCGCTATCCGCACGAATTCTCGGGCGGGCAGCGTCAGCGGATCGCGATCGCGCGTGCGCTGGTGCTGGAGCCGCGCATCCTGATCCTCGACGAGCCGACTTCCGCGCTCGACGTGTCGATCCAGCAGCAGGTGCTGAAACTGCTCGCGAATTTGCAACAGAAATACAACCTCGGCTATGTATTCATCAGCCACGATCTGGAGGTGATCGGCGCGATGGCGCACCGCGTCGCGGTGATGCAGGACGGCGCCGTCGTCGAGTCGGGAGACGTCGCCGACATCTTCACCAGACCGTCACATCCTTACACACAAAAGCTGTTGAAAGCGGTCTGGAAAGCGTGATAGGCGTCCAATGGTCTGATCATCTCGATTGTATTTTTTAATTTGTTTTGACAAACGATTACGCGCTGGCTAGTATCGACCGAAATTTTCCGCCAATCAGCTGATTTTTAAGCACATTCCATCGACCAATGCAGCATCGATCCCTGACCCTGGCATGCGCGCGCACCATCGCCGGGCTGTTCATCGGCGCCCTGTTCGCAGCAGCTCCCGGCGCGTTCGCCGACGAAGTCAGCAGTTTTAACCAGAATGTCACGAATTCGACTCAAATCGGGTCGGGTTCCTCCCTCCAGCAGACCAGTGCCCAGCCGTCGGGCGGCGGCGCGAAGTCGTTCCTTGCCGGCATGGCGGGCAAGGCCGGCGATGTCGTCGTCGGCGCGCTGAACATGATCGGCGTGCGTTATCGCTGGGGCGGCAACTCGCCGGATTCGGGCCTCGACTGCAGCGGCTTCGTCCGCTACGTGTTCCAGGACACGCTCGGCATGTCGCTGCCGCGTCGCGCGGAAGAGATGAGCCGGGTCGGCGAGAAGGTAAGCATGAGTAACCTCAAGCCGGGCGATCTCGTGTTCTTCAACACGATGCGCCGCACGTTCTCGCACGTCGGCATCTATATCGGCGACAACAAGTTCGTGCATTCGCCGTCGACGGGCAGCACCGTTCGCGTCGACGATCTCGACAGCGGCTACTGGGAAAAGCGTTTCACCGGCGCGCGCCGGCTCGAGTCGGCGTTCCCGATGAAGGCCGAGGATTTGCGCCAGCGCGTGCGCGCGACGATCGGCGACGATTCGGCGAGCGGCAACAACTGACGTTCGCCGGTCAGCCGGACCGGATCGAAAAAACCCTGTCACCGAAAGGCGGCAGGGTTTTTTGTTTTGAGGCCGGCGCAGGGGACGACGCGGAAGTCGTTCCGCCGGTCGCGGGGCGGCGGCGCGTGCCGTTCCGTCCCGCGACCGGCGTGCTTCTTACGCGGCGGCCACGCCGCGCGCCGCCGCGAGCTTGCGCTGCAGTTCCGGCATGATGCGCGCGACCGCTTCCTCGCCTGCGAGAATCGCCGCGTTGCGCTGGTTGAAGTCGCTGCCGCCCATGGCCGCGAGGTTCGGGCGGACCACGACGTCCGCGTATTTGTCGAGCTCGTAGGTCTTGATCGTCTGGCCCATGATCGTGAAGGTCTGCAGCAGCATCTCGATCGGGTTGTTGGTCGCCGCGCCGTCCGGCCGGGCCGAGATGTCGACCGCGATCACGAAGCTCGCGCCCATCTTGCGCGCGTACGACGCGGGCACCGGGCTCACGAGGCCGCCGTCGACATATTCGCGGTTGCCGATCTTCACCGGTTCGAACACCGACGGCACGCTGCACGACGCACGCACCGCGAGCCCCGTGTTGCCTTGCTGGAACAGGATCGGCTGGCCGCTCTGCAGATCCGTCGCGACGATGCCGAGCGGCTTCGCCATCTTCTCGATCGGCCGGTTGTTGAGCGTCTTGTTCAGGAAGTTCTGCAGGGCGACACCCTGCAAGAGGCCGCGCGAGCGGAACGGCAGCGCCCAGTCGCTGATCGCCGCCTGATCCATGTCGAGCGCGATCTTGTTGATCTGCAGCGCGCTCATGCCCGACGCATAGAGTGCGCCGACCACCGAGCCCGCGCTCGTGCCCGCGACGATCTCGATCGGGATGCCGCGCGCCTCGAGCGCCTTCAGCACGCCGATGTGCGAGAAGCCGCGCGCGGCGCCGCCGCCGAGCGCGATGCCGATCTTCACGGGCTTCTCGTTGGATGTGTTGTCGGGACGGGATTTGCCGCCGAACGACGTACAGGCGGCGAGGCTGGCGGACGCGCACGCGATCGTGAAATGGCGGCGCGACAGGCGAGGGGACGACATCGAATGGTTCTCCGGCGGCTTGGCGGCGGGTTACACGGCCCGCGGCGGCGATAGGTTCCGAGCGGCCGCGCGGCAGGTTCCGAGCGGCCGGCGCCGCGCCGGTTGGCGGCCGCGGCGCGCACATCATAAAGCAAGCGGTGCGCTTGGCGCGATGTCCGGCGCGAGTATAATTCCGGCTTCTTTCCCGTTCCGGGCGTCGCCGGCCCCGTTGTTGTCCGGGCTGCCGCCGTCGATCCCGCGTCGAATCATTCATGCGCCCCAGGCGTTCGAGTTACCGTTTATGACCCGTCCTGTCCGTACCCGCTTCGCGCCGAGTCCCACCGGCTTCATCCACCTCGGCAACATCCGCTCCGCACTCTATCCGTGGGCGTTCGCCCGCAAGATGAAGGGCACGTTCGTGCTGCGCATCGAGGATACCGACGTCGAGCGCTCGTCGCAGGAAGCGGTCGATGCGATCCTCGAGGGGATGCAGTGGCTCGGCCTGGATTTCGATGAAGGCCCGATCTACCAGATGCAGCGGATGGACCGCTATCGCGAGGTGCTCGCGCAGATGCTCGAGAAGGGCCTCGCGTACCCGTGCTACATGTCGGCCGAGGAGCTCGACGCGCTGCGCGAACGCCAGCGCGAGGCCGGCCTGAAGCCGCGCTACGACGGCACGTGGCGTCCGGAGCCCGGCAAGGTGCTGCCCGAGCCGCCGGCAGGCGTGAAGCCCGTGCTGCGCTTCCGCAATCCGCTGACCGGCACGGTCGTGTGGGACGACGCCGTGAAGGGCCGCGTCGAGATCTCGAACGAAGAACTCGACGACCTCGTGATCGCGCGCCCGGACGGCACGCCGATCTACAACTTCTGCGTGGTGGTGGACGACATGGACATGGGCATCACGCACGTGATCCGTGGCGACGACCACGTGAACAACACGCCGCGCCAGATCAACATCCTGAATGCGCTCGGCGGCGAGGCGCCCGTCTATGCGCACCTGCCGACCGTGCTGAACGAGCAGGGCGAGAAGATGAGCAAGCGGCATGGCGCGATGAGCGTGATGGCGTATCGCGACGCAGGCTTCCTGCCCGAAGCGGTCGTCAACTATCTCGCGCGCCTCGGCTGGTCGCACGGCGACGCGGAGATCTTCTCGCGCGAGCAGTTCGTCGAATGGTTCGATCTCGAGCATCTCGGCAAGTCGCCCGCGCAGTACGACCACAGCAAGCTGAGCTGGCTGAACGCGCATTACATCAAGGAAGCCGACAACGCGCGCCTCGCCGCGCTCGCGAAGCCGTTCCTCGACGCGCTCGGTATCGACGACGCGGCGCTCGCGACGGGCCCGGCGCTCGACGCCGTGGTCGGCCTGATGAAGGATCGCGCGACGACGGTCAAGGAGATCGCGGAAGGCGCCGCGATGTTCTACCGCGTGCCGGCACCGGAGGCCGATGCGATCGCGCAGCACGTGACCGATGCGGTGCGGCCGGCACTGGCCGATCTCGTCGTCGCGCTGAAGGCGGCCGACTGGACGAAGGAAGCGGTGTCCGCCGCGCTGAAGGCGACGCTCGGCACGCACAAGCTGAAGATGCCGCAACTCGCGATGCCGGTGCGCCTGCTGGTGGCGGGTACGACGCACACGCCGTCGATCGATGCGGTGCTCGTGCTGTTCGGTCGCGACGTCGTGGTGTCGCGCATCGAGGCCGCGCTGGCCTGAGGTTCGTGCGTGAGCGAAGCTGTCTGCGCGCGAGATCGCGGCGGCTTCGCAAAAAATTTCGCTCGAATCGCAAAAAGGGTATTTACAAGTTCAAAGTCGGTCCATATAATCTCATTTCTGTTCTGCAAGGGGGTATAGCTCAGCTGGGAGAGCGCTTGCATGGCATGCAAGAGGTCAGCGGTTCGATCCCGCTTACCTCCACCAACAGAACAAATTGGATTGATTTGCGAAGCAGTAGTTGTAGTAATAAATGCTTCACAGAATGATCTAAAGCAGTTAGAATTCCGGCCTTCGCTGTTGATGAGAAGTGAATAGCGAAAGTCAGACAGATCTGAAAAGATTTTGTCCCCTTCGTCTAGAGGCCTAGGACATCACCCTTTCACGGTGAGTACAGGGGTTCGAATCCCCTAGGGGACGCC
>NZ_JBYSWZ010000016.1:0-199746 GCF_058781685.1 Burkholderia sp. FW306-1C-G01B
CGCCGGCGCCGGCGCGCGCGGCGCCGCGGGCGAGGCGGCCGGTGCGGGGTCCGGCGCGGGATCCGGCGCAGAGTCCGGCGGCGGCCGGTTGCGGTTACCGAACGTCACGATCCTTTCCTCCATTTGACGAAGCGCGCGTACCACGGCTCCGCGACGGCCATCGGTTCGCCGGTGATGCCGTTCGCGAGTTGCCGGATCCCGTCCAGGAAGCCGTGGCGCTTCGCATCTTCGATCGGCTCGCCGAGGTTCTCGGCGACCGCCAGCGTCTGCGGCTCGTGCGGCAGCTCGCGCAGCGACGCGCCGCCGAATGCCTCCGCGAAATCGGCCGGCTCGACGCGGCCCGCGACCGGCGCGAGCGGGTTGTTCAGCGCAATCGACAGCAGCCGCTCGCCCGGCAGTTCCTGCACGAAGCGCGCGAGCCGCGCGGATTCGTACGCGGCGAGCACCGAGCGGTCGGCGACGACGTAGACGAGATCGGACGCCTCGAGCGCATCCTCGAACAGCTTGCCGGCGCCGCTGCCGACGTCGAACAGCACGTAGTGGAAGCGGTCCTTCAGCATGTCGACCAGGCGCGCGACCACCCCGTCGCTCAGCGGCACGTCGGCGCCGTACGCGAGCTCGGCCGACAGCACGTGCAGGCGGTCGCCCTTGGTGACGAACATGCGGTCGAACAGCGCGTCGTCGGGACGCTGCTCCATGTTCAGCAATTCGACCAGCCCGTTGTTGCTGGACAGTCCGAGCATCGAGTTCGCGCCGCCGCCATGCAGGTTCAGGTCGATATACGCGACGCGGCGGCGCTTCTCGCCCGCCAGGCAGCGCGCGAGGCTCACCGCGATGGTCGTCGTGCCGACGCCGCCGCGTGCGCCGACGAAGCTGACGATCTTGCCGGTGCGCACCTGCACGACCGATTCCGTCGCCGTCAGCGCGCGCCGCATCAGCTCGACGGTCAGCGGCTTGACGATGTAGTCCTGCACGCCGATGCCGAGCAGGTTGCGAAACAGCCCGACGTCGTTCTGCGTGCCGATCGCGACGACCCGCACCGACGGATCGCACACGTCGGCGAGCCGCATCAGGTCCGACACCGGCAGCACCGAATCCGACACGTCGACGACCAGCTGGCGCGGCGAACGCTCGTGCTGCTGCAGCAGCCGGATCGCGTCGTCGCAGGTGCCCGTCTGCAGGTGTGCACGCGCGATCGACAAATCGTGCGCGACGCGCCGGATCACGTCCTCGCTGCCCGGATCGGACACGACCGCGACGAGATCCGTCGCTCCGGCGGACGCGGCGCGCTTGGCGCTCTGGCGATCGAGGACGTTCATGGGTGACATCGCGATGGCCTCGGGAATCGGTTCAATGGCCGGGCGAGCCGGTCGTCGTCTGCGTCCTGCCGGGCGTCGGCTGCTTCACGCGATCCTCGACGTAGCGGCGCACCGCACCGGCCGCGACTTCCGCGTCGGCGCCGCCGTACGGCACCGGCGCGACGAGATCCTGCGGTCGCGCGAGCATGGCCGCGAGGTTCGTGTAGGTCGCGCAGCCGAACGGCACGCCCGGCCGCCCGAAGCCCGCATCGACGAGATGCGACGGCTGCATCAGCTTCGCGCAGTCGGGCGCCACCGCCTGAACGCCGTCGAAGCCGATCGACCGCGCGTCGGGCAGGTTCAGCGGCGGCGGCGCCGACATGCAGCCCGCCAGCGCCAGCGGCAGCAGTGCGGAGACGGTGGTTCGAGCTCGCATGGGCGCTCCTCCGGTTCAGTACACGAAGCCCGCGGCGCCGACGAGGCGCGGCGTATCGCCCGACAGCAGGTCGAGCCCGAGGTTGCGCTGCACCGCGAACTCCAGATCGCTGCTCGGCCGCGCGACGGTGTCGATCGCCTGCTCGAGCTGGCCGGGCCCGGTCGGCTGCACGATGTACGGCGTGACGATCACGACCACCTCGGTCTTGTTGTCCTGGAAATTCTTCGACGAAAACAGCCGGCCGATGATCGGCAGCCGGCCGAGCCCCGGGATCTGCGACACGGTGTCGGCCGTCTGGCTCTGCAGCAGCCCGCCGATCGCGAAGCTCTGCCCGCTCGACAGCTCGACCGTCGTCTCGACGCGTCGCACGGTGAGCGCCGGCACCCTGATGCTGCCCGTCGTCACGCTGTTGCTCGCGTCGACCTCGCTCACTTCCGGCCGCACTTTCAGGCTGATGCGGTTGTCGGAGAGCACGGTCGGCGTGAAGTCGAGCGACACGCCGAACGGCTTGTACTCGACCGTGATCACACCCGTGTTGCCGCTCTGCGCAACCGGGATCGGAATCTCGCCGCCCGCGAGGAAGCTCGCCGTCTCGCCCGACATCGCGGTCAGATTCGGCTCCGCGAGCATCGTGATCAGCCCTTCCTGATCGAGCGCGTCGAGCACGACGTCGATCGACCAGCGCCCCGCGCGAAAGCCGCCGAGCACCGAGAATGCGCCGGTCGGCGACAGGTTGAACAGGCCGTTCGTCGGGTCGAACAGCGTGCGCCCGTTGAACAGCCCGCCGACGAAGTTGCCGGCGGCGCCGAGCGAGCTCCAGTTGATGCCGAGCTGCTGCGTGACGTTGCGGCTCACCTCGGTCACCCGCACGCGCAGGTTCACCTGGATCGGGCGCGACAGCGTCAGCCGGTTGACGATCTTTTCCTTGTCGTGCAGGTACGGCGCGAGCGACTGCATCACGGCGTCCGCGTCGGCCGCGCCCGGCACCTTGCCCGACACCATCAGCGAGCCCGGCGCGCCGGACACCGACAGCTTCAGCTGCGGAAAGCGGCTGTCGAGCACCGCCTGCAGCGACGCCGTGTCGACCTGCACGATCACCGTCCTGCGCAGGATCGGCCGATGGTTCGCGCCGAGCGCGATCAGCGTGGTCGTGCCAGCCTTCTTGCCGAACACGAACACGGTGCGCGGCGACGGCACCTGGATGTCGGCGATGGTCGGATCGGCGACGAACATCGCGACCGCGGGCTCCGGCAGCGACAGCAGCTCGCCCTTGCCGGTCGCGATCGACAGCGGCGCGCCGGCGTCCGGCGTGCGCGTGCCCTGCGCGAACGCGACGCCGGGCGCGGCGAGGCCGGCCAGGCACCAGAGAGCGATCCAACCAACCATGCGCACCATGCGTGTTCCCGTCATCCCGTCAAATGCCCGCCGCCGCGCGGCCGTCCCGCTCCGTCGATCCGTCATTGCGGCACCGCCGCCCGCGGCGGCTGCGCCGTCCCGTCCGCCGCCGCGACATTGCCGCCACCCGGCAGCGCCGGCATTCCCTGCAGGCCGGACGGCAGCGGCGGCAGGCCCGGCGTGCCGGTGCCGCCGCCGCGCGACCCGTCGTCGATCGAGGAACCGCGATAGATCACGACCGTGTTGCTCTGTCCCGTCGGCCGTGCGCCGCCGGCCGCCGGCCCGGCGGACGGCGCGCGCGCGGCCTCGCGGGCCGCACGCGACACGTCGCCCGCCCACACCGGCTGCGTATCCGGCTCCTGCTCGTCGCCGCCCGCCGGTTGCCGCCGGTCGCTGGTCACGAAGCTGCGCAGCGCGAGCGACAGCGAGCCGAGGCGCGTCGCGACCAGCACGACCTGCGCGGTGCGCGGCGCGACCTCGAGCGTGACCGTACGCGCTCGCGCCGTCGCGTCCGGCGCACTCGCGGGCGTCTTCGCGCGCTGGAATTCCGAGCCAACCGCTAGCACGCGCGCGCGCCGCACGACCGTCTCCGCTTCGAAGGTGCCGGGCGACGTCGCCGAGCCGCCGATCTGCTGCGTGAGCACCACGTCGACGAAGTCGCCCGGCTGGATCAGCCCCGCGTTGCCCGACACGTCGTCGACCGGCACCGAGATCGCGCGCATGCCGGGCTGCAGCGCGGCCGCGAGAAAATCCGGCGCGTCGGCCGGAATCACGTTGTCCGTGCGAATCGGCGTGCCGGCGCCGACGCGATTGCGCAGCAGCGCGCCCTTCAGGTCGGCGCCCGGCTGCGACTCGACGAACGTGCCCGGCGGCACCTGTGCGCGCGGCATGCGCTTCCATGCGAGATCGTTGTCGCGCAGCAGCAGCCCTTCCGGCAGATCGGCGGCCGCGACACGCACGCGCGCCTGATCCGGTGCGCCGGGTGCCGACGGCGTCGACGCGGCAACGTACAGTTCGCGCAGGATGAATGCGCCGATGCCGGCAGCGATGATCAGCACGGCCATTCTCAGAGGTTTGGGCATGGCGGCGTGCGTCCCCCGGCTAGGTAAGCGAAACCGCGTGCGGAAACGGCGCCCAGACGGCCAGCGCACCGCCGAGCGCGAGCGCGAGCCCGTACGGCACGCCGCGCGCGGCGACCGCGCGGGCGGGCGTGGCGCGCCGCTGCCAGGCGACGGCCGCGAGCGCGGCGAGGCCGCATAACGCGCCACCCGCGCCGACGATCGTCAACACGGGGAACGCCAGCGTCGGGCCGGCCCACAGGAATACCGCCGCCGCCAGCTTGACGTCGCCGCCGCCGATCCAGCCCGCGTGGCGCAAGCCGCCGGACAGCAGCAGCATCGCCGCGGCGGTCGCGAGGTGGCCGGCCAGCGGCGCGAGCCCTTCGCGCACGAGCGCCGCCGCGACGAAATACAGCATCGCGAACGCCAGCACCGCGCAATTGGACAGGCGCCGGTCGCGCAGGTCCTGCGCGGCGAGCGACGCCAGCACGACCGTGGCCACCGACTGCACGAGAGTGAGCATGGGAGAGCCGTCCATCGGCGCACCCCCGGGTTGGATACGTTCTACCGCTGCGGATCCGTGTATTCGTCGGCGGCGCGCGGGTTCAGGGGATCAGATCAGGCTCGTCACCTTCGTGATCAGCGCCGTGAACACGCTCGGCAAGCCGCCGGAAGTGCTGCTGAGGATCACGCCGACCGCTGCCAGCGCGACCACGACGATGCCGGCCAGCACCGCATATTCGAGCGAGCTGACGCCACGTTCATCACGCAGCAGGGACTTGACGTATTGCAGCATGGCAACCTCCGTGTGACGGGGTCGATGATCGACCGTTGAACGTAAAGACGCTGCATGGGTCCGGCGGCTGCATATGGCGTTCGCCCATTCGCGACTCATGCGGACGGCCCACGCATGAGGCCGTTCGCATTCCCCGAAGTCCACTCGATCACTGCGACGCGCGGCATGCAACGACGGCATCGATCGTTTCATTCGCACATCTGTTGTGCAGCCTCGCCGGTACGACGCCGACCGCACTGATTCGTCTAGGGTATAGACAATTTTTGAGATGATTTCAAATAATTTGGCGTCGGAATGTATTTATGGATAGCACCCTGAAACGATGCAATTCATAGAGGTTGTCTGCCGCGATTCTTTCGCACGGCATTCCGCATGATTCGGATTGGTTCGGACGTCGATGTAAGCATGTTAACTGTCGCGATGCGTCATTTCCCGTCTGGCGGATAACCCGTTTTTTCCATTCGATTTTTCGGTATGCGCCAATTCGGCAAATATAACAGGTCAGGATCTGTTTTTTTAACCGACTGATACCGATTTCACTGCCCTGATTTGCATGCGGATCGACCGGAAAATCCGCGATTTAGCCATTTCAGGAATTTTCCAGCCGGCGCTTGCCTGATCGGCAGGCGACGCCAATCGACATGATCGGAATCCTGAACGATTCCGCGATACATGCGAATCCGCTTTCCGTTCGCGGAAAGCGGCGCGCCCGGCCCCGCAACCCGCCAGGCGGCGATAAGCATAGTTCAAATCGTTGTTTGTCCCGCGCCGGAAGCGTCCACCAGAATGGCTCGACGCCTCCCTGTCCGATTTCATTTTCACGCTACCCGACGCACCATGACCGATCGATTCCCGTTTCCGCTGCGCCTGCTGCGATCGCTGCTGGCGGCCACGCTGATGACGCTGGCGGCCACCGCCGCGCACGCCGACAAGCCCGCCACCATCCGCATCGGCGTCGCCCAGCAGGGCGCCGGCGATCCGCCGACCTTCGGCGGCTCGAGCGCCGCCACCGCGCAATTGCAGCAACTGGTCGAAAAGGAGTTTGCGGCCGACGGCATCAACGTGCAGTGGCTGTTCTTCAAGGGCGCGGGGCCGGCCGTCAACGAGGCGATCGCCAACAAGGCGCTCGACTTCGCGTACCAGGGCGACCTGCCGGCCGTGCTCGCACGCTCGAACGGGATCAAGACGCACCTGCTGCTTGCCGCGAGCGTGCGCTCGGGCGTGAAGATCGCAGTGCCGCCCGACTCCGGCATCCGTTCGATCACCGACCTGAAGGACCGCCGCGTGTCGATCTTCCGCGGCACGAACCTGCAGCTCGTCGCCGACAACGCGCTCGCGAAAAACGGCCTCGGCGAACGCGACCTGCGCGTGATCAACCTCGACGCCGCGAGCTCGCTCGCCGCGCTCGCGTCGAAAGGCATCGACGCGTCGGTGGGCGACTACCAGCTATACAAGCTGCGCGACGCGGGGCTCGCGAAGATCATCTACGAATCGCAGAACGACGGCCCGCAGTACACGCGCCAGACCCACCTGCTCGTGCTCGACGATTTCGAACGCGCGCATCCGGACATCGTGCAGCGCGTCGTCAACGCGCTGGTCAAGGGCGCGCAATGGTCGTCCGACGAGGCGAACCGCGATGCGCTGTTCAAGCTGTGGGCGAAGAGCGGCGTCCCGTATTCGTCGTGGCAGGCCGACTATGCGAACCAGCGCCTGAAGGATCGCCTGTCGCCGCTGATCGATCCGTTCCTCGTCGCGCGCTACAAGGCCGTCGCGCAGGATGCACTGAAGCTGAAGCTGATCCGCCAGCCGGTCGACGTCGACGGCTGGTTCGAGCCGAAGTATCTCGACAACGCGCTGCGCACGCTGAAGCTCGAAAACTACTGGCCGCGCTACGACGCGGCCGGCAAGCCCCTTTCCTGACCCGGACCCACCCCGATGAGCGATACCGCGATCCCGATTCCGTCGTCCGAGCCGCATGCACTCGCCGCGCCGCCGCGCCGCGCGGCGGGCGTGAAGCGGCTCGCGTGGCAGTTCGCGCCGTGGGTACTGCCCGCGCTGCTGTTCGCGCTGTGGAGCGTCGGCAGCGCGCGCGGCTGGATCGCACCGCAGATCCTGCCGCCGCCCGAACGCGTGTACGACGCGCTCGCCGATCTCGCGACGAGCGGCGATCTCGCGCGCCACACGCTGGTCAGCCTGCAGCGCGTGCTGGTCGGCTTCGCGGCCGGCTCGCTGCTCGGTTTCGCGATCGGCGTCGCGCTCGGCCTGTCGCGCACGCTGGAAGCCTATGTGCTGCCGAGCTTCAACGCGCTCGTGCAGATTCCGGTGCTCGGCTGGCTGCCGTTCCTGCTGCTGCTCGTCGGCGTCGGCGAACCGCTCAAGTACCTGCTGATCGCGCATGCGGCGCTCGTCCCCGTCACGATGAGCGCGTTGCAGGGGTTTCGCCAGACGCCGCCTGAACTCGACGAAGTCGCGCGCGGGTTCGGCTACACGCGCCGGCAACGCATCGTCCACGTCGTGCTGCCGGCCGCGATTCCGACGCTCGCGACCGGCGTGCGGCTCGCATTCACGAAGTCGTGGCTCGCGCTCGTCGTCGTCGAGCTCGTCGCGTCCTCCGAAGGGCTCGGCTACCTGATCGTGTACGGGCGGCAACTGTTCCAGCTCGATCTCGTGATGGCGGCCGTGGTCGTGGTCGGCGCGGTCGGCCTGCTGATCAACCGGCTGCTCGATGCACTCGAAGCGCGCCTGCGCCGCGGCGTGCCGTCCGCGTTCCGCGGCTGAACCTGCCCGCCCGCACCAACCGAAGGAGACCGCCCGATGCCGCACTCCGCCACGTCGACGCTCGCGCCGGATGCCACCCCGTCGCCCGTCGCAACCGCCCGCCGTCTGCATGCGCCCGACTGGCGCGGCTTCGTGCTGCCGCTCGTCGCGTTCGCGCTCTGGTGGGCGATCGCTTCCGCGCACCTCGTGAAAAGCGGGCTGCTCGTCGGCCCGGCCGACGTCCTGCACACCGCGTGGTCGCAGGTCACGAGCGGCGCGCTCGGCCGCGCACTGTCCGCGTCGCTCGCGCGCGAAGCCTGCGGTTTCGCGATCGGTGCGACGGGCGGGCTGCTGCTCGGCACCGCGCTCGGGCTGTCGCGCATCGCCGCGCGCATCGTCGGCCCGAGCTTCGACACGTTCAAGCAGATCTCGCTGTTCGCGTGGATTCCGCTGATCTCCGTGTGGTTCGGCCTCGGCGACGTCGCCAAGGTCGTGTTCCTGTCGCTCGCCGCGCTGCTGCCCGTCGCCGCGCACACGTGCGACGGCATTCACGCGGTGCCGCGCGCGTATGTCGACGTCGCCCGCGCGCTGCGCTATTCGCGGCTTCAGCTCGTCCGCTACGTGATCCTGCCGGCCGCACTGCCGTCGATCTTCACCGGGCTGTATCTCGGCCTGATCTATTCGTGGCTCGCGACGCTCGGCGCCGAATACCTGCTCGTCGCGGGCAGCGGGATCGGCAACACGCTGATCGACGGCAGCGAGCAGTTCCGGATGGATCTCGTGCTGTTCGGGATCATCGTCGTCGGCGTGACCGGCTGGGCACTGAACGCGATCGCGCGTGCGATCGAACGCAAGGTACTGGCCCGGCGCGGCGACCTGCCGCGCTGATCTGACGCTCCTTCCCTGTCGCATCCTTCTTCGCTCCGCCATGACGACCCTCGCCTCCGACTCGCTCGACATCCTCCACGTAAGCAAGCACTACGCACAACGCGGCGCGGCGCTCGCCGTGCTCGACGACGTGTCGCTGCACGTGCGCGCCGGCGAATTCGTCACGATCGTCGGCGCGAGCGGCTGCGGCAAGTCCACGCTGCTGCGGCTGGTCGCGGGGCTCGATACCGACTACTCGGGCGAGATCCGCGCCGGCGACGAACGCGTGCGCGACACGTCGCTGCAGCGCGGGATCGTGTTCCAGGATCACCGGTTGTTCCCGTGGCTCACCGTCGAGCAGAACATCGGCGCCGCGCTGCGCAACGCGCCGCTCGACGCGGCCGCGAAGCGGCGAGCGGTAGCCGACCACATCGCGCTCGTCGGGCTGAACGGCTTCGAGCACGCGTTTCCGAACCAGTTGTCGGGCGGGATGGCGCAACGCGTCGCGATCGCGCGCGGCCTCGTGAACCGGCCGCGCGTGCTGCTGCTCGACGAGCCGTTCGGCGCGCTCGACGCGCAGACGCGCGCGCGGATGCAGAACGAATTGCTGCGCATCTGGGAACAGGAGCGCATCACGATGATGCTCGTCACGCACGACGTCGACGAAGCCGTCTATCTCGGCGACCGCGTCGTCACGATGGCGCCGCGCCCGGGCCGCATCGAACGCATCGTCGATGTCGCGCTGCCGCGGCCGCGCCGGCGCGATTCGCCGGAATTCGTGCGGTTGCGCGATACGGTGCTCGCCGATTTCGACGATAGCGACCCGCCGCGCGACGACGGCGCGGGCGGCAAGCGCATCGACACGCCGCACGCGCACCGGATCGGTGAATTCCGGCTTGCGTGGTAGACGCGTGTCGCGACCGCATTGCTCAGCATGACGACACATATCGATCATCGCAGCACGCACGCTAAGGTTGTGACGATTCATCGGTTCCGGTTCCGCGCGCGCCCTGCTTGAATGGAGACTCGACCGACCCGACTCCAGGAGACTCCCGATGTCCGAAGTCCAGCACGCCGCCCACCCGTCTTCGCATGCTTCGCACGCCGCGCCGCGCACGGCCGCCGCCCCGCTCCAGCTTCGCCAGGTTGCCGGCCGGATCGGCGCCGAGATCGCCGGCGTGCGGCTGTCGGCCACGCTCGACGACGCGACGTTCGATGCGATCCAGGCCGCGCTGCTGCGCCACAAGGTGCTGTTCTTCCGTGGCCAGAACCATCTCGACGACACCGCGCAGGAAGCGTTCGCGCACCGCTTCGGCGACACGGTCGCGCATCCGACCGTGCCGTCCGTCGACGGCAGCGCGCATCTGCTCGAACTCGATTCCGCGCACGGCGCCCGGGCGAATTCGTGGCACACCGACGTCACGTTCGTCGACGCATACCCGAAGATCTCGATCCTGCGCGCGGTCGTGATTCCGCCGTTCGGCGGCGATACGGTATGGGCCAACACGGCCGCCGCGTACGCGCATCTTCCCGACCCGCTGCGCGCGCTCGCCGACACGCTGTGGGCGATCCATACGAACGCATACGACTACGCGTCGACGCACGTGCATGCCGACGACACGCAACTGAAGCGCTACCGCGAAGTGTTCACGTCGACCGTCTACGAAACCGAGCATCCGGTCGTGCGCGTGCATCCGGAAACCGGCGAACGCACGCTCGTGCTCGGGCACTTCGTGCAGCGGCTCAAGGGGCTGTCGGCGCAGGATTCCGCGCACCTGCTGCAGGTCTTCCACGAGCACGTGACGCGCCTCGAGAACACCGTGCGCTGGAACTGGCAGGAAGGCGATGTCGCGATCTGGGACAACCGCGCGACGCAGCACTACGCGATCAACGACTACGGCGCTGCGCGCCGCGTCGTGCGCCGAGCGACCGTTCACGGCGACGTGCCGGTCGGCATCGACGGCCGCCGGAGCATCGTGCTGAAGGGGCCGGGCGCGACGCTGCAATAACGTCCGCGTACCGCGGCGGCGCCGTTCCGTGCGCGCCGCCGCGCGTTCCGCTCCATTCGCCACCGGACATTCCACCATGAACCTCCCGCCACCGCATCGACGCTTGCACGCGCAACGATGTCGGCCATCCGCCCCGTTCACTTCCGCCAGGAGCGTCGCATGAGCGCCCTACCCGAACCCGCCGCCCAGCCGGTCGACGTGATCCCGCTGTCCGCCCATATCGGCGCGGAAATACGCGGCGTCGACCTCACGCAACCGTTGACCACACCGCAGATCGCGGCCATCCGCACCGCGCTGCTGAAATGGCGCGTCATTTTCTTCCGCGAACAATTCCTCACGCACGACCAGCACGTCGCGTTCTCCGCGCAGTTCGGCGAGCCGACGGTCGGCCACCCGGTGTTCGGGCACGTCGACGGCCATCCGGCCGTCTATTCGATCGCGAAGCACCGCAAGGCGACGCGCTTCGAAGGCGAACCGGTGCGCCGGCCGTGGACGGGCTGGCACACCGACGTGACGGCCGCCGTGAACCCGCCGTGGGCGTCGATCCTGCGCGGCGTGACGATCCCGCCGTACGGCGGCGACACGCACTGGACCAATCTCGTCCGCGCGTATGAAACGCTGTCCGAGCCGCTGCGCGGTTTCGTCGACGGCTTGCGCGGCATCCACCGCTTCACGCCGCCGGCCGGTGCGTGCGCCACCGGCACGTTCGACGACGCGGTCGAACGCCGCCCGCTCGTGACCGAGCATCCGCTCGTGCGCGTGCATCCGGAGACCGGCGAACGCGCGCTGTACGTGAGCCCGAGCTTCCTGAAATCGATCGTCGGGCTGACGCCGCGCGAGAGCCAGGCGCTGCTCGAACTGCTGTGGGAACACGTGACGCGGCCGGAATTCACGATCCGCTTCAAATGGGAACCGCGCAGCATCGCGTTCTGGGACAACCGCGCGACCGCGCACCTCGCGCCCGTCGACATCTTCGATCTCGACTTCGACCGCCAGCTCTACCGTACGACGCTCACCGGCGACGTGCCGGTCGGCCCCGACGGCCGGCCATCGGTCGCACTCGAAGGCTCGCCGGTCGAAACGGCGGCGGCCGTCGCGCTCAACTGATCGCAACCGGCACCGGCGCGCGCGAGCGCGCCGGCCCTTCGTCCATCGATCTCCGTCAATCCAGCCACACGCCGTCGAACCGGTGCCCGCCAAGCGGCGAGAACGTCAGCCCGTGCACACGTTTCGACACCGGCAGCGACACGATCGACGTTGCGATCGGCGTGAACGGCACCTGGTCCTTGAACACCACCTGCGCCTGTTCGTACAGCGCCGTGCGCTTCGCGACGTCCGCATTCGAGCGCGCCGCGCTCACCAGCTTTTCGAAATCCTGATTGCACCACTTCGCGAGGTTGCTGCCGTGCACCGCGTCGCAGCCGAGCAGCGTGCCGAGCCAGTTGTCGGGGTCGCCGTTGTCGCCCGACCAGCCGTACAGGATCGCGTCGTGCTGCCCGTCGTGCTTCGCGCGTCGGTTGTATTCGCCCCACTCGTAGCTGACGATCTTCGCGCGCACGCCGATCTTCGCCCAGTCCTGCTGGATCAGTTGCGCCATCAACTGCGCATTCGGGTTGTACGGGCGCTGCACGGGCATCGCCCACAGCGTCAGGTCGAAGCCGTTCGGGAAACCGGCCTGCGCGAGCAGCGCCTTCGCGGCGGCCGGATCGCGCGGCGCATCCTTCAAGCGCGGGTTGTACGACCATTGCGCGGGCGGCATCGGGTTCGTCGCGATCTTCGCGTCGCCGTTGAAGACGGTCTTCACGATCGCCGTCTTGTCGATCGCGATGTCGAGCGCGCGCCGCACGTCGACGCGATCGAGCGGCGCATGCTGCGTGTTGTACGCGACGAAACCGACGTTGAAGCCCGTTCCCGAGAACAGCTCCAGCTTCGGGTCGCGCCGCACCGTGTCGAGATCGGCCGGCCGCGGGAACGCCGATACCTGGCACTCGCCGGCCACCAGCTTCTGCAGGCGCGCGGCCGGATCGGGCGTGATCGCGAACACGAGGCGCGCGAGCTTCACGTCGTCCGGCTTCCAGTAGTCGGGGTTCGCTTCGTAGCGGATCAGCGCATCCTTCTGATACGTGCGCAGCAGGAACGGCCCGGTGCCGACCGGGAACTGGTTGATATCGGCCTCGCGATGGCGCGCCGCGAGCTGCGACGCATATTCGGCCGACAGCACCGACGCGAACGCCATCGCGAGGTTGCGCACGAACACGACGTCGGGCGTCTTCAGCACGAAGCGCACCGTGTAGTCGTCGACCTTCTCGATGCGCTCGACGTTGCGGTCGAAGCCGAGATCGCTGAAGTACGGGAAGCTGACCGGGTAGGCCTTGCGGAATGGATCGTCGGGATCGAGCATCCGGCGGAACGTAAACACGACGTCGTCGGCCTGGAACGGCCGCGTCGGCTTGAACCATGCAGTCGTCTGGAATTTCACGCCATGCCGCAGGTGGAACGTGATCGTGCGCTGGTCGGGCGACACGTCCCAGCTCGTCGCGAGCGACGGTTCGAGATCGAGCGTGCCGCGCCTGAATTGCACGAGCCCGTTGTAGATCGTGTACGTGCTCGCGTCGAAATCGGTGCTCGTCGTGTGCTGGCCCGGATCGAAGCCGGCCGGGCTGCCTTCGCTGCAGTACACGAGCGTCTTGCCGGCCGGCGCGGCGAGCGCCTGCATGGCCGCGCCGGCGAGCAGCAGCGACGCGGCCATGCAACGAAGTGCGACAACGGCATGCGGTGCGCGGCGCGCGGCTGACGAAACGAAAGAATGCTTCATGGTGGCGGAAAGGAGGAATGAGTCATGCGAATGACGACGGCCGATCTTCGCGCGCCTCCCGCCGATCGCTTACCAATTAATTCGGCGTTGCTTATCGCCGCGGGTGCATCCCGCTGTCCGTGCGTGAATATGTCCGCGCAAGCGCCGGGACATCGCCCGGCAGCCTTGCCGCGCCACCGCCTTCCGGCCCCCTGCAGATTCTCCGGAATTGGCGCATCGTATCGGCTGGCAAACGCCGGCAGAGGCGCGCCGGGATCCGCCCGGCGACGCCGCGCCGCCAATTCCTGGAGGACCCACGATGTCGATCAGCTCCGATACGCCCTCTCGTCCCGTGAAGTCGCCGGGCCCCGATCATCCGATCGCGATCGAGCCGCATCCGTCGCGCGTGGTGGTCACGGTGGCCGGCAAGGTCGTCGCCGATACGCGCCGCGCGCTGGCGCTGCGCGAGGCCAGCTATCCGGCCGTGCTCTACATCCCGCGCGAAGACGCCGACATGTCGCTGCTGCGACGCACCGACCACGCGACATACTGCCCGTACAAGGGCGACTGCGCGTACTACTCGATCCCGGCCGGCGGCGCACGCGCGACCAACGCGGTGTGGACCTACGAGCATCCGTATCCGGCCGTCGAAGCGATTCGCGGGCACCTCGCGTTCTATCCGGACCGCGTCGATTCGATCGAGGAAAGCGCCGCCGACGCAGCCTGAGCGCCGCTGATTTGCATATGCGCATTCATTGGTTGGCCGCCGGCCCGCGCGGCCGTATCGTCCTGAATCCGGCGCGGGCCGGCCCGTTGCGAGCATCGCCCGCATCCGGCCCCGTCCTGCGCCGGCCGCGCCGCCTTTGCGCGCGACCCGTGAACCCGCACGCAGGACACCCCGATGAGCGACACACCGCACGCAGACGTTGAAACGACCCCGGCGAACCCGCGCCGCCGCCAATGGCTGCATGGTGCGGCCGCCGGGCTTGCCGGACTCGCGCTCGGGCCGCTCGCGACCCTGCCCGCACGGGCCCAGGCCAACGGCACGCGGCTGCGCATCGGGTTCCAGAAATACGGCAACTTCGTCGTGCTGAAGGCACGCGGCACGCTCGAGAAGCGCCTCGCCAGCCAGGGCGTCGCGGTGCAATGGCTCGAATTCCCGGCCGGCCCGCAACTGCTCGAAGGGCTGAACGCCGGCGCGATCGACGTCGGCACGGTCGGCGAAACGCCGCCGATCTTCGCGCAGGCGGCTGGTGTCGATTTCGTCTATATCGGCAACGAGCCGCCCGCGCCGCAGGGCGAAGCGATCGTCGTGCTGCCCGATTCGCCGATCCGCAACGTCGCGCAGCTGCGCGGCAAGAAGGTCGCGTTCAACAAGGGCTCGAACGTCCACTACCTGCTCGTGAAGGCGCTCGAACACGCGGGCCTCGCGTATGCGGACATCCAGCCGATCTACCTGACGCCCGCCGACGCGCGCGCCGCGTTCGTGCAGCGCAGCGTCGATGCGTGGGTGATCTGGGATCCGTATCTGGCGGCCGCCGAACGGCAGCTCGGCGCGCGCGTGATCGCGAACGGCGAAGGGCTCGTGCGCAACACGCAGTACTACCTCGCCGCGCGCAAGCACGCGGCCGCTCACCCGCAGGTGCTGCGCGCGCTGCTCGACGAAGTCGACGCGGTCGATCGCTGGGCGCGCGACCACACGCCCGACGTCGCCGCGCAACTGTCGCCGCTCGTCGGCCTCGACGCGCCGACGCTCGAAGTCGCGCTCAAGCGCGCCGGCTACGGCGTGCAGCCGATCACCGACGCGACGCTCGCGTATCAGCAGAACATCGCCGACACGTTCAGCACGCTGAAGCTGATTCCCGGCAAGCTGACGGTCGCCAGCGCGCGCTGATGCGCTGCCGAAGCACGACGCGACGCGTTACGGCGCAGGCGCCGCGCCGATGCGCCGCCATTCGTCGTAGTCGATGACGAGGCCGGCTTCGTCGATCGCGATATCGGCCGCATAGGCGCCGCTCTCGTAGCGATACACGTGTGGCGCCGTATGCGTATAACGCTGCTCGCCGCGCACGATGGCGAAATCCGGAAAGCGCAGCCATGCGGTATGGATCGTCGCAGCGTCGCCGACGGCCAGCGCCAGCCGCCGGATCGGCAGCGTATTGGTCGACGGGCTGAAACCGAGGTCGATGTCGGTCGCGCCCGCGAGCAGCGGCGCGTCGGCGCCGTCGATCGTCCAGCGCCCGCCGTCGCATCCGAGGTCCAACCGTTGCGGCGGCAACGTGCCGAGCCAGCGTGTCACGCGTGCCGAGCGCGTGAGCCAGTCGGCACCGCATGCGATCGCATAGTCGATGCGAAACGGCGTGCCGTCGATCGCGCCCGATACCGAACCCGACAGATCGATTCCCGTTCGCCTCTCCGCGAGCCGGCACCATTCGGCCGCCTGCCACGTCTGCACGATCTGCCATGCGACGCATCGCGTGCGCGCCGCTTCATCCTGTTGCGTCATGTCGCCGTCTCCTGTCGGTCGCGCGAAAGCCGATTTTCGCTCATCGCGTCGACGAACACACGCGGCTTCGGCAACCGACCTCCGGCGATACGGATTGCGCCCGCCCTCACGCCTGCAACGACTTCCCCGGCTCCTTCACGTGCGCGTCGACTTCCATCTGGTAGAAGCGCGCGCTGACGAACCCGAACAGCGTCCAGCCCAGGAACACGCACAGGCCGCCGAGCATCAGCGCCTGCTCGCCCGAGTTGAACAGCGCATAGAAGCTGTACGCGGTCGCGACCATCGCGATCACGTTCGTCACCAGCGCCTTGGCCGGCGGCACGTTCGCGACCTTCTGGATCGTGATCAGCGCGGCCATCGACATCACGTACGGCACGAGGTTCGTGACGACCGCGAGATCGACGATCTTCTGGAACTGGCTGCTCAGCTCCGGGCTGATCGTCATCAGCGCCAGCGCGACCTGCGCGACGAGCAGGATCACCATGCCGACGATCGGCGTGCCCGTGCGCGTCGCACGCGCGAACACCGGCAGGAAATAGCCGACGTCCGCCGAGCTCTTGAACACCTGCGCGACCGTGAACTGCCAGCCGAGCAGCGAGCCGATGCACGCGATCACCATCAGCGCGGTGACGATCGTGCCGACCGTCGGCGTGAACATCGTCGCGAACGCGATGCCGAACGGCGCGTTCGACTTCGCGAGGATCGTGTTCGGCACGATCCCCGCGATCACGTTGGTCGACACGATGTAGAAGATCGCCGATGCGATCGTGCCGCCGAGCACGGCGATCGGCACGTTGCGTTCCGGGTTCTCCACCGCATCCGAGTTCGCGCATGCCGATTCGAGCCCGAGGAACGCCCACAGCGTCACCGCGATCGAACTGCCGACGGCCGGCCCGAACGGCATGTCGTGCGGATTCCACGCAGCGCCCCAGGTTGCGCCGTTGAACCAGAACCAGCCGATCAGCGACACGATGACGACCGGAATGATCACGCCCCATACGGTCACCGCACCGATCCGGCCGGTGATGCGCGAGCCGCCGAAGTTCGCGACCGTCGTGAGCACGAGCAGGAGGATCGTCCACAGGCCTGTCTGCAGCGGCGACAGCGTCGCGCCGAACAGCACGGTGCCGTAGCCGACCGCCGTGACGCCGATCGCGACGTTGGCGATCACGAGCGACAGCCCGTACGTGTAGTTCGCCATGTAGTTGCCGGCCTTGCCGAACGCGTATTCCGCGTAGCCGCCCATCCCGCCCGGCTTGCGGCTCAACATCCCGCAGCGCGCGAACGCGTAGGCCAGCGCGAGCGAGCCGCCGGCCGTGACGATCCACGACAGCAGCGAGATCGTGCCGACCTGCGCGAGCTTCGCCGGCAGCAGGATGATGCCGGAGCCCATCATGTTGACCGCCGTGAGGATGGTGAGCTGCCAGACGTTCATCCGGTTCTTCGCCGCGGCCGCCGGGGCCGCGGCGGACATGCGTGCTGCGTTTTCCATGATCTCGATCCTTCGATGTGATGCCGCCGCGCGGCCGGTCGCTCGTGCGTCCGGCCGCCCGCTCATGCCGTCAGGCAGTACACGCAGTACGTGCCGTCCTCGACTTCCACGCCGTGCGTATCGTGCGCGAAGCCCGGAAAGCGCCGGTCGTACGCTTCGAGCGCCTTCAGGTAGCCGAGCACCGGGCCGCCTGCCGGCCCCGCGTTCTCGCCCGGCATCAGCAGCGGAATGCCCGGCGGATACGGCACGACGCCGGTGGCGACCGTGCGCCCGGCCAGCTCGTCGAGCGTGACCTGCTCGACGCGGCCCTGCACGAGATGCTCGTATGCGCGCACCGGGCTCATCTCCGGCTTCGGCAGGATCGAGAACGCCTCCGACATCAGCCGCGTCGTGCCGAGCTGCTCCATCGCCGCGAACATCGTGTCGGCCAGGTCCTTCAGCCCCATGCCCGCATAGCGCGCGCCGTGCTCCTTCGCGAGCGACGGAATCGCCATGTCGAGCGGCAGGTTCGCGTCGTAGTCGCGCTTGAAGTCGCACAGCGCGCTGACGAGCGAGCCCCACTTGCCCTTCGTGATGCCGATCGAGAACAGGAACAGGATCGTGAAGTCGGTCGTCTTCTCGACAACGATCCCGCGCGCATCGAGATAGGCCGTGACGACGCTCGCCGGAATGCCGACCGGCATCAGGCCGCCGCTCGGCGCGACGCCCGGCGTGACGATCGACACCTTGATCGGATCGAGCATGCAGTAGCCGTCCTCGATATTGCCGAAGCCGTGCCATTGCGCGCCGGGGCGCAGCACCCAGCACGACGGATCGCTCGCGAGCAGCTCGGGCGGCGCATCGTGGAACGGCAGCGTGCGGCCCGTGCGTGCCTCGAGCACGGTGTCGGGCTGCCAGCATTCGAAGAACCAGTCGCCCTTCGCGTCGAACTCGTTGTTCATCCGCGCGATCATCTGCCGGAACGCGACGGCCTCCTCGATCGACTCGTGCGTCAGCGCTTCGCCGCCGGGGCCGTCCATCATCGCGGCCGCGACGTCGTTCGACGCGATGATCGCGTAGTTCGGCGACGTCGACGCGTGCATCATGAACGTTTCGTTAAACTGACCATGCGGAATCGGGCTGCGGCCATCGCGCACATGGATGTACGACGCTTGCGACAGCGCGGTCAGCAGCTTGTGCGTCGACTGCGTCGCGAACACCGTGGGCCGGTCCGCACGATGGTCGCGCGGATCGCCGTGCATCGCATGGCGGTCGCGGTAGATCGGATTGAAGCGCGCGTAGCCGTACCACGCTTCGTCGAAGTGCAGGCGGTCGACGCTCGCGCCGAGCAGTTCTTCGACGCGCGTGACGTTGTAGCAGAGGCCGTCGTAAGTCGAGTTCGTGACGATCGCGTGCTTCGGCTGGCGATCGGCAAGCCCGGCCGCGAGCGGGTTCGATGCGATCGCCTCGCGGATCGCCGCCTGCGTGAGGCGCTCGGACGCGATCGGCCCGATGATCCCGTAGCGGTTGCGCGTCGGTACCAGGTAAGTCGGGATCGCGCCCGACATCGTCATCGCATGCTCGGCCGACTTGTGGCAGTTGCGGTCGCACAGCGCGATCTGGTCGCGGCTCACGCTCGCCATCAGAATGATCCGGTTCGACGTCGACGAGCCGTTCGTCACGTGATACGTGCGATGCGCGCCGAACACGCGCGCCGCGTATCGCTCGCTTTCGCCGATCGGGCCCGAGTGGTCAAGCAGCGAGCCGAGTTCGCCGACCGAGATCGACAGGTCGGAGCGGAACAGCGATTCGCCGAAGTATTCGAAGAACGCGCGGCCGACCGGCGACTTCAGGAAGCCCGTGCCGCCCGTGTGGCCGGGCGTATGCCACGAGTATTCGTAGACGCGAGAGAACTTCGCGAGCGCGCCGAACATCGGCGGCAGCACGGTCGAGCGATAGCGTTCGATCGCCGCGTGGATGCGCCCGCCGATGAAATCGGCCGTATCCTCGAGCAGCCACACGAAATCGTCGACCTGGCCCATGACCGTGGACGGCACCGACGACGCGACGCTGCGGTCGGCCAACAGGAAGATCGGCACGTTGGCATTGCGATGCCGGATCGCTTCGACCACCGCCTCCGACGGCCCGTGGCCGTCCACGCCGAGATCCCAGTCGAGCAGCACGCACTGGATCGACGGATCGGAACGGATCAGCATGATCGCATCGTCGGCGGACGTCGCCGTGAGCACGTCGATGTCGCGTTGCGCGAGCTCCGTGCTCAGTGTGCGGACCGCGCGTCCGGTCGCCGTTTCCTGCGTGATTTCGTCGTCGACCAGCAGCGCACGCATGCCGAGACGACGAATGCCGCCGGCGGATGTATTCATGATGTTGCCCCCGCTGTTCCGATGCTTCGTTGGTGTTGTTCGTCTCACGAGCACGCGGACAGCAGGCCACGGTCGGCGACATGAGACGCTCGTCATTCCGGTTTGATTCGCCATCCGATTCGGATGCCGCCTATGCCATGGATGCCTTTCGATGAAAAGCCGACGATTCGGCGAAACCGTCGATCCCTTTCAAATCGGATTTCATAATTGGATCATTTTTATGTGCACTTCAGCACGCCAATTCCTGCTTATTTGATCCTTCTCATCTTTCAATGAAATTGCCGTTTCCGGTCGATTGAATTCGCCGGATTTTGTTGCTACGATCGGCTGCGTCGCGCACTGACCGGCGGCAGCCGTGCCTCGCTGCGCAAAGCTGCTTCTGCGGCGCGCATCGGCATTCAGCATTCGCGGAAGCGTTTCAATCGGCTGCAGCGCGTGTCGAATGACGCATCGGCACGAATTCGGCTCCCGTTTCCGCACATTTACCGGAGAGTTCGCGTGAGCCTGTTGAAAATCGCAGTCGAGCCGGCGCTGATTGGCGCCTTTCTCACCACGCACGAACAGGTCGACGTATTTCAGACCGATTTCACGAATATCGCGGCGATCGTCGTCGGAATCGATGCGGCGCAGAAAATCCTGAAAACGGTCGAAAGAACCGGCTTCGCGATTCCGTTCTTCGTCGCGGTCGAGCCCGACCAGGAAGTGCCGCCGTCGGTCCTGCCGAGCGCGAGCGGCGTGATCCAGCTCGGGCACGGCAGCCGCCACTATTACGGCCGGCAGATTTCAGCCGCCGCCGATATCTACAGCGAGAACCTGCTGCCGCCGTTCTTCAAGGTCATGCGCGAATACGTGCAGCGCGGCTACGTCGAGTTCGACTGCCCCGGCCACCAGGGCGGCCAGTTCTTCTCGAATCATCCGCTCGGCCGGATGTTCGTCGACTTCTTCGGCGAGACGCTGTTTCGCGCCGACCTCTGCAACGCGGACGTCCGGCTCGGCGATCTGCTGATCCACGAAGGCCCCGCGCTGGAAGCGCAGCGCAACGCCGCGCGAATCTACAACGCCGACAAGACCTGGTTCGTGCTGAACGGCACGTCGACGTCGAACAAGGTCGTCACGAGCGCGCTGCTCGCGCCCGACGATCTCGTGCTGTTCGATCGCAACAACCACAAGTCGGTGCACCTCGGCGCGCTCGTGGTGTCCGGCGCGCGGCCGGTCTACCTCGAAACCGCGCGCAACGCGTGGGGCCTCATCGGCGGCGTCGACAGCGCGGCGCTCGGCGAAGCGCGCATTCGCGACGCGATCCGCGACGTCGCGCCCGAGCGCGCCGACCTGCCGCGCCCGTTCCGGCTCGCGGTGATCCAGCTCGGCACCTACGACGGCACGATCTACAATGCGCGGGAAATCGTCGACCGGATCGGGCATCTGTGCGACTACATCCTGTTCGATTCGGCGTGGGTCGGCTACGAGCAGTTCATCCCGATGATGCAGGACTGCTCGCCGCTGATGCTGACGCTCGGCCCCGACGATCCCGGCATCTTCGTCACGCAGTCGGTGCACAAGCAGCAGGCCGGCTTCTCGCAGACGTCGCAGATCCACAAGAAGGACAGCCATATCGAAGGGCAGAAGCGCTTCTGCGATCACCGGCGCTTCAACAACGCGTACATGATCCATGCGTCGACGAGCCCGTTCTACCCGATGTTCGCGGCGCTCGACGTCAACGCGCAGATGCATGCGGGCCCGGCCGGCAAACGACTGTGGCGCGACTGCGTCGCGCACGGCGTCGATGCACGCAAGCTGCTGCTGAAGACCTGCCGCCAGATCCGCCCGTTCGTTCCGCAGCATGTCGACGGCCGCCCGTGGGCCGACTACCCGACCGAGCAGATCGTCGACGACCTGCGCTTCTTCCGCTTCCATCCGGCCGACACGTGGCACGGCTTCGAAGGCTATGCGAACGACCAGTACTTCGTCGATCCGTGCAAGCTGCTGCTGACGACGCCCGGCATCGATCGCGACACGCACGAATACGCGCCGTTCGGCGCGCCGGCGCCGATCCTCGCGCGCTACCTGCGCGAGCACGGCGTCGTGCCCGAGAAGGCCGACCTGTACACGATCCTGTTCCTGCTCACGCCGTCGGAGAGCTTCGGCAAGCTGCAGCATCTGGTCGCGCACCTCGCGCAATTCGAACGCCATCTCGACCAGGACACGCCGCTGCGCGAAGCAATTCCATCGCTGTGCGAAGCGTATCCGGAGCTGTACGGCAGCATGCGCCTGCGGCAGTTGTGCCAGCGCATGCACGATTTCTACCGCAGCCACGACATGAAGCATCTGCAGAAGCAGATGTTCCGGCGCGCGCAGTTCCCGAAGCAGGCGATGCTGCCACAGGCCGCGAATGCCGAGCTGATCCGCAACAACGTCGAGCTCGTCACGCTCGATCGCATCGAAGGCCGGATCGCGACCGAAGGCGCGCTGCCCTATCCGCCCGGCATCTTCTGCGTGGTGCCCGGCGAAGCGTGGGGCGGCCCGGCGCTCGACTACTTCCGCGCGCTCGAAGCCGGGATCAACGCGCTGCCGGGTTTCGAGCCGGAGATTCAGGGCGTCTACCTGCAGACGAAACCGGACGGCACGAAGCAGGCATCGGCGTACGTGGTGGCCGACCACCCGAGCGCGCCGCTGGCCTGAGCGCGCAGCTCGTCTCCATCGCGCCGATCGTGCAGAACTACCTGATCCGTGGCGCGTCGCCGCTGGCCGATGCGAGCGTCGGCATCAACGTGTTGGCGATGCATGCGGGCGTCGCGCTCGGTTCGGCGTTCGGCGTTTGGCGGCGTGCTCATCGAACACGATGCGATGCTGCGCGTCTCGCCGTGGGCCGGATGCCGGCACGCGGCCGTCGCGCTGGCGTGCGCATGTTTCCCGACGTGGCCCGCGCGGCAGGCCGCACGCGTATCGCGACGGGCGTTGCGCCCGTCCGCCGCATCACCACGCCTGCCGATAGATCGCCAGCGCGTCGGCCTCCGTCACCTCGCGCGGATTGTTCACGAGCAGGCGCGTCTGCAGCATCGCGTCCGACGCCATCCTCGGCAGGTCGCCCTCGCCGATACCGACTTCGCGCAGCGTGCGCGGGATGCCCGTCGCGACGACCAGCCGGTCGATCTCCGCGATCAGCGCATGCGTTCTCGCTTCGTCGCTGCCCGTCGCCGACGGCGCGACGATCGCCGCGAGTTCCGCGTACAGCGGCGCGGCGGCCGGCGCGTTGAAGCGCAGCACGTGCGGCAGCACGAGCGCATTCGACAGCCCGTGCGGCACGTGGAAGATCCCGCCGACCGGATAGGCCAGCGCATGCACGGCCGCGACCGGCGCATTCGCGAACGCCTGCCCGGCGAACATCGCGCCGACCAGCATCGACTCGCGCGCGTGGCGGTTGCGGCCGTCGTCGCAGGCCGCGAGCAGGTTGCGCGACAGCAGCGTCAGCGCGTGCACGGCCAGCATGTCGGACACCGGATTCTTCAGCCGCGCGGACGTATAGGCTTCGATCGCATGCACCATCGCGTCGATGCCCGTCGCGGCCGTCGCCGCACGCGGCAGGCCGAGCGTCAGCTCGGCATCGAGGATCGCGACGTCCGCGAACAGGTGCGGCGACACGACGCCCATCTTGCGCGCCTCGCCGACCGTGACGATCGATACGGCCGTCACTTCGGAGCCCGTGCCGGCCGTAGTCGGCATCTGCACGAGCGGCAGCCGCGCGCTCGCGACCTTGTCGACGCCGTACATGTCGGCCAGCGCCTGCTGCCTCGGCGCAAGCACCGCGATCAGCTTCGCGACGTCCATCGACGAACCGCCGCCCAGGCCAAGCACGATCTCGGCATCGGCCGCGACGGCCCGACCGGTCGCTTCGAGCACCACGTGCTCGGGCGGATCGGCGATCACGTCGTCGATCACGGTGACCTGCCAGCCGTGCGCGGCAAGACTCTCCAGCGCGGGCGCAAGCACGCCGCTGCGATGCAGGAACGCATCGGTGACGACGCACAGCCGCACGAGCGCCGGAAAGCGTTCGCGCAACAACGCGCCGAGCCGGCGCGCGGCGCCGAATTCGACGATCTGCGTCGGAACGGTACGGAATTGAAACGGGTTCATCGAGTGCCTCCCGGTGGCGTCGCCGTGCCGGTGTCCGGCTGCACCATGTAGCGCGACACGTCGCGGCGATCGAGCAACGGAATGATCGCCCCGACACCCACCCTCTGAAAATGCGGCGTTTCCCGATCACCGGCGCGCAGAGCCGGAGCACGCACGGCCGGCTGACGCCCCGCGCATCCGAAGCCGGCCCGCGCAACGCGCACGGGTCAGACCAGCCGGCCGCCGCCGTCGATGTGCAGGATTTCGGCATTCATGAAGCCGTTGCCCAGCAGGAATGCGATCGCCTCCCCGATTTCGTCGGCGCGACCAACGCGGCCGCCCGGCAGCGCCGATGCGGCTCCCGCGAGGATCGCATCGCGCGCTTCCGGGCCGAACGCGTCGTAAAGCGGCGTCTCGACGAAACCGGGTGCGACGACGTTGACGCGAATCGGCTTCAGTTCCAGCGCGAGCGACTGCGCCAGCGCTTCGACGCCACGCACGGCGGCGGCAATCACGGACGTACCTTGCGCGGACGGACGATCCGACAGTTGCCCGCCGGTCAGCACGATCGAGCCGGTCGCGGGCATCAGCGGCAACGCGGCCCGGATCGCGTAGACCGGCCCGGCAATGCGCTCCTGTATCGCGGCGAGCAGATGATCGGGATCGGTCTCGCCCAGCTTGCCGGCGATAAACCGGCCGGCCGTGACGACGAGGTGATCGACGCGCGTCATCGCATCGAATATGGCCTGCACCGCGTGCCTGTCAGCGATATCGGCCACCGCGACGCGCGCGCCGCCGATCGCCTGCGCGGCGGCCTCGAGCTTCGCGCGGGTCCGGCCGACCAGCGTGACAGCGGCGCCCCTGGCCTTCGCGGCCGCTGCGGCCGCGAGGCCGATTCCGGAGCTCGCGCCGAATATCACGACGTGCGCGCCGTCCAGTGTCGAAGATTGCAGTGCCTCGTTCATGTCGATTCCTCATCAGGGATTGAAGGTTCGCGAACGTTAGGTCATTCTCTGTTACGCCGGAACGTGGGAGACTTGAATAGGGTTCATTCCATAGGGGAATAAGATGGATTCGCTGCGATCCATGCGCGTGTTCGTCCGCGCCATCGAGCTGGGCAATTTTTCGGCGGTCGCTCGCGAGGAAGGCACCGGCCAGCCGACGATCAGCAAGATCGTCGCCGCGTTCGAACGGGAACTGGGCGTTCGCCTGCTCGAACGCTCGACGACGAGCCTCGCGCCGACCGACGAAGGCCGGCGGTTCTACGACCGCTGCAAGCGCGTGCTCGACGAATACGAAAGCGCGGTGGCCGAGGTGCGCGGGCAAGCGCTGCGGCCGGTCGGCAAGCTGGTCGTCAACGCGCCGCTGGGGCTGGGCGAGCTGAGGCTGAACGCGCTCATGCTCGAATTCCTCGCCGCGTGGCCTGAAATCGACGTCGAGCTTCATTTGACCGATCGCGTGATCGATCTGGTCGAGGAAGGCGTCGACGTCGCCATTCGCCTCGGCCACGTGCTGCCGCCGGATGTAATCGCGCGCAACATCGCGTCGTCGCCGCGTCTGCTGGTGGCCGCGCCGGCGTATGTGTCGCAGGCGCCGAGGGTCCGCCGGCCGGAAGACCTGGCGAAGCATGAGTATGTCGGATACGCGCGCGCGGACATCATCGGCAGCGAACTGGAATTTGTGCGGGGCGACGAGAAAATCGCCGTTCCGGTACACGGGCGGTATCGCGTGAACAGCTCGATCGCGCTGCGGGAATGCTTCCTGGCCGGGAACGCAGTGGGCAGCGCGCCGGCGTGGCTCGTTCAGGACCTGATCGACACCGGGCGGCTCGTCCGGCTGCTGCCGAAGTGGGACATGATTCCGCCGCATGCCCTGCACCTCGTGTATGCGTCGCGCCGGTATCTGCCGCTCAGGACCCGCACGTTCCTCCAGTTCATGGAGCAGCGGATTCCGGAACTGCCCGGGTTCAGCGCGACGACAACGGCGACCATGACGTCAGCCGCAATCGTGTCGCGGCAGGCCCGCTGACCGACGGCTGCCACGGTCACGGCCGCCCGGGCGCCCGGGCGCCGATCCGTCGCCGTTTCCCCGCGCCGTCGAATCCCCGCCATTGCAGCCCGCCCCGGCGGCGCCGGCGGGCCCTTCGGCTAAAATGCCGCACTTTCCACCCTGTCCGGCCCGCTCGCCATGCAACCCGCCTCTCACGCCCAACCCGCCTCCCACGGCGCCGCCGCCGCAGAATCGGCCCGCGACCTCGTCTACGGCCCGAACGACCGGCCCGCGCCGACGGTCGCCTTCGTCGCCGCGCTGCAGCACCTGCTGGCGATCATCGTGCCGATCGTCACGCCCGGCCTGCTGATCTGCCAGGCGCTCGGCGTGTCCAGCCGCGATACGACCCTGATCGTGTCGATGTCGCTGGTGATTTCCGGCATCGCCACCTTCGTCCAGTGCAAGCGCTTCGGCCCGCTGGGCGCCGGCCTGTTGATCGTCCAGGGCACCAGCTTCAACTTCGTCGGCCCGCTGATCGCGGGCGGCAGCCTGATGGTCAAGCAGGGCACGCCGGTCGAGACCGTGATGGCCGCGATCTTCGGCGTCGTGATGGCCGGTTCGTTCGTCGAGATGGGCGTGTCGCGCATCCTGCCGTTCGTGAAGCGCCTGATCACGCCGCTCGTGACCGGCATCGTCGTGCTGCTGATCGGCCTCACGCTGATCAAGGTCGGCCTCATCAGCATGGGCGGCGGCTTTGGCGCGATGGCAAAGGGCACGTTCGCGAGCGCGGAGAACCTGACGCTGTCCGGTCTCGTGCTCGGCACGATCATCCTGCTGAACCGCGTGCCGATCGTCTGGGTGCGCAGCACCGCGCTCGTCATCGCGCTCGCGATCGGCTACCTCGCGGCTGCGTTCCTCGGCCGCCTCGACTTCACCGGCATGCACCAGGCCGCGCTGTTCCAGGTCCCGACACCGCTGCATTTCGGCATCGGCTTCTCGTGGTCGCTGTTCGTGCCGATGCTGATCATCTACCTCGTCACGTCGCTCGAAGCGATCGGCGACGTCACCGCCACCAGCAAGATCTCGAACGAGCCGGTCGAAGGGCCGGTGTGGATGCAACGAATCAAGGGCGGCGTGCTCGTCAACGGCGCGAACTCGCTGCTGGCCGGCGTGTTCAATACGTTCCCGAGTTCCGTGTTCGCGCAGAACAACGGCGTGATCCAGATCACCGGCGTCGCGAGCCGTCATGTCGGCATCTGGATCGCGGGGATGCTGGTGGTGCTCGGCCTGTTCCCGGTCGTCGCCGGCGTGCTGCAGGCCGTGCCGGAGCCCGTGCTCGGCGGCGCGGCGATGGTGATGTTCGGCGCGGTGGCCGCATCGGGCATCAACATTCTCGCGGGCGTCCAGCTCGACCGCCGCGCGCTGCTGATCATCGCGGTGTCGCTGGCGCTCGGCCTCGGCGTGTCGCAGGTGCCGGACATTCTGAACAGCCTGCCGCACGCGCTGAAGAACGTACTGGAATCGGGCGTCGCAACGGGCGGCATCTGCGCGCTCGTGATGAACTGGTTCCTGCCGGAAAAGAAGTAAGGACGGAATGCGCGGCAACCGCGCGGTGTTTCAGGCACCGCGTCGGCCAGCCCGCACGCCGGTTCAATCCGACCGCGCCAGACAGCCACAGCCTCGCACCAGAGGCAATCCGCGTCGCCCGAAATAAGATGGCCACCCGAAGGGCGACGCGCGTATGATGAACTCATCAGGGCATTCGTGAGCCGTTCGACTGCTCGCCCTCCATCTCCCTCTTGCTGCATCGCGCTCACGTTCGCACGCAGCGTTACGCCTTTCGCCCCACCCCGTCGCGCCACACTGGCGATACTGGCCGGACGCGTTCGTCCCGCGATTCGTCGCGATCGAACGTTCAGAAGCTCGTCATGAGCGTGCGTCTCTATCGTGGAATCGCATATTGCCCGCTCATTTGTCCCCATGTGCCGGCGCAGAACGGCCGCCCGCATGACGACGACGCCGGCTTCGTCACAGTGGTCGAGATTTTACGTGCGGGCACTGACGACAACATCGCTCGAAATTGGCCCGCACGGCGGCTTTCCGAGTGAAATCAAACGCGCTCGCCGTGCAGCAAGCCAAGAAGTGAACCATAACCGGGAGTCGAAAAACATGAGCTGGTACTGCGATGTGGAGCGCGAACTGGCTCATATTAGGGGAGCGATCGGACTGCTCGAGCAAACACACGACGCCTTCACGAACCGATCGCCAGTGAGCGATCCGGCGTATTGGCGAGTCAAGCTCGACACACTCCGGACACGATTTGAGCGCAATAAGGTACTTGAATACCAGATCACCGAGCTTTCCGCTCGCCTCGATCGAATCCGGGATCCGAACTTCCGCAAATAAGAATCTGCCACGCACGTCCGAGAATTCGGTTGCACATCAATTCGGGACCCAACACATCTTGAATGCCGGATTGCAGGCTGCAGAACAGCTCGGCGAACGCAGTATCCGCGGCGGCGGCCGTCGCGCGAGTCGCCTTGACCCGGCCTCACTCGCGAGTCGGTTCGTCATCCATATCGTTTTTCCGGCATGCATCCCGGGCAGCAGCCAAACCGGGCTCATGCCGGACTTCGGAGCAACATCATGACTGACGCCAACCCAAACAGCACCTTCCGGCACCTTCCACTGACGCCCGAACAGGATGCGGAAATCCGGCACTACATCAGGAAGAAAGAACAACGAGGCGAACCATGGGACACCCCGGAGCTGGCGACGATGCTCAAGGACATGCTCGATCCTCCCGTCAACGACGACGAGGAGCCCGACGCCGACGTCGAGGAAACGAAGCTGGCCTGCGAGTATGCATTGGCTTCGATCGACGAGGCCATGGAACCTGTTTCCGCGAGTGAGGAACGAAACGCGGCAATGGAAGCCGAGGAGATGAAACACCCCAGGCGGTAGCGCGCCTCCAGATCCGAAACTCGAACCGAAGCTGCGCCGTCGTCCTGATCTTCATCGCCTTTGTGTGCCCTTCCGTATCGTTGCCGCTTAAAAGGTGGAGCAAATGCGTCGGGCACGATCCTGACGCCGCAAGCTGCATCGACACCGGGCCCGAAGACGGGCGATGTCGCGCAAAGCCCGGTCGAAGCGAGCGAACTCCGTTGAGACTCGCCCCAGGCAAGCTTTGCCTTCAACCTGGACCGGCCAGCCATCCGTCCACCCGCTTTGTCGCGTATGCAACCGCATCGTCACACGCCTCGAAGCCGGCCAGATCGCCGCTGGCGTGCGCTTGTCCCTGACGGCGGATGCGATCGCGGATTGCTTCCGATCCGATCGCAGGCATGACACCAGCATCGAGTGCGTTTCGCTATCCTTACCGAATCTCTTCCGAGCAAACCGCGGCAGCGCACGACCTGTGCAGACGAGCGTTCAGAAGAAGTTCAGTGCGCCCATAGCTGGCCACGCCGCTCGATCGAGGCCACAACGATATTCAATACATGACGAACTACGTCCTCATCCGTCATACCCGCATCAAGGTACTGGCGGACCCTCATGATCTGCGGCTGATGAGAACCGTCATCGTTGTCCATCACGAAAATACTGGCCGTCGCGGTGTCGGTCATCAGGGCTACCTGAATGGTCTTGCCGCAAACGATCGCTTGCATGCTTAGGGTAGTCATCGCCGTGTCCGGTCTGGTTATTGGGGGCTCAAGTATGCGCCCCTATACCCGGGCGAATCCTCCTGTAAGCGCTCCATTTCCAGCCGATTCGCGGGTTATTCGCTCGCTGCGAGCAGCTTTGACTTATCGGTGCAATTTCGCTCGGGTTTGTTTTGCATCTCGGATTCAACCCGTCGGTTCCCGGTGCTCGCACAAGTCACTCTGGACATAACCGGTTTCCTTATGATCGAGCGGTTCCGGCAGATGCCGCCTTGGCACCGGGCGGCACGATCAAGCGCGGGGAAACGCCGCTCGAAGCGGCGCATCGCGAGTTATGCGAAGAAACCGGCATGACCGGCCAGACTCTCGTTTACTCGATGCAATTCACCGGAATCGCGAAGGCACATCACGTGTTCTTCACGGAAGTCGGCCCGGACCAGACGCCGCAAGCGAACAACGAGATCGAGAAATGCAGGTGGTTTCCCGTCGACGGCGTCGACGAACTACGCGCGAGCATCCCGACGAAGCGAATCGTCGAACTCGTCTATAACCACGAAATCCGCAAGTCGTAGCCCGCACGAATCCCGTGCGGCTCGTGCGCATAGAGGACAAGCGCATTCCCGAGCCGTCGCCGGCCCGAGTCGCTTTTTCGTGGATCACAGCGGCCGCGCGACCGCTCAGTGCGCGCGCTTTCTTCGTAACTCGTGCGTGGAATAAACGACGAGGAAGATGCCCAGCATCGTCGCGCCGGACGCCATGAAGTCGTTTGCGGTTCCCGAGCTATGCAGGGACGTCGGGAAGATGCCGAGACTCAGTCCTGCGGCGGCAAGAAGCAATCCTGCAGCCACACCCCAGATCGGTCCGGCGGTCATTTCGATTTTATTTTTCATGCAGCACCCGTCTACAGTCATTACCTGGCCGGTATCGGCAAAAGGCGCCGCGCCTACCTCCAGTGGTTCCACTATAGCCGGGAAATAATTCGCAAACTTTCAGTGCTTTTCCCGATCAAGTTTTCTCGTTTACGGCCGCTGTGCAGCGCCGGCGCCGCGGCGCAAGTGCGCGCCGTCAAGCACGACGATTCGCAGGGAAACGGGATGACTGAAGGCAGCAGACTTAGTCTGCTGCCGGCAACGCCTTGCCAGGTAAGACTCCCGCCATTACGGATCGCGACTACCCTTGATCTTACCCATGTCCGGGGCGAGCATGAGAACACGTTGTCACATACAGGACGCCCCTCATCCAAGCAAACGAGGACAGGTACTTCGACAGCGCTAGAGTGTCTGGTTATCGCATCCTGCGCTTGCGTTATGTCGCCGCATTCTCGACCGGCGTCGGGACGCCAGCCGGCATGAATTTCAGTGAGGTGGGGGCTCGCCTTCGTAATGGAAATCGCCGCGTGCAGTCCTGCCCAACCCGTGCGACTCCGGCGGCGATGCAACTCGCGCTGATTTTCCATACCGGCCGGTTCTGCCCAGCAGAAAGCGGCTCCGTCTGAATTCGCGTAGCCACCTCTGAGGTTGATCCTCACCACCCGGCCCCGTCATTTGTTCACGTTCTCGCAACTCGTCGGGCCGTCGCCCCAACTCTTTCCGCCGCCGTTCTTGCACTGCCGCTTGGTGTATTGCTCAGGCAGCTGACCTTTCGGCAACTTTCCGTCTGCGGGACAATTGTGATGGTAATAGCAGAAAGATTTTTCGGCGGCACCAGCTTCTCCGTTGAAAACAAGGCAGGCCATCAAGGCCGGAAAGAGAATCTTGGCAATAGTGCGCATGTCGATTATCCAGAGCGAAAAATTGCAGACAAAGAGATAGGCGCCGCCAAATCATCTTAGGAAATTTTTTTAACTCAAATGCAGAAAACGCCCTATCGTTTACCCTAAATACGGATTTGCTAATTTTTTACCATTCCTTAAAACAATTCAATATTTCGCACCAAACAGCGGATATCATTTTTGTCAACACTGAACCCTGTAATTTCGACTCCGGATCGGATGGCAGCGCGGCGCTGTCGTCGCTTGATCCGTTCAATGAAGAGCGTAGCTGGCGTCGGACACGATACTCCAGTGTCCTGAGTTGCAGGGAGCAACGCCTGCCGCCGACTCCCCAACATCGGCTACGCCGTCCGGGCGTCAATACCGCTTTCCGTTGGTCCTCCGATCAGCCGATCCTATACAATGGACCCTCGATATTTCGGTATCCGATGTATCGCGTAGAGAAGAATATTCTTCGGCACGCGCGCGATTTCGTCATCGGACAGCAAGCGCACTACCTTGGCGGAGGATCCAAGAATCAATGCGCGCTCGGAAAATACTCTCCTGGCCTTGACGACTGCGCCGGCACCAACGAGGGATTGCCGCCCGATCACGGCGCCATCAAGCACTACGGTCCGAATGCCGATCTGGCGACGAAGCAGCGGGCACTCGAGAAACTGGCGCCAGCAGAAGCCGCCCCGTTCCGGTTCAAGACTTCCGACAGCGTGCTCGCTTTCCTGCAACAGCTCTGATTATCTACAGTTTCGTCGCCGGCGATCCACCGCTGCCGGACACCGGTCGACGAGCTGGACATAACCGGGAACGGTGCCTGAAAGCGTTTATGCTCTGCAGAGCATAAGCATGAACCTCGTTCATCTCCCGTGAATGACCACGCCTGTCCAGCGTTCCGTCAATCAATACGTCACGGTCACCACAATGACGTCGGTATAGGCGCCGGGGCTGACTGCCTGCCTGGCAACGATTCGGCCATACACCTGGTAGGTCGAGGTGCCGCCCACTTGCGGAATGTTATCCGTGCCGGTAATGATGGAACTGCCGCCGGTACCGTCGCCCCAGATCTGGCTGTGTGCGGCGTCCAAATAGAGCTGGTAGGGCAGGATGGAACTGCCACTGCTCATCCTGCGCCCGGCATAGCTCCCGCCACCGCCCGTGCCAAGCGCGATGGCGTAGGCGCCGGTGCCGGACGCGGCGCTGCAACTGAGCGTTACCGTGGCGGTGCTATCGGTGGGCGTCGTGAAGGTTGGGTTGTACACGCCGAACGCGAGGCCCGAGGCGGACACGGTGCAGGCGGCCTGTCCCCCCGCCGGGGCGAGCAGTATCAGCGCCGCCAGGGCGAGCCTGCGCGTCACGGCTTCTGCTCCCGGCAAGGCAATGGCCCGATCGTCGGGATATCGCCGGGCACAGGCCGGTAGTCGAAGGCGACACTGCAGCGCCGCCCGTCCAGCCGCTCGACGTCGAGTTCGTTGTGGGCATCGAGGTCCAGGACATACGCGTTGCCGTCATAGCCGACGGGAACGGTGGTACCCGTCGCCCGCAGCGTGGCGGTGCTGCCGACCGCCACCGGCGTGCCAGCCTCGTCGACCAGCCGCAGCAATGCGCCATGGCTGATCTGCACCGGGAACCTGACCACGACGCCGGAGCGGTCCTGGGGCCGCACTTCCCGCGTGGTGAAGGCAATCGCGGCGTCCGGCGGGATATCGGTTGGCTCTATGCCGATGTGATTGACATCGAAGGAACGCAGATCGGGCACCAGCCGCCGCCCTGCGGAGTTAGTGCGGCCCGCGTCGCGATTCTCGTACAAGACCCGGACATGTTCCAGTCCATCGGTGTCCACCACGGCGAAGCTGTCCTCGATCGTGTTGGAAGCAAACAGGCCGCCATCTACGAACGAGACCGCGCCCTGGGATTCCAGCCGCAGCGATGTCTGCCCGTCGACGCGGTCAGCTCCGGCCGTGAGCAGGGCCCAGGGCGACTTGTATTGCAACTGGGCGAACTCGTGGCTGGAATTGCCGTCGGAGCCGTAGAGCTGGTAACCCCAGTCGCCGATCGTCACCGGTGACTGCGCCGCCTGCACCTGCCGGTAGCCGCCGCTCGACCCGGATCCCACGCTGGCACTAACCGAGCTACGCGTGCCGAGCGGAATGGTCAGGCCTGCCAGTATCCCGCTGCTACCGTTGCTGGCGAAGTCACGAAATCCGGTGACGTAGATCGACATGTTGCGCACCGGGACCGAATAGCTGGCGGAGAGGATATGCGTGTGCTGTGCCGGCTGGAAATAAACGGCGCCACCCAGTGACGCGTTCCGGGCTACCGTGCTTCCCGGCGGAACGTACAGCCTGATCGGGCTCGGAGCGCTGTCTCGGTAGACTCCCGCGTACGCGGCGCCCACAGAGCCGAACCGCCCCAGCGACAGGCCGACGCTGGCGTTGAGCCGCAGCCGTGGAACCGGGTCGCCGTTCATCGCCGCAATGTCCCGGAAGTCGTGGCCGGCCACCGATACGGAGGTGCTGAAGCTGAACACAGCGCCGAGGCGCTGGACACCGACGGAAAGCTGCGTACCGATGCCCCCGGAGCCAGTGCTGGCCGCTGCTGCGACGTTGAGCATCGCGAGATTGCCGACATTCACCACGAGGCCGCTGCCCGCCATGAACGTGCCTGCGGTGCCCTCGGCGCTGGCTTCCACGGTCAGCGCCGAGGACAGGCCACGACGCCAGGTCGCGGTGGCCGCAAAGTTGCCGTAGTCGTTGCTGAGCAGGCCCCAGTTGCGTCGCACGGCGCCCGCTTGCACGGAGAAGGTCTGCAGACCCGGAGCAAGCAGCGCCGAGCTGGCATAGAAGGGTAGCGTTGCGACCACCTGCCGGCCCAGCGCGTTGGTCAGCGTCATCGAAATCGTGCCGGCCCCCGTCACCACCGGCAGTTGCGGGATCTCGAAGGGCCCCGCCTCGACCTCGTGCGAGAACAGCCTGATACCGTTGGCCAGCACGTCCACCGTGGAAGGGACGGCGGCCGAGCCGCTCACCAGAGGCACCGGAAAGGTCACGAGATCGGGCCGCATGCTGAAGTCCGAGGTGATCTGTGCCCCCCCAAGGCGAACCGGACGCGTCCAGCCCAGGCCGCCCGTGATGAAATCGCCCAGGCGATAACGGCGCAGCGTATCGGGGTCCGACAACGTGTAGGTCGAGTCCAGGCGTATCGCCGATTCCGTACCGGGGCCGCCCGGACCACCACCGGCATAGGCCAGCAGTCCCGAGCTGACGACCCCCCAGCGCGAGAACGCCCGCAGGTCAAACAGCCCGTTGGCGACATTCTGGCGACCAGTGCCGGTGCCGGTGATGTCATAGTTGAGCGTTGCACCCGTGCCGCTCTCGACGGTACCGCCGCCGGAGTTTCCCTCTGGTTGCAGTAGCGCCGGCAGCAGGCGGTCATTGGCAGCGGTGACGTATAGCGTCTGGCTCGTCTGAACGAGACGCCAGGTCAACCCCGGTAGGTCGGACAAGGAGATCAGACCGTCAGGCCCGGAGGCGATGGCGTCGGGCACCCGGAAGCCGAGATCATGCAGTTCTCCTCGCCGCGCCAGCAGCGCGCCGTCGCGCAGTGTGAACTCGCCGATCTTGTCGGTGGAATGGCCATTGATCTGTACCTCCAGCAGCAGCGTCTGCCCGGCGGCTTCGGTCAGTCGCGGCATGATGGTCAGCACAAGCATGATGATCGTCGCACGGCACAGGCGCATGGCGGCCACGCGCGGGCGATCAGGGACCGGCAACAACAGGAACCGGCTGGTCGACGACACCGGTGTCCGCGTGCGCGGTGAGGCGCACCGTTTCACCCGGTACCGGCAGGCGGGTCTGCGCGACAATGCGCCAACGGCGGGTGGCGCCGGCGAGAACGTATGGCGATACGTTAGCCTCGGTCTGCAGCCCGCTGCCCTCGCTGGTCGTGAGCGCGATGTTGCGGATCGTTTCGTGGCGGCCGCCGTCATTGAATGCCACGAGCCAGGCCTGCCTCGCATCGCGCTCGATGTGAAACTGCACATGTGGGACCACCCGGGTCGCCGGCTCGGCAAAGATTGGGATGGACAGGCGCAGCGCGATGCGCACGGTCCCGGGCGCGGCTGGCGGCGGAATCTGGTCGAGCAGGATGCGGTAGGCGGCCTCGCGTCCCTGCGGCGGCCGACGCAGCACCAGACGCACGATCTGGGGGGCCGCCGGCGCGATAGTGGCGAGCGGTGGACTCGCCAGCACCTCATCGGAACTGGTGAGCTGGTCGTTGCCATCAGGCTGGTTCCAGGCGAAGGCGCGAACCTGGATGCTGGTCTCGTCGTCGCCCTGGTTGATGACCGTCAGGGCGGTGGCCATCCGTCCCGGTGCCATCTGAATGGTGACGGGCAGCACCGTCAGCGACTGCGCGCTGACCGCGCCACCCGTCAGGAGAGCAATGAAAACCGCAACGGGCGCGACCGCCCCATATGGCTTTGCCGCCATCGGTCAATAGGTGACGGTTGCCGTGATCGTGTCGGTGTACGCACCCGGCGTGACAAACTGCCCCGCCGCTATCCGGCCATAGACGGTCAGTGCCTGGGCGCTGCCTGTGCCAGTGCCGGCCACGGTATCGGTGCCGACGGTATTGCCCCAGTTGGTGGTCCGCCCGGCATCCTGGAACAACGAGTAGAGCAGGCTGGCACCAGTGATGGTCATCGCCCGGCTGGTCACCGTCGCGCCGGTCGCCAGCCCGGCGTCGAGGCCGACGTTATACGGCGTAGTGTTGCTGCAGGTGACCGAGAGGGTGGAGGTGGCGTCCGTCTGCGTGCCCGCGTAGGCGCCGAAGGCCAGCGGGGTGGCCGTGATCAGGCAGGTAGAGTCAACCGTCGCGGTGACCGCCATCGTAGCGGTAGCGGTGGCGGCGACGGCCGGCAGATTGAACGCTAAAATCCCCAGAAGGCCAACGCCGGCGGCAAAGAGTTTCGGACGGCCCCCCCGCGCGATGCGGGTGGCCTTCCTGTCTGGCAGGATGCGGCTGCCATCCCAATGGGAACGTGACGAGGACGTCATACAATGCAAGAGCGTCATGGTAATACCCCCGCTATTTACGTGTGGGAAATGGTCATGACAGGCCGCTGGCACTCCATCGCACATGGCGTGGCCGACCTATCGGAAGAGCCGGATCGTTTCAACGTAAAGTCCTGCTCTTTAACGCAAAGATTAGCGCATATGCGGCCCCGCACAAATATTTATTCATATCAATTGTTTTGGCGCGATTGATGCCTGCATTGTCTGCTGGCGACTGCTTCAAAAATCATTGTATTAGAGCATTCTTAATGCGCGGCGCGGGACTGATTTTTGTGCCGCAGGCACGACTCATCTGACTCACGCTCACCCTGCGGGGGCAGCCGAAACCGGGCGGCACTCGAAACTCTGGCGTGAAGTCCTTGCAGGAATAATCGCCCAGATTATTTACTCATTCACCGTTTCGCAACCTGTTGTCGCATAAGTCCTTCTAACGCAACGCGCACCATCGACGTGGCGCCACCTATGCATGGCAGGCCCGGCAAAATCGATGCCGCTCTATAAATCATTTAATTTCTTTTAAGTGCCGTTTTACCGGAGGATAATCGTTTCCGCCTGGCGTGCGCCGCTCAGGCCGAGGCACGGTAAAGCCCAAAGGGGGAAGCGAATGCCAGCAATCGCCCAGTGGCGAGAAAGCGTCGCGTCGCGCCGGCGCGCAGCGCTTGGAATCGCGGTGTCCGCCGGCGCCGCAAGCCACTCCCGTCAGCTCGTTGAAGGCATCGTCTATCTCGCGAACAAGCTGGGCCTGGCCGTGGTGGCAGAAGGCGTCGAAGAAGTCGAGCAGCGCGAGGCCTTGAAGGAGATCGGCATCAGATTCGCGCAAGGTTTTCTGTTTCAGCGGCCAGCCAAGATTCTCGAATTTGACCGGATGTACCGCCATTCACTAACCCTTGCGATATCGCAAACGGTGGCGTACTGACCGGCATGATCGAGAGCTGACATTGTCAGAGGACCGACTGCACGGATCCGCGACACCGCATCAGCCTCAAACATCGGGCGTCCCGGCGGTAACAGAACGGTATCGAGGCAGGCAATTTTGGGGAATGAATTGTGACGACGGTACGGCTGGTTGAGGACGAGCCCGAGGCACCGGCAGCATGGAAGTGCTGTTGTACGTCGGCAGGCTATGAGGTCAGGACTGCGTGCGATACGAATGATGTCTTCGCAAGCCTGTTGACATGGCCGACGTATTTGGTGCGATCCGTCGTCTGCTTGCGGCTTCGGGACTCTGGGCATCCACTATCGCCGGGCGGGAATGCCACCGTCAGGCATAACGAACGGGGCGAAGGAGACAAGCTATGAACGTGAACGTGTCCATGCCGGTAGGTGACCCGAACGTGGTCGTCCGGCTGATAGCGCAGACTTACGCGCGCCTCCTCCTCGTGGCCTTCGCCCTCACCCCGGCCTGCCTCATTGGCTACGTGTTTTTCTTCCAGGATCCCGCTCTCAACTTTGAAAATCATGCATTTCATGAAATGGCGATTGCTGCGGCGACGCTGGAGGGTCTCTTTGTCACGTATGTGACGTGGCGGTGCTACCGTTCCTCCGGCGAACCGTTGCTGCGCTGGATGACGCTGGGCTTCTTCGGGTTCGCGGTGATATACGCACTACACGGCGCCTTCACCGGGTTCGCACACCACAACATCTGGCTATTCCTGCTCTATGGACCGGCGTCGCGGCTGGTCATGTCCGTCCTGCTACTGATCGGGCTGCTGTCATACAGGCAACCGCCGGACCCCACCAGCAAACGCGTCGATACCCGGCAGTGGCTGGCTTGGGTTGCGGCCTTTCTCGTCGTCGACGTGCTGGTTGCGCTCCTTGCGAACTCCTCCGTCGCGGGAAACCTCGGTGTGCGCCTGTCGATGGAAGGCGGCGCCCTCGTCCTTTCGTCGTTGAACGTTGCCACCCTGATGTTGCGGCGGATCCGTTCCCCGTTGATGCTGATCTATGGGATCTCGGTTACGGCGTTCGCGCTCGCGTCGCTCGCCTTCATCCTCGGACGCCCCTGGAATCACATGTGGTGGCTCGCACACGCGATCTTCGCAGGCGGGTTCTTCCTGCTGAGCTACGGGGTAGTCCAGGCCTTTCTCACGACACGTTCATTCGAAACGATCTACAGCCAGGAAGAGTTGATGGCGCGTCTTGCCGAGGCCATGGCGCGCACGGAAAGTGCGCTGCAGGAACTGCAGCGCACCAATCAAACGCTCGAACATCTGGCCGCTACCGATCCGCTTACAGGTGCGTCGAACCGGCGTAAATTCATCGAATGCGTCGAAGCGGAAATCGCGCGTGCGAAGCGGGACAGCGCTCCATTTTCCCTGTTAGCGCTTGATCTTGACAATTTCAAGTGGATCAACGACTGCTATGGACATCAGGTCGGAGACAGGGTTCTGCAAGGGTTCGTGCAGACCTGCCTCGACGCGATCCGGCCGTACGATGACGTCGCGCGTGTCGGCGGCGAGGAGTTCATGGTGTTGCTGCCGCGAGCCGATCCCGACGCCGCGCTCGCGGTCGGGGAGCGCATCCGGTCGGCAATCGCCAGTACCCCGTTCGCCCGTGAGATCGGACGTAGTGTCTCAATTACGGTGAGCATCGGAATATCGCAATTCGGGAAGGACGGCAACACGATTGACGCGCTCCTGCGGGCGGCCGACCAGCGCCTTTATCGCGCGAAGCGTCGTGGTCGTAACTGTGTGATCGCCGCCTAGTGCGATCCCTTCGCCGCCATCACCTGCGGATGTGATTCTTGAGATGTATGACGGACCGCGGGAACTGGTGCAACCAGGATGCTGCGCGCATGCGCGACGCCGTACGGCCAGTCGCCTTGCACAAGCCACGTGGTTTATTGTGAGCTTACGCTGCGCGCCCCGTAACCGTCACGCCCCCTCACATGAGCCATGCCGTTGTAGTCCCTCTACTCACGCCGGCCCCATATGCAAAAAAAACCGACCGCAGAGGGACCACGGCCGGGGTACAAAATCGTCCGCGCTCAGGCACGAGGAAGGACGTTTCCAAAGTCTAGAATTTGCACTCTATTTCCCAAATAGTGGTAAACGATCATTTAAAATTCAAATTATTCGCCAATAGGAATTAATCGCATTCCCTCAATGCACCAACTCAAACGCTGGGTTATGTGGCAGTACCACCGCCGCTCGACCGGAGATCGCGTGCGGCGTCGAGCTCGATTTGTTATCGAGGCCGCCGCAATCTGTCACCTGGACACTTATCGCCGCACTTTCGACCTGCAGGGTTTTCACGCTGCAGCGTACAAGCGAGCCGCCGCTCGAGGCGTCGAATTCTGGTGACGGCCGCCATTTTTCGCATGAAAAATACGATTACTCCACGCAGCAGGTTCTTCGCGATCACCAGGTTCGCCAAAGCGAACATTGCACCGTGTTCTTGACGAGCCCTTGTAGCGCACCTTGCGATGGTGGAACAAGTTCTTGACGATATGAAACGGATCGGATTTCCTGCTCGACAGCATCGTCAATCAAGCGAACCTGCTGGAAAGCGTCAATTCGATGGAAGGCGGCGTCCGACGCCGTGTGCGTGATACGCATTCGCGGCGACGCTGCGTGAATGCGCGCCGATTCCGACCGTACAGTGCGCCTGCCATGAGGTGGACGCCGCACATCGGGACGACACGCGGAGTACGTCGTCCCGATGCTGCTTACTCGCCCGTTACAGCCGGGAAATCGTCCTTATTAAATATTATCCTTGAGATTCTTGAGAATAATGTAGAACCAGTTGGTGCTCTGGCTGTTGTTCAATGCTTGAATTTTGCTCCAATCCCTATCGAGATTCCAGATCGAGCCGGTTGCGAGTTCATTGTCTTTCGGGCAATTCGGATATATTTTGAAAATGTCCTTGTAGGTTCCGATTCTCCCATTGCCAATGGCAGCAGCTGCGTCGGCGCCCGTCTTGAGGTTGGCAATTGCCTTGCCGCTGATATCGTTGAATACCGCGTTCGAGAACTGGTAGTAGACGCCGTAATACTCGGACTTGCCCGTCCCGTGATGCCACTCTTTCGGCATCAACTTTCCGTCGAATTTGCGAAGCTCGACGCCGGTCTCCTCCTGAAATTCGTTTGCCGCGCCGATCGCCGGATCGGTGTTCGCTGCGAGCCCTCCGCCGGGAAGCGCGGGCTCTCCAGGGCCGTTCCTGATCGGGGTGCCGTCCGGTGGATAGATATTGCCGTTGCCGTTGTTGTCGGTATGATAAAAGAACCCGCTAGTATTCTTGACGGCAATAAAGAAATTCTTCGAGGTGTCGTACACGACGGCATATGTCTGGGCCATGTTTTTCTTTCACTCCGGATCGGGTTGATGGAACGGTACGGCTATTCATATTGGATGATAGTGCCTCCCCGAAATTTCGCCAGTTCCGATCGGCATGCCGCTCAATATCAAGATCATTTTTTTGATATTTTAGTTATTTGATATTTTGGTGATGGTCGTTAATTTTTTCGAAACTATTTGTGATGTTTGCCGTGTTGAATTGTGATGCGGCGGATCGAATTGGCGAAACGTAGACCGAAATAAAATCGTCACCGTTTGCGAAGCAAAGATGTCGATTCGGCACCGGACATCGGCAACAGGAAGGGAATTCCTCGTGCATTCTTGAGGTTATGCGCTGCGCAATAAAATTGTCTCCGGTCGTGGCGTCGCGAAGCCCGCTGTCAACACCCTTCCGCCTTGTCGCGACGAGCGCGGTCATGATGATGCGGTGCGCCGATCACCAGTTTCGGCTCGCAATCGCACGATCGCGATAAAAAGATAGTTTTATCCCGAGAACGCTTTCCTCTGCAACGTCGATATTCATGCGTCACATCGAATGGCGGGTCTGGGGCGACCCGGATGGCTCTGTACGACCCATTGCGAACCCTCGCGTAGTTTGGTCTCTACGGGCCAAATCGTGCGATCAACGACTTGCATGCATCGGTTCCTACAGCAGATGCCCACAGTTCAGCTTCTTTGATTTCCGGCTCAAGTTTGGCCAGGACACTTCGATCCCAATGCTCTCGGGACGCACCAAGCGGTAACGCATCGGTTTCTGAATCGATGGCGACGAAAACCAGGAAGTCTGTATCGTCGGCAGCCGCATTGGCCTCATGGCGCAAGCTAGCCAATCGTCGCGAACCGATCAGAAAGCTCAACTACCCGTCGAGCATTGCCTGCGCTGTAGAGACGATCTGTCGACGTACTGACTGAGCAAACGCTTCATGAGTATTGTATCGGGCCATCTCAAGTCAACCTGGTCGTCGAAATCTGTCGCGCAGTATGCCGGCAAATGGAATTCAACCTCGTCAGGCGAGATGTCAACATATGCTAGATATTCCTCGCAATCCATTTCCTTCGGAAGCGATCGAGCAGCGGCGTCCATCTCGACAATATTGCCCAGAACATCTCTGGTAATATCGATAAAGCGACGATCAATCCTTGAATCGCAACTAGGCACATAAATTTCAAAGTCGAAAAAATCAGCCTTTATCTTGCAACAGCCTCGTTCCGAGCACGACGGCAAGAATATCGCTGATGAGTCGCGCTCATCGGCTCCAACAAATTCACCGTGCTCGATTTTGTAACGCCCAGCTTCACGATGCGGCTGAATTTCAAGAGGCGATCCCGTAAACTGGCCCAAATAGTAAGAGGATGGTTGCGTATCGAGAGCGTACTTGTTCATGGTGAGTGCTTGAGAAATGGCAGAAAACCGTCGCCAGTTGACGGAGCGAAGCAGTGGCCGTCTACATTGATTGCTCGAAATTGTCGACGATCTGAACCAAGGTGTCGAACGTCTCTTCCTGGCTGCGGATTCAACCCGTCGATGCAACGAATTGATGAAATCGCTCGCCGGGACACCTCGTCCTATGCTGTTTGCGCGAGCGCTTGGTGCGTCTTTGAAAGCTGGCGTTTATGTTCTAGCCGGAGGCACTTCTGTCAGCCGATGCGGGGACACCATTTTGCGTACGTGCCATCAAGCGGAAAAAGCTCGCGAGGGTGCTTCCCGCTCCGGCGCATGCTCGAGCAAATGCGCAACAAATCGGGTGAGCTTCGGCAGGGGGCGCCGGTCGTGTCGGTACACGATGTGGACGGGGTGGGGTTTGGGCGAGTAGGCCTGCAGCACTTGTACCAACGTTCCGCTTGCCAGATCGTGGGCCACCAGGACCTCCGGTTGCAGCAACAATCCCGCGCCTGCGATTGCAGCCATGCGCAAGCCGTTGCCGTCATTGCATGTGAACACCGATTCCGTCGCCAAGCGCGGGCTGTCCCCATCCCCGAACTTCCAGCCGCTACGACTATTCCATACCGTATGAGACAGGCAGTGATGGGCGCTCAAATCCTGTGGCGTCTCAGGACACCCGTATTGAGCGAGGTAGCCCGGCGACGCACAGATCACCATGCGGTACATGGTCAACGGCTTTGCAATCAGGTCGGCATCGCCCAATTCACCAATTCGGATCGCCAGATCAAAACCCTCGTCAATCAGGTTGACGTTGCGATTGCTCAAATCCAGTTCCACACGCACGAGCGGATACATCTGCCGGAAAGTCGCGGCCAGCGGGGCGATGACACAGGCGCCAAAGGTAATCGGCGCGCTGATACGCAACGTGCCGGACGGTGACGCGCGTAGCCGCTCGACCGATGTTTCGGCGATACGCATGTGTTCGAGCGCACGCTTCGCGTCTTCGTAAAAAACGCGGCCGGCATCAGTCAGACTCTGACGCCGTGTAGTGCGCTCCAGCAGGCGCGCACCGAGACGCTCTTCAAGTTCGCGCACATATTTGCCGACCATGACCGCCGATATGTCCAGCCGCTGCGCTGCTTCGGTGAAGTTGCCTCCCTCCACGACGGCAACGAAGGTTTCCATGGCACGCAGTCTGTCCATATTGCTAACTGTGGATTAGTAGTATCGTAAATTAAAGCATATTTATGGTTACCTAGGTTCGGGGAAGAATGGCGACGTTTCAACCTGAATTCGAAAAGGAGTATTTATGAAGATCGTCGTAATCGGTGCCGGTGGGGACGTTGGTCGTTCCGTGGCGGATGAGCTTGCACGTGACGGAAAACACGACGTCATTCGTGTCGGTCGTACCCGGGGTGATCATCAGGTTGACATCACCCGCGATGACAGCGTGAGCGCGCTGTTCGAGCAGATCGGCCCCGTCGACGCCATCGTCGCAGCCGCAGGCAATGTCATTCTGGCGCCAGTTGAGAAAATGACGGCAGCCGATTTCCATCGAGGCTTGCAGGACAAATTGCTCAGTCAGGTGCGCGTCGCGTTGATTGGTCAGCATTACCTGAGCGATGGCGGCTCAATTACGCTGACCTCCGGCGTCGCTGTCGATGATCCGATTGCGCAGGGTTCCCATGCCGCAGCATCGAATGCCGGGATTGAAGGGTTCGTGCGTGCCGCGGCGTGCGACTTTCGCCGGGGCATCCGCATCAACGCCGTTAGTCCGACCGTGCTGATCGAATCCATGGACCGGTTTGGTCCGTTCTTTCCCGGCTATGAAGGCGTGCCGGCGGCAAGTGTGGCAATGGCCTACCGACGCAGCGTGGAAGGCGTGCATAGCGGCCGCGTATATCGGGTTGGTCATTGAAGTAAGGAATGGACCGGCCAGCGCTTCGCGCCGGCCCGTCGGGGGGCTCATTTTTTTCGGCTGAATTCCTTCAGGCCGTCGATGACCAGCAATTGCTCGGCAATCAGGCGCTTGAGCCGATCGTTCTCCGATTCCAGATCCTTGAGCCGACGGGCGTCGGCCACATCCATGCCACCGAACTTGTTGCGCCAACGATAGAACGTCTGTTCCGAGACGTTGTGGCGCGCGCACAGATTGTAGAGGACGTCAACGGAAGAGATCGGAACAGGACGGAAGGCCCATATGGCGGAAGGCAGCAGGAGTCGAACCTACCCGGGAGTGTCTGACACCCCCAACTGGATTTGAAGTCCAGCCGTACCACCGGATACGAATGCCTTCCTCGGGGAAAACAACCAAAGGAACAACGAGCGCCTACGCCTGAATACCCACCCAACCGCTGTCAGGCCGCAGGAAGTGAAGATCGCGGTGGAAGCGAGTATACCCAACCCGATCGAAGAACTCGAGAATCTGGATCGCACGTTTGCGGCCCAACCCCGTCGCGTCGCGAAACGTCGCGGCATCGAGCCCGCCGCCACGCGAAGGCGCAAGGTGCGCGACCAGTTCCGTCAGCTCGCGCACGACATCCGCGTGATAGAACAGGTCGCGCACGACCTGGTGCACGTCGCCGCGCCGCGCGAGCTTGCGCAGCAGCGTGCGCACCGCGTCCTCGGCCGCGCCCGTGTCGCGGGCCAGGTCGCGCACCCACGGCGGATCGAAGCGCCCCGCATGAATCAGCGGCAGCAGTTGCCGCGCCAGCGCCTCCTCGCGCGAATCGAGGCTCACCGAATGCGACGGCAGATGCAGCCACGGCCCGCTTCGCGCGACTTCGCCGCCGGACACCAGCGCATCGACGAGCGCGCGCCACAACGCATCGCCGGCAAGCGGCGCAGCCATCCGCCGCAGACGCGCGGCGTCGAGCCCCTGTTCGTCGGGCATGCGCTCGTGATACGCGCGCAGCGTCTCGATCGCCCGCGTCTGCAGCGTGCGCCAGTGTGCATGCGAAATCACCGCGCCGTCGTTCGACGCGGCATCGCGTTGCCCGATCGCCAGCGCGTCGTCCGGCAACGCGAGCGCGTCCGGCGCGAAACCGGTGAGATGCGTGAGCATCGCGCGCGGGATGCCGAGCGGCGCCTGCGCGAGCAGCGCATCGAGGCGCTCCGCGTCGAGCCACTCGGCAAGCGCATCGAGCCACGCGCGACGCGCGGGCGTGCGGCGCTTGCGCGCCGGCCCGAACGGATCGAGCACGCGACCGCCGCCGACGGTGCGCGTCGCCTGCGGATTGCGGACGATGAACCGGTCGCCCGGCAGCACGAACACCGGTTCGTCGAATACCAGTTGCACGCGCATCCGCTGGCCGGCCGCGAGCGTGTCGCCGTCGAGCAGCGCGACATGCGCGACTCGATGCAGCGTGCCGAGATGCACGTGCAGCGGCGCCCAGTGCGTCAACGTCAGCCCCGCGTCCGCGAGCAGCGTCAGCTCGACGTCCACGCGCGGCGACGTCGCGGCGAGCCGCGCATCAGCGACGGTATCGCCGCGCTCGACGTCGGCCTTGTCGACGCCGGCCAGGTTCAGTGCGCAACGCTCGCCCGCGTGGCCGGCCTGGACCGGCCGGTTCTGCGCATGGATGCTGCGCACGCGCGCCGCGCCGCCCGTGCGCACGATCGCGAGCGTGTCGCCAGTCGCGACGCGGCCCGCGAACGCGGTGCCCGTCACGACGGTCCCCTGCCCCGCGAGCGTAAACACGCGATCGACCGCGAGCCGGAACAGGCCGTCGTCGCGGCGCGCGCGCCATGCGATCGCCGCGTCGGCCAGGTGACGCTTCAACGCGGCGACGCCCGGATCGTCCACGGCCGTCGCACGGGTTTCGAAAATCGGCGCGCCGGCCAGCGTCGAGTCGTGCAGCCATGCGGCGATCTCGTCGCGCGCCTGGGCGACGCGCGCGGCGTCGACACGATCGCACTTCGTCAGCGCGACCGCGCCATGCGTGACGCCCAGCAGCTGCAGGATCGCGAGATGCTCGCGCGTCTGCGGCATCACGCCGTCGTCGGTGGCAATCACGAGCAGCGCGAAGTCGATTCCGCATGCGCCGGCCGCCATCGTATGAATCAGCTTCTCGTGGCCCGGCACGTCGATCAGACCCAGCACATCGCCGTTCTCGAGCGGCGTATACGCATAGCCGAGTTCGATCGAGATGCCGCGCGCCTTCTCTTCCTTCAGCCGGTCGGTATCGACGCCCGTCAGCGCGCGTACAAGCGTCGTCTTGCCGTGGTCGATGTGCCCCGCGGTACCGACGATCATGCAGCGGGCTCCGCAGGCGGCACGCATTGCGCGACGAATGCCGCTTCGTCGGCGGCTTCGAGGCAGCGCAGGTCGAGCCGCAGCGCATTGTCGGCGATGCGGCCGATCACCGGGCGCGGCCATTCGCGCAGCCGCTTCTCGAGCTGGGCAAGCGCGCGGCCGCCGCGCTTGCCGTCCGGCGTGCGCACGACGAGCCCGGCGCTCGGCAGCTGATCGACCGGCAGCGCGCCGCTGCCGATCTGGCTGAACATCGGTTCGACCGTCACGTCGAAACCGTTGCCGAGCGCCGCCTGCAGCGCCGAGCGCACGCGCTCGGCGGCCTCGGCGATCTCGCGCTGCGGACGCGTCAGCAGACGCAAAGTCGTGAGCCGGTCGCGCAGGAATTCGGGCGCCTGGTAGAGCCGCAGCACGGGCTCGAGCGCCGCGAGCGTCAGCTTGCCGACGCGCAGCGCGCGCTTGAGCGGATGTTTCTTGATCTTCGCGACCAGTGCGCGATCGCCGACGATCAGGCCGGCCTGCGGCCCGCCGAGCAGCTTGTCGCCGCTGAAGGTGACAACGTTTGCGCCGGCGGCGACGGTTTCCTGCACGGTCGTCTCGTGCGGCAGCCCCCATAACGACAGGTCGGCGAGCGTGCCGCTGCCGAGATCGACGGCGACCGGCAGCCCGTGCTCGCGCGCGAGCGGCGCGAGTTCGGCGAGCGTCGCCTCCTTCGTGAAGCCGCTGATCGCATAGTTGCTGCAGTGCACCTTCATCAGCAGCGCGGTGCGCGGGCCGATCGCGTCCGCGTAGTCGCGCAGATGGGTACGGTTGGTCGTGCCGACCTCGCGCAACCTGGCGCCGGCGCGACTCATGATGTCGGGAATCCGGAAGGCGCCGCCGATCTCGACCAGCTCGCCGCGAGATACGACGACTTCGCGCTTCGCCGCGAGCGCCGACAGCGTCAGCAGCACGGCCGCCGCATTGTTGTTGACGACGGTCGCCGCTTCCGCGCCCGTCAGTTCGCACAACAGATCGTCGATCAGGTCGTCGCGATCGCCGCGACGGCCCGTGGCGAGATCGAATTCAAGGTTGACGGGTCGCGTAAGCACGTCGATCACCGCGCGCACCGCTTCGTCGGGCAACAGCGCGCGCCCGAGATTCGTATGCAGCACGGTGCCGGTCAGGTTGAACACCGTGCGCACGGCGCCGGCGCTCTGCGCGGCCAGCGTGCGCGCGACGGCCGCAGCGATGCGCGGCTCGTCGAGCGGCTCGGCCGCCATCGGATCGTGCTGGGCGGCGGTACGCCAGCGTTCGAGTTCGGCGCGCACGGCATTCAGCACGCGCGTGCGGCCATGGTCGGCAAGCAGCGGTTGCAGCGGTGCCGACGACAGCACGCGCTCGACCGACGGTACGCGCGCCAGCACCGCATTCAGTTCATTCACACCCGGTCCGGTCACGTAGTAGTGGCTCCAGTCTCAGCTTCGCAGTCGGCCGGAGCCGGCGCTCGCGCACCGCCCCCGGCCCCGTGCCGTCAATCCGCTTCCCGCGACACATCCGGCCACAGCAGCGGGTTCGGCGAACTGCGCTGGTATCCGGCCTCGTTCATCAACAGGTCGAGCGTGAGACTCGCGAGATCGTCCGCCAGCGGCTCGAACTCGTAGTCCTTCTCCTGGTAGCCGATCTTGCGATAGGTCTTGCACTCGTCGCACGATTCGGCCTTGACGGCTTCGCTGCCGCCCTCGATCCCGTGGTATGCGATGCCCTTCGTCGAATCGCAGTGCGAGCACTTGGTGCGCACCATGTGCCACTCGGTCGTGCACAGCCCGCATTGCAGGAAACGGTAGCCCTGGAACTGGCCACCTACCCGCACGACACTCGCGACCGGATGCGAGCCGCACACCGGGCACAGCCCCGGCTGGTCGAGATACGGAACGTCGGCCGGCGTCACGCGGCTGGCGAGATCGGTCCATACGACCTGCAGCGCGGCCATCAGGAACGGCGCGGTGGCCGGGTCGACCTCGGCGAAGCGCAGCGCGAGGATCGCGTCGGCCTGCGCGTCGAGCTCGGCGGGCGCCGTCAGGCGCAGCCGGTCGAGCAGTTTCGCGAGCGACGGATTGACGAGGCCGGCGCCTTCGACGCGGTCGAGCAGTTCGTACAGCACGGCGCGCCAGCGCGGATCGCGCTCGCCGTCGAGCGCCGGCACGAGCGGCATCGAATGCTGCTGCGCGCGCGCGATCGCTTCCTTCGAGGGCAGCGGCAGCTCCAGCGTCTGCAATGTCGCGTGCTGCGCATCGGCGACGGTGGCCATCAGCCGCAGGTAGCCGCTGATCGGGTTCAGGTCGGCAAGCTTGCGCAGCCGCGCGGCGCGCGCCGAAAACGCGGTGGCGCGCTCCGGCAGGCGAAAGCGCGGAATGGCCGAATGATCGAGTGCCGAGATCTCGGTCGGTTCGAGAATGCGTTGTGTCACAGAAATGTATTCCAAATAAACAAGCGCCGACGGATCGGCGCTTCGGGCGGTTCCGACGGCTGACGGAGCGGCCCGCCGCGATCGGCGAGCCGCCCGCTCCGGTGCGTTATTTCACGCTTTCACGGAACCACTTCGGGTGATGCTTGCGGGCCCAGCCCAGCGTGACGGTGCCACGCACCATCGCACCGATCGAGCCCTTCACCCACAACGCCGCGTAAATGTGCACGATGATGCTCGCGATCAGCACGAAGGCCGCCACGGCATGCACGACAGCGGCCGCGCGGATCACCCCGATCGGGAAGTAGAACGAGAAGTAGCGCCGCCAGATCACGATCCCCGACAGCAGGAGCAACAGCAGGCATGCCACCAACGTAAAGAATAGCAGCTTCTGCCCGGCGTTATAGCGCCCGACGGGCGGCAGCTTGTCCTCCTGGTTGGTCAGCACGTCGCCGATCTGCTTCAGCCACTGCCGGTCGTCCGCGTCGAGCGCGTTGTGGTGCCAGAAGCGCACGACCAGGATCGCGAACGACACGAACATCACGAGGCCGACGAACGGATGCAGGATCCGCGTCCACTGGCCGCCGCCGAACAGCGCGGTCAGCCAGAACATCGACGGATGGAACAGCGCGAGCCCGGACAACGCGAGCAGCACGAACGTGATCGCGGTGATCCAGTGATTCGTACGCTCGTTCGCCGAGTAGCGCACGATCAGGTTGGGGTCGTCGTGCTTCATTTCGCGTCCTCCTTGATGCGTCGCGCCTCGTCGCGCGCGGCCGATTCCTCGTCGTCGCTCACCTCGTTCGGACCGACCCGGACATAGTGGAAGAACCCGGCAAGCGCCGTCAGCGCGATGCCGGCGACCGCGAGCGGCTTCGCGATGCCCTTCCACAGCTTCACCATCGGGCTGATCGACGGGTTGTCGGGCAGCCCGTGGTACAGCGACGGCTTATCGGCGTGGTGCAGCACGTACATCACGTGCGTGCCGCCGACGCCCTGCGGATCGTACAGCCCCGCATGCTCGAAGCCGCGCTCCTTCAGGTCCTCGATGCGCTCGGCCGCGTGCTGCTTCATGTCCTCCTTGGTGCCGAACACGATCGCGCCCGTCGGGCAGGTCTTCACGCAGGCCGGTTCCTGGCCGACCGCGACGCGGTCGGAACAGAGCGTGCACTTGTACGCGCGATGATCCTTCTTCGAGATCCGCGGAACGTTGAACGGGCAGCCGGTCACGCAATAGCCGCAACCGATGCAGTTCTCCTCGTGGAAATCGACGATCCCGTTGTTGTACTGCACGATCGCGCCCGGCGACGGACACGCCTTCAGGCAGCCCGGATCCTCGCAGTGCATGCAGCCGTCCTTGCGGATCAGCCATTCGAGGTCGCCTGCCGGGTTCTCGTATTCGGAGAACCGCATCACCGTCCACGAGTGCTCGGTCAGGTCGGCCGGGTTGTCGTACACGCCGACGTTGGTGCCGACTTCGTCGCGCAGGTCGTTCCACTCCATGCACGCCGTCTGGCATGCCTTGCAGCCGATGCACTTCGATACGTCGATCAGCTTCGCGACGCTCCCGGTCACCGGTTCGCGCACCGTGGGCGGTGGCGTCGTGGTGGCCGAGACGCGCTTGATATCCAGCGATTGCAATGCCATCTCTTTCCCCTTACGCCTTTTCGACCTTCACCAGGAACGACTTGAATTCCGGTGTGTACGAGTTGCCGTCACCCACGGACGGAGTCAGGGTATTGGCGAGATAGCCGGGCTTCGTCAGACCTTTGAAGCCCCAGTGCAACGGGACGCCGACCGTCTGGACCTTCTTGCCGTCGACCGTCAGCGGCTTGATCCGCTTCGTGACGAGTGCGACCGCGACGATATGGCCGCGCTTGGACGACACCTTCACGCGTTCGCCATGCGCGACGCCGACTTCCTTCGCGAGGTCTTCGCCGATCTCGACGAATTGCTCGGGCTGGATGATCGAGTTCAGCCGCGCATGCTTGGTCCAGTAGTGGAAATGCTCGGTCAGCCGGTAAGTCGTCGCGACGTGCGGGAACTCCGACACCTTGCCGAACGACGCGCGGTCGTCCGGGAACACGCGGGCGGCCGGGTTGTTCAGCGCCTGCGGGTTGTTCGGGTGCAGCGGGTTCGCGGCGAGCGGCGTCTCGAACGGCTCGTAGTGCTCGGGGAACGGACCTTCGTTCATCCCCGCGCGCGCGAAGAAGCGCGCGACGCCCTCCGGATTCATGATGAACGGCCCCATCCCGTTCTCGGGCGGTTCGTCCGCCTTGAAGTCCGGTACGTCGGGGCCCGCCCACGCCTTGCCGTTCCAGCCGATCAGCTTGCGGGTCGGGTCGAACGGCTTGCCGTTCACGTCGCACGATGCGCGGTTGTACAGGATCCGCCGGTTCGCCGGCCAGGCCCACGCCCAGTTCAGCGTCTGGCCGATGCCGGTCGGGTCCGAGTTGTCGCGCCGCCCCATCTGGTTGCCGGCCTGCGTCCATGCGCCGCAGAAGATCCAGCAGCCGCTCGCGGTCGTGCCGTCGTCCTTCAGTTGCGCGAACGCGGCGAGCTGCTCGCCCTTCTTCACGAGCGTCTTGGCCGGATCCTTCGGGTCGGGCAAGTCGGCGAGCGCCTTGCCGTTGAACTCCATCGCGAGTTCTTCGGGCGTCGGGCTTTCCGGGTTCGCGTACGGCCAGGTCAGGTTCACGATCGGGTCCGGATACTTGCCGCCGTCCGTCTGGTACATCTTGCGCATGCGCAGGAACAGCCCCGACATGATCTCGAGATCGCTCTTCGCGTCGCCCGGCGGCTCCGCGCCCTTCCAGTGCCATTGCAGCACGCGGCTCGAACTCACGAGCGAGCCGTTTTCCTCCGCAAAGCACGTGGTCGGCAGACGGAACACCTCGGTCTGGATCTTCGACGCATCGACGTCGTTGTAGTCGCCGTGATGCTTCCAGAACTCGGACGTCTCGGTCGCGAGCGGATCCATGATCACGAGCCACTTCAGCTTCGCGAGCCCCGCGGCCGTCTTCACCTTCGACGGCGCCGCCGCGAGCGGGTTGAAGCCCTGGCAGATGTAGCCGTTCATCTTGCCGGCACTCATCAGCTCGATCACCTGCAGCAGGTCGTACTGCTTGTCCAGCTTCGGCAGGTAGTCGTAGCCCCAGTTGTTCTCTGCGGTCGCCGCATCGCCCCACCACGACTTCATGAAGCTGACGTGGAACGCCTTGTAGTTCTTCCAGTAGCTCAACTGGTTCGGCCGCAGCGGCTGCTGCACGCGCTTGTTGATATAGCCGTCGAAATCCTGCTCGGCCTGCATCGGCAGCGTCATGTAGCCCGGCAGCAGGTTCGACATGAGCCCGAGGTCGGTCAACCCCTGGATGTTCGAGTGGCCGCGCAGCGCGTTCATCCCGCCGCCGGCGATGCCGATGTTGCCGAGCAGCAGCTGCACCATCGCGCCGGTGCGGATCATCTGCGCGCCGATCGAGTGGTGGGTCCAGCCGAGCGCGTACAGGATCGTGCCGGCGCGGCCGGGCACGGCCGTCGTCGCGAGCATCTCGCAGACCTTCAGGAACTTCTCCTTCGGCGTGCCGCAGGTCTGCTGGACCATGTCCGGCGTATAGCGCGCGTAGTGCTGCTTCAGCATGTTGTACACGCAGCGCGGATGCTGCAGCGTCGGGTCGACCTTCACGAAACCGTCGTCGCCGCGCTCGTAGTCCCAGCTCGATTTGTCCGGGTACGCGTGCTTCTCCGCGTCATAGCCGGAATAGATGCCGTCGTTGAACGCGAAATCCTCGCGCACGATGAACGTGAAGTCCGTGTAGTTCTTCACATACTCATGCTGGATCTTGTCGTTCGTCAGCAGATAGTTGATGACGCCGCCCAGGAAGACGATGTCGGTGCCGGTGCGAATCGGCGCGTAGTAGTCGGCCACCGAGGCCGTACGCGTAAAGCGCGGGTCGACGACGATCAGCCGCGCCTTGCGGTGCGCCTTCGCCTCCGTTACCCACTTGAAACCGCACGGATGGGCCTCGGCTGCATTGCCGCCCATCACGAGAATCACGTCCGCGTTCTTGATGTCGACCCAATGGTTCGTCATCGCTCCACGGCCAAACGTCGGGGCAAGACCTGCCACCGTCGGGCCATGTCAGACACGCGCCTGATTGTCGAATGCGAGCATTCCCAGACTACGGATAGTCTTGTGCGTCAGGTAGCCGACCTCGTTGCTGCCCGCCGACGCGGCCAGCATGCCGGTCGTGAGCCAGCGGTTGACCTTCGCGCCGTCTTCCGTCGTCTCGACGAAGTTCGCGTCGCGGTCGGCCTTCATCAGCTTCGCGATCCGGTCGAGCGCGTCGTTCCACGAGATGGGTTCCCACTTGTCCGAGCCGGGCGCCCGGTATTCGGGGTGCGTCAGGCGGTTCGGGCTGTGGATGAAGTCGATCAGGCTCGCGCCCTTCGGGCACAGCGTGCCGCGATTGACGGGATGGTCGGGATCTCCCTCGATATGGATGATGCTCGGCTGCGCGTTCTTCGCGCCGTCTCCGAGGCTGTACATGAGGATGCCGCAACCCACTGAGCAGTAAGGACAGGTGTTGCGCGTTTCGACGGTGCGCGCCAGCTTGTACTGTCGGACTTCGGCAAGCGCTTCGGATGGAGAAAAGCCCATCAGGGCAAGACTCGATCCGGCAAGCGACGTGGCCGTCACCTTCAGGAACTGGCGCCGGGACATTTGTAGCATGGTGGTCTCGGCGTTATTGTGGGGTGGAGGAAACTGAAAGGAATTATAGACAGTTCGCGCAACTATGATCGAATCCTCGGATCAATACTGAATTGTCTGATTACCAACGATGATCCGCGTTCCGCGCGCAACCGAACCGTCATGAAACGACAGATCACTTCCGAAGCAACCCGTCTTGCCCAGCAACAGGCCAACTGGGCCCTCACCGCGTTCAAGCGCTTCTCGTCCGACCGCTGCTCGTCGATGGCCGCGGGCATCGCGTTTTTCTCCGCATTCTCGCTCGCGCCGATGCTCGTGATGGTGATCGCGGTAGCCGGCTGGTTCTACGGCGACGACGCCGCGCGCGGCCAGGTGTTCGAACAGGCGCACCAGTTGATCGGCGACGACGCGGCGGCCAGCATCCAGACGATCGTGCAGAACGCGCACCGCGCGGGCCAACGCGGCGGCTTCGCGACGCTGATCTCGTTCGCCGCGCTCGCGATCGGCGCGTCGGCCACGTTCGCGTCGCTCAACACCGCGCTCAGCGTGATCTGGCCGGCGACCGAAAACCGCTGGTCGAGCATGCTCGGGCTCGTGCGCGTCCGGCTGATCTCGTTCGGGCTCGTGCTCGGCGTCGCGTTCCTGCTGATCGTATCGCTCGTGCTCGACACCGCGATCACGTTCGTCGGCACCTGGCTGCTGGGCGATTCGCCGTATGTCGTCGTCACGAACCTCGCGCAGTTTTTCGTCGGCATCGCGGTGCTCGCGGCGGCGTTCGCCGCGTTGATGAAGTTCCTGCCCGACGCGCGAGTCGCGTGGCGCGACGCCGCGGTCGGCGGAGTGGTGTCCGCGATCCTGTTCTCCGGCGGCAAGAAGCTGTTCGCGCTGTACCTCGCGCATGCGGGCACCGCGAGTGCGTTCGGCGCGGCCGGATCGTTCGCGGTCCTGCTGATGTGGCTGTACTTCTCTGCAATCGTGCTGCTGCTCGGCGCGGAATTCGCGGCGGCCCGCGGCAACGCGCATCGGCCCGCCGCGAATTCCGCGGCGGCCACGCCCACCCAAACGGATCGCATGCGCGGCGACTGATTCATCAACCTCCGCAAAGCGGCTGCGCGCCGGCATCGCGCGCATCGCGAAATGAGGCCAGCACACCCCGCCCGACTCCTGCAACCACGCTGTCCGCCGCGCGTTCGCACGGCGTTGACGCGTTCCTTGCACGTCGACGCGTTCGTCGCTGCAACGGCAAACGTTTGCAAGCACTCATTTCGCTGCTCCAACCGGCCGAAACGGGACGTCTGCCGCAATGTGCATCACACACCGAAACAATCGCACCGCAGCAACTGTCAACTATTTCAAAAACAGGAACGGTCGTTGATGTGCTTGATATATATAGACTTTTTGAGGCTGTTACCTTTTCGAGACACTTTATTTTTTAAGCTTTCTTGCGTGGATGGCACTGAGCTATTCTCCAATCCGCAACAAATAACGATGAATCACTTGCGTGGAGAATCTCAACGATGAAGAAACTTGCTCTCTCGACCCTCTCGCTCGCCCTGCTGGGCGCCGCTGGCGCTGCGCACGCTCAGTCGAGCGTGACGCTGTACGGCGTGATCGATACGTCGATCGCATGGGTGCACGGCAATGACGGTCAAGCCAACAACTCGTGGCAAATGCTGTCGGGCAACCTGCAAGGCAGCCGCTTCGGCCTGAAGGGCGCAGAAGACCTCGGCGGTGGCCTGAAGGCGATCTTCCAGTTGGAAAACGGCTTTGATCCGGGTACGGGCAAGCTGAACCAGGGCGGCCGCATGTTCGGTCGTCAGGCATTCGTCGGTCTCGACAGCAAGCAATACGGTACGCTGACGCTCGGCCGCCAGTACGACCCGCTGGTCGACCTGGTCCAGGCAGTCACGGCCGACAACTACTTCGGCAGCGTGATGGCCACGCCGGGCGACGTCGACAACAACGACAACAGCCTGCGCGTCAGCAACGCGATCAAGTACACGTCGCCGGTCTTCGCAGGCTTCCAGGTCGAAGGCATGTACGCCCTCGGCGGTGTGGCGGGCAAGACGGGCGCGGGCCAGACCTGGTCGGTCGCAGCGGCTTACAACAACGGCCCGGTCGGCGTTGCCGCAGGCTACTTCTACGCGAACAACCCGTCGCCGACGGCCACGCCCGTGCGCGGCGGCTGGGGCTCGACGACGTCCGACAACATCATCGACGGCCCGATCAACTCGGGTTACGCCACGGCGAAGTCGATCGCCATCGCGCAAGTCGCAGGTCAGTACGCGATCGGCCCGGTGACGTTCGGCATCGGCTACAGCAACGCACAGTACAAGCCGGACGCGTTCTCGGGCTTCGGCTCGACCGAGAAGTACAACACGATCCGCGGCTTCGCGACGTACCAGGTCACGCCGCCGCTGCTGCTGGGCCTCGGCTACTCGTACACGAAGGCAAGCGGCGACACGTCCGCGAAGTACCACCAGGTCGGCGTCGGCGCGGACTACTCGCTGTCGAAGCGCACGGACATCTACCTGGTTGGCGCATACCAGCACGCGAGCGGCACGCAGCTCGTCGACGGCGTGCAGCAAAGCGCGCAAGCGTCGATCGCTTCGTACGGCTTCGCCGGCAAGAGCTCGGCCGAAATGGTCGCACTCGGCATTCGCCACAAGTTCTAAAAACGATGTATCCGGCGTGCATGGCGTCTCCGACGCCTTGCCGCCGAACTGGAAAGCCAGCCCCGGTTTCGGCCGCGGCTGGCTTTTTTTCGTCCGTCTCACGCGTGCCCGCAGCGCCTGTGCGGGCCGGCGAACGAAGCCGATGCCGACGCACGTCGGCGGGCCGGCAACGGCGCCTGGCGGCTGCAAAGTGCTGCAATCACTACTTCCGGGTGTCCAGGCAGGTCGCGGTCTTTCCTCCAGGCGACTACCATCCGCACTGTCGGCGCCGCTCACTCGGCACGACTGCCATTCGCCCCCGCGCGTCGAATTTGGCAAGCGTCGTCCGTCGTATCGAGGTCGGCACGCGATTTGCGCCTCGGCCAATACAGACAGGAGATTCGCCATGACGATTCAGAAGATCACGCCTTTTCTCTGGTACTCGACGGAAGCCGAGGAAGCAGCGGCCTTCTATGCAGGCATCTTTCCGGATTCGCGCATCGTGCGCGTCACGTCGGTGTCCGGCACCGACGGTACGCGGATGGTCGAGTTCGAGCTGTTCGGGCAGCCGTTCATCGCGATGAGCCACAAGCGCACCGAGACGTTCAATCACGCGATCTCGCTGCTGGTCAGTTGCGCCGATCAAGCGGAACTCGACCGCTACTGGAATACCCTCCTCGACAACGGCGGCACGGCCGACGGCTGCGGTTGGCTGAGAGACCGCTACGGCGTGTCGTGGCAGATCGTTCCGGAAGCGCTCATCCCGATGATGGCCGATCGCGACGCGGTCAAGGCGGCACGCGTGGCCGCGGCAATGATGCAGATGACCAAGTTCGACGACGCCGCGCTGAAGGCTGCCTATGCGGGCACGGCGGGTTGACGAAGCGCGTCGTGCCGCGGATGCGTGACGGCGTACCGGTCAAGCGCGCGCGAGTCGCCGGCGGGCGCCCGGATCGGCGGCTTGCGCGTACGGCGGCGGCGAAAGCGCTGATGATCCGCGAGGTGCCGGCCCGCAAGCCGATCGCGCGCACCGTGGCATCCGCCTCTACGCCGACAGCATCGATTCGATGGTCCGCCGCGCGTAACCGATGAACGCGGCGAGCGGTTCACCCGACAGGATCGCCGCGCCCGCTTCGCCACCGAGATAGGCGGCACGTGCAGCCGCTACAACCGGCCGGTAAGCGGCAGGCAGGCGCTCCAGCACCCATGCCGCGGCGACGTCCTTGGGCGCGATCCTGCCGGTTTCCGCGCTGTACCAGATGCGCGCGAGCGCGAGCACCACGTTGCACTCGTCGCCGCGCCAGTCCGGTTCGGCATTCCACTGCGCAACGGTAGCGAGAAGCGCGGCGACCAGGTCGCGCGCGGGCACCGGCTCGAACAGCGCGGCCGCCGGCGGACCGGCCAGCGCGACACTGTGCTGCCGCGCCTTCGTCAACAGGATCGCCAGATCGTGATCGGCGAGCGCCGGTTCGACGATGCCTGCTTCGAGATCGCGACGCAGCCACTCGCCGAACTGCAGTTCGCGTCGCGCCGGATGACGCCACGGCACCACGTCGCCGTGCGCGACGACGGTGACCTCGAGCGGGCGCATGCCGCCTGCGTGACCGGGCGGCGCCGACGCAGCGAGCAGGTCGAACATCAGCGCACGCCGCGCCGTTTCGTCGGGCCGCACGGCCACCGTCACCAGCAGGTCGATGTCGCTGCGCGGTTTCAAGCCGCCGTCTAGCGCCGAACCGAACAGGTGGATCGCATCCAGCGTCGCACCGAGATGTCGCTCGATCGCGGCGCGCGCGGTAGCGACCTGCCCGGCGATTTCAGACGGAACGCATTCAGTCACGATGCGCGGGCCTCACGATGCGCACGCAACAGGCGCAGCGGGAGCGACGAGGTAACGAGAGCGACGGGCTGCGGCGGTACGACGGCACGTGCCGATGACGATTGCCGTCCGGCGTTGCGCAAGCGCGGCACGCCATTTGCCGCGTGGCACGCATCGAACCGCACATCGCCGGCGCTTCGCGTTTTCGCTGCTGCGCGATTTGCGCGGCGCAATAAAAATCCCCGCACGCTTTCGCGTACGGGGATCGCAGGACATCGCAACGGCTGCCGACATGCATTCGGCAGCCGTTGCGCAGCATTACGCTGCCGCGTCCTTCAGCTTCTTCAGCGCACGAGCCTTCACGCGCACGCTGGCCGGCTTCGCCGGGAACCAACGCTCTTCGCCCGTGAACGGATCCTTGCCGAAGCGCTTCTTCTTCGCCGGCACGACTTGTGCCGTGATCTTCAGCAGACCCGGCAGCGTGAACTCGCCTGCGCCCTTCTTGTGGACCGAGCCCAGCACGACGTTCTCGAGTGCGGCGAGCACTGCCTTGACCGCCTTCACTTCCACGGCTGCGCGCTCGGCGATGTGCGTTGCGAGCGATGCCTTCGTGAACTTGTCCTTCAGCGGCGTCGGAGCAGCGGGCGCCTTCGCGACGGCGGCCTTCTTGGCCACTACTTTCTTCGCGGGCGCTACTTTCTTAGCAGCCACTTTCTTGGCCGGTGCGGCGGCAGCCTTCTTGGCCACCTTTTTTGCGGAAGTCGCCATGTTTCTCCTACCAGGTGTGGTCGTTGGATACATGAAGCGTGCACTGCGCACGCTTCAACGCCGGATTCTACAAGCGCCTTGACGCTTCGTGCAGTACTTTTATGCGTTTTCGCGGGGTTTCCCGCAGGTTTTGTTGCGCGCGACCGACTTCAACGAGGCTTGAGGGTCTGTTTACGCATGGAACGCACATGCGTTGCCACGAGAACGGCCGCTCGCGAGGCGCGCGACGCCGCGAATACTGACGTATTCGCAAGGAGCGCAACGCGGCGAGCGGCCGTTCTCGTGGCAACCCCAAATTTAAAAAATACATTCCACGGGAATGCCCGCAATCGCCCGCATGGCGGCGTCGCTCGTCGCTTGTTTGGCTCGGCCAAACGGCGCTCCTCACTTCTTGCCCTACGAGCGATTGCGGGCATTCGCATGCGCGTTCCATGCGTAAACAGACCCTCACATCAAAAAACGCCTTCACGTATGCGCCCGAACGTGAATTACGTTCGATATTTGCGCACCTATACTGGCCTCGCTCAATGCCCGGATGCCTCCATGCGCGAAGTCAGATACGTCAAAGGACTCGACGGCCTGCGAGCCATCGCCGTCATTCTCGTTTTCCTGTCCCACAAGGGCCACGTCCTTGCCGTCGACGTCGGCAAGCTTGGCGTGTGGACGTTTTTCCTCATCAGCGGATTCCTGATCGTCGGCGAACTGCATCGCAACCGCCGGGCGGTCGAGTGCGGCACCATGACGCGCCGCCACGCGCTCGCGCTGTTCCTCGCGAAGCGCGCGCTGCGGATCTTCCCCGTGTACTACCTGCTGCTCGCCGCGCTCGCGATCGCGCACGCGCTCTTCTACCAGCGCGGCGTCAACCTCGGGCTCGCGTGGCACGCGGCGTTCCTGTCGAATTACTGGATCGGCGTCGTCAAGGACGGCTGGCCGGGCTCCACGTCGCACTTCTGGAGCCTCGCGGTTGAACAGCAGTTCTATCTGATCGCACCGCTCGCGCTGCTCGCGGTGCCCGCCGCGCGACACGTCGCACTCGGCGTCGCGGCCGTCGCACTGTGCGCGGCCGCGCATCTCGCGCTCTACCTGTCCGACGCGTCGCCGGTGCTGATCTACGCGTTTTCCCCGTGGAATTTCGCGCTGATCGCGCTCGGCGGCGTCGGCGCGATCGCGCTCGCCGATCACGGTTCGGCCGCCGTGCGCCGCGTCCCGCCCGGCTGGCTCGGCGCGGCAGGCGTCGTGTTTTTCCTGGCACTGCCTGCGTGCACGGCACTGCCCGACGCGGTCGCGGGGCTCGCGGATCTCGGCCTGTCCGCGTCGCTCGGCGCGCTGATGCTGTGGATCGTCAGCGAACCCGAGCATCCCGTCGTGGCGCTGCTCGACTGGGCGCCGCTCGTCTATCTCGGCACGATCAGCTACGGCTTCTACCTGTTCCACAACCTGATTCCGACGCGCTTCGGCGTGATGCCCTCGCTCTTCGCGCACGTGCCGATGCCGGAAATCGTCCGCGAAGCGCTGCCCGAGATGCTGCAATTCGCGCTCGCCGTGCTGCTCGCGCACCTGTCCTGGCGCTATCTCGAAAAAAGACTGCTCGACTTCAAGAAGCCGATCGCCGCGATGCTCGCCCGGCATTTTGTCGCGCGGCCGAGCACGTCGGCGCGTTGAGCGCCACGCGGAAGCGGAAAACACCGGGCGGGAAATGCGCGGGAAGATCGCGAGGCAGGTAGCGCCGGGAAGCTGACGCGCTGCGCCGCTACGTCATGAACCGGCGCGGACGGAACCGGCGCCGGCGCGAACGTCGACAATGCATCGCGCAACGACAACAACAACGCCGCGCCGCTCGCCCCGGCAAGCGCTTCGGCACCGGTTTCAGGCGCGACGCCGGACCGCGCCGGAGCGCCCCGCTCCACACACGGCACCACGCTCCACGCGAACCCGACCACGCGACAAGCCGGCCGCTCGCACCACGATCGCGCACCGGCAAATGCAAAAAAGCCCCGGCGCCTGAGCGGCCGGGGCCAACGGAACAACCACCACCTGAAACAACGGAGCGCGCGGCTGCCTACGCGACGGCAGCCAGCGCGGGCAAGCAGGTACGCAGATACGCCTCGAATTCGCGGCTCACTTCCGGATGCTGGAGCGCGAGCTCGACGGTTGCCTTGAGATAGCCGATCTTGCTGCCGCAGTCGAAACGCGTGCCGTAGTAGCGGTACGCGAGCACCTGCTCGTTCGCGAGCAGCGTCTGGACCGCGTCGGTCAGCTGCAGTTCGCCGCCCGCGCCCGGCTTGAGCTTGCGCAGGTGATCGAAGATCGTCGGCATGAACACGTAGCGGCCGACCACGCCGAGATTCGACGGCGCATCCTCGGGCGCGGGCTTCTCGATGATGCCCGACAGCTTGATGATGTCCTCTTCCCATTCGCGGCCTTCGACGACGCCGTACGAGCGGCTGTCCTCGCGCGGGATCGTCTCGACCCCGATCACCGAGCTGTGATAATGGTCGAACACGTCGACGAGCTGCTTGAGCACCGGCTGCTCGCCGTGCAGCAGGTCGTCGGCGAGAATCACCGCGAACGGCTCGCCATGCACGAGCTTCTCCGCGCACAGCACCGCATGGCCGAGGCCAAGTGCTTCCGGCTGGCGTACGTAGAAGCAGTTGACGTGGCTCGGCTTGATGCCGCGCACGAGTTCGAGCAGCTTTTCCTTGCCGCGCGCCTCGAGTTCGGCCTCGATCTCGTACGACTTGTCGAAGTGATCCTCGATCGCGCGCTTGCTGCGCCCGGTGACGAAGATCATCTCGGTGATACCGGCGTTGATCGCTTCCTCGACCGCGTACTGAATCAGCGGCTTGTCGACGACGGGCAACATTTCCTTCGGGCTCGCCTTCGTTGCCGGGAGGAACCGCGTGCCGAGACCGGCAACGGGGAACACGGCCTTGGTGACTTTCAACATGTTCGCATCCTGATTGCGTTGACTGCGCCGCGTCGACCTGCGACCCGGCGCGATTGTGTTCCGAACGGCATATCGAGAATCGACGGCACTGCCAATTCCACTCCGCTCATTTTCGATATGGACTGAATGCCCAATGTTTCCGAAAAAAATATAATCCTTTCAATCCGGTCGATATTGCCGGGCCGAGTGCCGAAGCAGAAACAAATTACCGATTTTCCAGATACAAATTCTTACGATTCGAATTCCTCGATATAGGGCACGCCGCCCCGTTCGAGGCCCGGGCGAATCGGCTCGTTCTTCAACGCCTCGCGGTACGCCGACAGCACGGCCATGACCAGCAGTACTGCAGCGCTCGCGATCCAATGCATGTCCATCTTGCCGCTCCTTGCATCAATCAACTGGAGCTTCAAGCTATCAGAAAAAAATCGGTAAATAATTGACGCGCCTTCGGAACCGCTTTCAGAACCCGATAAAACCATCATGTGGAATCGCGTTATTTCCGGGCGAGATTTTTTTATTCATTGATCGAATTCTTGCGCATTACGATGGGAACAGACTTCCCGTTCGTCCGTCTTCCACTCCACCCGTCGCAAGGAATCGAATCGCATGCAAGCTTTCAGCGGATCGTCTCTGACCGCGCCGCCCGTCGCCGATCACAAGGAACACGTCATCGACGCGATGCGCGGCTTCGCGGCGCTGCTCGTCGCCTATTTCCACTGCCGCCAGGTCGTCTGGGTCGGGATGCAGACCTTCCATCATGCTTACGGTCGCGCGCTCGACCCGAGCGTGATCGTCGGCTACCTGACCTTCCCGTTCGCGTGGGGCTCCGCCGGCGTGCCGATCTTCTTCGTGATCAGCGGCTACTGCATCCATCGCAACGCGGCGCTCAAGCTCGCGGCCGATCCCGCGTACCGGCTCGACGCGCCCAACTTCTGGGCACGCCGGTTCGCGCGCATCTACCCGGTGCTGCTCGCCGCGCTGCTGTTCACGCTCGCACTCGACCTGGTCAGCCTGCAGATCGAGCCCGTCAGCCACAAGATCCGCGATATCGGCATCACCGCATTCCTCGTGAACCTGTTCTCGCTGCAGGGCGTCGCCGGCTACACGTACGGATCGAACGGCGCGCTGTGGACGCTGTCGCTCGAAGTGCAGTTCTACGCGATCTACCCGCTGCTGTTCGCGCTGCGCCGACGCATCGGCATGCCGTCCGTCGTGGCCGCGGTCGCGCTCGTCAATGTCGCGTCGGCGTGGCTGCTCGAACGGCACGACCTGCAGTTCTTCACGTCGTACTGGCTGTCCTGGACGATCGGCGCATGGATCGCCGACGTGCGGGCTCAGCAGGCGCGCGGCGCGGCCGCCGTGCCGTCGCGCGCGTGGTACGTCGCGGCCGCCGTGCTGCTGGCCGCCGGCTGCGGCGCGTTCCGTTTCGGCCAGTACGGCGCGTTCCAGCTGTGGTCGGCCGGCTTCGCGTGCTTCCTGTACCGCGCGCTCGCGCGCCCGCCGCGCCCGACGCCGCCGCTGCGCGTGCTCGGCTGGTTCGGCGACTTCAGCTATTCGCTGTACCTGATCCACCTGCCGCTGTTCGTCTGCCTCGGCTCGGTGCTGTTCCACTCCGAACTGCAACTGTCGATCTGGCCGTCGATCGCGTTCATGGCCACCGCGATTCCGGTCGCGTACCTGTTCTACCGGATGTTCGAGCGGCCGGCGATGACGTGGTCGGCCAGTTTCAAGCCGACGCGCGCTGCCCGCGTCGTCGCGCAGGCACCCGAGCGGGCCGTCTGATTCGGCCGGACCGGTTCCGGAGCCCCCGTGCGGCATCTCGCTGCACGGGGGTTTTTCATGACCGGAGCGCGGCTGCATGGCGGGTCGGGCGGGTATGCCACCAACCCTGTATGCCGGCGCCTGACGGCCGCCTGTCCGGCTGCGATGCCGCCGCCCTGGGCGCCCATCGAATTTTTCTCGGCGCTGCCTTGCCGCCCCGTCTCCCGCACGATCCCGATCGAACCGGCAACCGGCCGATCCCGCGCCCGGCACGCAACAATCCGCCCCTCACCAGCCCTACCCAACACGCGCCCCCTGAAAAACGAAGCCCCCACGCAGCACAACACCGCATGAGGGCTCGTTTCCCGCCGACTGGCGCCGTCTGCTACGTCCGCTTCTTCGCCTTCGCGGCCTTCGCCGTATCCGCGAGGATCTTCTCGACCCGCTCCACGTAGGTCTCGGTGCCGAACCGGCGCACCGCCGTCGCACGCCCGCTCGCGACGAGCCGTTCGCGCAGCGCGCCGTCGCGCTTGAGCATGTCCAGCGCGTTGGCCAGCGCGGTCGCATCGCCCGGCTCGCAGAGCAGCCCGTTGTCGCCGTCCTCGATGATCTCGACGACGCCGCCCGCGCGGGCCGCGACGACCGGCCGGCGCGCAAGCATCCCTTCGACGATCACGCGCCCGAACGGCTCCGGCGTGATCGACGTGTGCGCGACGACGTCGACCGCCGTCATGCACGCAGCCACGTCGCGCTGGAACCCGAGGAAATGCACGCGCGTGTCCATCCCGTGCCGCGCGACGTATTCGTGCAGTTGCGCCGCGTATTCGTCCTCGCCGAACAGCGGCGCGCCGACCAGCACCACGTGCATGCCGGGATGCCGCGCGGCGGCCTCCAGCAGCACGTGCTGCCCCTTCCAGCGCGCGAGACGGCTGAACGAGCCGACGAGCCACGCATCCTGCGGCAACCCGAGGCGCGCGCGCAGCGCAGCCTGGCTGACGCCTTCCAGTGCATCGAACGGCTCGGCCGAAATACCGTTGAACACGACGTCGACATGCTGCGGCGTGAAGCCCGTCAGCGTGCGGAACGCCTGCGCGGACGCGTCGGAGTTCGCGATCACGCGCGTGACGCCAAGCCGCGCGCAGTACTTGATCGCCAGCAGCTGCTTGCTGCCGAAATGGTCGGTGCTGACGATGTCGCGCAGATGCCAGACCACCGGCTTGCGCGCGAGCCGCCCGGCGAGCGCGGCGACCACCATCGCGCGTTGCGTGTTCGCGTAGATCACCTCGGCACGGCGCGCGCGCCGCGCGACATCGCGCACGAGCCGCACGAGCTGCTTCAATGCGCCGACCGACACGCCGCCCTGCTTGCGCACGCCCGCGAGCGCGCCCTGGTCGACCACGTCGACGCGCGCGCCGATCTCGTCGAGCGCCGCGCGGAACGGGCCGTCGTCGAACAGCAGCACGTCGGCGTTCGCGCGCATGTGCTTCATGATCTCGAGCAGCGACAGCTCGGCGCCGCCGAGCACGCCGCTCTGGTCGAGCACGAGCGTCGCCGGGCCGCGCGCGGCCGGCATCGGCGCGACGGCCGTGCCGCGCTGCGTGGTCGAGCCGGGCAGCGCGGTTTCCACATAGTCGAGAAAGCGCCGCCGGAACGTATCGGCGGAAAACCGCTCCGCGTTCGCGCGGCATGCGTTCGGCGTGAAACGCTGCGGCGCGCGCTCGAAATCGTCGACGGCCGCGACGATCGCGTGCGGCGTCTGCTCGTCGAAGAACAGCCCGGTCGGATTAGCGCCCGATTGCGGGTCGAGCACGGTTTCGAGCGCACCGCCCTTGCCGTATGCGATCACCGGCGTGCCACAGGCCTGCGCCTCGACGACCGAGATCCCGAAATCCTCCTCGGCCGCGAACACGAACGCCTTCGCGCGCCGCATCCGGTCGTGCAGCACCGCGAACGGCTGGTAGCCCATGATCTCGACGTTCGGGCCAGCCTTCGCGCGGATCTTCTGCATCTCGGGGCCGTCGCCGATCACGACCAGCTTGCGCTCGGGCGTCTTCGAGAACGCCTCGACGATCAGGTCGATCTTCTTGTACGGCACCATCCGCGACGCGGTCAGGTAGAAATCGTCCTTGACCGCGTTCAGCGAGAAACCGTCGACGTCGACCGGCGGGAAGATCACCGCCGCGTCGCGGTGGTAGACCTTCTTGATGCGCCGTGCGATGAACGCGGAGTTCGCGACGAAGCCGTCCACCGCGTTGGCGGTGCGCGTGTCCCAGTTGCGGATGTAGTGAAGAATCATCCGCGCGAGCAGCGATTTCGGCCCGTGCGTGAGGTTCGACTGCTCCAGGTACTGGTGCTGCAGGTCCCACGCATAGCGGATCGGCGAATGCACGTAGCTGATGTGCACCTGGTCCGGTCCCGTCAGCACGCCCTTCGCGACCGCGTGGCTGCTCGAGATCACGAGATCGTACTCGGACACGTCGAGCTGCTCGATCGCGAGCGGCATCAGCGGCAGGTAGCTGCGGTACTTGGTGCGCGCGAACGGCAGTTTCTGGATGAACGACGTCGTCACCGGCTTGCCGCGCACGAACGCGCGATCGTCGAGAAAATCGACGAGGCTGAACAGGTCCGCGTCGGGAAAGCACGCGACGATCTGTTCGAGCACGCGCTCGGCACCGGCATAGGTAACGAGCCAATCGTGGACGATCGCCACGCGCAGCGCGCGCGCCGGCTGGCGCGCGCTGGCCCGCCCGGCCGGCACGGACCGGCGCAGCGCGGCGGCGTCGCCCATTTCGGCCACGGCCGCATCGGCGGTGGCGAGGTTCAGGATGGCGTGTTCCGCCAGATCGCGATTCATATCGTTTTCCTCGCATTGAGACGGACAAACAGGTCGCGCACGAGCGCGCGCAGCCCCGGCGTCATCGTGAGCGACCACGCGACGTTCAGCACCAGCACGATCGCGCACATGCCGATCGATTCGCCGAGCCCCGGCCATGCCTGCGCGAGAAACAGGCTCGCGAGCAGGAAGGCCAGGTGCGCCAGCATGTCGAGCACGATCGCGCGCATCCGGATCGCCGACAGGTACAGCAGCACGCCGTAGTCGACGAACGCGCGCGCCGCGACGACCACCGCCGCGCCGATCAGCCCGAAGTGATGAATGCCGAACCACAGGCCGCCGACGAAGAACGGCATCTCGACGAGCCCGGCGAACGCCGCTCGGGCCGGGTTGACCTGCGACTGGATCAGGATGCGCGTCACGCTCGCCTGGCCGACGAGCCACACGCTGATCACCAGCACGCGGCCGACCGGCGCCGAGTGCGCGGCGAGATCGGCGCCGACCCACAGCGTGAGGAACGGCGCGAGCGCGAAGATCGCGACGATGCCGACCGGCGTGAATACGCCGTTCAGGAATTCGAGCGACTGGCGCGCGAGCGTGTCCGCGTGATCGCGGCCGACCGCCGACAGGCGCGGGAACAGCGTGCGCACGAGCGCGTTCGGCAGCATGTTCAGGCGCGTGACGAGGTTCTGCGGCACCGTGTAGTAGGTGACGAACTTCGCGCCCATGCCGGCGCCGAGCATCACGCGATCGAGCGTGTCCGCGATCATGCTCGTCGTGCTCGCGATCAGCATCCAGCCGCCGAAGTTGAACAGCCCCTTCGCGGTGCCCCACTGCGGCGGATCGATGCGCCGGATCCCGAGCACCTTGATGCTGGCGTGGCCGAGCATCGCCGCCGCGATCAGGCGCGCGACGACTGCCGCGGCGAGCACGGTCTGCAGGTTCGGCGCGATCCACCATGCGGCGCCGAGCGGCAGCAACTGGAACAGGAACGTGCCGATCGTCTGGTTCGTGTTGAACACGCCGAACCGTTCGGCGCCGTTGATCGCGCCGGCGAACACCCACGACACGTTCGCGAGCGGAATCGCGAGCGCGAGCCACGGCAGCGCGAGATACACCTCGTGCTGCATCGCGGCCGACACCTTCGTGAAATACGCGGTGTAGACGAACGCGCCGAAATAGATCAGCAGCCCGCCCACGACGCCGGTGCCGAGATTCAGCCAGAACGCGCTCCAGAACACGCGCGCGCTTTCGTCGTCGTTGCCGCTCGCGAGCGCCTTCGAGATGTGGTTCTGCGCGGCCATGCTCATCCCGAGATCGAGGATCCCGAAATAGCCGATCAGCGTCCATACGAGGCTGACGACGCCATAGCGTTCGACGCCGAGCGCGTGGATATAAGCGGGCACCGTCACCAGCGACACGAAGGTCGGCAGGATCAGCCCGATGAAATTGATCGAAACGTTCTTGAGTATGCCTTTGTCCATGCTTGTGCCTTGTGTGACGGCGACGTCGTCGTGAGCGGCGCGCCGCCCGTCACGGTTTCCAGCGATACATCAGCACCTTGCCGCGCGCGTCTTCCTCGACGAACACGAGGTATTCGCCGTTCTCGCGCCGGAACGCACTGATGCCGAACGGCACGTCGACCCAGCCGGATGCCTTGCCGACCTCGGTGCCCGGGCTCATCACGCCCACTTCCTTGCCGGTGTCCTTGTCGTACACGTGGATCTTGCCGACCGGCTCCACGGTGAAGATGTAGCGGCCCTCGACCGTGATCCCGATCAGGTCCAGGATCGGCTTCGCGTCGAGCTGCCACGGCAGCGCGACCGTATAGCGCACGACGGGCGAGCCGGTCGACCACTTGTCGAAACGCACCAGCACGCGGCCGACTTCCTTGTTGATGCCAGGCTGCGGCGGCGCGTCGGCCGTGTAGCCGGTCACGTACAGCGTGTCGGCTTGCGCGTCGTAGATCGAGCGGCGCAGTTGCGTGAACGGCTGCGGCATCGGGTAGGTCGTGACCTTGTCGTACGAGTAGATCGGGTTGCCGGCCTTGTCGACGCCGCCGTACTGGAAGCGGTGGATGCCGCGCACGTCGCTCGTGCGCCAGATGTCGCCCTTCGTGTCGACCCACCAGCCCCAGCCGCCCGCCTTGGCCTTGCCGGTCGTGTTGATCTCGAACTCGTCGGCGTCGAGCCGGCCGTTGCCGTTCGCATCGCGCCACAGCCAGTCGCCGCCGGGCGGCTTGTTCGGCACCTTGTCGACCGGCCGCGCGCGGCCCGCGATCAGGCCCGACGGAATCGCCACCTCGCCGTCGCGCTTCGCGTCGAAGCGGTAGATCTTCAGGTGATCGGCGTACATGTCGGTCAGGTACAGGAACGTACGGCCGTCGACGCGACGCGCGATCGGCATGCCCGGCCACTGGTCCGTGTGGAACACGGGGTCGTCCGGATACTTGAAGCGGTTCGACAGGAAGCCGACGTATTTCCAGTCCTGGCCCGGCGGCTTCGACAGGTCGAGCTCGAAGCGCTTGTTGCCCGTGTACACGCTGTTCGGCCGCGCGGGGTCTAGCCACGCGCCGTCGACGAACAGCAGCCCCTGCACCTGCCAGCGCGGCTTGCCGTCCGGTGTATAGCTTTCGAGCACCGCGCCGAGCCCGGCGCCGATCGTGTCGTGGCGCGGCCCGATGCCGTTCATCGACACATACACGTTGCCCGCGCGGTCGACGCCGACGCCCGTCAGCCCGTTGAAGCGCTGCGGCCCCGGCCGCCCCGGCACCGGGCCGGCGAAGATGCCGCCGCGCTCGCCGAGCGTGCCGGACTGCGCATAACCCTTGCCGCCTTTCGAGAAGATCAGGATCTGCTGGCGCGGCCCGTTGTCCGCGACGAGCACGCGCCCTTTCGCGTCGACCGCCACGTCCACCGCGTCGGTGCCTTCCGGCAGCGCGGGCGCGTCGTCGAGCTTGCGGCCGTCCGCACGCACGTGCACGAGGTGCGCGGGGCCGCTGAGCGTGTCCGTGAGCAGCCACAGCGTGCCGTCGCCCGCGAGCGCGATGCGGCCCGGTTCGTGCGCGCTCCACGTGCCCTTCTGCTGCATCGTCTCCGCGTCGTACACGTCCACCACGTCGTGCGACGGATTCGTCGCGAACAGCGTCTTGTCGTCGGCCGCGAGGCCGCCCACTTCCGCCTTCACCTCGCCCACTTCCGAGCGCGCGGGAGCCGGCACCTCGTTCATCATCATGAAGCTCGCGGCCATGCGCGCGCGGCCGGCATCGGCGCGTCCGCCCGGCGCGACCTGCGGCGCCGCGCGAAACGGCGCGGGCTGCTTCATGTCACCGATCGTGCGCCGCGAGATGCCGAACCACTGCTTGCCCTTGTCCGGCCAGATGCCGGGCGACTGCAGGTGGCCGCGTTCGTTGCCGACGCCGATCGCGACATACGCGTACTTGCTGTTCACGGCGATCGCGTTGCCGCCGAGATTGCCCCAGCCGTGCGTGCCGCCGGCGAAGCCGAGCATCTTCCCGTCCTGGTAGACGCTCGCCTCGGCGCCGCTTTCGTCCCACGGCGCATTCGTATACACCTTGCCTTCAGGCGTCACCGCGATCGCGCGGATGTCGATCTGCGTCCAGCTGCCGTCGCCATAGCCGAACGTGTTGCCGATCCACGACGTCGTCGCGGGCAACACCGTTTCGGCCGGTGCGGCGCTCGTCAGCAGCGTCGCGCATACCGTCATGCCTACCAGAATCAGACGTCGCAATGCGCTTCTCCAGACTCGATGCAACAGCGACCGGCGCCGCCCCGGACTGCCGCCGGCGCACCCTGTCGCTAAATGGGTTTCAAACGTCGCGATGCAGGTTACAAGCAAAAATAATCACAAGAAATTTGGAAATATTTGGGGATGTTTCCGCCTGAAATATCGAACCGGAACAGGCGGGAAATGGCGCCCGGAAACGGCAATAACGACCGCCTTTCACGCGTCGCGCTGTAGAAAATGCCGCTCCGCACCGCCTGTCGCGGCTGCCTGGGCATCAACCTTTCACCTCGCGACCGGAATAATCGGCATTTGAATGCTTGTCGTCAGATAAGTCGCATGCGTTTTTTTGCCGATTTCTTTTCCCTAGAATCGTTTTCGATTCGATATTTCATTTAAAGGCATGCATTACGTTCACGCATCGGATGTGCGACGCGCCGCGGCCCCCGCCGCGCGTTGCGAAGGAGCGGCGCGATGACGGGCATCTCGCGACCCGCCGACCTGGCCCCGCCGCAACACGGCCGCATCGTGCAGCTCGACGGGCTGCGCGCGATCGCGGTCGGCGCCGTGTTCCTGCAGCACGCGCTGAAGGCACCACTCTGGATGGGTGTCGACCTGTTCTTCGTGCTGAGCGGCCTGCTGATCACCGGCATCCTGCTCGAACGAAAGGCGCGCGGGCAGTCGTACTTCAGCCACTTCTACGCGCGCCGCGTGCGCCGCATCCTGCCGCCGTACGTGCTGCTGCTGGTGGTGTCGACGATCCTGTTCGGCGCGAGCTGGCTGCCGCACTGGCCGTGGTTCGCGTTCTTCTCGACCAATATCGGTCTGTCGCTCGGCAGCATCGGGCATGACAGCCTGAACGTGCTGTGGTCGCTCGCGGTCGAGGAGCAGTTCTATATCTTCTGGCCGTTCGTCGTGCTGTGGTGCTCGGAGCGTGCGCTGCTGTGGGTCGCCGCCGCGCTGATCGTCGCGGCTCCGGTGCTGCGCGCGATCGCGACGCCATGGTTCGACTCGTTCTGGCCGATCTACTACCTGACGCCGTTCCGGATGGACCTGCTCGCCGCGGGCGCGCTGCTCGCGATCGTGCTGCGCCGCGACCGGCGCGCGCTGGAGCCGTTCTACCCGCTCGCGATCGTCGGCGCGCTCGTGTCGCTCGCGATCCTCGGCTGGCTGCACCTGTCGTTCCCGCGCTTTCGCGCCGCGAACACGCCGCTGTCCAATGCGGCGCTCTACAGCATCTCGCTGCTGTTGTGCACGTCGATCGTCGTGATCGCGCTGCGCGGCCGCGGCATCGTGCAACGCGCGCTGACGAACCCGATGCTCGTCTACGTGGGCACCGTCAGCTACACCGTGTACCTGATCCACCTGAGCGTGCTGTACGCGCTGTGGCCGCTGCACTTGAACCGCTTCGTCACGGCCGCGCTCGCGCTCGCGATCACGCTCGCCTACGCGACCCTGAGCTGGTACGGCTTCGAACGGCGCCTGACGCGCGACCCCGCACGCCGCGCGCTGCCGGCCGCCGCCAGCACGACCGCCTGATTTTCCCTTTCGCTTCTACCAGGACAACGCCATGAGCCAAACTCGTAAAAAGGCCATCATTACCGGGATCTCGGGGCAAGACGGCGCCTACCTGACCAAACTGCTGCTCGACAAGGGCTACGAGGTCACGGGCACCTATCGCCGCACCAGTTCGGTGAATTTCTGGCGCATCGCCGAGCTCGGCGTCGACACGCACCCGAACCTCACGCTCGTCGAACACGATCTGACCGACGCCGGCTCGAGCCTGCGCCTGCTCGAACGCACGCAGCCCGACGAGTTGTACAACCTGGCCGCGCAGAGCTTCGTCGGCGTGTCGTTCGACCAGCCGGCGACGACCGCGGAAGTGACGGGCCTCGGCCCGTTGAACCTGCTCGAGGCGATCCGCGTCGTGAGCCCGAAGACGCGCTTCTACCAGGCGTCGACGTCCGAGATGTTCGGCAAGGTGCAGGCGATTCCGCAGACCGAAACGACCGCGTTCTATCCGCGCAGCCCGTATGGCGTCGCGAAGCTGTACGCGCACTGGATGACCGTGAACTACCGCGAGTCGTACGGCCTGTTCGGCAGCAGCGGCATCCTGTTCAACCACGAATCGCCGCTGCGCGGCCGCGAGTTCGTCACGCGCAAGATCACCGACACCGTCGCGAAGATCAAGCTCGGCAAGGCGACCCGCCTCGAGCTCGGCAACCTCGACGCGAAGCGCGACTGGGGCTTCGCGCTCGAATACGTCGAAGGGATGTGGCGCATGCTGCAGGCCGACGAGCCCGACACCTACGTGCTCGCGACCAATCGCACCGAGACCGTGCGCGACTTCGTGCAGATGGCATTCGCGGCTGCCGGCTACCAGCTCGAATGGACCGGCAAGGGCGAGCAGGAACGCGGCCTCGACGCGTCGAACGGCAACGTGCTGGTCGAAGTGAACCCGAAGTTCTATCGCCCCGCCGAGGTCGACCTGCTGATCGGCTGCGCGGACAGGGCTAAAGCCAAGCTCGGCTGGGTGCCGAAGACGACGCTCGAACAACTTTGCCAGATGATGGTCGAAGCGGATTTGATGCGGAACCAGCACCATGACACGTTCTGAAGCCGGACGCCCGTCGCGCCGTGCGTTCGTCACGGGCCTGACGGGCTTCACGGGCCGCTACATGCTCGAACGCCTGCAGGCGGCCGGCTATGACGTCTGGGGCACGGTCGCGCCCGGCGCGCCGCGGCCCGACGATCCGGCCTTCGCGCACTGCACGCTGCTGCCCGTCGACCTGCTCGACGCGGACGCGATGCGTGCGGCGGCCGCCGATGCACGGCCCGATGCGGTCGTGCATCTCGCCGCGCGCGCGCATGTCGCGCAGGACGAGCCGTCGCAGACCTACGCGGTCAATATCGTCGGCACGCGCAACCTGCTGGCCGCGCTCGCGGGTCTCGACCAACGTCCGTCGGCCGTGCTGCTCGCGAGCAGCGCGAACATCTACGGCAATTCGACGGCCGGCGTGCTCGACGAGACCGTCGCGCCCGCCCCCGCCAACGACTATGCGGTCAGCAAGCTCGCGATGGAATACGCGGCGAAGCTGTGGGCCGACCGGCTGCCGATCGTGATCGCGCGGCCGTTCAACTACACGGGCGTCGGCCAGGGCGAAGCGTATCTGCTGCCGAAGCTCGCCGCGCACTACGCGCGCAACGAACCGCGCATCTCGCTCGGCAATCTCGACGTGAGCCGCGATTTCTCCGACGTGCGCGACGTGACGGCCGCCTATCTGAAGCTGCTCGAAGCGGCGCCGGCCGGCGAGACGTTCAACGTCTGCTCGGAGCGCGCGTATTCGCTGAAGGAAGTGCTGGCGATGCTGTCGCGCATCGCCGGTTACGTGATCGACGTGACGGTCGATCCGCGTTTCGTGCGGCACAACGAAGTGAAAAGCCTGAGCGGGTCGCGCGACAAGCTGCGGCGCGCGGTGGGCGAGCTGCCCGTCACGCCGCTCGACGAAACGCTGCGGTGGATGGTGGATGCGATGCGTGCCGCGCCGCCCGGGCACGCCGGCTGAATCACGCGGCGCATGCGCGAGCGCGGTGCGCCGGACGCCATGCCTTCATGAGGGAAAAACAACGGGCCGCCTGTTTTGCAGGCGGCCCGTCGTCGTTGATGCGTCGATGCGGCGAAAGCACCGCGTCGCTCAGCCCTCCAGGCCGCGCGCGAGATCGTTACGCAGGTCGCCCGCGTTCTCGAGGCCGACCGACAAGCGGATCAAACCTTCGGTGATCCCCGCCGCCGCGCGCGCTTCCGGCGTGATGCGGCCGTGCGTCGTGGTCGCCGGATGCGTGATCGTCGTGCGCGTATCGCCGAGGTTGCCGGTGATCGAGATCAGCTTCGTGTTGTCGATCACGCGCCATGCGTTCGCGCGCTGCTGCTCGGGCGTGTCGCCCTTCAGCTCGAAGGACAGGATCGCGCCGCCCGCCTTCTGCTGACGCTTCGCGAGTTCGTACTGCGGGTGCGACTCGAGGCCCGGATGAAACACGCGTGCCACCGCCGGATGCGAATCGAGCCAGCGCGCGATTTCCAGCGCGTTCGCCGATTGCTTCTCGACACGCAGCGACAGCGTCTCCATCCCCTTCAGCAGCACCCACGCGTTGAAGGCCGACAGCGTCGGGCCCGCGCTGCGCACGAACGGGAACACCTTGCCCATGATGAATTCCTTCGAGCCGACCAGCGCGCCGCCGAGCACGCGGCCCTGCCCGTCGAGGAATTTCGTCGCCGAGTGCATCACGACGTCCGCGCCGAGCTTCAGCGGCTGCTGCAGCACCGGGCTGCAGAAACAGTTGTCGACGACGAACAGCGCGTTGGCCTGCTTCGCGATCTTGCCGATCGCCTCGATGTCGGCGAGCTCGGTCAGCGGGTTCGACGGCGTCTCGAGGAAGAACATCTTCGTTTCGGGCCGCACGGCTTCCTGCCATGCGTTCAGGTCGGTCGGATCGACGAAGGTCGTCGTGATCCCGAACTTGCTGAAGATCTGCGAGAACATCCCGAGCGTCGAGCCGAACAGGCTGCGCGAGCTGACGAGGTGGTCGCCCGCCTGCAGCGCGGACATCACGACCGACATGATCGCGGCCATCCCCGACGCGGTGGCGATGCACGCCTCGCCGCCCTCGAGCGCCGCGAGACGCTCCTGGAACATGGTGACGGTCGGGTTCGTGAAGCGCGAATAGGTGAAGTAGTCTTCCGAATTCGCGAAGCGCTCGGCCGCGTCGGCCGCGCTCTGGAAGCAGAAGCTCGACGTGAGGAACAGCGCTTCCGAGTGCTCGTTGAAGTCGCTGCGCAGCGTGCCCGCGCGCACGGCAAGCGTGTCGAAGTTGAGGGAGTCGTCCATGTTCCGTTTTCCGTATTCGATGGCCGCGCGTGTCGCGCAGGCCAAGTCAAAACCAGGCCAAAACAAAAAGCCCGCTATGCGTCGGCATCAGCGGGCTTCGGGCGGTACGACAGCGATCGACTCGGGCCGACTGCCGCCGGCCTTCGCTTTAGCTGTTTTGGGAAGTCGCCCCGCGTCCGCAAGCTGATATCAAATCGACGCAAGGCCACATCCTATCACGCTTCGGCAAAAGCGTACGCCGGTGTCACTCGACCGACAGCTGCAGGTTCATCTGCGAGCGCCCGGTGTCGCCGGCCGTGTCGCGATCGGCCTGCGACGCCGGCGTAAGGCGCGCGCGCTCGATCGCGTCGAGATACTCGGGCGTCACGTCGCCGGTGATGTAGTTGCCGTCGAAGCACGACGCCTCGAAGCGTTCGAGCTTCGGGTTGATGTCGCGCACCGCGCGGCGCAGGTCGTCGACGTCCTGGTAGATCAGGTGATCGGCGCCGATGATCTTCGCGACTTCGTCGTCGGTACGGCCGTGCGCGACGAGCTCGCCGCGCGTCGGCATGTCGATGCCGTACACGTTCGGGAACTTCACGGGCGGCGCCGCCGACGCGAAGATCACCGACTTCGCGCCCGCATCGCGCGCCATCTGCACGATCTCATGCGAGGTCGTGCCGCGCACGATCGAATCGTCGACGATCAGCACGTGCTTGTCCTTGAACTCGATGCTCATCGCGTTGAGCTTCTGGCGCACCGACTTCTTGCGCACGGCCTGCCCCGGCATGATGAACGTACGGCCGACGTAGCGGTTCTTGAAGAAGCCTTCGCGATACTCGGCGCCGAGCTTCGCGGCGACCTGCATCGCGGCCGGGCGCGACGAATCGGGAATCGGCATCACGACGTCGATCGGCACGTTCGGCAGCTCGCGCTTGATCTTCTCGGCGAGATAGTCGCCCATGCGCAGGCGCACGTTGTAGACGGGCACGCCGTCGAGGCACGAATCCGGACGCGCGAGGTACACGTATTCGAACATGCACGGATTCAGCGTCGGCTGCTCCGCGCATTGCTGGCTGTGGAAGTTGCCGGCCGGGTCGATGAAGATCGCCTCGCCCGGCTGCACGTCGCGCACGAATTCGAAACCGATGCCTTCGACCGCGACCGACTCCGACGCGACCATCCACTCGGTGCCGTGCTCGGTTTCGAGCTTGCCGATGCAGAGCGGGCGGATGCCGAACGGATCGCGGAACGCGAGCAGGCCGTAGCCGGCGATCAGCGACACGATCGCATACGAGCCCTGCAGGCGGCGATGGACGCCCGAGACCGCCTTGAACACCGAGGCCGGATCGAGCTCGAGGCCCGTGGTCGACAGTTGCAGCTCGTGTGCGAACACGTTGAGCAGCACTTCACTGTCGGAATTGGTGTTGATGTGCCGGCGGTCGATCCGGAACATCTCGTCCTTCAGTTGCTGCCAGTTCGTCAGGTTGCCGTTGTGCGCGAGGATGATCCCGAACGGCGCGTTCACGTAGAACGGCTGCGCCTCGGCCTCGCTCGACGCCGAACCGGCCGTCGGGTAGCGCACCTGGCCGATGCCGTAGGTGCCGGGCAGGCTGCGCATGTTGCGCGTGCGGAACACGTCGCGCACCATGCCGTTCGCCTTGTACATGTGGAAATTGCTGCCGTCCGCCGTCGCGATGCCCGCTGCGTCCTGACCGCGATGCTGCAGCAGCAGCAAGCTGTCATAGATCAGCTGGTTGACAGGAGATTGGGAGATAACGCCTACGATGCCGCACATGGCATGTCCTTCAGAATGACAAAATCGGTTACGTCCTGCCCGGCCGCGTCGTCACACGCGTACGTACTGGGCCATGCCGTCGGGCAGGAGCTGCTTCAGCTCGTGCACGCCCTGTTCGGCGAAAGGACGCAATAGCGCATTGCGCCAGAAATCCTGTTTGGGCAGTTCGGTCAGCCCGGCCGCCGCGACCAGCAGCACCACCAGCACACAGCCGCGGACGAGCCCGAACATCATGCCCAGCGAGCGGTCGACGCCGCCCAGGCCGCTCGCCTGCGCGATCCGCGACAGCAGCGCGTTCGCGACGCCGGCGACCAGTACCACGCCGATCACGACCAACGCGAAGGCGATCACCCACTGCGTCAGCGCGCCGCCCGGCCAGTTCGCCGGAATGTACGGCACGATCAGCCCGACGTAGCGACCGGCGATCACGATCGCCGCGATCCAGCCGATCAGCCCGAAAATCTCCGACACGAAGCCGCGCCACGCACCGCGCAGCGCCGACAACACGATCACCGCCAATACAGCGTAGTCGAAAGCGGTCAGCATCGTGCGTTACTGCGTCAGACCGGCTTCGCGCACCTTCGCGATCGCGGCGGACGCCGCCGCTCGATCCGCGAACGGGCCGGCACGCAACAGTGTAGCCGTGCCACCGTCTGCCTGCTTGCGATGCTCGACATATGCGGGCACGCCCGCCGATTTCAACTTGGTCGCCCACGAACGGGCCGTCGCGTCATCCTTGAACGAACCGAGCTGCACCGCGAAGCGCGCACCGGCCGGCGACGACGGCGACGATGCATCGCCGCTGTCCGGGCTCGCGGCGTCGGCATTCGCGACGGTCGCGGGCGCCGGCTTCGGCGCGGCCGGTTTCGCCGCGGGAGCAGCCGGCTTCGGCGCGGGCTTCGGCGGCGTCACGCTCGCCGTGGTCGTCGTATCGGGTTTCGCGGCCGGCTTGGCGGGTGCTGCCGCGACGGCCGTGTCGGAGGCATCGGAGGCCGGCGGCTCGTCGTGCGCGACGCCTGCCTGCACGTCGGGCGCGTCGTCGTCACGCGGCGCGACTGCCTGGTGCGCGGGCCGGTTCGGGATGTCGATCGCGATGTCGTCCGTCACCGGCTTCGGGTGCGAATCGAGCACCATCGGCAGCACGATCACGGCGGCCACGACGAGCGCGATCGCGCCGACGAGGCGACGGCGCGCGCGTTGCTTTTCTGGAAGGGTCGGATCGAGGAGCAGCGCGTCCGATTCCGGACGCTCGGTGCGGCGCGGGCGCCGCTCGACGCGTTCAGTGCGCTCCGTGCGCACGTTCCGGGAGGTCCCGGTGCGACCGCCGCGCCGCGTGGGTGCGTCGTCGTCTTTTTTGCCGAACGAGAAAATTCCCATGAATGGCTGAGTCCGAAACTGCCCGTCAGTCAGTGTTGCTGCGATTTACGGTAGGCCAGCACGCCGGCAACCGTATGGAAACTGCCGAAAACCACGATTCTATCATTCTCGGATGCTCTTTTTAGTGCATCGCGAAACGCTTCGGCCGGCGACGCGTAACGCGTCACGCTCGAATCGGGCCCCTCCTCCACGCCAGCCTTGCGCAGCGCGGCTTCGAGCTGCTCCGCGGAGGCGGCGCGCGGCAGCGGCAGGTCGGTCACGCACCAGTGGTCGATCTCGCCTTTCAGGTGCCGCAGCACGCCGTCGATGTCCTTGTCGTGCATCGCGCCGAACACCGCGTACGTGTACGGGAAAAAGCCCATGTTGCCGAGATTCTGCTCGAGCACGGCCGCCGCGTGCGGGTTGTGCGCGACGTCGAGCACGATCGCCGGCTTGCCGGGCAGCACCTGGAAGCGCCCCGGCAGCTCGACGTTCGCGAGCCCGAGCCGGATGTCCTGCGCGGATACCGGCAGCACCGGGCGCAGCGCCTCGAGCGCGGCGAGCGCGGCCGATGCATTGATCAGTTGATTCGCGCCGCGCAGCGCCGGATACGCGAGCGCCGGATAGCGCTTCTCGCGGCCGAGGTAGCTCCACTGCTGGCGCTCCGCACCCGCCTGTGCCTCGTAGCGGAAATCGCGGCCGACGAGCCACAGATCGGCGCCGATCGCTTCGGCATGGTCGATCAACGTTTGCGGCGCGGCCGGATCGCCGCAGATCGCCGGCTTGCCCGCGCGGAAGATCCCGGCCTTCTCGAACGCGATCTTCTCGCGCGTGTCGCCGAGGTATTCGGTGTGGTCGATGTCGATGCTCGTGACGATCGCGCAATCGGCATCGATGATGTTGACCGCATCGAGCCGGCCGCCGAGGCCGACTTCGAGGATCACCGCGTCGAGCCCGCGCGATGCGAACAGATGCAGGATCGCGAGGGTCGTGAATTCGAAATACGTGAGCGACACCGGTTCCGGCAGCGACGTGCGCGCGGCTTCGACGGCCTCGAAGTGCGGCAGTAGTTCGTCGTCGGTGACGTTCTGCCCGTTCACGCGCGCGCGCTCGTTGAATTCGAGCAGGTGCGGCGACGTGTGGCAGCCGATCTTGTAGCCCGCGCGCAGCAGGATCGTCTCGAGGAACGCGCAGGTCGAGCCCTTGCCGTTCGTGCCGCCGACGGTGATGACGGGGCACGCGAATTCGAGCTGCAGCGCCGCCTTGACCTGCCCGATGCGGGTCAGGCCCATGTCGATGCCGACCGGGTGCGCGCGTTCGAGGTGCGAAAGCCACGCGTCGAGAGTGGGAAAAGTGCTCATCGGATCAAATCTGGATCGGTACCGCCACTACGCCAAAAAACGAAGCGCGCCGCCTGACGCTGAAGCCAGGCGACGCGCAGAGTTCACCACCTCGCGCCGGTCAGGCCAGCGCGTCGGCCGGCTGTCGCTGCAGCAGCGCGAGCAGCTGCGCGATCTCGTCGCGCATCTTGCGGCGGTCGACGATCATGTCGATCGCGCCCGTCTTCAGCAGGAATTCGGCGCGCTGGAAACCTTCCGGCAGCTTCTCGCGGACCGTCTGCTCGATCACGCGCGGGCCGGCAAAGCCGATCAGCGCCTTCGGCTCGGCGATCACGACGTCGCCGAGGAACGCGAAGCTCGCCGACACGCCGCCCATCGTCGGATCGGTCAGTATCGAGATGAACGGCAGCTTCGCTTCGGCCAGCTTGGTCAGCATCGCCGTGGTTTTCGCCATCTGCATCAGCGACAGCAGGCTTTCCTGCATCCGTGCGCCACCCGACGCCGTGAAGCAGATGAACGGCACGTGCTGTTCCAGCGCGTTCTGCGCGCCGCGCGCGAAGCGCTCGCCGACGACCGAGCCCATCGAGCCGCCCATGAACGAGAACTCGAAGCAGGCCGCGACGACGGGCAGCGTGTGGATCGCACCGCCCATCACGACCATCGCGTCGGTCTCGCCCGTCTCGTCCATCGCTTCCTTCAGACGATCGGGGTACTTGCGGCTGTCCTTGAACTTCAGCGAGTCGACCGGCACGATTTCCTGGCCGATTTCATAACGGCCTTCCGGATCGAGCAGCCCGTCGAGGCGCTCGCGCGCACCGATGCGCATGTGGTGATCGCACTTCGGGCACACGTGCAGGTTCGCGTCCACGTCGTTGCGGTAAAGCACGGCCTCGCAGGACGGGCACTTGACCCACAGGCCTTCCGGAACGCCCTTGCGGCTTTTCGGGTCGGTCTGCTTGATCTTCGGCGGCAACAGTTTGTCGAGCCAGCTCATCGTATGGTTTCCTGTTCCGTGGCGGGCCGGGCCGCGTAGCCCGTTCCCGCCTTCCTATGTTGGTGTTATCGCGCCGTCTTGCCCGCGCCGTCCAGCGCGGCGCGCAGCTCGGCGATGAACGCCTTCAGCGCGGCGGCGGCGCCTTCCGGCGCAGCGCTTTCGAGCAGCTGCACGAGGCGGCTGCCGATCACGACGGCGTCCGACACCTCGGCCACCGCGCGCGCCGTTTCGGCGTCGCGGATGCCGAAGCCGACGCCCACCGGAACCGGCACGCGCGACTTGATGGCCGGGATTTTACCCGCAATGTTCGAAACATCCAGATTTCCCGCGCCGGTCACGCCCTTGAGCGACACGTAATACACGTAGCCGCTCGCGATCTTGCCGACATCGGCGATGCGTTCGTCGGTCGACGTAGGCGCGAGCAGGAAGATCGGATCGATCTGCGCGGCGCGCATCTTTTCGGCGAATACGCCCGCCTCTTCCGGCGGATAGTCGACGACGAGCACGCCGTCGACGCCGGCCGCCTGCGCTTCGGCCGCGAACGCGTCGACGCCCATCCGCTCGATCGGGTTCGCATAGCCCATCAGCACGACGGGGGTTTTCGCATCGGTTTCGCGGAAGCGCTTCACGTCGGCGAGCACGCTCTTCAGCGTGACGCCGCGCGCGAGCGCGCGTTCCGACGAGCACTGGATCACGGGGCCGTCGGCCATCGGGTCCGAGAACGGCACGCCGAGTTCGATCACGTCCGCGCCGCCTTCGGCGAGCGCGTGCATGAATTCGACGGTCTTCGCGGGATCGGGGTCGCCAGCCGTGATGAACGGGATCAGGCCCTTTCGGCCTTGTTCGGCGAGCGCGGCAAAGGTCTGCTGAATACGGGACATGGCAATTTTCCTAGGATTCGTTCGGCGATACGGCTACGCGATTCACGCGCATGCCGGCGCGGCGAGCGCGCTCACGCGCTCGTGCGCGATCGCACAATAACTTTCGTTGATCTCGTAGCCGACGAAGTCGCGCCCCTGCCGTGCGCAGGCCACCGCGGTCGTGCCGCTGCCCATGAACGGATCGAGCACGCGGCCGCCCGGCGGGCAGCTCGCGAGCACCATCCGCTCGACGATTTCCAGCGGTTTCTGGGTCGGATGATCGACGCGCTCCGCGTGCTGCCGGTGCAGGCGCGAAACCGACCAGACGTCCTTCGGGTTGTAGCCCATCTCCAGCCACTTGCTGCCTTCGAACAGCTTGCGCGAGCGGGCCTTCTTCGTGTCGGCGTCGTACGGGATGCGGACCGGATCGAGATCGAAGTAATACGCCTTCGAAACCGCGAAAAAACCGATGTTGTCGTGCACCGACGTGAAACGGCGCGTCGTGCCGCCCATGCTCGGCACGCGCCGGTCCCAGATGATCTCGTTGACCATCGTGAGCTTCGTCTTCAGGAAACTGAAGATTTCCGGCGCGTACTGCCATGTGCAGAAGATGTACATCGACCCGCTCGGCTTGAGCTTCGGAATCGCGAGCTCGAGCCACTCGCGCGTCCACGCGAGAAACACGTCGCCCGAACGCTTGTCCGAGTCGTTGCCGTAGTCCTTGCCGAGCCCGTACGGCGGATCGGCGACGATCAGGTCGATCGACGCATCCGGCAGGTTCGCGGCATCGGTCAGGAAATCGCGGTTATGCAGTTCGATACCGGACGGCAACGCGCGCGGCACGACGGCAGCAGGCTGAAGCGCCTCCGCCTCGCTCGCGGCACCGCCGCCCGGTTCTTCGATCAGGTCACGCATCGGTCGGGGTCAGAGCTCGATGCCCGATCGCTCGGCGACCGTGTGCATGTCCTTGTCGCCGCGGCCCGACAGGTTGACGAGCAGGATCTTGTCCTTCGGCAACGTCGGCGCGAGCTTCACGCCATACGCGATCGCGTGGCTCGACTCGAGCGCGGGAATGATCCCCTCGATCCGGCAGCAGTCGTGGAACGCCTTCAGCGCTTCCTCGTCGGTGATCCCGACATACTGCGCGCGGCCGCTGTCCTTCAGCCATGCGTGCTCGGGGCCGACGCCCGGATAATCGAGGCCCGCCGACACCGAGTGCGTCTCGATGATCTGGCCGTTGTCGTCCTGCAGCAGGTACGTGCGGTTGCCGTGCAGCACGCCCGGGCTGCCGGCGATCAGCGATGCCGCGTGGTGGCCCGTGTCGAGCCCGTCGCCGGCCGCTTCGACGCCGATCAGCTGCACCGACGCATCGTCGATATACGGATAGAAGATGCCCATCGCGTTCGAGCCGCCGCCGACGCAAGCGATCACCGCGTCCGGCTGCCGGCCCGCGAGCTCGGGCATCTGCACCTTGCACTCGTCGCCGATCACGCGCTGGAAGTCGCGCACCATCATCGGGTACGGGTGCGGGCCCGCGACCGTGCCGATGATGTAGAACGTGCTTTCGATGTTGGTGACCCAGTCGCGCATCGCTTCGTTCAGCGCGTCCTTCAGCGTGCGCGAACCCGACTCGACCGGCACGACCGTCGCACCGAGCAGCTTCATCCGGTAGACGTTGGCGGCCTGCCGGCGCACGTCCTCGGAACCCATGTAGACGACGCACTCCATCCCGAAGCGCGCGCAGATCGTCGCAGTCGCGACGCCGTGCTGGCCGGCGCCCGTCTCGGCGATCACGCGCTTCTTGCCCATGCGCTTCGCGAGCAGCGCCTGGCCGATCACGTTGTTGATCTTGTGCGCGCCCGTGTGGTTCAGGTCCTCGCGCTTCAGGTAGATCTGCGCGCCGCCGAGCGTCTCGCTCCAGCGCTGCGCGTGGTAGATCGGCGACGGACGGCCGACGAAATGCTTCAGCTCGCGCTCGAATTCGGCGACGAAGTCGGGATCGTGCTGGAATTTTTCATACGCCGCGCGCAGTTCGTCCAGTGCGTGAATCAGCGTCTCGGCGACGAACGTGCCGCCATACGGGCCGAAGTGGCCGCGAGCATCAGGAAGGTTGTACATGGTGTCTCTCTCGATCGGTCGATGCGCCCGCTTTCGGGGCCGCACCGGCTTGCATCACCCGGCGTCCGCTTCGCGCACCGCGCGTACGAACGCCGCCATCCGGGCGTGATCCTTCACGCCCTTCGCGCCCCCCACTTCGATGCCACTCGAGACATCGACAGCAAACGGGCGCAACTGGCGGATCGCATCACCGACGTTTTGCGCGCTCAAGCCACCACTCAAAACGGCCCGATGCGCGAGCTCTGCGGGAATAAGAGACCAATCGAAGACCTTGCCGCTACCGCCGTAGTCCGGCACCAGGGTGTCGAACAGGAGGCCGCGCGCTTTCGAATAATGAAGAGCCGATTCTACCAAATCGGACGGCTGCGTCGAGGGGCCGACGCGCACTGCGCGCAACCACGGCAGGTGTGCCGCGCGGCCGAGCGCGTCGCATTGCTCCGGCGTCTCGTCGCCATGGAACTGCAGCAGCGTGAGCGGCACGTCGCGCACGACGGCTTCGATCTCGGCTGCGGTCGGATTCACGAACAGCCCGACCACCGACACGAACGGCGGCGCGAGGCGCGCGAGCTCGGCCGCCTGCGCGATCGTCACCGCGCGCGGGCTCTTCGGGTAGAACACGAGGCCGATCGCGTCGGCGCCGAGCGCCGCCGCGTGCAGCACGTCCTCGGGACGCGACAGCCCGCACAGCTTGATGCGCGTGCGCGGCGGCAGGCCGGCGGCGGCGGAAGTCGAAGGAGACATGGCGTGATCCGTCATGATTGCGGGTCCAGATCGGCCCAGACGCTGCTCCACGGCACGCTGCCGAGCTGCGCGGGCGGGACGGCGAATTCCGCCGGGTAGCCGACGTGGGCAAGGTACAGCCCGTCGGCCATGAACGTGGGCGCCGCGAGGTTGCGGTCGCGCCCTGCCAGCACGTCGGCGACCCAGTCGGCCGGATAGCGGCCGCGCCCGACCGCGACGAGGCAGCCCATCAGGTTGCGTACCATGTGGTGCAGGAACGCGTTGGCGCGGAAGCGGAAATGGATGAAATGGCCCGCGCGCCGCACGTCGATCCGGTACAGGTGTTTGACCGGCGTCTTCGACTGGCATTCCGACGACCGGAACGACGAGAAATCGTGCTCGCCGATCAGGTGCGCGGCGGCGGCGCGCATCGCGTCGTCGTCGAGCGGCGTATGGATCCAGCCCGCGCGCCCGGCCAGCATCGGCGAGCGCACGGGGTGCACGTACAGCACGTAGTAATAGGTGCGCTCGAACGCCGAGAAACGCGCGTGGAACGTCTCCGGCATCGGCTTCGCCCATTGCACCGATACGGTCGACGGCAGGAACGCGTTGGTGCCGCGCACCCACGAGAATGCCTCGCGGTCGAGATCCGTGTCGAAGTGCACGACCTGCCCGAGCCCGTGCACGCCGGTGTCGGTCCGCCCGGCCACCGTCGTATGCAGCGGCACCCGCGCGAACTCGGCCAGCGCATGCTCGAGTGCGTTCTGCACGGTCTTGCCGTGCGGCTGCGCCTGCCAGCCGCAGAATGCCGCGCCGTCGTACTGAATGCCCAGCGCGATCCGCATCACGCCTCGTCCGCGAGTTTCGCGAGCAGCGCGCGCGCATCGTCGCGCGTCGCGGCGTCGTTTGCGTCGACCACTTCCTGCAGCAGCGTCCGCGCGCCGGACAGGTCGCCCAGTTCGACGTACTCGGCCGCGAGGTCGAGTTTGTTGCGTGCGATACGCGCGAGTTCGTCCGGCGTGAGCGCGGGCAGCGCGGCGCCCGGCGCGGACGGCAGGTCGAGGTCGAAATCGAGCTTCAGCGCGCCGAACTGCGCACCGCCGAGCGGCGGCAGCAACGACGTCGCGGACGGGCTGCCCGCCTGGCCGGCGTGCGCCGCCGCGTCCGGATCCCATTCAAACTCGTCGTCCTGGTCGGCCGGATGTTCCGGGGCCGGATCGTTCGAGCCAATTGGCGGGCGCGACGCGGATTGACCGTTAGTTGCGATTTTGTCGGCGTCGGACTGCCCTGCTCGTGCAGCCGGCTCGTCCGCTGCCAGCGACGGATCGTCCTGCGTGCGCGGCGGCAGCGGCATGTCGAGGCTGCCGAGCGCGCTGATCGCGTTCTGCATCAGCGCCGCGTGCTGCGTTTCGGTCACCGAAGGCTCGGCGGGCGTCTCGGCAGGCTTGTCGGCGGCCGCCTGTTCTACCGGTTCTGCGTCGTGCAGGGCCGTGGCCGGAGCCGGAGCCACGTCGTTCTCCGGCGGTACTGCGGCGTGGGCAGGCGCAGGCGGCAATTCAGGCTGGTCGTCATGCAGCTTCGTTACTTCGGGTGCAGGCGATGCATCCGCCTCAGGCGGCTCGACCGTCTCCGCCGCTGCGGCAGTCGCCGCGGCGAGGTTCATGTCGGCGGCCGCGTCGCGGGCGACCGGCATCTCGGGCAGGATCGGCAGTTCGCGTTCGACGGACGGCACCGCTTCCGCTTCGGCAGCCACGGCACCGCCCGCTGCAGCGGCTGCAGCGGCTGCAGCCGTCGTGCCCGCATCGTCCGTATGCCGGCCCTTCCGGCGCCTGCGCCACGCAAACCCGGCTGCGAGGACGATCACGGCCGCGCCGGCCGCTGCGACCGGACGCCAGTCCATCTGATCCGAAGCGCGCGCAGGCGCCGTCACGGGTGCGACCTGCTGCGCGGGCGCCGATGCCGGCTGCGCAGCGCTGGCGGCCACGCCGGACGCCGCTTCGGCTGCCGGCGATGCGGCAGACGGTGCGCCCGCATCGTTTGCGGCCGGACGCGGCGCGGCAGGCACCAGCGCAGGCGCGACGTTGTTCGTCGCGGCCGGCTTGCCGATGCCGTGCTTCTGCAACTCCATCAGCACGCGATTCTTCAGTGCCAGCAGTTGCTGCAGGCTCGACGGCCGCGGCTGCGATGCACCCGTGGCGGGTGCCGCACCGGCCGGTTCGTTCGCGCCCGAAACCTGGCTGCCCGGCGCAGGCTGGACAGCGGCCTCGCTCGCGGACGACGGCGCAGACTGGATCGCGCCGCTCCACACATGCGGGCCGCTGGCGCCGGCAGCAGGCGCCGCCGGCTGCATGTTTTCGACAGCCGACGCGCCGTGTGCAGCCGAAGCGCCTGCCGAAGCAGACGCCCCCGCTGCCGTCGCGACGCTCGCACCGCTCACCGGCGCCGCATGCACGGCCGGCGCCACCGGCGCGGATTGCACGGCCGACCCCGGATGCGGCGCGGACGCACCGGGCTGCGCGAGCGCCGCACCGCCCGACGCGGCAGCGGGTGCGGAGGCAGCCGCCGCACCGGATGCGCCAGACGCACTGGCCGGCGCAAGCGCCGCGCCCGTTGCGTCGAGCGCGGGCACGGTCAGCGTCGCGCCGACTTTCAGGCGGCTCGCGTCGCGCTTCATGAACGCCTGCGGATTGGCGTCGAACAGCGCGCGGCCGGCACGCGCGAGCACGCCGGGATCGTGCGATTGCGTCGCCGCTTTCGCGATGTCGTTCAACGACTGGCCCGGCTGGACCGTCACGGTAAGCGGCGCGGCGGCGCCGGCAGCAGACGCCGGCAGTTCGCCGGTGCTGGCCGCCCAGGCCGACGCGGCAGCACCGAGTGCCAGAATCGCCAGCGCGCCACGCACGGCGCGCGACAGACGGGACTGACGCGGAAACAAGGAAGTTCGGGACATCGTAGGCTCTATCTCCGCGCGCGGGCGCGGCTCGGATTCGCGGTTGGAAGCGTCAATAAAGTTGCCGCAGAAATGCAAAAGCGTCGCGCGGAACGCGACGCTTTCGGCTGGTCTGTGCGTCGTAACCGCGTAGTTTACTTCACGTGCTCGCGTTCGGGCCGAATTCATCGGCTGCGGGTGCAACCGGCCGCGCTCGCACGTCGCGGCGCACGCAGCGATCGCGTCGGGCTGCCGCACGGGTCGCGCACTGCAGCCGGCGCGCCGGATCGACCGAAAGGATAGGCATCAATGACTGAAAATCCTTTCGACAACATCTCATCCGGAACGAATGCCAAGGCTTTACGCCGCGCCGCTGCCCTTCCTCGCGCCAAACGATGCGATGCAGGAACGGCCGCGCAAGCGGGTTCGGCGCTTCCACGTTTCCGCCGGCCGGTTCCGGCGCCGAACCGCGGCCGGGGTAATCGAGCGCATTCGCTCAACAATTCGCGCCACCTGCCGTTAATTGATTAACAGCCGTCATTTTCAAATACTCCCCCGGCCGCCCCGCCAATCTCATTCAAATAAATTTCAATTTAATGATAAGAAGTCAATTATCATCTCTTATCGTCGAATTGAACATTAACTCCGCAAAATCCCCGCCCCACAAGGCTTCCAGACCTGACAGCACGGTCCATCAATCATACAAAAGCGATCATTTCGACAGCAATTCAATAACATTACACAAAATTACACAGATCAAATAATTGCCGTCGCTACGATCGACTTCAAACAGGAATCGGCGCAATCCGGCCATCGCATTCGCATATGCCGGAAAGGCGGGACTGCGATCGGCCGGGTTGACGCCGTGAGACGCCAGAGGGTCATCGCGCAGTTGCAGTTGCAAGACTGCATTCACTCACCAGCTCGTTACGGGGATCGAACATGGGCTATCAGCAGGGTTTGAGCGGGTTGGCCGGCGCGTCGAGCAATCTCGACGTGATCGGCAACAACATCGCGAACGCAAACACGACCGGCTTCAAGCAGGGCCGCGCGAACTTCTCCGACATGCATGCGAATTCGGTCGCGACGTCGGTCAATACGCAGATCGGCATCGGCACGAAGCTCGCGTCGGTGCAGCAGCAGTTCGGCCAGGGCACGATCAATTCGACCCACTCGTCGCTGGACATCGCGATCAACGGCAACGGCTTCTTCCAGATGTCGAGCAACGGCGCGACGACGTACTCGCGCGACGGCACGTTCCACCGCGACAAGACCGGCGCCATCGTCGACTCGCAAGGCCGCAACCTGATGGGCTATGCGGCAGGCGCGGGCGGCGTGATCAACACCGCGCAGACCGTGCCGCTGCAGGCGCCGACCAACAACATCGCGCCGCAGGCGACGAGCAGGATCACCGGCCAGTTCAACCTGAACTCGCAGGACAAGGTGCCGGCCAAGACGCCGTTCAACGCGAGCGACAACACGACGTACAACTACAATTCGTCGATCCAGGTCTACGACACGCTCGGCGGCTCGCAGCAGGTCACGATGTATTTCGCGAAAAGTGCGGCCGGCACCTGGCAGGCCTATGCGGGCGTACAGGGCCAGACGCCGACGAATCTCGGCACCGTCACGTTCGATGCATCGGGCCGGATCAGCTCGACGACATCGGCCGCCACCGGCCAGCCGACGCCGAGCCTCGGTCAGTTCGCGTTCTCGATCCCCAACACGACGGGCGGCGCCAACCCGCAGAACCTGACGCTCGACCTGAGCGGCACGACGCAGTACGGCGGGAAGAGCGGCGTAAACAACCTCGCGCAGGACGGCTTCGCGAGCGGCACGCTGACGACGTTCTCGATCGGCACCGACGGCAAGCTGACCGGCAACTACTCGAACGGCCAGAGCGCGGTGCTCGGCCTGATCGCGCTCGCGAACTTCAACAATCCGAACGGGCTCGTGAACATCGGCGGCAACCAGTATGCGGAGACCGCCGCGTCGGGCGTGCCGCAGATCTCCGCGCCGGGCAGTACGAACCACGGCACGCTGCAGGGCAGCGCCCTGGAAAACTCGAACGTCAACCTGACGACCGAGCTCGTGAACCTGATCACCGCGCAGCGCAATTACCAGGCCAACGCGCAGACGATCAAGACCCAGCAGACCGTCGACCAGACGCTGCTGAACCTGCGCTGATCCGCGCATGAAAAACGCGCCGCGCCAGCCTTGACATCATCAAGGCCGACGCGGCGCGTCATCTTGTGCAGCCCGGCCCGCGGGCCGGACCGGCAAGCGGGCTTACTTGTCGAGCAGGATGCGCAGCATGCGGCGCAGTGGCTCGGCCGCGCCCCACAGCAGCTGATCGCCGACCGTGAATGCCGACAGGTATTCGCCGCCCATCGCGAGCTTGCGCAGGCGGCCGACCGGCACCGTCAGCGTGCCGGTGATCTTGGCCGGCGACAGGTCGCGCATCGACGCTTCACGCTCGTTCGGCACGACCTTCACCCAGTCGTTCGCCGAGGCGAGGATGCCGTTGATCTCGTCGAGCGGCACATCCTTGTTCAGCTTGATCGTCAGCGCCTGCGAGTGGCAGCGCATTGCGCCGATCCGCACGCACAGGCCGTCGACCGGGATCGAACCCGGCTCGCCCATCGCCGGCTTGCCGAGGATCTTGTTGGTTTCCGCGCCGCCCTTCCACTCTTCCTTCGACATCCCGTTGCCGAGATCCTTGTCGATCCACGGGATCAGCGAGCCGGCGAGCGGCACGCCGAAGTTGCTGGTCGGCATCGCGTCGCTGTTCATCGCGGCCAGCACGCGGCGGTCGATGTCGAGAATCGCGGAAGCCGGATCGGCGAGCTGCTCCTGCACCGCGCCGTTCAGCGTGCCCATCTGCGACAGCAGCTCGCGCATGTTCTGCGCGCCCGCGCCCGAGGCGGCCTGGTAGGTCATCGCCGTCATCCAGTCGACGAGGTTCTCGCGGAACAGGCCGCCCAGCGCCATCAGCATCAGGCTCACCGTGCAGTTGCCGCCGACGAAGTTCTTCGTGCCCTTGACGAGCGCATCCTTGATCACGTCGAGGTTGACCGGATCGAGGATGATGACGGCGTCGTCGTTCATCCGCAGCGACGATGCCGCATCGATCCAGTAGCCGTTCCAGCCGGCCGCGCGCAGCTTCGGGAACACGTCGTTCGTGTAGTCGCCGCCCTGGCACGTGATGATCACGTCGCACTTCTTCAGCTCGTCGACGTTGGTTGCGTCCTTGAGCGTAGTCTCGTTTTTCGCGAACGACGGCGCCTTGCCGCCCGTGTTGCTGGTGCTGAAAAACACCGGTTCGATCAGGTCGAAATCGCCCTCTTCCTGCATGCGCTGCATCAGGACGCTGCCGACCATGCCGCGCCAACCTACGAGACCTACGTTCATGACTAACCCTTTGAATGGAGCTTCCCCGCCATTTCCGTCCCCGGCGTGACCGCGCGGGGAAACAGGCGGGCACGACGGACGATCAGCGTTTAATGATCGTTTTCGTGGTAATGGTTTTCGTGATGACGATGGCGCGCGCACCCGCACGGGCAGTGTTGCCGTGGAGTTTCAGGACCGGGGAGATCAGGGAAATCAGCGCCATCGTTCGAGTCTACACAAACCTATTCGGCCGCACAACGGCCAACCCGGTGCGAACGCGCCGTTTTTACCGGCCGCGTTCGCACCCTTTACTGCCTGCTTACAGCGCCGCGACCACCGCGTCGCCCATCGCCGCCGTACCGACCTGCTTGCAGCCCGGCGTCGCGATGTCGCCCGTGCGGTAGCCCTGTTCGAGCACCGATTTCACCGCACGCTCGATGCGATCGGCCTGCTCCGCGCGATTCAGCGAGTAGCGCAGCAGCATCGCGGCCGACAGGATCGTCGCGAGCGGGTTCGCGATGCCCTTGCCCGCGATGTCCGGCGCCGAACCGTGCGACGGTTCGTACAGGCCCTTGTTGTTCTTGTCGAGCGACGCCGACGGCAGCATGCCGATCGAGCCCGTCAGCATCGACGCTTCATCCGACAGGATGTCGCCGAACATGTTGCCCGTGACGATCACGTCGAACTGCTTCGGCGCCTTCGCGAGCTGCATCGCCGCGTTGTCGACGTACATGTGCGACAGCTCGACGTCCGCGTATTCCTTCGACACGTCGATCATGATGTCGCGCCAGAACTGCGACGTCTCGAGCACGTTCGACTTGTCGACCGACAGCAGCTTCTTCGCACGCTTGCGTGCCGCCTGGAACGCGACGTGCGCGATGCGGCGCACTTCCGGTTCCGAGTAGCGCATCGTGTCGAAGCCTTCGCGCTCGCCGGCGAACGGGCCGTCCGGTGCGGCGCGCACGCCGCGCGGCTGGCCGAAGTAGATGTCGCCGTTCAGTTCGCGCACGATCAGGATGTCGAGGCCCGCGACGAGCTCGGGCTTGAGCGGCGAAGCGTCGACGAGCTGCGGATAGCAGATCGCCGGGCGGAAGTTCGCGAACAGCTCGAGATGCTTGCGCAGCCCGAGGATCGCCTGCTCGGGGCGCAGCGCGCGCTCGAGCGAGTCGTACTTCCAGTCGCCGACCGCGCCGAACAGGATCGCGTCGGCTTCCTTCGCGAGCTTCAGCGTCGCGTCGGGCAGCGGATGGCCGCTCGCCTCGTAGCCCGCGCCGCCGACCGGCGCGTGCTCGAGTTCGAACTTCTCGTCGAGTGCGTTCAGCACCTTGACCGCTTCGTTGACGATTTCCGGACCGATGCCGTCGCCGGGCAGCACTGCAATCTTCATGCGTTATTCCTGACTGGGTAGGTTATGGAGCAGGCCGGCGAACGCGCGGATAGCGCGCCCGCCTCGAAGGCGATATATCAGCCGACCAGCTTGGTATTGAGCCACGGCTGCTTCACGAGCCGCTCGGCTTCGAACTGGCGGATCTTGTCCGCGTGGCGCAGCGTGAGGCCGATGTCGTCGAAGCCGTTCAGCAGGCAGTACTTGCGGAACGCGGCGATCTCGAACGGATACTCGCGGCCGTCGCCCGTGCGCACGACCTGCGCGTCGAGGTCGATCGTCAGCTGGTAGCCGTTGAACGCGTACGTGTCGTTGAACACGTGATCGACCTGCTGCTCGGTCAGCACGATCGGCAGCAGACCGTTCTTGTAGCAGTTGTTGAAGAAGATGTCCGCGAAGCTCGGCGCGATGATCGCGCGGAAGCCGTACTGCTGCAGCGCCCACGGCGCGTGCTCGCGCGAGCTGCCGCAGCCGAAGTTCTTGCGCGCGACCAGCACCGATGCGCCCTGGTAGCGCGGCTGGTTCAGCACGAAGTCGGGATTCAGCGGACGCTTCGAGTTGTCCTGGCCCGGCTCGCCGTGATCGAGGTAACGCCACTCGTCGAACGCGTTCGGACCGAAGCCCGTGCGCTTGATCGACTTCAGGAACTGCTTCGGGATGATCGCGTCGGTGTCGACGTTCTCGCGATCGAGCGGCGCCACGACGCCGGTATGTACTGTGAATTTTTCCATGATCCGTCTATCCGGTTGGAGGGCCGGCCTTCAGCCGGCGCACATCGACAAATTCTCGGCGGGAGTCGTCACTCCGCGGCGCGCTTCAGCGCGTTGCCGGCGGCGTTGACGTCCTGCCCGAAGCCCTGGACGGTATTGCAGCCCGCGAGGCCGAAGCCCAGCCCCGCCAGCGCCAGCGCGGCAACCAGCCGCGCAATGATCTTCGATGCCGTCACGCGTCACCCCAGCTTGCGAATGTCGACGAAGTGACCTTCGATCGCCGCGGCCGCCGCCATCGCGGGGCTCACCAGGTGCGTGCGACCGCCCGCGCCCTGCCGGCCTTCGAAGTTGCGGTTCGACGTCGACGCACAGCGCTCGCCCGGCTCGAGCCGGTCTGCATTCATCGCGAGGCACATCGAGCAGCCCGGCTCGCGCCATTCGAAGCCCGCATCCGTGAACACCTTGTCGAGCCCTTCGCGTTCGGCCTGCGCCTTCACGAGGCCCGAGCCCGGCACGACCATCGCGAGCCGAATGTTCGATGCGATGCGACGGTTCAGCTTCTTCACGACGTACGCGGCCGCGCGAATGTCCTCGATCCGTGCATTCGTGCACGAGCCGATGAAGATCTTGTCGACCTCGATCGATTCGATCGGCGTGTTCGGCTCGAGCGCCATGTAGGCCAGCGCGCGCTCCATCGCGTCGCGCTTGACCGGATCCTTCTCGCGCTCGGGATCGGGCACGCGGCCGTCGATCGACGTGACCATTTCCGGCGACGTGCCCCACGTGACCTGCGGGACGATCTCGGCTGCGTTCAGCTCGACGACGCGGTCGAACTGCGCGCCTTCGTCCGACTTGAACTGGCGCCAGTATTCGACGGCCTGGTCCCATTCCGCGCCGGTCGGCACGAACGGACGGCCCTTCAGGTAATCGATCGTCGTATCGTCGACGGCGACCATGCCCGCGCGCGCGCCGGCCTCGATCGCCATGTTGCAGACCGTCATGCGGCCTTCCATCGTCAGCGCGCGAATCGTCGAGCCGCCGAATTCGATCGCGTAGCCCGTGCCGCCGGCCGTGCCGATCTTGCCGATGATCGCGAGCACGATGTCCTTCGCGGTGCAGCCGCGCGGCAGTGCGCCCTCGACCTTCACGAGCATGTTCTTGCTCTTCTTCTGCAGCAGCGTCTGCGTCGCCAGCACGTGCTCGACTTCCGACGTGCCGATGCCGTGCGCGAGCGCGCCGAACGCGCCGTGCGTCGACGTATGCGAATCGCCGCACACGATCGTCATGCCCGGCAGCGTCGCGCCCTGCTCCGGCCCGATGATGTGGACGATGCCCTGGCGCACGTCGTTCATCTTGAACTGCGTGATGCCGAACGCATCGCAGTTCGCGTCGAGCGTGTCGACCTGCAGCTTCGAGACGGGATCGGCGATGCCGTGGCTGCGGTCCGTCGTCGGCACGTTGTGATCCGACACGGCCAGGTTCGCGCTGATGCGCCACACCGGACGCTGCGCGATCTTCAGCCCTTCGAACGCCTGCGGGCTCGTGACTTCATGCAGCAGCTGACGGTCGATGTACAGCAAGGTCGTGCCGTCTTCCTCGGTGTGGACCACGTGGGTATTCCACAGTTTGTCGTAGAGAGTCTGTGCCATGGGTATGCGGGGTCGTTGTGACTACAAGCCTTACGGATGCGGTCGATTATGCCACGCAGAACGCGGCGCGGCGCAGGCCGGACGCGAAAAAACCCATTAAAAACAGTGGTTTGGCTGGTAGTACCAATACCTGTATCGGCATTACCCGGCAAATGGGGCACACCCGGTCCGGATGACCGCGATCGCGGATCGCGTCGCCCGGACCGGGTGCGACGGGCCGGAACCCGGCGGCCTCAGCCGTTCGGATATTCGCGGTTGATCAGGTCGAGCCGCAGCATCGCAAGCTGCATGCCGGCGTTGCTCATCAGGTAGAGATCGCGGCGGCGCATCGCCGGCTGCTGCGCGGACGTGTCGTAGGCGACCGGCAGCACCAGCCCGGCCGGCACCGCCGCCTGCATCCCCGCCGCATTCGACACGCGCACGGCGATCGACGCCTGATCCGCGTGCGTGACGATTGCGACCTTGCCGAGCGCCGCGGCCGAACCGGCCTGCTTGACGATCGCGGCGGCGACGCCGGCGGGCGTCGGTATCGGGCTGCCTGCGCTCAGGGCCGGCGTCGCGATCGTCGTCACGCCCGCTGTCAGCCCGTATTTCGACGCGAGCACGCTCGCGACTTCCTGCTGCGCGCAGACCGGCACGGCGACCTTCTGCCGGAGCGCGAACACGGCGTCGGCAATCGCCTCGTTCACCGGGCCCGGCACCGGCGCGGCACCGGATGCCGCGGCGCGACTGCCGAAGCTGAACGCGGCGATCGTATTGATGCCGGCCGCCGCGACGGCGGGCGGCGCCCACGAGAAAAACGTGTCGAACAGGTAACCCGTCTCGTCGGCGGCGGTCGCGCGATCGTTCAGTTCGTTCGTCAGCTTGCCGAGCATCTGGCGCTGCAGTTCGGCATCGGAGGCCGGTGCGTCGCTTGCGAACACGGGCGTGGCGGCCGCGCACGATGCGGCGAGTACGGAAGTGGAAGCCAGGAAATGGCGGCGGGTCTTCATGGTCATCGGAATCGTCTGGAAAGCGGGAATCGTCAGCCTTTCGGGAAGGCCTGCGTCGTAGCGGCCATCGCGCGGCCGAGCATTTGCGCATACATGTCGTGCACGAGATACAGGCTGCGGTTGCGCGTCCACGGCTGGCCCGATTGCGGGTCGTAGAGCGTCGGGAGCGGCACCTCGGCAACCGCTGCCGCCGTCATGCCCGCCTGCTGCGAGGTCTGGATGCAGCGCTTCGCGTGATCGCGATGGCCGACCACCGCGACGGTGCCCATCGCGGCCGCGCCGCCCGCGCGCGACACGGCCACGGCGGCGACGCCTGCCGTGCTCAGGTACACGATCGAGCCGTCGCTCGCGATCACCGGTTCGATCGACGACAGCACGTCGGCGCCCATCCCGTATTTCGACACGAGAAAGCGCGCAATTTCCCACTGCGCGTAGACCTTGACGGGCTTCAACTGGCGGATGCGGTACACGGCGTCCGCGAGCGCTTCGTTGACCGGCCCCGGATCGGGCAGCGCGGACTGGTTGCCGCCCGTGCTCGACGTGTTGCCGCTCGCCGCGTTCGGACGGTTGCCGAAGCTGTATGCGACGATCGCGCCGACCTGCGCGGCCGGCACCGTCGGCAGGCCCCAGGTGAAGCCGACATCGGTCAGCGCCGGCACGATCGCATCGACCGTCGCCGCATCGCCGAGCTGCGCGTTCAGCTTCGCGGACATCTGCGCGGCAAGTGCGCTATCGGTGATGGGCGCCGACGTGACGTCGCCGCCACCGCATGAGCTCAACAGCGGTGCTGCCGCAACGGCCGGTGCGGCGGCAAGAAATTTTCTTCGTGAAGAAGCCGACGGGTTCAGATTCATAAGAGATACGAAACGATGCGAACAACGCCGGCGGCAGGTCGCGGCGCTGCAAATCGCGGGTTCACGGGAAATGACAATCGGGCACGTCGCGCGGTTGGGAGACGGGCGGCAGGATCGACGCGCGGATCGGATCGCTGCGCTTTGTCGATCGACGACGCTGGATCGTAGTGGGCGTTTATTAAATTGCGGTGAACCTGTCGATCGAATGCGGGCGATCGTCATGCCGTTTCATCGATGGACGAATGCGTTTCATCCGTGGCGAGCGAACCCAGCCGCCGTTTCACCGGTGGCGAGCATGCCATTCGCGTGCATCGTCGCGCGCTGAATCGTGATCTCCGAATTTCACGATACGATGGCGCAACGCACGTTCCCACGATCCGATCCGGAGCACACAACGATGAAGCTCGGCCTGAACGAATCGCTTGCTCGCCTCGACGAAGAAGGCACGCTGTTCACGACGTTGTTTCAGCACGGCACGCTCGACATCGAGCTGTACCGGCCGCACATCGAGGACAAGCAGAAGCCGCATGCGCGCGACGAGGTTTACGTGATCGCCACCGGCACGTCGCGCTTCATCGTCGACGGACGCGAATGCGACGTCTCGGCCGGCGACGTGCTGTTCGTCCCCGCTCACGCGGAGCATCGCTTCGTCGGTTTCTCCGGCGACTTCTCGACCTGGGTGTTCTTCTACGGCCCCGAAGGCGGCGAACGCGGCGAACGCGGCGCGTGACGCGATGCGCGCAGCACTTTTCATGCGATTGCCTAGACTGTCTATTCGCGGCGGACCGCGCACGGCCGCCCGGTTATCACGATAGCTCAGGCATCCGGTTCAACTGGACAGGAGAGCAGCATGCGATACGAACTCTATTACTGGCCCGAGATCCAGGGTCGCGGCGAATACGTGCGGCTCGCGCTCGAGGCGGCCGAAGCCGACTATGTCGACGTCGCGCGCGAATCGGGCCGCGGCATGGGCGTGTCGGCGATGATGCGCATGATGGACAGCACGAAAGCGGAATGCGTGCCGTTCGCGCCGCCGTTCCTGAAGGCCGGCGACGTGGTCGTCGGGCAGACCGCGAACATCCTGCTGTTCCTCGGCGCGCGGCTCGGACTCGCGCCCGACGACGAAGCCGGCCGGCTGTGGGTGCACCAGATTCAGCTGACCGTTGCCGATTTCGTCACCGAGATCCACGACACGCATCATCCGATTGCAAGTTGCCTGTACTACGAGGACCAGAAAGCGGAAGCGGCCGAGCGCGCGGCCGATTTCCTCGATAATCGGCTGCCGAAATTCCTCGGCTATTTCGATCGCATGCTCGAACAGAATCCGCACAAGAGCGGCCATATCGCGGGCAGCGCGCTCAGTTATGCGGACCTGTCGATGTTCCAGCTCATCGAGGGCTTGCGCTATGCGTTTCCGAAGGCGATGAAACGCGCGGAGCGGAAAGTCGCGGGGCTCGTCGGCTTGCACGACCGCGTCGCGCAACATCCGCCCGTCGCGCGTTATCTCGACTCGGAGCGCCGCATCCCGTTCAACGACATGGGGATCTTCCGGCACTATCCGGAGCTGGACAAGTAACGGCTGCCGATGCCCGTGCGTCGTCGCGCGCGGCGGTACGGTTCCCGCTCACGCAGCGACCGGCGTCTCGTGAAGGTGTCGCCACACGATCAGGCCATCCGCTTCGCGCCGGAACACGGCCGTCGAGCGCCGCACCGTGCGCCGCCCGTCTCCATCGGTCTGCGTCTCGCGATAGCCGATCGCCGATCGCAGCGCCGTCCCGCCCCACATACCTTCGAGCATCAATCCGACCAGCTCGCACACCACGCACTACACATCGCGCGCTCGCTCGCGCGGGTCCGCCGCCGCGTCGACGGCCTCGACCGAGCGGGTCAGCCACGGCCCGATGTCCATCTCCTCATAGCGCACGAGCCGGCTCTTGCGTGCACGGCGATACGCGAACCAGATCGCGACGAACAGCGGAATCCACACATAGATCGACAACACTTCCATCCAGTCGATGCGGGTCGCGAAGAACGCCTGGTAATCCTGCCCGAGCGAGATCACGATGCAGATCGCGATCGCGAACAGCGGCCCGAACGGAAACCATTTCGCGCGATACGGCAACTGATCGAGCCGGTAGCCCTGCTTCAGGAAGCCCTTGCGGAACCGGTAATGGCAGACCGCGATACCGAGCCACGCGATGAAACCCGTGATGCCCACCGTATTCAGCAGCCACAGATAGATGCGCTGGTTGTTGGTCAGCGACGTGAGGAAACACAGCCCGCCGACGGCCATCGTCGCGTACAGCGCGTTGCGCGGCACGCCGCCCGGCGACAGCGTCGCGAACATCGCCGGCGCCCGCCCTTCCGATGCGAGGTTGTACAGCATCCGCGTCGCCGCGTAGGTGCCGGAATTGCCGGCCGACAGCACGGCCGTCAGGATCACGAGATTCATCGCGCCGGCGGCGAGCGGGAAACCCGCATGGCTGAACACCAGCGTGAACGGGCTCACGCCGATGTCGGTCACGTCGCTCTTCAGCAGGTTCGGATCCGTGTACGGCACGAGCAGGCCGATCACGAAGATCGCGAGCACGTAGAACAGCATGATCCGCCAGAAGATCTGCTTCACCGCGCGCGGGATCGTCTTGCGCGGATTCTCCGATTCGCCGGCCGTGATCCCGACCAGTTCGGTGCCGAGAAACGAGAAGCCCGCGATCAGCGCGACGCTCATCATCGCGTGCACGCCGCCGACAAACGGCGCGTCGCCCGTCGTGAAGTTGCGCCAGCCGACCGGATGCCCGGCGCCGGTATGCCCGGTGCCGGTATGCCCGCTGCCGAGCACGCCGGCCGCGATCAGCAGCCCCGCCACGATGAACGCGATCACGGTGACGACCTTGATCAGCGAGAACCAGTATTCCGATTCGCCGAAGCCGCGCACCGACAGCGTATTCAGCAGGAAGATCAGCACGAGGAAGGCGGCGCCCCACCACACGCCCGGCACGGCCGGAAACCAGTAGCGCATCACGATCTGCGCGGCGACCAGCTCGATCGCGATCGTCACGGCCCAGCTATACCAGTAGGTCCAGCCGAGCGCGACGCCGAAGCCTTCGTCGACGTACTTCTCGCCGTAGATCGCGAACGAGCCCGACACGGGCATCAGCGCCGCCATCTCGCCGAGCCCCGTGACGACGAAGTAGACCATGATCCCGATCGCGAGATACGCGGCGATCGCACCGCCCGGCCCCGCCTGTGCGACCGACGCGCCCGACGCGACGAACAGCCCCGTGCCGATCGAGCCGCCGATCGCGATCATCGCGATGTGGCGGCCCTGCAGACGGCGCTTCAGCGTCGTCCCCGACGGCGCGGCCGTCTGCGCTGCCGCTTGCAAAGCATCCATAGTGTTCACCCTGATTGGATTCGGGTCGACCGATTTGATTCGGAATACAAATCGATCGGCCTGGTCATTCGCATCGAAACCGGACGTTCCCGGCGCGTCAAACGACGCTGCGCTTGATCGCCTGCAGTTCGGCCGTCGTCACGATCTTCTCGATCCGGTACCGCGGGCTTTCCAGCCACGCGTTCGCGATCCGCCGGTACTCGTCGAGATCCTCGCATGCGAGCCGCAGGAGAAAATCGAACGTGCCGCTGACGAGCCAGCAATCGAGCACGGCCGGATTCGCCCGCATTTCATCCTCGAACGGCGCCTGCGAACGCCCGTGATCGGCCAGCACGATCTGCGCGATCACGACGATCGGCTTGGTCGCGCGCGGCGCGTTGATCACAGCGCGGTAGCCTTCGATCACGCCGAGCGCCTCGAGCCGTTCCACGCGCGCCTGGCAGGGCCGCGGCGTGAGGTTCACGAGCTCGGACAGCTTCCGGTAGGAAATCCGCCCGTCGGTGCGCAGGATGTCGAGGATCCGGAGATCGATCTTGTCGAGCTGCATCTTCCTGTCGGTCATCCGCGTTCGCTCCGGTCGGGTCGTGGCTGGTGCGCGGGACGTCTCCTTGTCCGCGCGGGGGCCACATTATCCGGCCGAAGCGGCCGCGCGCCAATCGGCTAGAACCGCAGCGACAGGCAGGTCAGGCCGCCGTCCATCTTGCGGAACTCGCTGGTGTCGATCATGTGCAGCGGCAGCCCGAGCGACGCGATCGCGTCGTGCACGCGCGGATAACCGGCCGGCGTGATCAGCGTGCCGTTCACGCGCAGCGTGTTGCCCGCGTATTCGTCGGCGGCCGAGATCGCGATCCGGCGGTAGTCGGCGAACGCCGGGTGCGCGGCCAGCGCTTCGGTCACGAGCAGCGTGTCGTCGCCGAGCGCGTTGACGACCGACTTCAGGTGCAGGCCGGCGCCGACCGGCACCGCGACGACCGAATAACCGTAGCGCGACACGAGCGATTCGAACGCGGCAATGCCTTCGGCGTCGGTGCGGCCGGTCAGGCCGATATAGAAGCGCTTGCCCACCAGCATCACGTCGCCGCCGTCGAGACGGCCGTCCTGCATCGGCAGCAGGTCGCGATGCGCGGCGAGCGCCGCTTCGATGTGCGCCGTCTCGCCGCGCCGCGCGGGCGCGCCGGGACGCGTGATCACCGCGAATTCCGGCGTCACGACGGCCACGTCCTCGACGAAGTGCGAATCGGGGAATGCGTCCAACGGCGGCAGCTCGGTCAGTTCGACGCCAAGCGTGCGCAGCGCGTCGCAATACGCGTGGAACTGCGTGAGCGTCTTGTCGTAGTCGGGCGCGCCGAGTTCGGCGGTGGTCAGGCCCGCGCCACAGGACGGCGCGGGACGGCGAACGATCGCTTGCGTGAATTGCATCGACTCCTCCTTGGTCATCGCCACGCCCGTGCGGCGCACGGGGCAGCGGCGTTGTGTCCGGACCATTATCGGAAGCCAAATTGCGCAATTCGCGTCGATTTCGGCTGCACCGACAGCCGATTGCGTCGAATTGCGCACGGCGCGCAGCGGATTCGGCAGGCGGCCGTTCGCCGTGTCGCGAACGGCCGCGTTCGCATGCGGCGAGCCCGTTACGCGCCGGGCCCGAACCCCATCTGCGAGCGGCCGAGCGCCGTGAGATCGCCCTCCCCGCCGCGCCCGTCGAATTCGACCTCGAAATGATCGGCCGGGAAATCGGGCGGGCTCTCGCCGCGCAAGAACGCGGGCAACTGGCGCCGCAGGTACGCATCGTTCTTCGCGCAGCCGGGCGCGGCCGCGATGTACATCACGTTGCTGTCGCCGCTGCCGCGATGCGCATCCTCGACCGCATGCACGACGTCGCCATGCCAGAACACCGCGTCGCCCGGCTCCATGTGCGGGATCGGCACCAGCCCGTCGAGCAGCAGCGCGTGCCATTCGGGCCGGATCGACAGCGCGCGGCCGGGACGCGCGCCGCACAGGTCGTCGTCGGCGACATCGTCCTGCAGCGCGCGCAGCACGACATAGGCCATCGCGTTCGCGACCGGGATCAGTTGCAGCGTGCCGTCGCCGGGCCCCTGCGGCGTCAGCGCGGTCCAGCCCTGGAACGTGCGGAACATCGAACACACGGCCGGCGACGGAATCTCCTCGACGTCGGGACGGAATGCGGCGTCGAACGGATCGTAATCGCGCCAGCGGCCGGCCAGCACGTGGCGATAGACCTGGCGGAAGTTCGCGCCGAGCCAGCGTTCGACGGAGCCGCCGTCGACATGCGGCGACAGCCCGAGCGACGTCGAACCCGGCGGCCGGCGGCGAATCCGGTCCGCATAGACGGGCACCTGGTCCGGATCGAAATGCGTGCGCGCGCCGTCCGCATGCCGCCACAGGCGGTTCAGGAACACGCGCGCCTGCGTGAGCGCCGGCGACTGGCGCGCGGCCACCTGCGGCTTCGACCAGTAGACGCCGTAGATCTGTGGCTTGCCCGACGCGAGGTTGCCGAAATAGCGATCCTCGGCGCGCGCATTCAGTCGGTCGGCGAAACGGTTCGCATCCAGATACGCGCCGATCTCGTCATTCCAGTCGCGCGCCTGCCGTGCGTCGAACACGCCGCGAATCACGACCGCGCCATGCGCGCGGATCGCGGCAATCGCGTGCGGATCGACGGCGCCGCCCGCGATATCCGCGAACGGCACCACCGGAATCACGTCGCGGCCATGCGCATGCGCGCGGCGGATCGCGTCGACCTGCCGCGCGATGTCGCCTTCCAGCTCGCGAAACGTGGCCGTGTAACCGGGCAGGTCGGCGCGCAGCGCCTGTTTCGCCGCGCGGATCGCGGCGGGCAGATCGTCAATCGTCAGTTGCATCGTGTCTCCTCGCTGAAGCGTGTCGTGATGTGCTGCCAGCGTACGGCCGGCGTACGACCGCCATCACCGCTATCCGGTCAACTATCGATACAATCCTGACAACCGTGCGTTACTCGGGACGATGGCAGACCACGCAGAGCTTGTTGCCGTCCGGGTCGCGGAAATATGCGCCGTAGTAGTCGCGGTGGTAATGCGGCCGCAGGCCCGGCGGCCCTTCGCAGGTGCCGCCGCGCCGCAGCGCGAGCGCGTGGCAGCGATCGACGTGCGCGCGCGTCGGCGCGTCGAACGCGATCGTGTGGCCATTGCCCGGCTCGGGTGCGCGGCCGTCGAGCGGATGGCCGAAGAAGAACAGCGGCCGGTCGGCGTCGGCCGGCATCCAGCCCGACCAGCCGTCCGGCTCGCGGAACTTCAGGCGCAACCCGAGTTCCGCGAACAGCGGCGCATAGAAATCGTAGGCGCGCGTCGTATCGCCGACGCCCACGCAAACATGTGAAAACATGGCATCGCTCCGTGGTGACGATCGCTCACGATCATGCCACGGCGCGCAGCCCGCGCCACCCGGAGGCCGCGATGAAACCGCAGTACGAGCACGTGACATTCGCTCCCGGCTGTTCGATCCGCGTGTACCACCGCCAGCTCGCGCGCATTCCGTTCGAATGGCATCGCCACCCCGAATACGAGCTGACGCTGACGCTCAACAGCCGCGGCCAGCGCTTCATCGGCGATCATGTCGCGCGCTACACGGACGACGATCTGGTGCTCGTGCCGCCCAACCTGCCGCACACCTGGTCGTCGAACGCGCGCATCGATCGCGATGCGCCCGAAGTCGCGCTCGTCGTCTGGTTCGACGGCGACTGGGTGCGGCGGCTTGCCGACTGCTGCACCGAATACGCGCCGCTACGCTCGCTGCTGCGGCGCGCGGCGCCGGGCCTGCGCTTCGACACCACCACGGCCCGCGCGATGCGCGCACGGCTGCCGCAGCTGCTCGATCCCGCTCCGCGCGTACGACTCGCGGCCGCGCTCGACACGCTCGCCGATCTCGCGGAAGCCGGCGGCGAGCCGCTCGCCACCGCGCATGCGTACGGCGGGCCCGACGGCACGACACCGCACGCCGATGCGGCCGCGCCCGAAGCCGAGCGGCTCGATCGCGTGCTCGACGCGATCGACCGGCACTTCCACGAACCGCTGCGCATCGATGCACTCGCCGCTGCCGCGCACATGTCCGAGCGCACGCTGCAGCGCCTGTTCGTCCGGCATCTCGGCGAAAGCGTCGGCCGCTACGTGCAGCGGCTGCGGCTCGCGCACGCGTGCCGCCATCTCGTCGGCACCGACTGGCCGATCGCGACGGTCGCCGCGCGCTGCGGCATTCCGAATGCCGCGAACTTCAACCGCCAGTTCCTCGCCGCGCGCGGAATGACGCCCGGCGCGTACCGTCAGTTCTTCCTGCAGCACGGCCACGCGCCCGACGAAGACGCGCCGGCGCTCGATACGCGGCCGCCGTCGCTGGAGCGCCGCGCCGATCCGGCGCGCAAATGAAAACACCCCGGCGGGCTGACCCGTCGGGGTGTCGTGGCGTTGCGATTGCCCGACGCGAGCGGCCTGCCGGCCGTCGCGCCGCACACGACTTAACGTGCGTCGATCGGCTTCGCTTCGCGCGGCGTATCGCCGATGAACAGCTGGCGCGGACGGCCGATCTTCTGCTCCGGATCCGCAATCATTTCGTTCCACTGCGCGATCCAGCCGACCGTACGTGCCATCGCGAAGATACACGTGAACATCGACGTCGGGATGCCCAGCGCGCGCTGGACGATGCCCGAGTAGAAGTCGACGTTCGGGTACAGCTTGCGCGACACGAAGTATTCGTCTTCCAGCGCGATCTTCTCGAGCTGCATCGCGAGCTTGAACAGCGGGTCGTCGTGCAGGCCCAGTTCGTTCAGCACTTCGTAGCACGTCTCGCGCATCAGCTTCGCGCGCGGGTCGTAGTTCTTGTACACGCGGTGGCCGAAGCCCATCAGCTTCACGCCCGAATTCTTGTCCTTCACCTGCTTGATGAATTCGGGGATGTTGTCCGGCGAACCGATCTGCTCGAGCATGTTCAGCGCGGCTTCGTTCGCGCCGCCGTGCGCCGGGCCCCACAGACAGGCGATACCGGCCGCGATACATGCGAACGGGTTCGCACCCGACGAACCGGCCAGGCGGACCGTCGACGTCGATGCGTTCTGCTCGTGATCGGCGTGCAGGATCAGGATGCGGTCGAGTGCGCGGACGAGCACGTCGTTGACCTTGTACTCTTCGCACGGGTTCGAGAACATCATGTGCATGAAGTTCGCGCTGTACGACAGCGAGTTCTTCGGATACACGAACGGCTGGCCGATGCTGTACTTGTACGCCATCGCGACGAGCGTCGGCAGCTTCGCGATCATGCGGATCGCCGACACTTCACGATGACGCGGGTCGTTGATGTCGAGCGAGTCGTGGTAGAACGCGGACAGCGCGCCGACCGCGGCGACCAGGATCGCCATCGGGTGCGCGTCGCGGCGGAAGCCACGGAAGAAGAAGTGCATCTGCTCGTGCACCATCGTGTGCTTCGTGACGGTGTCGACGAATTCCTTCTTCTGCGCCGCGTTCGGCAGTTCGCCCTTCAGCAGCAGGTAGCAGCTTTCGAGGAAGTCCGCGTTTTGCGCGAGGTTGTCGATCGGGTAGCCGCGATACAGCAGTTCGCCCTTGTCGCCGTCGATGTACGTGATCGCCGAATTACAAGCTGCCGTCGACATGAAGCCCGGGTCGTACGTGAACTTGCCGGTCTGGCCGTACAGCTTGCGGATGTCGATTACGTCCGGGCCCATCGTGCCCTTGTAGATCGGCAGTTCGACGCTCGGCGAGTTGTCGCTGAACGATAGCGTGGCTTTAACATCAGACGGAGTCATGGCACATCCTCAATCGAAATAAAGAAACGGGATTCGATAACGGGCGTAACGCGTTACACGTTGCGCAGCATCTCCAACAGCCGGTGAATATCCGGGCTGTCTAGGTCGCCCTCTGGTTCCTTGCGCGCGAGGAGCAAGTCCATCAGGTCGTTGTCGCTCAGATCGAGCAGGCGCGACAACGCGCCTACGTCTGCATCGGTGAGGTCATGCTCGTATCTGCCGAAGAAACGTTCGAAGATGATGTCGTTTTCCAGCAGACCCCGCCGCGCGCGCCAGCGAAGGCGCGCGCGACGGTGCGGGTCGGATTGATGCGAATCGTCGCTCATTGCAACCTTAAACCGCGCGGCGAACCATCAGTTCCTTGATCTTGCCGATCGCCTTCGTCGGGTTCAGGCCCTTCGGGCAGACGTCGACGCAGTTCATGATCGTGTGGCAACGGAACAGACGGTACGGGTCTTCCAGGTTGTCGAGACGCTCGCCGGTGGCCGTGTCGCGGCTGTCCGCGATGAAGCGGTAAGCCTGCAGCAGGCCGGCCGGGCCGACGAACTTGTCCGGGTTCCACCAGAAGCTCGGGCACGACGTCGAGCAGCTCGCGCACAGAATGCACTCGTACACGCCGTCGAGCTCGTCGCGCTCTTCCGGCGACTGGAGGCGTTCCTTCTCCGGCGGCGGCGCGTCGTTGATCAGGTACGGCTTGATCGAGTGATACTGGTTGAAGAAGTGCGTCATGTCGACGATCAGGTCGCGCACGACGGGCAGGCCCGGCAGCGGACGCAGCACGATCTTCTGCGGCAGGTCGTTCAGGTTCGTCAGGCACGCGAGACCGTTCTTGCCGTTGATGTTCATCGCGTCCGAACCGCACACACCTTCGCGGCACGAACGGCGGAACGACAGCGTCTCGTCCACTGCCTTCAGCTTGACCAGTGCGTCGAGCAGCATGCGCTCATGCTGGATCTCGAGCTCGTACGTCTGCATGCGCGGCGCTGCGTCCTTGTCCGGATCGTAGCGGTAGACTTCAAAAATGCGTTTTGCCATTTCGGATTCCTTTGACTCGGCTTAGAACGTGCGCGGCTTCGGCGGCACGGATTCGACCGTCAGCGGCTTCATTTGAACCGGCTTGTAGTCGAGGCGATCGCCTTCGCTGTACCACAGCGTGTGGCGCAGCCAGTTCTCGTCGTCGCGGTGTTCGTAGTCGCTGTGTGCATGCGCGCCGCGGCTTTCCTTGCGCGCTTCCGCCGACACCATCGTCGCGCGGGCGACTTCGATCAGGTTCTCCAGCTCGAGCGCTTCGACGCGCGCGGTGTTGAACACCTTCGACTTGTCCTTCAGGTGGATGCTTTCCACGCGCGCCGCCAGGCCGGCCATCTGGTCGACGCCTTCCTTCAGCAGCGCCGACGTGCGGAACACGCCTGCATGCTTCTGCATCGTCGCGCGGATGTCGTTCGCGACGTCCTGCGTGTATTCGCCCGACGTCGACTTGTCGAGCTTGTTCAGGCGCGCCAGCGAGAATTCGCCTGCATCGGCCGGCAGCGGCTTGTGTTCCTTCTGGTTCTTCACGTGCTCGACGATGTGGTTGCCGGCCGCACGGCCGAACACCACGAGGTCCAGCAGCGAGTTCGTGCCGAGGCGGTTCGCGCCGTGCACGGACACGCACGAGCACTCGCCCACTGCGTAGAAGCCGTTGACCGGTTCCTTGTGATCGCGCGACGTGCCGACGACCTGACCGTGGATGTTGGTCGGGATGCCGCCCATCTGGTAGTGGATCGTCGGGACGACCGGGATCGGCTCCTTGATCGCATCGACGTTCGCGAACTTCAGCGCGATTTCGCGGATCGACGGCAGACGCTTCATGATCGTCTCGGCGCCGATGTGCGACAGGTCGAGCAGCACGTGATCCTTGTTCGGACCCACGCCGCGGCCTTCCTTGATTTCCTGGTCCATCGAGCGCGACACGAAGTCACGCGGCGCCAGATCCTTCAGCGTCGGTGCATAGCGCTCCATGAAGCGCTCGCCGTTCGCATTGCGCAGGATGCCGCCTTCGCCGCGCACGCCTTCGGTGATCAGCACGCCCGCGCCGGCCACGCCGGTCGGGTGGAACTGCCAGAACTCCATGTCCTGCAGCGCGATGCCCGAACGCGCGGCCATGCCGAGGCCGTCGCCGGTGTTGATGAACGCGTTGGTCGATGCCGCGAAGATCCGGCCTGCGCCGCCCGTCGCGAACAGCGTCGTCTTGCCTTCCATGATGTAGACGTCGCCCGTCTCCATCTCGAGGGCCGTCACGCCGAGCACGTCGCCGTCCGCGTCGCGGATCAGGTCGAGCGCCATCCATTCGACGAAGAACTGCGTCTTCGCCTCGACGTTCTGCTGGTACAGCGTGTGCAGCAGCGCGTGACCGGTACGGTCGGCGGCCGCGCATGCGCGCTGGACCGGCTTCTCGCCGTAGTTCGCGGTGTGGCCGCCGAACGGGCGCTGGTAGATCGTGCCGTCCGCGTTGCGGTCGAACGGCATGCCGAAGTGCTCGAGTTCGTACACGACGTTCGGCGCTTCACGGCACATGAATTCGATCGCGTCCTGGTCGCCGAGCCAGTCGGAGCCCTTGATCGTGTCGTAGAAGTGGAAGTGCCAGTTGTCTTCGCTCATGTTGCCGAGCGACGCACCGATGCCGCCCTGCGCGGCCACCGTGTGCGAACGCGTCGGGAACACCTTCGACAGCACGCCGACCGACAGGCCCGCGCGCGACAGTTGCAGCGCCGCGCGCAAGCCGGAGCCGCCCGCGCCGACGATCACGACATCGAACTTGCGACGCGGGAGGGAAGTTTTGATTGCAGCCATTCTTTACACTCTCCAGAGAATCTGCGCGGCGTAGCCCGCACATGCGAGCAGCCAGACGATGGTCAGCGATTGCAGCAGCAGGCGCACACCGACGGGCTTCACGTAATCCATCCAGATGTCGCGCACGCCGACCCATGCGTGGTAGAAGAGGGAAAGCAGCATCACGAAGGTCGCGAGCTTCATCCATTGCGCGGAGAAGATCGACGCCCAGCCTTCGTACGAGAAGTCGTGCGCGCCGAAAAACAGGACGAGCAGGATGACCGTGTAGACCGCCATGATCGCGGCGGTGATGCGCTGCGCGAGCCAGTCGCGCAGGCCGTAGTGCGCGCCGACGACGAGGCGCTTCGAGCCGATTCGGTTATTGGCTGCCATTTTCTTAGAACGCTCCGAACAGTTTGAGTGCCATGGCGATCGTCAGCGCGATCGAGACGACAAAGACGACGACTGCCGTCCGCTTGCCGCTTTCCTTCGTGACGGCGTCGTGGTTGACGTCCATCAGCAGGTGGCGAATGCCGGCGCAGAAATGGTGGAAGAAAGCCCAGGACAACGCGAGGACGATCAGCTTGACGACGATGTTGGAGAGGAAGGCCTTGAAGACTTCGAAGCTGAGCTCGGACGTCAGGCTCTGGTCGAAGAGGAACAGCAGGAACGGCAGGAACAGGAACAGCAGCGCGCCGCTGACTCGATGGAGGATCGACAAAGTCGCTGCCAGCGGCATGCGATATTTCATCGTGATATCGCCGAATCCGATGTTCCGGTATTCCGGCCTCGGTTTTCTTACTGCGTCAGTCATGCTAGACCCCTACTATGTTGTCACACTAATCCGCGATTTTAGCGCCTTTTTATATCGCGCTGCAGCGAAAGTCTGCTCTGGATAGTTGCGCGAACGAGAACAAAGGCGGCCCGAAACGTGCTTCGCGAGCGTGGGAAACGCGAATGCACTCGGCCTGAGCCGAACCGTCGTCAGCTCAAGTCATTCTGATAGTAGTACCCGGTTGTGACATACCAGCCGCGCCGCACTTCCACCGGCCGATCCCCGTACGTATAGGACACGCGCTCGACCGACAGCAACGGGAAACCCGCGGGCACATGCAGCAGGTCGGCCACCGCCGGATCCGCCGCGACCGCGCGGATCTTCTCCGTCGCGCGGATCATCCGCGTGCCGAACTCCGTCTCGAACATCGCGTAGAGCGGCCCCTTGTACTCGCTCAACCGCTCGAACGTGAGCCCGCGAAACATCGCGCCCGGCAGCCAGATCTCGTCGAGCACCGTCACCTCGCTGTCGAACTCCAGCAGGCGGCGCACCTGCACGACGGGATCGGCCGGCTTCAGGTCGAGCTGCCGCGCGATCTCGGCCGGCGCACGCAGGCGCCGGCATTCGAGCAGGCGGCTCACGTGCGGGTGCTCGGCACCGTCGTCGGCAAGCAGACGCAGGAAGCGGAATTGCGCGCGATCCTCGTTGTGCGTTGCAACAAAAGTACCCTTGCCCTGCCGCCGGACCACGAGGTTTTCGGCGGCCAGTTCGTCGATCGCCTTGCGAACAGTGCCCTGGCTGACCTTGTAACGGGCGGCGAGCTCCACTTCGCTCGGAATGATCTCGCCCGGCTTCCATTCGCCGGTTTCGAGACTTTGCGTGATCAATGACTTGATCTGCTGGTATAACGGGCTGAACGTCGGCGACGCGGATGCCGCGGGCGAAGGCGCGGAATCGCCCGCGCCCGGCTGCCCTGGGCCGCCTGCGCCGGTCTGATTCGCGGTATTCGCCTGGTTCGATGTCATGGCGCGCATTTCATCACAAACCGCACTTTTTCGTCCACTCAATTTCGGCAAAACATCTGTCTTATATAAGACATATGATACCGTTTGACTTTGCGCGTGACGGCTCCTACACTCCCGGTCGAGCAAGGGTTCGCGGGTGCAAAAGCGCGTCCCAGGCTACGTGCCACGGCCGTCTCCAGGTTCACCGCGTCTGCCATCGCGAGTCCTCCGCCCTGCTTCACTGCAACGTTACGCACAACGCGCATAGAATGGCGTTTTCGCTAGCGTCCAACGCTTCACCCGTCCTGGAGATTTTCAATGGCTAAGCCCGCAAAGCGCGTTGCCGTCACCGGCGCCGCAGGTCAAATCGCTTACTCCCTGCTGTTCCGCATCGCGAACGGCGACCTGCTCGGCAAGGACCAGCCGGTCATCCTGCAACTGCTCGACCTCCCGCAAGCCCAAGCCGCCGTCAAAGGCGTCGTGATGGAGCTCGACGATTGCGCGTTCCCGCTGCTCGCGGGCGTCGTGATCACCGACGATCCGAAGGTTGCATTCAAGGACGCCGACGTCGCGCTGCTGGTCGGTGCGCGTCCGCGCTCGAAGGGCATGGAGCGCAAGGATCTGCTGTCGGCGAACGCCGAAATCTTCACGGTTCAGGGCGCTGCGCTGAACGAAGTCGCGAGCCGCGACGTGAAGGTGCTGGTCGTCGGCAACCCGGCGAACACGAACGCGTACATCGCGATGAAGTCGGCACCGGACCTGCCGAAGAAGAACTTCACGGCCATGCTGCGCCTCGACCACAACCGCGCGCTGTCGCAGCTCGCCGCCAAGTCGGGCAAGCCGGTCGCATCGATCGAGAAGCTCGCCGTGTGGGGCAACCACTCGCCGACGATGTACCCGGACTTCCGCTTCGCGACCGCCGAAGGCGAATCGATGCTGAAGCTGATCAACGACGACGTGTGGAACCGCGACACGTTCATCCCGACCGTCGGCAAGCGCGGCGCGGCGATCATCGAAGCGCGCGGCCTGTCGTCGGCCGCATCGGCAGCCAACGCGGCGATCGACCACGTCCGTGACTGGGTGCTCGGCACGAACGGCAAGTGGGTCACGATGGGCATCCCGTCGGACGGCTCGTACGGCATCCCCGAAGACATCATCTACGGTGTGCCGGTCGTTTGCGAAAACGGCGAGTACAAGCGCGTCGAAGGCCTGGAAATCGACGCGTTCTCGCGCGAAAAGATGGACGGCACGCTGGCCGAGCTGCTCGAAGAGCGCGATGGCGTCGCCCACCTGCTGAAGAACTAATTTCAGTACCGTGACGGGCAGCCTCCGGGCGCTCGTCATCGCAGGGCCGGCAAGCCGCCGGCCCTGCCGCCCGATCCGATCCGGGCACGTTTTGCCGCCTCGTGCGCCCCGCGCATCGGCCCAGAACGCGCCCGAATCCGATTTTCTCCACGTTGACCCGCTTCCCTGACGTAGAAGAGATGGCCGCGCTCACTCCTGCACAAGTGCTGTACGACGGGGCGTCCCCGCCCGCGATCCTGCCATGCTGCGATCACTACGCGGGCAGCGAGAAGCTGATGCGCAAGTCGCTCGCGCTGCAGGTCGAAACGGGCCCCGTATTCGACATCACGCTCGACTGCGAGGACGGCGCGGCCGTCGGCCAGGAAGCCGCGCACGCGGAACTCGTCGCCGAGCTGCTCGGCAGCGCCGAGAACCGCTTCGGGCGCGTCGGCGTCCGGATCCACGACTTTTCCCACCCGCACTGGCGCGACGATGTCCGCATCGTGCTGCGCGCCGCCCGCGCCCCCGCCTACATCACGCTCCCGAAGATCGCGAACGCCGCCGACGCGGCCGAAATGGCCGCGTTCATCGAAGGCACGCGCCGCGAGCTCGGCATCGCGCAGCCGATCCCGGTCGACGTGCTGGTCGAGACGCACGGCGCGCTCGCGCAGGCGGCCGCCCTCGCCGCGCTGCCGATGGTCGGCACGTTGAGCTTCGGGCTGATGGATTTCGTCTCCGCGCACCACGGCGCGATTCCCGATGCCGCGATGCGCTCGCCCGGCCAGTTCGAACACCCGCTCGTGCGCCGCGCGAAGCTGGAAATCGCCGCGGCCTGCCACTCGCACGGCAAGACGCCGTCGCACAACGTGACGACCGAGGTGCGCGACATGGGCGTCGTCGCCGCCGATGCACGCCGCGCGCGCGACGAATTCGCGTTCACGCGGATGTGGAGCATCCACCCCGCGCAGATCCGCCCGATCGTCGACGCATTCGCGCCGCGCACCGACGAGGTCGTGCTGGCCGCCGAGATCCTGCTCGCCGCGCAGGCCGCCGACTGGGGCCCGACGCGCCACGGTGATACGCTGCACGATCGCGCGAGCTATCGCTATTACTGGTCGGTGCTGCGCCGCGCGCGGGCCACCGGCCAGCCCGTACCGACCGAGGCCGCGCCGCTGTTCGGCCCGGCCGCCGCGGGCGACGCGCAGTGAGCGCGCGCCGCCGGCCGATACACGAATTTCATGCATTCGCCGAGGCGCGAACCGGACAGAGGTTTGCGAAACGACAAAAAACGTAACGGAGCCCGAAAACCTGAAATATGCGCGGCCAAATAGGTGAAAATAGCGGCCGCTGCGCGCTTTCGGGGCGCGTGCAGTTTCAAACCGGCCGGCAGCTTCGATTGCCGGCCCTTGTCAACTGATTATCGAAAGGTTCTGACTCCATGAAGAAACTCCTGATCGCTACCGCCATCGGCGCCTTGTCCGCCACGATGCTGGTCTCGGCTCCGAGCGCGTTTGCCCAGGGTACGGCCAGCACGACCGCGAAGAAGGCCGCGGCCAAGCGCCCGGCGCCGGCCAAGCGCATCATCCCGCGCAGCAAGAAGGCGCAGGCGCGCGCCGCTGCCAAGGTCGATCCGGTACCGGACGGCGCGGTCAAGTGGGCCTGTAAGGATGGCCTGTCGTTCGACCTCGCCGGCGACATGAAGCGCGACCAGGTCGTCACGGTTCACTGGGCGAAGAAGAACTACAAGCTGCCGCGTCAAGCCACGACGACGGGCGCCGACACGTTCTACGATCCGGCAGCAGGCTTCAAGCTGGTCGTGATCCCGTCCAAGGCGATGCTGTTCTCCGACGCGAACGGCGGCGAGCGCCTCGCGGACGAGTGCGTGACGCCGGAAATGGCGCAAGGCACGCCGGCACCGACGCAGTCGAACGAGCTGAAGCCGGCAACGAACTAAGCGCGTTCCTCCCCGGCCCCTCGATGTCCGCCCCGGTCTCCAACGTCCGCCCTGCTCCGGATACGGTACTCGTCGATATCGTCGACTACGTGCTGAACACCGGCATCGACAGCGCGCTCGCGCTGGAGACGGCGCGTCATTGCCTGATCGACACGCTCGGATGCGGACTCGAGGCGCTGTCCTACCCTGCCTGCACCAAGCTGCTCGGCCCCGTCGTGCCCGGCACGATCGTGCCGAACGGCGCGAAGGTGCCCGGCACGTCCTTCCAGCTCGATCCCGTCCAGGCCGCGTTCGACATCGGCGCGATGATCCGCTGGCTGGACTTCAACGACACCTGGCTCGCCGCCGAATGGGGTCATCCGTCCGACAATCTCGGCGGGATCCTGGCGACGGCCGACTGGCTCTCCCGCACGGCCGTCGCGGCCGGCCGGAAGCCGCTGCTCATGCGCGACGTGCTGGTCGCGATGATCCAGGCCCACGAGATCCAGGGCTGCCTCGCACTCGAGAATTCGTTCAATGCGGTCGGGCTCGACCACGTGCTGCTCGTGAAAGTCGCGTCGACGGCCGTCGTCGGCCGGCTGCTCGGGCTCACGCGCGACGAGCTGATCAACGCGGTATCCAACGCGTTCGTCGACGGCCACGCGCTGCGCACCTACCGCCACGCACCGAACACGGGCTCGCGCAAGTCGTGGGCGGCCGGCGATGCCACGTCCCGCGCGGTGCGCCTCGCGCTGATCGCGAAAACGGGCGAAATGGGCTACCCGTCGGTGCTCACCGCGAAGACCTGGGGCTTCTACGACGTACTCTTCAACGGGCAGCCGTTCCGCTTCCAGCGCCCGTACGGCACGTACGTGATGGAAAACGTGCTGTTCAAGATCGCGTTCCCCGCCGAATTCCATGCGCAGACGGCCGCCGAGGCCGCGCTGCAACTGCACGCGCAGCTCGCCGCGGCGGGCCGCACGACCGACGACATCGGCCGGGTCACGATCCGCACGCATGCGGCCGCGATCCGCATCATCGACAAGCAGGGCCCGCTCGCCAATCCGGCTGACCGCGACCACTGCATCCAGTACATGGTCGCCGTGCCGCTGCTGTTCGGCCGGCTGACCGCGGCCGACTACGAGGATGCGGCCGCAGCGGACCCACGCATCGACGCGCTGCGCGCGAAAACCGTGTGCGTCGAGGATCCGCAGTTCACGAAGGATTACCACGATCCGGACAAGCGCTCGATCGCGAATGCGCTGACGATCGAATTCACGGACGGATCGAAGCTTGCCGAGGTGGTGGTCGAGTATCCGCTAGGCCACAAGCGACGCCGCGCGGACGGCATCCCGCTGCTGGTCGAGAAGTTCCGGACCAACCTCGCCCGCCGCTTCCCGGCCAAGCAGCAACAAGCGATTCTCGACGTGTCGCTGGACCAGGCAAAGCTCGAAGCGATGCCGGTCGATGAGTACGTCGACTTGTATGTGATATAGCCGTCATCTACAGGACACGTTGTTTCCTAGCCTTAAACCCAGGAAAATCACCATGGCCCACAATCTCCACAAGACCCTCAAGGAATTCGACAGCGGTTCCGGCAAAGGCAAGTTCTATTCGCTGCCGCAACTCGGCAAGGAGCTGAAGACGAAGATCGAACGCCTGCCGGTGTCGATCCGTATCGTGCTCGAGTCCGTGCTGCGCAACTACGACGGCAAGAAAATCACCGAAGAGCACATCGAGCAGCTCGCGAACTGGAAGCCGACCGCGAAGCGCGTCGACGAGATTCCGTTCGTGGTGTCGCGCGTCGTGCTGCAGGACTTCACGGGCGTGCCGCTGCTCGCCGACATCGCGGCCATGCGCGGCGTCGCCGAGCGCACCGGCAAGAACCCGAAGAAGATCGAGCCGCTGGTCCCGGTCGATCTCGTCGTCGACCACTCGGTCCAGATCGACTACTTCCGCCAGAAGGACGCGCTCGACCTGAACATGAAACTGGAATTCCAGCGCAACAACGAGCGCTACCAGTTCATGAAGTGGGGCATGCAGGCCTTCGACACGTTCAAGGTCGTGCCGCCGGGCGTCGGCATCGTCCACCAGGTGAACCTCGAATATCTCGCGCGCGGCGTCCACAAGAAGGCGGACGGCGGCGACACCGTGTACTACCCGGATACCCTCGTCGGCACGGACAGCCACACGACGATGATCAACGGCATCGGCGTGGTCGGCTGGGGCGTGGGCGGCATCGAAGCCGAAGCCGGCATGCTCGGCCAGCCGGTGTACTTCCTGACGCCGGACGTCGTCGGCGTCGAGCTGAAGGGCAAGCTGCGCGAAGGCGTGACGGCCACCGACCTCGTGCTGACGATCACCGAAATGCTGCGCAAGGAGAAGGTCGTCGGCAAGTTCGTCGAGTTCTTCGGCGAAGGCACGAAGTCGCTGTCGCTGCCGGACCGCGCAACGATCGGCAACATGGCGCCGGAATACGGCGCGACGATGGGCTTCTTCCCGGTCGACGAAAAGACGATCGACTACTTCGAAGGCACGGGCCGCACGAAGGCGGAAATCGCCGCGTTCGAAAACTACTTCAAGGCGCAGAAGCTGTTCGGCATCCCGAAGGCCGGCGACATCGACTACACGAAGACGGTCACGCTCGACCTCGCGACGGTCGCACCGTCGCTGGCCGGCCCGAAGCGCCCGCAGGACCGCATCGAGATCGGCAACGTCAAGTCGACGTTCACCGACCTGTTCTCGAAGCCGGTCGCGGAAAACGGCTTCGCGAAGAAGGCGGACGACCTGAACACGCAGTACACGACGAGCAACGGCGTCGACGTGAAGAACGGCGACGTGCTGATCGCCGCGATCACGTCGTGCACGAACACGTCGAACCCGAGCGTGCTGCTGGCTGCCGGCCTGCTCGCGAAGAAGGCCGTCGAAGCCGGCCTGACCGTCGCGCCGCACATCAAGACGTCGCTCGCGCCGGGATCGCGCATCGTCACCGAGTACCTGACGAAGACGGGCCTGCTGCCCTACCTGTCGAAGCTCGGCTTCGAAGTCGCCGCCTACGGCTGCACGACCTGTATCGGCAACGCGGGCGACCTGACGCCGGAACTGAACGAAGCGATCACGAAGAACGACCTCGTCGCGGCAGCCGTGCTGTCGGGCAACCGTAACTTCGAAGCGCGTATCCACCCGAACATCCGCGCGAACTTCCTCGCGTCGCCGCCGCTCGTCGTCGCGTACGCGATCGCCGGCAACATCACGCGCGACCTGATGACCGAGCCGGTCGGCAAGGGCAAGGGCGGCCGCGACATCTACCTCGGCGACATCTGGCCGACGAGCGACGAAATCCAGGCGCTGCTCAAGTTCGCGCTCGATCCGAAGAAGTTCGAGGACAACTACGCGAAGCTGACCAAGAAGGGCGATCTCTGGAGCAAGATCGAGGGAGAATCGGGCCAGGTCTACGACTGGCCGAAGTCGACGTACATCGCCGAGCCGCCGTTCTTCGGCAACGACTTCTCGATGGAACCGGCCGCTTCGATCCCGTCGGTCAAGGGCGCGCGCGCACTGGGCATCTTCGGCGACTCGGTCACGACCGACCACATCAGCCCGGCAGGCTCGATCAAGGAAGACTCGCCGGCAGGCAAGTGGCTGAAGGAAAACGGCGTGCAGAAGGCCGACTTCAACAGCTACGGCTCGCGCCGCGGCAACCACGACGTGATGATGCGCGGCACGTTCGCGAACGTCCGGATCAAGAACCTGATGATCCCGGTGAAGGCGGACGGCACGCGCGTCGAAGGCGGCCTGACGATCCACCAGCCGAGCGGCGAACAGCAGTCGATCTATGATGCAGCGATGCAATACATCGCCGCCGATACGCCGACCGTCGTGTTCGCGGGCGAAGAGTACGGCACGGGCTCGTCGCGCGACTGGGCCGCGAAGGGCACGCAACTGCTCGGCGTGAAGGCCGTGATCGCACGCAGCTTCGAGCGGATCCACCGTTCGAACCTGGTCGGCATGGGTGTGCTGCCGCTGCAGTTCAAGGGCTCGGACAGCGTCCAGTCGCTCGGCATCACCGGCGACGAGACGTACGACATCGAGGGCCTCGGCGACGACTTCAAGCCGCAGCAGGACGTCACGCTCGTGATCAACCGCAAGAACGGCGAAACGCAGCGCGTGCAGGTGCTGCTGCGCATCGATACGCCGATCGAAGTCGACTACTACAAGCACGGCGGTATCCTGCCGTTCGTGCTGCGCTCGCTGCTCGCAGCGTAAGCGCCCTGCTTTTGCAGGTGCCGCAGCCGCCTCGCGGGCGGTTGCGGCCGATTTGGATGCCCGACTTCGTGTCGGGCTTTTTTTGGTTCATCGCGTTACGCGATGTTGCCGGTCGTCCGGCGCGTCATGCCGCCTTGTCGCCGCGCGCCTTCGCGCCCGCTCCTCGTGCGTTCTTCTTCAGATGGGTGCGGTTGTATTCGATCGCCGCGCGCACGAGGGTCTTCAGCGCCCGCTTGTCGATCCGGTCGCCTTCGAAGAAATCGATCGCGCGCCGCGCATTGCCTTCGAGGCCATCATTGAACAGCCCGCCAGGATCGGGTAGATGCGCGCCGTGCATGAACGTCAGCTTCACCTTGCCCTTGTGCGCGTTCGCGACCGCGATCATCCCGTCGCGCGACCACACGGGGCTGCCCATCCATTTCCATTCCTCGACGATGCCGTCGTCGGCAGCGAGGATCGTCTGGCGGAGGTCGGCGAAAATCCGGCCGCGCCAGTCGGCGATGCCGGCGATCAGCGCGTCGATGCGCTCCGACGGTTGAAGGTTCGTTGTACTCATGCGCGGGCCTCCGTGCCTTCGTCGGGGCGCGCCAGCACCTGCTCGAGCGACTCGAAGAACCGTACCCAGCCGTGCTGCGCGCCGCGGTACGCCTGCTCCTGATCCGCGCGGAAGCCGACCTGCTCCATGCGCAGGCGCGTGCCGGCCGGCGTCGGGGTGAGCGTCCACGTGACGACGCTTTCGAGGCCGTAAGCGGCCCACGTATAGGACAGTGTGCGGTGCGGCTCGATCGTCTGGACCGTGCAGTCGACCGAGCCCCAGTCCGCGCGGAAGCTGAATGCACGCCCCGCGACGGGCTCGAAGTCGCTCTTCATCAGCCACGCCTCGATCAGGTGCGGTTGCGTGAGCGCGCGCCAGATCTTCTCCGGCGGATGGGACAGCTCCCGTTCGACGACGACGGAGCGCGTTTCGGTAGTGGCCTGGTTCATTACTGATCCATCCTTCTGAGCAGATCTTCGAGGGCGTCGAACCGGTTCTGCCAGAAGCCTGCCATCTGGCTCGTCCAGTCGATCAGCGGGGCCAGCGCTTGCGGCTGTGCGCTGTAGTGCGTCTGCCGGCCTTCGTGACGGTCATTCACGAGCCCGGCCAGCTTCAGTACGCCGAGATGCTTCGACACGGCCGGCTGCGAGACGCCCGCATGGGCCGTCAGCGCGGCAACCGTCAGCTCGCCTTCCTCGCACAGCCGCTCGAAAAGCGCGCGGCGCGTCGGATCGGCAAGCGTCCTGAAAAGCATGTCGTGAGCGTTCTGCATGTCCTGATTCATAACCCGTTGGTTATGGGTTGAAGGATATCTGCTGAACGGCGAGAGTCAAGGGGGAATTTCGCGGATGTCGAGGCGCGCCGCTGACGCATGCGACGCACTTCGCGTCGGGCGCAATCGCGCGGGAAGCAGGCTTGCCGAAGACTTCGCGTGCCACCGGACCACGCCTGCCTCGCCCGTCCGAATTCGAATGTTCGCTCTAATTCACGACGGCGGCCTCGCATCCGAAAGCCGCCTGCAAGACTGGGCCACGTGCTGTTCCACAGTTCGGGAAACGTTCGGGATCGGCCCGCCCTGTTTTTGTGCATGCGCGAAGCGGCTCGGCCCGCATCGCATCGTTTGACCACATAGTGCGACTCGGCATGCGCCCACGCGCGGTCGCGAAGCACGCATGCGCATGCCGGTCCGCGACGTCGTCGCGCACGTTCCGGCGCTGCGGCGAACGACTCGTGCGCGCGAACGCCGCGCATCGTCGTGCCGTCGTGTCGCGAACCGGTTCCCTCGTCGGCGCCCGCCGCTCGTCACGTTCACCGTGCTCTACGCGCGATTCCGCACGCCGATGTCAGAACTGACAGCTATGGAAACTGGCAGCTACCTGAACGGCACCGACGCCCTACGCTCGTCACCGCTCGCGGCCCCACAAGGGCCGTGGGCTCCAGCAACGTCGTCTCTCCTAAAAAGGACTCCCGATGAAAAGGAACGCCTGGTTTTCCCTGCCCCTTCCGTCGCCCCGCCGCCTTGCGTGCGCGTGGCCGCTCGTACTCGCCGCCGGCGCGGCGCACGCGACGACGGACTGGGTCGATACCCACACGAAGGCCTTTCTGACCGGCCCGCAGTTGATGGCGCGCAGCGCGGCGCCGTCGCTCGAACTCGCGGCCGGCGAGACGACGGACGTCGTCGTCAGCCTGAAGCTGCGCAACGCCGCGCAGCTCAAGCAACTGGCGCGCGACGTGAACCGGCCCGGTAGCGCGCATTACCGCCAGTACCTGACGCACGAGCAGTTCCTCGCCAGCTACGCGCCGACCGACGCGCAGGTGAAGTCGGTCGTCGACTATCTGCGCAAGAGCGGCTTCGTGAACATCGAGGTCGCGCCAAACCGGCTGCTGGTGTCCGCGCGCGGCACGGCCGGCACGGTGAAGACCGCGTTCAACACGTCGCTCGTGCACTTCGAGTACGCGGGCCGCTCGGGCTTCGCGAATGCATCGACCGCACAGGTACCGAGCGCGCTCGGCGACGTCGTCGGCTCGGTGCTCGGGCTGCAGAACGTCGCGCGCGCACGGCCGATGCTGCGCATCGGCAACGTGGCGAAGCCGCAGGCACTCGCGGCCGGCACGGCGACCGGCCACTATCCGAAGGAATTCCCGGGCCTCTACAACGCAACCGGCGTGCCGACCGCGGCCGGCGTGACCGTCGGCATCATCACGATCGGCGGCGTATCGCAGACGCTGCAGGACCTGAAGCAGTTCACGTCGAGCAACGGTTACGGCACGGTCTCGACGCAGACCGTCAAGACCAACGGCACGAGCGGCAGCTACAGCGACGACCAGGACGGCCAGGGCGAATGGGATCTCGACAGCCAGTCGATCGTCGGCTCGGCCGGCGGCCAGGTCGGCAAGCTCGTGTTCTATATGGCGGACCTCAACGCCGCCGGCAACACGGGGCTCACGCAGGCATTCAACCGCGCGGTGTCGGACAACACCGCGAAGGTGATCAACGTGTCGCTCGGCTGGTGCGAAACCGACGCGAACGCGGACGGCACGCTCGACGCCGAAGAGCAGATCTTCACGACGGCCGCGGCGCAAGGCCAGACGTTCTCGGTTTCGTCGGGCGACGAAGGCGTGTACGAGTGCAACAACCGCGGCTACCCGGACGGCTCGAACTACACGGTGTCGTGGCCGGCTTCGTCGCCGCACGTGCTCGCGATCGGCGGCACGACGCTCTACACGACGTCGGCGGGCGCATTCTCGAACGAAACGGTGTGGAACGAAGGCCTCGACGGCAACGGCAAGCTGTGGGCGACGGGCGGCGGCGTCAGCACGATCCTGCCCGCGCCGTCGTGGCAGTCGGGCAGCAGCCGCCAGTTGCCGGACGTGTCGTTCGACGCCGCGCAAAGCACGGGCGCGTACATCTACAACTACGGCCAGTTGCAGCAGATCGGCGGCACGAGTCTCGCCGCGCCGATCTTCACGGGCTTCTGGGCGCGCCTGCTCGCGGCGAACGGCACGGGCCTCGGTTTCCCGGCCGGCAACCTGTATCGCGCGATTCCGTCGAACCGGTCGCTCGTGCGCTATGACGTCGTGTCGGGTAACAACGGCTATCAGGGGTATGGCTACACCGCCGGCACCGGCTGGGATCTGACGACCGGCTTCGGCAGCCTGAACATCGCGAACCTCAACCAGCTGATCAAGTCGGGCGGGTTCTGAGCGATATGTAAAGGCCGGCGCGCGGCAGTGATTTGCCGCGCGCCGGCCTTGTCGCCTTCAGGTCGCGCGGAATTCGCGCATCACCCTACTCCGTCGCACGCTCGTTCACAGGCTCCGGCGCGGCCGGCACACCGCTCCGATGCGACGGTGCAAACAGCCGCAATCCGCTCGCGACGCTCGCAGCACCTGCGAAACCCGCGCCGAGCATCAGCGCGAGCGTCGGCCCGTGACGCCCCGCGATCCCGAACGACAGCGCGACGAGCGCCGCGCCCGTTGCCTGCCCGATCAGCCGCGCGGTCGCGATGATTCCGCTCGCGCCGCCGCTGCGCTCGGGCGGCGCGCTCGACATCAGCGCCTTCAGGTTCGGCGACTGGAAGAAGCCGAAGCCCGCGCCGCACAGCATCATCCGCCAGCCGATGTCGAATACGTTCGGCGCCGCCGGCAGTGCGGCGAGCGACACCATGCCCGCGCTCAGCAGCGCGAGCCCGATCGCACCGAGCAGGCCGGCCGGGTATCGATCCGACAGGCGGCCCGCGATCGGCGCGGCGAGCGCGACGATCGCCGACCACGGCGTCATCAGGAACCCCGTCTCGACCGCGTTGCGATGCAGGACGGTTTCGAAATAGAACGGCAGCGACACGAACGCGAGCCCCTGCGCGGCGAACGCGCACACGGCGGTCAGCGCGGACAGCGTGAACACGGGTCGGCGAAACAGATCGACCGGCAGCATCGGCGCCGGGTGCCCTGCCTGGCGGCGGATCAGCAGCCAGCCGAACGCGAGCGCAACCGCCGCCGCCGCGAACACGACGGAAAGCGGCCCGCGCTGCGCGAATTCGCCGAGCGCGAAGATCAGCGACGCGAACGTGATCACGTTGAACAGTGCGGCAACCGGATCGAACGCATGCTTGCCGCGCGCCGTCTGCGGCAGCGACGGAATCGCCACGGCGAGCGCGAACACGCCGAGCGGCACGTTCACCGCGAACAGCCACGGCCATGCGGCGACCGACAGGATCAGCGACGCGATCGTCGGCCCCACCGCGAACGACACGCCGACGACGAGCGCGTTGAAGCCGACTCCGCGCCCGAGCCGGTGCGCGGGAAACAGGCCGCGGATCAGCGCGACGTTGACGCTCATGATCGCGCTCGCGCCGAAGCCCTGCACGATCCGCGCGGCCGTCAGCATCGGCAGCGTCGACGCGAGCGAACAACCGAGCGATGCGAGCGTGAACACCGCGAGCCCGGCGATATACACGCGCTTGTGGCCGACGATGTCGCCGAGCGACGCGAACGGCAGCAGCGTCGCGACCATCGCGAGCTGGTACGCATTGATGATCCACACGGACGCGGCCGGCGACGCATGCAGGTCGGCGGCGATCGCGGGCAGTGCGGTGTTCGCGATCGCGGTGTCGAGCGTCGCGAGCGCGACGGCCAGCAGCACGGCGGACATCGCGCGCCAGTTGACGGCCGGCTCCCGGGCGCCGGCGGAGGATGCGAATTCGGACAAGATGAGGCTCGGCTGACGGGCGACGCGCGGCGTCGCGGATTGAGCGGCGCGGCGGCGTGCGTTCCGGACGGCAGGACCGGCGCGCGCGCAGCCGCGATCCGTATTGTTGCAGAGCCGCATCGAACGTGCAGGCGGCCGCCTCGTCAGTCAGCGAAACGAAAGCTTGCGCGATGCCGTGCTTGACGCGCGGCATCGTTGAGCGCACAACGATCGACGATCCGGCACGCCGGCTGGCCTTCCGGGCGCGTGCCCGTCCTCGTCGTGCCGGCGCGGGCGGCCGGCCCGGCCGCGTCTGCCGGCGGCACCGCGCATCGGAACCCGATGCGCCGATGCGCGGCGTGCGTGCGCCGCCGTCGCGCCAAATCGGATCAGGTCACCGCGCGCCGCGCATTGCGTCCGCGCAGCCATTCGAGCGCGAGCAGCAGGCTCGTCGAGAAGATGATCAGGATCGTCGCGAGCGCGGCGATCGTCGGGCTGATGTTCTCGCGGATGCCCGTGAACATCTGGCGCGGCAGCGTCGTCTGGTCCGCGCCCGCGAGAAACAGCGTGACGACCACTTCATCGAACGACGTCGCGAACGCGAACAGCGCGCCCGACATCACGCCCGGCGCGATCACCGGCAGCGTCACGCGGAAGAAGGTCGACACCGGATTCGCGCCGAGCGACAGGCTCGCGCGTACGAGATTCTGGTTGAAACCCTGCAGCGTCGCCGCGACCGTCGTCACGACGAACGGCACGCCGAGTGCCGCGTGCGCGGCGATCAGCCCCGTATAGGTATTCGCGAGCCCGAGCGGCGCGAAGAACAGGTACATGCCGACGCCGACCACGACGACCGGCACGATCATCGGCGACAGCAGCACGGCCATCAGCAGCGCCTTGCCGCGGAAGTCGGCCTTCGTGAGGCCGATCGCGGCGAGCGTGCCGAGCACGGTCGCGACGACGGTTGCCGACGGCGCGACGATGAAGCTGTTCTTCGCGGCCATCCGCCACTCGTCCGACGCGATCAGGTTCTCGTACCAGCGCATCGAGAAGCCCGGGATCGGATAGACGAGGAACGTGCTCGACGAAAACGACAGCGGCACGATCGCGAGCACCGGCAGGATCAGGTACAGCAGCGTCAGCACGACGAGCACGCGCAATGCGACGTACCACGCGCGCTCGACGAACGACATGTGCGGCGCGAACAGCGGCCTGGCGAGCAGTTTCATGGTCGAATCCCTTTCCGTTCCGTTGTTGCGCGCTTAGCCGAGGCTCACGTTCGAGCGGGTGAAGCGGCCGTAGATCGCGTACAGCACGAGCGTCGCCGCGAGCAGCAGCCCGCCAAGTGCGCACGCCATGCCCCAGTTGATCGTCACGTTCGTGAAGTACGCGACGTAGTAGCTGACCATCTGGTCGTTCGGCCCGCCGAGCAGCGCAGGCGTGATGTAGTAGCCGATCGCGAGGATGAACACGAGCAGCGCGCCCGCGCCGACGCCCGGATAGGTCTGCGGCACGTACACGCGCCAGAACGCGGCGAACGGATGGCTGCCGAGCGACACGGCCGCGCGCTGGTAGGTCGGCGGGATCGACTTCATCACGCTGTACAGCGGCAGGATCATGAACGGCAGCAGGATGTGCGTCATCGAGATATACACGCCGACGCGGTTGAACAGCAACGTCAGCGGATGCGAGATCAGCCCGCTGCCGATCAGCGCCGTGTTGATGAGCCCTTCGCTCTGCAGCAGCACGATCCACGCGGCGACGCGCACGAGCACCGACGTCCAGAACGGAATCAGCACGAGAATCATCACGAGGTTCGCACGCCGCTCCGACAGCGTCGAGATCCAGTATGCGAGCGGGTAGCCGAGCAGCAGCGCGAACAGCGTGACCGCGACGCCGATCACGAACGTGCGGCCGAAGATCGCGAGATAGATCGACTGGTCGGGATCGGCCTGCACGAGGTGGCCGAAGCCGTCCTGTCTGTGGTCGAGCGCGGCGAGCAGGTAGAACGGCGAAACCGTGCTGCCGTTCTTCGCGATGGCCTGCCAGTACGCCGTGTCCCCCCAGCGCGAATCGAGTTCGACGAGTTTCGTGCGCGTCTGCGCAGGCGTGAGCGTCGATTCATTGTCGCCCTTCAGCGGCATCGCGCGCGCCGTCTTCGCGACGAGCGAGCGATAACCGGGGATCTCGGTGTTCAGGCGCCGCGCGAGCGCGCCCATCGCCTCGCTGTCGGCCACCTTCGTCATGTCGGCCGCGAGCGCGACATACGCGGCGTCGGCCGGCGGCGCCTTGCGGTCCCAGCCCGACAGCGCGGTGACCGTGTTCGGCAGCGCGGTCGCGATCTCGGGGTTCTGCACCGCGCGCGTGAGCAGCGTGCCGATCGGTACGACGAAGATCAGCAGCAGGAAAATCGCGAGCGGCGCGACCAGCAGCAGCGCCATCGTGCGCTTGCGGGCCTCGGCAGCCTTCAGCTCGCGCTTGAGCGCGGCGCCCGACGAGGAAGGCGCGATCGTCATCGTATTCAACGGGTCTCTCCGGCCGGGCACGCTCCGGCGGAATGCCGCGCGACGCGATCGACGCGCCGCGCGGCTGGTTGCATCAGGATGCCTGAACGATTACTTCGTCGCCCATGCGGCGAAGCGCTGCTCGAGCTCGTCGCTGTGGTCGGTCCAGAAGCCGATATCTTCCAGCACCGCGTTCTTGCCGTTGGCCGGCGAGTTCGGCAGGTTCGCGAGCGTCTTCGCGTCGAGCGACTTGATCGCGGCGATGTTCGCGGGGCCGTACGCGATGTGCTGCGCATACGCCTGCTGCGGCTTCGGCGTCAGCGAATACGCGATGTACTGCTCGGCCAGCGCCTTGTTCGGCGAGCCCTTCGGAATCGCCCAGTAGTCGAGGTCGTAGATGCTGCCGTTCCACACGACCTTCAGGTTCTTGCCTTCCTTCTGTGCGGCATCGATGCGGCCGTTGTACGCGGTCGACATCACGACGTCGCCGGCGACGAGGAACTGCGGCGGCTGCGCGCCCGCTTCCCACCACTGGATGTACGGCTTCAGCTCGTCGAGCTTCTTGAACGCGCGGTCCTGGCCGGCCTTCGTGCCGAGCACCTTGTACACGTCCTTCGTCGCGACGCCGTCGGCCATCAGCGCGAATTCGAGGTTATAGCGCGCGCCCTTGCGCATCCCGCGCTTGCCGGGGAATTTTTTCACGTTCCAGAAATCGGCCCAGCCGGTCGGTGCCGACTTCAGCTTGTCCGCGTTGTACGACAGCGCCGTCGACCAAACGAAGAAGCCGACGCCGCACGCTTGCGGCGATTCCGGAATCAGGTCGGACTTCTTGGCGATCTTCGACCAGTCGAGCTTCTCGTACAGCCCTTCGTCGCAACCGCGGTTCAGGTCGCCCGATTCGACTTCGACCACGTCCCAGTTGACGTGCTTCGCCTCGACCATCGCCTTCACCTTCGCCTGCTCGCCGTTGTATTCGACGGCGGTGACCTTGTTGCCGGTTGCCTTCTCGAACGGCTGGTTGAACGCGACCTTCTGCGCGTCGCCGTTCGCGCCGCCGAAGTTGACGACCGTGAGTTCGGCGGCCGTTGCCGATGCGCCGACTACGGCGAACGCCAGTGCCAGCGCGGTGCGGCGCGCCGTGAAGCTTGCTCGTTTCATGATGGTTCCTCTCCTCTCGTGGTGGAAGTGGGCAGTTGTTGTTGACGACGTGCTGCGGTAAATCGGGGAAACCCTGCTCATGCGAACACGCGCAGGTGCTCGGGCGCGAATGCAAGCGAGACCGGCGCGCCGGGAGAGAACGCATCGAGCGCGCCGGTGCCGAGCGGCACCTTCACGAAGCATTCGTCCTGGCCCGGCAGCGCGCAGCGCATGCGCACGTGATCGCCGAAATAGATGAGGCTGCGCGCCTCGCCGGTCAGCCGGTTCGCGGCTGCGCCGCTCGCGTGCCCGTTCGCGGCGAGGCTCATGCGTTCGGGGCGGATGCACGCGACGGCCGACGCGCCCTCGGCGGCTTCGCCGATATGGCGGCCGACGAGCTTCGTGCCGTCGTCGAGCCGGAACTCGCAGAATTCGCCGTCGACGCTCGCAATGGTGCCGCGCAGCCGGTTGCTGTCGCCGATGAAGTTCGCGACGAATTCGTTGCACGGCGATTCGTACAGGCGGTCGACGGTGTCGAGCTGCTGCACGATGCCCTTGTCGAACACGGCCACACGATCGGACATCGTCAGCGCCTCGCCCTGGTCGTGCGTCACGTACACGAAGGTCACGCCGAGCTTCTCGTGCAGCGCCTTCAGTTCGTACTGCATGTGTTCGCGCAACTGCTTGTCGAGCGCGCCGAGCGGCTCGTCCATCAGCACGAGCTTCGGCTCGAACACGAGCGCACGCGCCAGCGCGATACGCTGCTGCTGGCCGCCCGACAGCTGCGCCGGATAGCGTTTCGCGAAGCGCTCCATCTGCACCATCTTCAGCGCATGCGCGACGCGCTCCGTGCGCTCGGCGGCCGGCAGCTTGCGCACGGTCAGCGGATACGCGACGTTCTGCTCGACCGTCAGGTGCGGGAACAGCGCGTAGTTCTGGAACACCATGCCGATGTTGCGCTTGTGCGGCGGCACGTTGTTCAGGAGTTCGCCGTCGAGGCGGATCTCGCCGCCGGTCGGAAACTCGAAACCGGCGAGCATCATCAGGCAGGTCGTCTTGCCCGAGCCCGACGGCCCGAGCAGCGTCAGGAATTCCCCTCGGTGGATATCGAGGTCGAGCGATTTGACGACCAGCGTTTCACCGTCATAGGTCTTCCGCACGCCGCGAAAGCTGACGATCACATCATCGGACTTCATCATGCTGTCCCCTTGCGTCGCGACAATCGTTTATGAATGCCCCCTAACCTGCCGCTTCGCGGCAGGCCCCCCGAGGGGTCAAGAAAACTTGGGGCGGCCCGGCGTTTTCTTGCGAGATGCGTTCCACTATACGGTGCGCACGGTTCTATACTAGGGAACCATTTCAATATTCCAAGTAGGACCACTTTGGATACCGTGATCCTTGCCGACTGGCTCTCCGCCCGCCTCGACCGCGGCTCGTCCGAGCCGATGTACCGGCAGTTGCTGCAACAGATGCAGCAGGCCATCCTGACCGGGGAATTGGGGCCAGGAACAAAATTGCCCAGTTCCCGGACGCTCGCGGCGGACCTGTCGATCGCGCGCAATACCGTGCTGCACGTGTACGACCAGTTGACGGCCGAAGGCTATGTGCTGACGACAACCGGCAGCGGCACCTACGTGGCCGACACGCGGCCGGACGCCGCCGCGATTCGCGCGCCGGGCGGCGCACCGCCCGAGGCCGGTACGCCGCCGTCCGACGCCGGTACGCTGCCGCCGCCGGACGCGCAGGGCAGCCTGTCGATGCGCGGCCGGCAACTGATCGAGCACGCGGGCGTGTCGCGGCGCCAGTGGGGCGCGTTCATGCCGGGCGTGCCGGACGTGTCGGAGTTTCCGAGCCGCACGTGGAGCCGCCTGCAGGCGCGGCTGTGGAAGGAGGCGAACCCCGAGCTGCTGACCTATGCGCCCGGCGGCGGCTACCGGCCGTTACGGCGCGCGCTCGCCGATTACCTGCGCGTCGCGCGCTCGGTCAAATGCTCGCCGGACCAGGTGATCATCACGACCGGCATTCATCAGTCGATCGATCTCGCGGTGCGGCTGCTGTCCGACATCGGCGATCGCGCGTGGGTCGAGGAACCGTGCTACTGGGGCGTGCGCAGCGTATTGCAGGCGGCCGGCCTCACGCTCGCGCCGGTGCCTGTCGACCAGGAAGGGCTCGCGCCGCGTGCCGGCGACATGCAGCATCCGCCGCGGCTCGTGCTCGTCACGCCGTCGCATCAGTACCCGCTCGGGATGGTGATGAGCCTCGCGCGGCGCCGGATGCTGCTCGAATACGCGCGCCAGCACCGCTGCTGGATCATCGAGGACGACTACGACAGCGAATTCCGCTACGGCAGCCGCCCGCTCGCGTCGCTGCAGGGGCTCGACGACGGCGGCCGCGTGATCTACGTCGGCAGCCTCGGCAAGATGCTGTTCCCGGGCCTGCGGATGGGCTACATGGTCGTGCCCGAGCATCTGGTCGATACCTTCCGCACCGGGCTGTCGGAGCTGTACCGCGAGGGCCAGCTGATGCAGCAGGCCGTGCTCGCCGAATTCATCATGGACGGCCACCTGACTTCGCACGTCAGGCGCATGCGCACGCTGTACGGCGAGCGCCGGCAACTGATGATCGACGCGATCCGCGCGCGCTTCGGCGACGCACTGCCCGTGATGGGCGACGAGGCCGGCCTGCACCTGGTGCTCGGCCTGCCCGACACGTGCGACGATCGCGCGGTCACGCAGAGCGCGTTCGACGCGGGCGTGATCGTACGCCCGCTCACCAGCTACTACAGCAACCTCGACACCGCTCGGCGCGGCCTGCTGCTCGGCTATGCGTGCGTCCCGCACGAAAGCATCGGGCCCGCGTTCGACACGCTCGCGGATACCATCGAGCAGCATCTGCCGCGGCACATTACGCGCGCGGCATAGGAGCGGTCACATGCGACGGCGCCCGCGTTACTGCGCGCTGCCCGCGCCGCGATCGAGCGACGCCGCGCGCACGGCTTCGCCGGGCTTCGTGAACACGCGCTGCCGCAGTGCGGCGATCTGCGCGTCGCGGTCCGGCGGCGACAGGCCGGCCGACTCGATCTGCGCACGCTGCGCCGCATAGTCCGCGTAGCGGCTCTGCCACGATGCGTCGTCCTGCTGCATCTGCGCGACGCGCGCGGCGGCCTCGGGCCCGAGCGTCTGCGTCAGTTGCGCGCGCATCGCATCGGGCGTCGCCCCACTCTTCTGCAACTGCGCGATCTGGTCGATTGCGGCCCGCTGCCGGTCGACCCGCTGCTGCGCCATGCGTTCGTCGGCCGGCATCTGCTGCTCGAGCGCCGCGAGCCGTTCGGCTTTCTGTGCATCGGTCAGCGTGCGATCCTGCGCGATCTTCAGCCGTGCGAGATCGTAGCGCTGCCGCCACTGCTCCGCGCCGAAGAACGGCTGGCTCCAGTCGCCGAGCGTGCGATACGCGATCGACGCGCGCTGGTCGAGCGCGAGCTGCAGCGCGCCCAGGTCGGACTTGTCGACCGCCCCGGCGTCGCGCAGTTTCGCGAGCGCGTCGAGATACGCGCGATACCGGCGCCACACGTCGAGCGCGTCGGCTTGCGCAGCCGTGCCATCGAGCTGCGCGGCAATCTCGCGCGCGACGAGCGCATCGAGCGCGGCCGCGCTGAGGTCGCTCTGCGCGGTCAGGCAGTAGTCGAAGAAATCGCGCACCGCGCGCACCTTCGCGAGATGGCCGCCCGCATCGAGCGGCAGCCGCGGCGCACTGGAACCGGCCAGCGACGACGGCAGGCCCGCGCGCGCCGGCACGGCGGCCTGCGGCGGTGCCGCAGCCACGCCGCCCACCGCCGCCGCATCGGGCGACTCGCCGGCGCTACCCGTACCGCGATGCCATCCCGCCCCGCTCCACATCGCGACGCCGGCGATCGCCGCCAGCCCCACGACACCGTAGACCGCAGCGCGCCGCGCCAGCGGCGCGCGCCCTTCACGTGCCATCATCGATTACACGCCCGCCAGCTTCAGCCTGTTCGCATGCGTGCGGATCACCGCGACCGGATCTTCCGCATACGCGCCGCGCACGCCGAGCAACTGGTTGATCTCGTCGATATGGTTCCACTTGTAGCTCGTGCTCAGCACCTTGCCGTACAGCGCGCTGCACTTCGACACGAGCCCGTCGTTCTGGCCCGAGCCGCGGTTGATCATCACCGTGCCCGTGCCGAACAGCGCGAGCGTCGACAGGTCGAGCGCGTTCGCCGGGTCGACGAGCGGAAGGGTGCTCGTGTCCGTCGCACCCGTGACACCGAACACGGAGAGCGTCGGCTGGATCGCCGTGCCGGCCCACGAATACAGCAGATGCGTGTTGCCGCCGACGGTTTCCGTCGGCGCGCCGGTCTGGCAACTTCCCGGTGCGCCAAGGCCCGCGCTCGGATAGTTCTGGTTGTACGTGGCGGCCTGTGCGGTCGTCAGCGTTTTCAGCGACGCGAGCGCGTCCTGGTTCGTGTTGTGGCTGCTGCTCGTCAGGATTCCGAACACATTGACGAACGCGGCGATCACCGATGACGAAAGCCCGGTCGGATCGTATGCGAGCACGCTCTGCACGAAGTCGGCGAACTCGGAGCCGCGATGCGGCGTGCCGATCGTCGTCACCGACGCGACGAGATCGGGCGCGACGGCCGCGACATAACGCGACGTGAGCCCGCCCTGGCTGTGACCGACGAGATTGACCTTGGTCGCGCCCGTCGCGGCGAGCACCGTCTTCACGTAAGCGAGCAACTGTTCGCCGCGCCCGTTCGGGCCGTCATCGCTCTGGAAACCCGACAGGTTCGCGACGTAGACGGTCGCGCCATGCTGCTGCAGGTCTTCCTGGATGCCGTACCAGTACTCGAGCACGCCCGCGTACTTGTCGGTGCCGGTGAGCCCGTGCACGAGGATGATCGGATAACGCGTCGTCGCGTAGTCGTCGGCGGGCGCGGTCGCCGCCATCGCCGCGCGCGTCGTCGCGAGCGTCATCAACGCAGTCGTCCCCGCGAACGGCGCGACGCTCATCGCGCATGCCACTGCCCCTGCCACCACCCTGGAACGCATCGATCTGGCCATGCATGTTCTCCTGATTATTGTGCTGCCGGTACGAATGAGATCGGATCGACGCACTCGGCGCCCTCGCGTGCGCAGTGATCGTCGAATGCCGGAGTGAAGCACGACTGGCCAACGTTTGCGCCCCGACTAGACACGGTTCTCTAATCGGTTGACGCGCCCCACCCGTTCGGGCGGGGCCGCGATCATGCGCGCGCATGCTGCAACGCACACGCGCAACGCGCTACAGCTTTGCGCTCACGCGTACCCATGCGGTACGGCCCGGCTCCATCACCGGCGCGTTCGCCGGATAGCCGAAGCCGGCATTGCCGGCGAGGTTCAGATGCTCGGTGTAGGCCTTGTTCAGCACGTTGTCGACGCCGACCGAGACCTGCACGGTCTTGCTGACGTTGTACTGCGTATGCAGCGACAGCACGCCGAATCCGGCGCTCGGGCCGAAGTCCTTGCCGACCACGTTGCCCTCGTTCAGCGCATAACGATGCTGCGGCGCAACGATCCGCCACAGCCCGCCGGCCGACCACGCGCCGCGCGTGTATTCGAGCCCGATGCGCGCCTCGAGCGGCGGCATCTGCGGCAGCGGATCGCCGCTCGCCACGTTGCGCCCCCACGCATACGCGAGCGACGTCTCGACGCGCAGCGGCGCAACCGGCCGCCACGACACACCTGCTTCGCCGCCCATGATCTGCGCGTTGACGTTGGTCGCCTGCGTGGTCGGGCCCATCATGCCGGCCGCGTAGTTGAACAGGATGAAGTCCTGCACGTAGCCTGCGTAGGCCGACACCCACGCATCGAACCGGTCGCTCTTGTATTGCGCGCCGATGTCGAGCTGCGTGGTCTTCTCCGGCTGCACCGCCGAGAATGCGTTGACCGAACCGGCCGGCCCGCGCTTCGCGGAGAACAGCTCCCAGTAGTCGGGATAGCGCTGCGCATGACCGATCCCCGCGTACCACGTGACGGGCAGCGACGCGAGATCGCGCTCGTAGCGCACGAAGCCGCTCGGCAGCACGCGCGTGCGATCGTCGTCGAAGGTCGGGTTGGGTTTGCTCGCCATCATCCCGCTCGTCGTCGCGCGCTTGTCGCGTGCGCTCGCGTAGTCGACGCGCACGCCGCCGATCACGCGCGACACGTCGCTCGCGTACCACGTCAGCTCGCCGAACGCACCCGCGTTCCACATCGTCGCCTGCGCATCCCACGGCTGGTCGCCGTAGTTCTGCCGCCCCATCGCCGAGCGCGAATCGAGCCGGTTCGATTGCGCGTCGACGCCCGTCACGAGCTTGAAGTCGTCGCCGAAACGGAACGTCGCGGCGGCGCGCGCGCCGACCGTGCGGCGCCGCACCTCCGACGCCATCCGCATCGGCATGCTGCTGGTCGGGTCGGGCTGCCGCAACGTGGTGTTGTCCATCACGTGGTCGGCTTCGTTGTAGTACACGCGCGCCTCGATCCGGTCGAGCACGTCGCCGAGATGCCGCTTGTCGAACGACAGGCCGAACGTCTCGCGGCGGAAATGCGCGCCGTCCATCCCGCGGCCCGCATACTTCGCGTAGCCATCGCCCGTGCCGGCTGTCAGTTCGACCCGCGTGTGGTCGTCGGGCGTCCAGCCGAGCGCCGCATCGGCGTTCCACTTGTCCCACTGCGACGGCACCGTGTTGCCGTTGCCGTCCTTGTAGTCCTGCGAATGCGCGTGGTTCGCGCTCACGCGGCCATAGACGTCCGGCGTGCCGGCCGTCAGGTCGACGTTCTGGTCGTTACGGCCGAACGAGCCGCCGACGAGGCTGCCCTCGAAACGCATGCCCGGCTTGTCGAAACGCGGCGTCACACGCTCGAACAGCACGGTGCCGGCCGACGCGCCGGGACCGTACAGCACGGTTTGCGGCCCCTTCACGACGGTGACCTTGTCATAGCTTTCCGGCGCGATGTACGACGTCGGCGCATCCATCCGGTTCGGGCAGGCACCGAGCGTCGGCATCCCGTTCGCCAGGATATTCAGTCGCGACCCGAACATCCCGCGCAGCACGGGGTCGCCGTTCGTACCGCCGCTGCGGATGGACGTGAAACCGGGGATCGTCTTCAGGTAATCCGCGCCGTCGCTGGCGGGCAGCGGCTGGCGCGGCGCCTTCGGATCCGTGACGACGACGAGCGGCGTCGTCAGCGGCGACGCGACGACCTCGACGGGCGGCAGCAGCGCGGCCGAATCGTCCGCAGGCGCGCCGGCCGCGCGCGCCGTTTCGGCCGCGGCGGCGGTCGCGGCCAGCGCGCCGACGGCGAGCGCGGGAACGGTGAGTTTCAACATGCGCGGCACGCGCCGCGCACAGGCATTGCGTGACGCCCGCGGCGCACGCAACTGGAAAATGGTCATGATCGAAAGCCCGAGTGACGCCCTCCACGCGGCCTCGACGGGCCGCACGGATATCGGCGGTGGAAAGAACGGAAGACAGCGCGTCAGGCGCGCTCGGGCGGTGCGCGTGGATACGCGCGCGGATAGCGATCGGTGCGCGCCGCGACGGCTGGCGGCGCGGCGGCGGAAACGGAAACGACGGAAACGGAAGCGAACGACGCGGCGGCAGGCGCGCCGATCGCGGGGCTGTGCGCGAAGAATCCGCAATAGCCGCACGCATCGAGATGCAGCGCATGATCGTGCATGCGGCCCGCATCGGGCGACCGATGCGCGCCATGCTCTGCACTGCAGACGATCGCGTCGGGCGCGGCCGCCTGCGCGATGCGCCACTGCGACACCAGCGGCGCCGCGATCGCGAACCAGATCGCGAGCACGCCAAGCCAGGCGGTCAGGTGACGATGTCGGTGCAGCATGCGCGGCGGCGAGTAATCGGAATGTAAAAACAGCCGAGATGTTACAGAATGTTCGCCTCGATGGCCAGCCGCGGATGACGGTAAACGAAGCGGGGGCGCATGGTTGTCAACACAACCATGCGCCCCCGCCTGCTGCGCGCGTCCGGCGTGCGGCGATCAGGGCACCATGCGCCGCAGCACGTTATCGCGCCGGATGAAATGGTGGTACAACGTGGCCAGCGCATGCAGGCCGATCACGAAGTAGAACGCGTTGCCGATCAGTTCGTGCGCTTCCTTGATCGTCGGCCGCAACGCCTTGTCGGGGCCGAACAGCGTGAACGACACGCCGAGCCAGTCGAGCGACACCGGCTTGCCGCCCAGGTTGATCATCATGATGCCGAGCAGCGGCTGCGCGATGATGAACACGTAGAGCGCAAAATGCGCGAGCTTCGAGAGCCAGCGCAGCAGCGCGGCCTGCGGAATGGCTTCCGGCACGCGGCTGACGACCCGCCACAGCACACGCAGCACCGACAGCACGAGCACGAACGTGCCCGCGGTGAGGTGCACGTTCATCCAGAACACCCGGCTGTCGCTGCCTTTCGGCCCGCGGATCTCGATGGCCAGGTACGCCAGCGCCACCAGCAGGAAGATGGCCCAGTGGAAGAAGATCGCGGGCGAGCTGTAGCGCGTCTGTTTCGCGAGGATGTTTTTCATGCGTCGTCTCGTGTTGTATGCGGGGAGGGGCGCATGCCGCAACGGGCTCCGCGCCCGGCAGAGCTGCCACGATTGTAGCCGCACGGGCGTCCGATTTCCCTCGGCGCGGTCAAATATCCGACCAATCGTCAACACACACCGCGCGGCTGCCATATGGAAAATCCGCATCGCGCACGGGAACGGCTGTGGCACGATGAAGCTTTGGTGTCGACGTTGCGCGCGCATCATGAGCAAGGCGTTCTTCGTTGCGGCCTACCGGCTGACCGCCGCGTTGCTCGCGGTGTCCACGACGTTGCACAGCATCGCCGGCTACTGGGGCATGCCCGCGGTCCATCTCGGCAACTTCCTCAGCTATTTCACGCAACTGAGCAGCCTCTATGCGTCGGCGATACTGACCGCGGGGCTCTGGCGGATCGCGCGCCCCGGCTCGGCCCGCTACGAATCGATGCGCGGCGCGGCCGTTTTGTACGTGCTGATCACCGCGATCGTCTACGAACTCCTGCTCGCGCGGCTCGATGCGCTGCGCCATGTCACGCCGGCGTTCAACAACTGGGTGCTGCACCGGATCGTGCCGCTCGTCATGCTGTGCGACTGGCTGTACGTGGAGCCGCGCTCGCCGATCGCACGGCGCAGCGCGTTCGCGTGGCTCGGTTTTCCGGTCGTCTATCTCGGCTATACGCTCGTGCGCGGCGCGCTGGAGAACTGGTATCCCTACCCTTTCGTCGATCCGCGGCCGCACGGCTACCTGCCGGTCGCGATCCAGTGCTCGCTGATCGCGCTCGGCGCGGCGGCGCTCGCATTGGGCATCCGCTGGCTCGGCAATCACGCGAGACAGTCCGACACCGCGACGCTGAAGGAAGGATGAAGGCGAAAGAAGGCGGGAGCGTGTGCGCCGCCCGGCGCACACGCGGCGATGCGGCTCGTCAGCCGCCGTTGCGCGGCAGGAAGTTCATCGGATCGACGACCTTGCCGTTCTGGCGGACTTCGAACTCGAACGTCGAACGGCCGCTCGCGTCGGTGCCCATCTCGGCGACCGGCTGGCCCTGGCGCACCGCGTCGCCTTCGTTGACGAGCAGCTTGCCGTTGTGACCGTAGGCCGTGATGAGCCCGTTGTCGTGCTTCAGGATCACGAGCGGGCCGTACGCCTTGACGCCGGACCCGGCATAGACCACCCGCCCGTTCGCCGCGGCCCGCACCGAACGGTCGGGCCCGGACGCGGCGATCACGACGCCGCGCGTCTTGCCGGCCGCAAACGGCGCCGTGACGACGCCCGTGGCCGGCCATGCGAGCGAGCCCGGCTGCGCGGCCGCCGCGGGCGGCTGCCCGAATGACGTCGCGGCAGGCGGCGCGACGCGCAGCACCTGGCCGGGCGACACCGCGTCGGTAGGCGCCATGTGGTTCCAACTCGCCACGTCCTGCACGCGCTGCCCGTAGGCGTTCGCGATGCCCGCGAGCGTGTCGCCCGGGTTCACGCGGTAATAGCCTGCGATCACGCCCGGCGTCGCGGCCGACGTTGGCGCCGACGAACGCGCCGGCTGCCAGTTGTCGGTCCACGGCGTCAGCGTACAGCCCGACAGCGCGACGGCCGCGGCGACGAGCGCCGCCTGCGGCAGCCAGTGCGCCAGCGAATCGTGGATGGGAATAGTTTTTCTCAAGGGTCCTCCCGGATTTGCGTCGTTGCGCCGCCCACCGCCCTCCGGCGCGCGACGCACGATGTCCGGCCGGACGGCCGGACCAACCAGTATCCGACCGCTCTCGCGGCCGTCAGTTTCCACAGCGGAACGTCGGCGCGAACAGGCTCACCGGCCCCTTTTCCGCGTCGCTCCGACCGGCAAAGATACCATTTGTCGCGGTCAGGACCGCGACAGGCGCAGGTTCCGGCAACAATCTTGCGGCCTCGCCGATGCGGGCCGGCGGCCCGCGAACCGCACCGCGCGGGCCGTCCGGCGGCCCAGCCGCCGGTCTTCCGCCCGCGTCGCAGCCGTCTGCCGTCTCGGCTCCGTCACATTTTCCCCTTCGATCGCCGCCTATACTCGGTGATGCGCAGCGTAATCCAACGACAACGAGGAGCATGACAATGAACAATGCGACGTTTCTTTCCGTGCAGCTCAATGCGGACGATTTCGCCGGTTCCAGCGGCCTGGTCGAATTGCTCAACCGGCACCTGCTGTTCGCGACCGACGTCGCCGAGGCGGCCGATGCACTCGTCCAGTTGGCGAGCGTCGCGCACCTGACGGGCGCCACGCGCCACAGCGTCGAGCTGCCGGTCCTCGCGATCGAGCGGCTGCGCGACGCGCTCGACACGCTGAGCGGCTACGACGAAACGTGGCTGCAGGTACTGGAGCCGGCGGAAGCGCTGTTCCGGGAGATCGGGCGCGGCACGCGCCCGCTGCATTGACCGCCGCCGCGACACGCGCCACCAATGAAAACAGCCCGTCGTTCCGCTTTGCGGAACGACGGGCTGTTTGTACTACATGGGGTCGGGTCCGGCCGCCGGGGCGGCCGCGCCATTAACGACCCTTGTAGACCGGTGCGCCGTCAGCGATACGCTTGACTTGCCAGCCGGTCTTTGCAGCGGCCGGTACGCCGGATTCCTGCGCGGCGGCCGGTTGCGCGCCATAGCCGGTCGTGTCGGCGGCGGCGACGTTCTGTTGCGGGTTCACACGAGCTTCAGCTGCCTGGATGCCTGCCGGGTAGTCCGTGCGGTCGCTGCCCAGCTTGTAGCCGGCCTGTTGCAGTTGGACCAGTTCGGCCTTCACCTGCGCACGGGTAACGGGCGCGTTCTGTTGGGCGAACGAGACGGCGGGAACGGCGAGGACAGCAGCTGCAGCGAACGTTGCGATCAGCGATTTCATGATTACCTCCGGGATTTTTTTGCTCCGCCGCACACACCATGTCTGCAGCGATGGAACAGAGTTTAGTCCCGACGTCCCCTAGGGAAAACCATGAAAGAGCGAAAACACTGTTTCCCCGGAGCCAACAATGTCGGCATCCGGGATAGAAAAACCCTATTCAAAGAATAGATTTTCGCAACAATGCGCCCCGCGGGCCGGTTACGACCAGTTCGCGTGGAAGCTGCCCGGCTTGTCGGTACGCTCGAACGTGTGCGCGCCGAAGAAGTCGCGCTGCGCCTGCACGAGGTTCGCCGGCAGCCGCTCGGAACGGTAGCTGTCGAAGTACGCGACCGCCGACGCGAACGCCGGCACCGGCACGCCGGCCTTCACCGCGGCGACCACGACGTCGCGCAGCGATGCCTGGTAGTTCGCGGCGATGTCCTGGAAGTACGGATCGAGCAGCAGGTTCGCGAGCGCCGGATCCTTCGCGTAAGCATCCGTGATCTTCTGCAGGAAGCGCGCGCGGATGATGCAGCCCGCGCGGAAGATCTTCGCGATCGTCCCGAGGTCGAGATTCCAGCCGTACTCTTCGGACGCCGTGCGCAGCTGCGCGAAGCCCTGCGCGTACGAGATCACCTTGCTCAGGTACAGCGCGCGGCGCACCGCTTCGACGAACGCGGCGCGATCGCCGTCGAACGGCGCGGCAGCCGGGCCCGACAGGATCTTGCTGGCCGCGACGCGCTCGGTCTTCAGCGACGACAGCACACGCGCGAACACCGATTCCGTGATGAGCGGCAGCGGCACGCCGAGATCCAGCGCGTTCTGGCTCGTCCACTTGCCCGTGCCCTTCTGCGCGGCGCGATCGAGGATCACGTCGACGAGGTGCTTGCCGGTCTCTTCGTCCTTCTTGCCGAAGATCTTCGACGTGATCTCGATCAGGTAGCTGTCGAGCTCGCCCTGGTTCCATTCGGTGTACACCGCGCCGAGCTCGTCGTTGGTCAGGCCCGCGACGTTCTTCAGCACCGAGTAGCTTTCGGCGATCAATTGCATGTCGCCGTATTCGATGCCGTTGTGGACCATCTTCACGTAGTGGCCCGCACCATCCGGGCCCATGTACGCGACGCACGGCTCGCCGTCCGACGGCGCCTTCGCGGCGATCTGCTTGAGGATCGGCTCGACGAGGTCGTACGCGTCGCGCTGGCCGCCGGGCATGATCGACGGGCCGCGCAGCGCGCCCTCTTCGCCGCCCGACACGCCGGTGCCGATGAAATGCAGGCCCGATTGCGCGAGTTCCTGGTTGCGGCGAATCGTGTCGGTGAAGTGCGTATTGCCGCCGTCGATCAGCACGTCGCCCTTCTCGAGCAGCGGCTTGAGCGACGCGATCGTCGCATCGGTCGCCTCACCCGCCTTCACCATCATCAGGATCCGGCGCGGCGTTTCGAGCGACGCGACGAACTCCTCGAGCGTATGGGTCGGCACCAGGTTGCGGCCGGGGAATTCGGCGATCAGTTCGTCGGTTTTCTCGCGGCTGCGGTTGTACACCGATACCGCGTAACCGCGGCTCTCGATATTGAGTGCGAGATTGCGGCCCATCACCGCGAGCCCGATCACACCGATTGCTTGTTTGCCCATTAGTCAATTCTCCGGAAAAAACAGGGCGCGACCCGACCCGGGCCGCGCGCACAGGCGAAAGGATAGTGGAAACCCGGCGGCGATGCGCGCTTGCGTGTCATTGTTCCGCGTGCGGAAGCCGCCGGAACACGACGCTCAGGTTGTTCGCCGGCATCTCGACGACCTCGATGCAGTCGAGCCCGCGATCGAGTCCGAGCGCGACGACGGCCTCGAGATCGCGCACGCCCCACGACGGGTCGCGGCTTCGCAACTGCAGGTCGAACGCTTCGTTCGACGGCGCCGTATGCCGGCCCTCGCAACGATACGGGCCGTACAGGAACAGCACGCCGCCCGGCCGCAGCAGGCGCGACGCGCCCGCGAACAGCGCGTCGGTACAGGCCCACGGCGAGATGTGAATCATGTTGATGCAGACGATCGCGTCGAGCGCGTCGACCGGCCACGACGCGTCGCGCACGTCGAACGCCAGCGGCCCGGCAACGTTCGCGACGCCCGCATGCGCGATCCACGCGGCGATCGAGCGCCGCGCGTGCGCGTCGGGATCGCTCGGCTGCCAGCGCAGGCCCGGCAACGCCTGCGCGAAATGGACGACGTGCTGCCCCGTGCCGCTCGCGATTTCGAGCACGCTGCCGGTCGCCGGCAGCACGCGGCGCAACACGTCGAGGATCGGCCCGCGATTGCGTTCGGCCGCCGGCGCGGACAGCCGCGCGGACGGATCGGGCGAAGATGTCGGGCCGCTCACGATGCGTGCTCCGGTGCGTTGCCCGCGAAGCCCAGCCGCGCGGTGAGTGCGTCGAGCGCCGGTGCGCACTGCGCCTCGACCTTCAGCGTCAGCATCGGATCGGCGCGCGTATGACCGAGATTGAGCGCGGCAACCGGCTTGTGCTGCGCCTGCGCCCACACGCAGAAGCGGTACCCGGAATACACCATCAGCGACGACCCGACGACGAGCAAGGCATCGGCCGCATCGAGCGCCTGCGCGGCCAGCGTCACGCGCTCGCGCGGCACGTTCTCGCCGAAGAACACGACCGCCGGCTTCAGCAGGCCGCCGCACGCGGGACACGCCGGGATGCGGAACGTGTCGAGCGCGGCCCATTCGAGGTGCGCGTCGCCGTCGGCGGCCGGCTCGGCCTGCGCGCCCAGCAGATCGGGATTGTCGGCTTCGAGCACGGTCTGGATCGTCGCGCGCGCATGATGCGCGCCGCATTCGAGGCACGTCACGCCGTTGATCCCGCCGTGCAGCTCGATCACGTCGTCGCTGCCCGCACGCTGATGCAGGCCGTCGACATTCTGCGTGACGAGGCGCTCGATCCGGCCTGCGCGGCCGAGCCGCGCCAGCGCGTCGTGCGACCGGTTCGGCTGCGCGCGGCCGACGACGGGCCAGCCGATCATGCTGCGCGCCCAGTAGCGTCGCCGCGCCGCGTCGGAGCCGAGGAATTCGTGGAGCTGGATCGGCGGCGAGCGCATCCATTGGCCATTGCGGTCGCGATAGCCGGGAATGCCGGAATCGGTGCTGATGCCCGCGCCGGTCAGCACGAGCAGGCGCGGATGACGCTCGACAAACGTGTGCAGCGCGTCGAGCGCGGTCGGCTCGACACAAGCGGATGAGGGGTCGTGCAAGGCTTGATCGTTCATGTTGGCAACGCGTGAGCGGGCGCGCCGGCCAGCCGTGCAACCGCACGAGCGGCCCGCGCGCCAGCACATGATACAGAACGTCGCGCGATCCGGCCGGCGGCCCGCACGACAAACCCGCGTACAAAAAAAGACGCCCATCAGCCGCTCGGCGATGGGCGCTTCAACAATTGATCCATCGGGGTAGTGGATCAACTGACAGCACAATATTGCGGTGTCCGCCGCGCCGAGAATGGCGAACGCTTCCCCTGGACTACGCGTGTTCCGCGATGCCGCACGCATCGTTGCGCCACCGGCTTTCCCATGCAATCCGGTTCTTCGGGCCCGTCACGCCGACGCAATGCGCGGCGCGCGAACGCATCCGCCGCACGACGACTCGCGTTGCGCCGCGAAATGACGATCCGGGATCCAGGCCGGGGCCATCCGCATGCATTCGCGGTTCATCCCCGACGGCCGACCGGCACCGGTCGGCCTCGTGCGTCACGCATGCACGCCGTCGTTCGGAACGAACCCGATTGCCCGGATGGAACGGAAAGCCGCGCGCTCACGTCGCCGCGATCAACGGCGAAGCGAATACCCTGGCAGGTCGGCGATTCATATTTGCAACATGACACGTTGCGGTTCGGTCCCTTTTCATTCTCTTGTCCCCGTATTCGATACGTCCGACCCACTGAAGCGATCGCCGGGCCCGACTGCGCCTGCGATCGCGCTCACGGCACGCACAGATATGCAAGGAGCGCACCATGCTTCATGCCGCAAGGCCGCGCGGGCCGATGCAAGGCCTTCGACGGGGATCGTGCACCGGCGAGAAACGCGAACGTTTCGAAACTGAAACGCCCACCGCAGCGACGACGGGCGGCCTTGCCCGCCGGCTTGCCGCACCGGCCCCAGGCTGGCATCGCGACGTTGTTCCTGCGCGCCGCCGGCAGTCGTCTTACAATCGCCCGACAGTGGCGGTGCACGCATGACAGGACGCGTGCCCTTCGCACGGCTCTCCGCCGCCTGACCGGAAACCCATACTCGACGCATGCCTGACGCAAAAGACTGGCTGGATATCGACTACCGCACGCTGTTCTACAGCACCGACAGCGACAACCGCGCATCGCAACGCGTGGCGTCACGCCTGGGCCTCGCGCTGCGCGGCATGACGCTGCGGATCGCGTAGCGCCGTGCTCGGCGCGGGCCGCCCCGCTCCTGCCTGGCGCAAACACGCTAGCATTCGGACACTGAACGCCGCGCGTTCGCCTTGCACCGCCTCCAGGGATTCGACATGACCACGCACGCCCTCGCCCGCGCCGACGTCGCACGCCGCGTCTTTTCGGCCGGGCAGTTGTCGATCGGCCTCACGCTGCCGCTGCTTCGCAGCGGCAATATCGTCGCCGACTTCAACGAACAGCTCGAACTCGCGGCGCTTGCCGATACGCTCGGCTTTCGCGCGCTGTGGATTCGCGACGTGCCGCTGAACAGCGCCGACTATCCCGACCCGGTCGGCCACCTCGACCCGTGGGTGCTGCTCGGTGCACTGACGTCGCGCACGCGCCGGATCGCGCTCGCCAGCGGCGCGATCGTGCTGCCGCTGCGTCATCCGCTGCATATCGCGAAAGCCGCGCTGTCGGTCGCGACGCTGTCGGGCGGACGCTTCATCCTCGGGCTCGGCTCCGGCGACCGGCCGCCTGAATACGCGGCGTTCGGCGTCGATACGGAAACGCGGCGCGACCGCTATCGCGCACACTGGGACGTCGTCGCGGCCGCGCTCGGTGTGCCGTCGCGCGTGCTGCCCGACGAAGCGCCGCCCGACGCGCCCGAATTCACGCTGCTGCCGCGCGGCGACGACGCGGTGCCGATGCTCGCGGTCGGCTCGGGCGGACAAAGCGTCGACTGGATCGCGCGGCACTCGATCGGCTGGATGACGTACCACCGCGATCCGGACACGCAGCGCGCCCGTTATTCGATGTGGCGCGCGGCGGTCGACCGGCTTGCATCGCCGGCCTTTCGCGCGTTCGGCGTGTCGATGCGGCTCGACCTCGCCGCGCATCCCGATGCGCCGGCCACCGCGCTGTCGCTCGGTTATGCCACCGGGCGCCGCGCATTGGTCGACATCCTGCGGGACATGCGCGCGGCAGGCACGCATCACGTCACGCTGAATCCGGGATCGGACCGGCCCGTGCGCGAGGTCATCGAAGAACTCGCCGAGCATGTGCTGCCGGTTTTTCACGACGGGCAGTCGTGATTCTTCAGGAATACGAAACCATCAAATGCGACGTGCGTGTCGCGATGATCGTCGTTTGTTCACGATCGGGCGAACGCTCGCGTAACGACGCGCCATTCGCGTTCAAAAACCGTTCCCGGTTCACATCTGCACGCCGGGGCACCAACAAGCACGCGTTACAGGACGCTTACGATTCGATAAAAAGGACGTGTCCGCATATCGGACTGTCTACAGGCACGAACAAGCCGCAAACGCCCGCGCCGCCTCGCGTATGCCCGATTCAAATATTCGTCGATGGAACTATTCGGTTCCGATCGCGATCATGTTAACTTCCGTCCATCGTTCAGCTCCGCGGGCCGCGCGCCGATGCGCGCCCGCATGCCTACCCATGCGACATTTCCTCCTCGGCTGGCTGCTTGCCGCCGTCGTCTCGGCCGCGCATGCGGCCGCTCCCGCACCGGCCGCCGCGTCGGCCGCTTCCGGCACCGCGCCCGCGCTGACGCCGCAACAGGCCCGGCAGGCACTCGACGTGCTCGAAAACCCGCGCGATCGCGCCCAGGTCGAAACGACGCTGCGTGCGATCGCGGCCGTCGGCGCATTGAGCGCGCCCGCGGTCACGGCAAGCGAAGCGGCTGCGGCCAGCGGCGCGTCGGCTGCCTCCGCGCCTGCCGCGCTCACGTCGAACGGGCTCGCGTCGATGCTCGTCCGCCAGGGCGCGCGCTGGACCACCGAAATCGGCAGCGCGCTGAAGGAATCGCTGCGCTCGCTGCTCGATGTCGGCTCGGTCGGAAGCTGGTGGCATGACAAGCTGGTGCGCGCCGACGAGCGCGCCGATCTCGCGCACGCGATCTGGCTCATCGTCGCCGTGCTCGTGCCCGCGTTCCTGTTCGAATGGTTCGCGAAGCGGCTACTGCGGCGCGCGCTGGCCGCGCTGGCCGCACGGCGCGCCGACTCGGCGCGCAGCACCGCGCCCGATGCCGTCACATCCGACGACGACAACGCGCCGCCGCCGGAATCATCTGCTCCGCCCGACGCCGCCTACGCTCCCGACACCGCACCCACATCATCGCAAGGCCGCGGCGACGCGCAGCGCCACACCACGCTGCTGCACCGGATGCCGCGCGCGCTCGTCAGCCTCGCGCTGCGCGCGGTGCCGCTGCTTGTGTTCGTCGGCGTCGCGAGCCTGACGATGTCGATGATCGGCGACGCAGGCACACCGATCGAATCCGCGCTCGAATCGCTGATCGACATCTACGTGATCGGCCGGCTCGTCACGATCGTCAGCCTGCTGTTCTTCCAGCCCGATGCGCGGCAATTGCGGCTGCTGCACATCAGCGATGCATGGGCCGACTTCGCGCAACGCTCGATCGCGCGGATCGTGATCGTGGTCGGCGTGTGCACGGCCGCGGTCGAGATCGCCGCGAACATCGGCCTCAGCGAGGCCGGTCACGTCGCGCTGCTGAAAGCGGTCGCGCTCGTCGGGCACGTGATGATCGCGGCGCTGATCCTGCGGTGCCGCCGGCCGGTCGCCGCGCGGATCCGCGCAGCCGGCGCGGACCGGCCGACCTTCGCGGTAATCGGCAACGCGCTCGCGGACGCCTGGGCGCCCGTGTCGGTATTCATCGTGATGGCGCTGTGGTTCGTGTGGGCGCTCGACGTCCACAACGGCTACCGCGTGCTGATCACGCTCGGCGGCCGTTCGATCGCCGCGATGATCGGCATGCGGATCGTGTCGATCGTCGTGTTCGGCGCGCTCGCGCGGCTGTTCCAGCGCCGCGACGAAGACCGCACGCTCGTCCGTCTGCATGCGTACCGCTACTACCCGCTACTGCGCCGGATCGTATCGGGCGCGATCGGCATCGTGACCGTCGTGCTGTTGCTGCAGATCTGGGGCGTGCCGATCTTCAGCGCGTTCGAGACCGGCACGATCGGCCACCGGCTCGCGTCGGCGCTGGTGACGATCGCGATCGCGGCCATCGTCGCGCTCGTCGTATGGGAAGCCGCGAACATCGCGATCGAGCGCCGCCTGCAGCGCTGGACCCGCGAAGGCAATCTCGTGCGCGCGGCGCGGCTGCGCACGCTGCTGCCGATGCTGCGCTCGCTGCTGTTCGTGATGATCGCGCTGGTCGTCGTGCTGACGGGCCTCAGCGAAGTCGGCGTAAACGTCGGCCCGCTGCTGGCCGGCGCCAGCATCTTCGGCGTCGCGCTCGGCTTCGGCTCGCAGAAGCTCGTGCAGGATTTCATCACCGGGATCTTCCTGCTGATGGAAAACGCAATGCAGGTCGGCGACTGGGTCACGCTCGCCGGCGTGTCGGGCACGGTCGAATACCTGTCGATCCGCACCGTGCGGCTGCGTGCAGGCGACGGGTCGCTGTACACGATTCCGTTCAGCTCGGTGACGACCGTCAACAATACGAATCGCGGGCTCGGCAACGCGGCCGTCAAGGTCAGCATCGCGTACGGCGAGGACATCGATCGCGCGATCGCGACGCTCAAGGAGATCGGCACCGCGTTGCGCGACGATCCGCAGTACCACGACGGCATCCTGTCCGACTTCAGCTACTGGGGCATCGACCAGGTCGACGGCGCGGCCGTTGCGCTCGCGGGGCAGATGCAGTGCACGGACTCGACGCGCTGGAGCGTGCAGCGTGAATTCAACCGGCGGATCGCGGAGACGTTCCGCGAACGCGGCATCCGGATCGCCAATCCGCAACGCAGCCTCGTCGCGTACGCGGATGGATCGCGGCCGGAAGGCAACGGCGAAAGCGAGGACGAAGGCGAAAGCGGCAGCAGCACCCGCAACGGCAATGCCGCCGCAACGGCGGCCCGGCCGCCGTCGGCCGGCGAACCGGAGCGCAAGCCGGGCTGACCGGCTGCGGCTAACGGCGCGCCGCGCTCAACGCGCGGCGGGCTTCTTCACGCGGCGCGTGCTTGCCGCCGCGGGCGTCGACGCACCCGGCTTCGCCGCGCGTTTCGCCGCAGCACGCTGCCCCCGCTTCGCACCGGCTTCAGCAGCGGCACACGCGTCGCGCTGCGCATGCCATTGTTCGAGCAGCACGCGCGTCTGGTCGGCGATCGTCTCGATCAGCAGCACCGCGCGCTCGCCGTCGAACGCCTCCCATTCGAGCAGTTGAAGCGCCGACCGCTGCGCGATGTGGAATACCGTGATCTGCCCGAACAGGCTCAGCGCGCGCAACCGCGTGACGGGATCGTCGGCCGGCCGCCCCGAGATGCGGCCGATCAGTTCGGCGCTCACGTCGTTGAGCGGCTTGCGCATGCGCTTCATCAGGATTTCGCTCGCGCTCGCCGGCTCCTGGCCGCCCTGCTCGCGTGCGAAGAACATCCGCTGGTTCATCGTCTTCGGCGCCGTGAACATCCGGTCCGACAGCGCGCGCAGCAGCGCGATGAACGCGTCGATCAGCACGTCGACGTCAGCGTGCGCATCGAGCATCGCCCACGCATGGCCGACCGCCGGCGCGAACACCGCCCAGCCGTGCTCGGCGATCGTCTCCACGCACGCGCGGTAAACGCCTTCCTTGTTCTCGAAATAGTACTGGAGCGCCGGCGCGTTCACGCCGGCCATCGCGGCGATCTCGCGCGTCGACGCACCCGCGAACCCGCGTTCGCCGAACAGCTCGATCGCCGCCTCGATGATCCGCTGGCGCGTCTCGTCGCCGCGCGCGTAGCCGCCCGCCGACGTGCGGCGCAGCTTCTTCGCTTCGTTCATGCCTTCCTCGTCACTCGATCGACCGACATTCTACTTGACACAATTTTAGCAACTGGAATAATTCTTCCACCTGGAATAAATTGGATGCCCGCATGTCGACGTTGCAAGATCCGCCACAGAAAGTAAATCGTCAGGAAGCCGGAACAACGCCGCGCAACGGAACCCACGGATCGAAGCGACGCATCCTGCTCGTCGTCGCTGTGCTCGCGGCCTTCGGCGCCGCCGTCTGGCTCGGCCGCTGGTGGACGGTCGGCCGCTTCATCGAAAGCACCAACGACGCGTATTTGCAGGCGGACAGCATGACTGCCGCGCCGAAGGTCGCCGGTTACGTCACCGACGTCTACGTGCGCGACAACCAGGCCGTGAAGGCCGGCGATCCGCTCGTGCGGCTCGACGTCCGCCAGTACCAGGTTGCGCTCGCGCAATCGCTCGCGACCGTCGACGCGCGCCGCGCCGATATCGCGCGTGCCGAAGCCGACATCAGCCAGCAGCACGCGAATCTCGAACAGGCCGATGCGCAGGCGAAGGTGTCGCAGATCAATGCACGTCACGCAAGCGACGAATACGCGCGCTATGCGCCGCTCGCGGCGACCGGTGCCGAAACGCACGAACGCGTCGCCGACCTGAAGAGCACGCGCGACCAGGCAGCCGCGACGCTCGCCGCGAACAACGCGTCGATCGCAGCCGCCCGCACGCAGATCGCGTCGTTCACCGCGCAGCTCCGGCAGGCGCGCGCGCAGCTCGAGGCCGCGCAGGCCAGTGCCGCGCAAGCGCAGCTCGACCTCGACAACACGATCGTGCGCAGCACGCTCGACGGCCGCGTCGGCGATCGCACGGTGCGCGTCGGCCAGTACGTGCAGCCCGGCACGCGCCTGCTGACCGTCGTGCCGGTCGACGCGATCTATCTCGTCGCGAACTTCAAGGAAACGCAGATCGGCCAGATGCGCATCGGCCAGCCCGTCGCACTGCACGTCGACGCGCTGCCGGACGGCGCGCTGTCCGGCGTCGTCGACAGCTTCGCGCCCGGCACCGGCGCGCAGTTCGCGCTGCTGCCGCCCGAGAACGCGACCGGCAACTTCACGAAGATCGTCCAGCGCGTGCCGGTGCGCATCCGCCTCGCCGCGGATGCCCGCGCGCAGCGCATGCTGCTGCCGGGACTGTCGGTGACGGTCGACGTCGATACGCGTTCGACCCGCGACGAGAAGCGCCATGGCTGACACGCCCGCGACGACACCCGCGCCGCCGCACGAAGGCCGCGCGAGCGTGACCGACTGGATCGCGGTCGCGGCCGGCGCGCTCGGCGCACTGATGGCGACGCTCGACATCTCGATCACGAACTCCGCGCTGCCGCAGATCCAGGGCGAAATCGGCGCGACCGGCACCGAAGGCACGTGGATCTCGACCGGCTACCTGATGTCGGAAATCGTGATGATCCCGCTTGCCGCGTGGCTCACGCGCGTGTTCGGGCTGCGCAATTTCCTGCTGACGAACTCCGCGCTCTTCATCGCGTTCTCGATGATGTGCGGCTGGTCGCATTCGCTGCCGATGATGATCGCGGGCCGGATCGGCCAGGGCTTCACCGGCGGCGCGCTGATCCCGACCGCGCAGACCATCATCCGCACGCGGCTGCCGCTGTCGCAGCTACCGGTCGGGATGACGTTGTTCGGCCTGATCGTGCTGCTCGGGCCGCTGTTCGGCCCCGTGCTCGGCGGCTGGCTCGCGGAGAACGTGAACTGGAGCTGGTGCTTCTTCCTGAACCTGCCCGTGTGCCTGCTGCTGATGGCGCTGCTGTGGTTCGGGCTGCCGTCGGACCGCCCGCAATGGACTACGTTCTTCAACGCGGACTGGCTCGGGATCGCCGGCCTCGCGATCGGGCTGAGCTCGCTCACCGTCGTGCTCGAGGAGGGCCAGCGCGAACGCTGGTTCGAATCGCAGATGATCGTCACGCTGAGCGCCGTGTCGCTCGCCGGAATGATCCTGATCGCGCTGTCGCAGCGCTTCGCGAAGCGGCCGATCATGCGGCTGTCGCTGATGCGCAACCCGCGCTACGCGAGCGTGATCGTGATCGTGTCCGCGGTCGGCGCCGGGCTGTACGGCGTGTCCTACCTGCTGCCGCAGTTCCTCGCGATCGTCGCCGGCTACAACGCGGAACAGGCCGGTGCGATCATGCTGCTGTCGGGGCTGCCGGCCTTTCTCGTGATGCCGATCCTGCCGCGCCTGCTCGGCAAGGTCGATTTCCGCATCCTCGTGATCTCGGGGCTGCTGCTGTTCTGCCTGAGCTGCATGCTCGACATCGGCCTGACCGCGCAGAGCGTCGGCCACGACTTCGTATGGTCGCAACTGATCCGCGGCGTCGCGCAGATGCTTGCGATGATGCCGCTCAACCAGGCGTCGATGGCTGCCGTCGCGCGCGAGGACTCGGGCGACGCGGCCGGGCTCTACAACATGGCGCGCAATCTCGGCGGCTCGATCGGGCTCGCGATCATCGGCACCGTGATCGACCGGCGCACGACCTTCCATACGGCCGCGCTCCGCGAATCGGTGAGCGCGAACTCGCTGATCGGGCAGGACCGGTTGTCGGCCTACGCGGCCAACTGGTTCGCGCACACCGGCGATCTCGCGTATTCGAACATGCGTGCGCTCGGACAGCTTGCGCAGCAGATCCAGATCCAGGCGGTCGTGATGACCTATTCCGAAACCTTTTATCTGCTGGGCCTCGCGCTGCTCGCGTGCGTGCCGCTCGCGCTGCTGCTGAGAACGCCGCGCGGCCCGCAGCCGATGTCGTCCGGCCATTGAACCGTCTTACGCGATGAAATCCTTCTCCCCGCTCCGCCGCCCTGCACTCACGCTGTGCGCGGCCGCGTGCCTGCTCGCCGGCTGCACGGTCGGCCCCGACTACCACGGCGCGCCCGCCGCGCCGGATGCGCCGACCTTCGTGCGCGCGCCGGCATCCGGCGTCGACACCGCCGCGCCCGCACCGAGCGCGTGGTGGCACGCGCTGAACGATCGCCAGCTCGACGACCTGATCACCGCCGCGCTCGTGTACAACCCCGATCTGCACGCCGCGCAGGCGCGCTTGCGCGCAGCGCGTGCGCAGCTCTCGCAACAGCGCGCGGCCCAATTGCCGAAATCGTCGGCCACCGTTGCGGCCATCCGCATGCGCGAACCGGACGTCAGCGCGCTCGGCTCGCTGCTGCCGTCGAACGGCTCGAACCAGTCAAGCGGCGCATCGCCGTCGCTTGGCGGCTCCGGGCCGCTGCAACTCTATTCGGCCGGCTTCGACGCGACCTGGGAAATCGACCTGTTCGGCGGCACGCGCCGTGCGGTCGAAGCCGCGTCCGCGCAGGCCGAGGCTGTCGACGCCGACCTCTCTGACACCCAGGTGTCGCTCGCCGCCGAAGTCGCGACCGCCTACGTCGACCTGCGCGACCAGCAGCAGCGTCTCACGCTGTCGCAGCGCACGGCCGAACTGCAGCAGAAGATGCTCGAACTCACGCAGCAGCGCCGCGCGCGCGGCGTCGCGGCCGATGTGGACATCGAACGCCTGACGACGCTGGTCGAGAACACGCGTGCATCGCTGATCCCGCTCGACGCGCAGGTGACGGAATCGCTCGACCGGCTCGCGATCCTGACGGGCCGCGCGCCGGGCACGCTCGACGCCGCGCTGTCGACACCGGACACCCCGCTGCCGACGCTGCCCGGCAGCGTCGCAATCGGCGATCCGGCCGCACTGCTGAAGCAGCGCCCCGACATTCGTGCGGCCGAGCGCCGGCTCGCGTCGAGCCACGCGCAGATCGGCGAGCATGTCGCCGACTATTTCCCGAAGGTGACGCTGCTCGGCGATCTCGGCTTCAGTGCGACGGACCCCGGCCATCTGTTGCGCAAGCAGAACTTCACGTGGGTCGGTGCGCCGTACCTGCAATGGAACATTCTCGACTTCGGACGCACACGCGGCGCGGTGCGCGCGGCCGAAGCGTCGCGCGACGAAGCGGAAGCGAATTACCGGAAGGCAGTGCTCGGCGCGTTGCAGGATGCGAACACCGCACTGCAGCGCTATGGGCACCAGCGCGAACACGTCGTTGCGCTCACCAAGGTGCAAACGTCGGCCGTGCATTCCCGATCGCTGATGGACGAACGCTATCGCGCGGGCGTCGCGTCGATGATCGACCTGCTCGACACGCAACGCGAAGCGCTGTCCGCGCAGCAGAACGTGATTGCCGGGCAAGCCGAACTGATCAAGGATTACGTGTCGCTGCAGAAGAGCCTCGGGCTCGGATGGCAGGCGGGCGCGGGTTGACCGCGCCTGCGGGATACATGCACGACTGCGGCATCATTCGAAACACAACGACTCATTGCACGCGCAACAATATTCGTTCCCTCCTTCCGCATCGACCGGGCCCGCCCCGGTCCGACGCCGCGGCTATCGAAAACATATCCAATATCAATTAGCCAATCGTCTGACGATATCTTCTAATTCAGTCGGCTTCCCCACCACCGATCGGATTCAAGGAGTTCCATCGTCATGCCCTCATCCTCCCATCGCGTGCTGAGGCACGCAGTCGCCGCGATCTGCGTTGCACTCTCCGCCTCTCCCCATGCCGCCGAACTCACCCGGGACACCGGCGCGCCTGTCGGCGACAACCAGAATTCGCAGACGGCAGGCCCTGCCGGCCCCGTGCTCCTGCAGGACTCCGCGCTCATCGAGAAACTGCAGCGCTTCGATCGCGAGCGCATTCCCGAACGTGTCGTGCATGCGCGCGGCACCGGCGCATTCGGCGAGTTCGTGCCGAGCGCCGACATCTCGGACCTGACAAAAGCGAAGGTCTTCATGCCGGGCACCCGCACGCCGGTGTTCGTGCGGTTCTCCACCGTGATGGGCTACCGCGGCTCGCCTGAACAGGCGCGCGATCCGCGCGGCTTCGCGGTGAAATTCTATACGCAACAGGGCAACTGGGACATGGTCGGCATCAACTGGCCCGTGTTCTTCATTCGCGACGGCATCAAGTTCCCCGACTTCGTGCACGCGAACAAGCCGAGCGCCGTGACCGGCGTGCAGGACCCGAACCTCGCATTCGACTTCTTCGCGAACACGCCCGAAGCGACGAACATGCTGACGATGCTGTACACGAATGCCGGCATGCCCGATTCGTATCGCCACATGGACGGCTTTGCCGTGCATGCATTCAAGTTCGTCAATGCGCACGGCGACGTGCACTACGTGAAGTTCCACTGGAAAAGCCAGCAAGGCGTGCACGGCCTGCGTCCGCAGGACATCGCCGCGTCGATTGGGCGCGACTGGAACATGATGACGAACGACCTGTACGGTGCGCTGAAGCAAGGCGACTACCCGAAGTGGGATCTGTACGTGCAGGTGCTCACGCCGAAGGACCTGAACCGTTTCGACTTCGATGCGCTGGACGACACGAAGGTCTGGACCGGTGTCCCTGAACGCAAGATCGGCACGATGACGTTGAATCGCGTGCCCGACAACTACTTCCAGTCGACCGAGGAATCGGCGTTCGCGCCATCGCGGCTCGTGCCGGGCATCGAACCGTCCGAAGACCGGATGCTGCAGGATCGCCTGTTCGCGTATGCCGACACGCAGTTGTACCGGCTCGGCTCGAACTACATGGACCTGCCGATCAACCGGCCCGTCGTGCCGGTGGTCAACAACAACCAGGACGGCAAGATGAACGCCGGCGCCCGCAAGGGCGAGGTGAACTACGAGCCGTCGACACTGCACGAGCTTGCGCAGGATCCGCAGTACAAGTCCGTCCGCACGACGCTCGCCGGAACGACGCAGCAGGAAGCGATCCGCAAGAAGCTGCTGTTCCGTCAGGCGGGCGAGTACTACCGCGGCCTGTCGCAGCAGGACAGGGATGACCTGATCACCGCGCTGTCCGGCGATCTCGGCAAGGTGACAAATGCGCACAACCAGTACGCGATGCTGTCGTACTTCTACAAGGCCGACGCCGACTACGGCACGCGTCTCGCGCAAGCCGTCCACGCGAACGTTCAGCAGGTGCAGTCGCTCGCCGCGAAGCTGAGCGAGAACTGATCCCGCGATTCCGGTCGCCGTCGACGTGCGGGGTTGCGCCGCGCACGTCGACCTTATCTCTTCATCAGGACATCCTCATGCGATCAGAACGCCTGACACGCACGATCCGTGCGACCGCAACGGCCCTGGCGCTGGCCGCGATCGCCGGCTGCGCCAATCTCCCCGATCAACCGGCGTATTCCAAAGCCGATCCCGCCGCCCTGCGCCGCTATGACGGCGACTGGTTCGACGCTGCCCGCGTCGGACGCGTCGACATCCTGCGTGCATTGCACGATGCCGGCTACCCCGTCGATGCCACCGACAGCCACGGTTATACGGCCGTGATACTTGCGTCCTACGACGGCCAGCCCGCCGCACTCGACTACCTGCTGTCAGCCGGCGCAAACGCGTGTGCCGGCGATCGCCACGGCAACACGGCGCTGATGGGCGCCCTCTTCAAGAACGAACCAGACATCGCGCGGCGCCTGATCGACACGCGTTGCCCGATCGACCAGACGAACGGCGCCGGCGAAACCGCGCTGGGGTTCGCGACGCTGTTCAATCGCTTCGATCTGATCCCGCTGCTCGTCGCGCATGGCGCGAATCCTAACCATGTCGATCGGCGCGGCCAGTCGCTGCTGCGGCTCGCGCTGACGCACGACAACACGGAAGCCGCGGATGCGCTGCGGCGCGCCGGTGCCGGACAGTAGCGCGGCCCCGATCGAACCGTTCGAACAATGCCTGCGCACCGTGCTGTCGTGCCGCCGGTTTCATCGCACGGGGACAGGAAAATGCTGAATCGTTTCGCCTATGTATGGCGAGAGCGCGACTGACGCGAAGAATTCATAGCGAACGCGATAATCCGCACCAAAACAGCAGGACCACTACGAAATCACGGTGGAGCGCGAGACAGGGAAGCAATCTCGCGTACCGTCCGTGAACACCTGCGGCTTCAGAAAAACGCGTCGAGCAGCCGATGGAAGGCGATCCGCCCCGGATCGGGTGCTCGACCCCGTACCGCACGATGCCGCAAAAGAATGGCTGGGACGTGCTCGCCGAGCGTCGGAGCGCAGCCGTACGCCCGTCGTCGTCGTCACCGCGTTCGACCGCGACCTCGACCGGCTGCAGGCATCGCGCTCCGGCGCGGACGACTGCGTGCATGGCCGATGCGAGTGCGACGGAACGCACGGTCGACAGCCACATCAGCAGGCTGCGCAAGAAGCTCGAACCGGCCGGCGCGCCGAGCATGCCCGAAGTGATGCGCGGTGTCGGCTAGCGGCTGCGTGGCACGCAGTGACCGTGCCGGCGAAGATGTCGAGCACTTCCTCGATAACGCTCGGCCCATTACAGAACGAATCGGAAATGATTGGCGAATCGCCTCTGGCATTACCTGCGAAGGCGGTCTCGAAAATTACAAAATACTGCCGATCTTTTCAAAATCATTGCGCGTTATTCGATTTAATTTTGTTTCATGTAATCAAAAAAAGTTTGACACTCCGCTTTCGTTCTTGATACCGTCCGATTCAAGCAACCGGACGAATTGTTCACCACGCAATCGATTCCGCTCTACGTTTTTTCGCTTCCGCCGCACCGAAGTGCCCGCCGCCGGCCGTGTCGTTCGCGCACCGGCGCATGCAATATCCCGATGCATCTCATTGGACGACTGCCATCCGGCAGCGGGCCGAAGGATCGAATGAAATGAGCAGGACACCGAAGCTGTTGCTCTAGCAATCCTGCCCGCGTCATGTCCGCGCGGCTGCCCTGCATCGCGGTGCAGCCCTTCCGCTACCGCGTTTTCCGTATTTCGCCCCCGGAAAGAAACCACCTTTCCGGATCGGGCGAAAGGCCCTGTCGCGTCCGCGCCAACCGTGCGAGCGCGACAGAAAGCGGCGGTGCACGACCCGCACCGCCGTCGACCGTTGTTGTTCGTGCCGTTCGATGTTCAACCGGAGGGGTAATTCAAATGAATCAGGTTGCAGACAAGAAACAAAAGCACATTCGCATCGTCAAGCTCGCATGCGCCGCCGCGGCCGCTTCGTTCGGCATGGCGACCGCCCACGCCGCGCCGGCAGCCGGCTGGACGGAAACGCGCACCAAAGGGTTCCTGCCGCTCGTGCAGCAGAGCGAAGCCGGCGCGGCCGGCGCGCCTGCAGCGAGCACGGCCGCCGCAGCAGCCGCGGCCATCGACATGGCGCCCGGCGAATCGGTGGACATCGTGCTCGGGCTGAACCTGCGCAACGAGGCGCAACTCGACAAGTACCTGCGCGACCTGCATACGCCCGGCTCGCCGCACTACCGGCAGTTCCTCACGCCCGCTCAGTTCGCCGCGCAATATGCGCCGACCGACCAGCAAGTCGCGTCCGTCGTCGCGCACCTGCGCAAGGAAGGTTTCGTGAACATCGTGGTCGCGCCGAACCGGCTGCTGGTGTCCGCGTCCGGCACCGCGGCGACCATCAAGTCCGCGTTCCGCACGACGCTCAAGCGCTTCACGCGCAACGGCCGCAGCGTCTACGCGAATACCGACGCAGCGCAAGTGCCGAACGCGATCGGCGGCATCGTGGGCGCCGTGCTCGGCCTGCAGAACGTCGAGCTGATGCATACCGGCGCGGGCAGCAAGCCGCAAGGCAACACCAGCAACCTGACGATCCCGGCCGGCGCGTCGGCGGTGCCGCACAACCCGACCGAATTCTCGTCGCTCTATGGCGGCGACGGCACGCCGACGGCCTCGCAAACCACGGTCGGCATCATCTCCGAAGGCGACCTGTCACAGACGGTGAGCGACCTCAATACGTTCGCCGCGAACAACGGCCTCGGCACGATCAGCAGCAGCATCGTGCAGACGGGCCCGGCCGGCAGTTCGTATACCGATACGTCCGGCACCGTCGAGTGGAACCTCGACAGCCAGTCGATCGTCGGCGCCGCCGGCGGCAGCGTGAAGCAGGTCGTGTTCTACGCGGCGCCGTCGATGACGCTCACGGCGATCACGGCCGCGTACAACAAGGTGGTGACGGACAACGTCGCGAAGGTGATCAACGTGTCGCTCGGCGTGTGCGAATCGTCCGCATACAGCACCGGCTCGCAGGCGACCGACGACACCATCTTCAAGCAGGCGGTCGCTCAAGGGCAAACCTTCTCCGTATCCGCGGGCGACCATGGCGCGTACGAATGCGCGAGCGGCTCGCCGTCGCGCTCGACCTACACGGTGAGCGAACCGGCGACGTCGCCGTACGTGATCGCCGTGGGCGGCACGACGCTGTTCACCAACACGTCGACCAACGCGTACAACAGCGAGATCGTCTGGAACGATCCGAGCTGGCAGCCGGGCACCGTGTGGTCGACGGGCGGCGGATACAGCAAGTACGAGGCCGCGCCGTCGTGGCAATCGTCGAGCCTCACCGGGTCGACCAAGCGCGCGCTGCCTGACGTCGGCTTCGACGCCGACCTGCGCACCGGTGCGATTCTGGTGGTGAACGGCCAGACGTCCGACACGCTGTGGGGCTCGGGCTACCTGAACAACGAAGGCGGCACGAGCCTCGCCGCGCCGATCTTCACGGGCATCTGGGCGCGGCTGCAATCGGCGAACAACAATGCGCTCGGGTTCCCCGCGTCGAGCATCTACAAGTACTTCCCGGCCAACGCGGCGCTGCTGCACGACGTCACGTCCGGCAACAACGGCAGCGGCACCTACGGCTACAAGGCGAAGGCCGGCTGGGACGCGACGACGGGCTTCGGCAGCGTGAACATCTCGAAGCTGAACGCGTTCATCCAGAGCACGTCGGATTTCGCGCGCTGATGGATCGATGACCGACGCCGTTCCGGGTGCGCGCCGTTTCGCGCGCCCGGAACCGCATGCAACTGCGTAAAAAACCCGCGAAGCCTCGCGGGTTTTCTGCGAAACATCCCGATCTTGCCGCGATACTCAATCGGCCCAGTTCCGGACGTAGTCCGGCACGGGCGCGCTGCCGCTCCCGTCGGCATGAACCGGCGTACCACGCATCGTCTTCAGGGGCAAAATTCCCGCCCACACGGCGAGCGCGAGATCTTCCTCCTTGTCGGACGGCAACGAATCGCTGACCTTCACGGCCGCTTCCGCAAGGGAAATCCGCAGCACGCTGGTTGCGTTGAGTTCCTTCGAATTGCCCGGTCGCGCTTCATGCTTGCGGCCCGCGGCGATCTTGTCCATGAAGGCATCCAGCGCCGCGAGTTTTTCCGCACTACCCTCCACCGTGTCGAACTGCCCGTAGATCACCGCCGATCGATAATTCATCGAATGACTGAAGGCCGACTTGGCCAGCACGAGCCCATCCAGCAGCGTAATCGCCACGGACGCCTGCGCGCCCGCAGACAACGCCTTGATCATCCGGCTCCCGTTGGATCCATGAATATAGAGGTCATCGCCCCTTCTCCAGTGCGCGGTCGGGATGCAGTGCGTGTCGTGTCCGTCGCCGAAAGCAATGTGACAGACGTACGCATCGTCCACGATGCGGTGGAGCATCGTGCGATCGTGATTCGCCAGTTCGGGCAGGCGGCGAATGGTGGTACGGGATGCGGGAGAGATGAGGGTATGGTCTTTCATGTCTGGTTTTCCTGTTCGTGCGCCACCTGGCGCGCATCGAGCGGTCCGCGTTTCGGCAACACGCGAAATTCGATCGAAAATATCTATGCACTGCGAAATGAATCGAATCGGAATCGTGCAGCATCCACGCCCGAACGACGGGTCGATCGACTTATCGACAGTCGCGCGCCGAATCGATCAAAATACGCGATTGCAACGATCGTCCGACGTACCGGCAATCCGCTGCGAATCGCCCGGCACGGGACTGCGCCGCGAGAACGCGAACAATACGATGTGCGTTGATTCTTAAAAAGAACCAGCCCAAGGAAAAATTCTGGAACCAGCCTATGGATCTCGCGCTGCTCATCTCGTCGCTTTCCAGACAGGACGGCACGACAAGACACAGCCAGCAGGAAGCCCTGTACCGGAGCCTGCGCAACATGCTGCTGGACGGGCAGATTCCGCCCCGCACGCGGCTCGTGTCGACGCGCGTGCTCGCGGCGGAGCTGGGCATCGCGCGCAACTCCGCGGTCTATGCGTACGAGCGTCTTGCCGAGGAAGGCTTCGTGGCGGCCACGCGCAACGGCACGATCACGCTGTGGGACGGATGCGGCCGTTCGAGCGCCGGGAATGACGACAGCCCGGCCCTGGTTCACCTGGCCGAGCGTGTGCACGGCCTGGAGAACGCCCGTCCCGAGCCCGAGCGCATGCTGCCGTTCGTCCCCGGCCTTCCTTCGCTCGACGAATTCCCGGTCGCCCAGTGGCGCCGTTGCATCGAGCGCGCATGGAAAGCCGTCAAGCCCACCCAGCTCGCGTACGGCCCGGTCGAAGGGCTGCCCGAATTACGGCGCGCCGTAGCCGCCTACATCCGGGTTTCGCGAGGCGTGCGCTGCGAAGCTGGCCAGGTATTCATCACCGACGGCACGCAGGGCAGCCTCGAGCTGTGCGCGCGCATGCTCGCGAATCCCGGCGAATTCGGCTGGCTCGAAAACCCCTGCTATAACGGCGCCAGGACGGCATTCCGCTCGACCGGCCTGAATATCGTGCCGATCGAGGTCGACCACGAAGGCATGGCGCCGACCGACGAACAGTGGCGCGCCCAACCGCCCCGGCTGATCTATACGACGCCGTCGCACCAATACCCGCTCGGCGCGCTGATGAGCCCACGGCGACGCGCGGCGCTCGTCGAGCATGCGCGTGCATGCGGTGCGTGGATCATCGAGGACGACTACGACAGCGAGTTCCGCCATGGCGGCCAGCCGCTCCCGGCGATCCAGGGCCTCGATGCCGACGCGCCGGTCTGCTATCTCGGCACGTTCAGCAAGACGATGTTTCCCGCGCTCCGGCTCGGCTTCATGGTGGTGCCGCCGGTGCTGGTCGACCGCTTCACCAGGACGCTGCGCGAACTCGTCCATCGCGGCCATTCGGCCGATCAACTGGCGATGGCCGAATTCATCGACACCGGCCTCTTTGCGCGGCACCTGCGCCGCATGCGGGCGCTGTACGCCGCGCGGCGCAGCAGCCTCGAAGCGGCACTCGCCCGCCATCTAGGCACATCGTTGAGCGTTCGGGAAAGCCCGGGCGGCATGCATCTGTCGGCGGATCTCGCGCTGCCGCTGCACGATACCGAAGTCGCGCACGCGGCGGCCGCGCATGGCCTGTTGCTTCAGCCGCTGAGCAGCTACGGCGTCGGCGACGGCCGCCGGTACAACGGCTTCGTGCTTGGATATTCCGGGCTGACCGACGCGACGATCGAGACAGCGACGATGCAGCTCGCGGACGTCATCGAAAAACTCGGCCACTCGCTGTGCTGAGCGCAGCACAGCGCATCGTCGCTCACAGTTGCGACTCGATCGGAAACAGCCCGAGAAACCAGACTTCCATCCGACGCGCGGCCGACACTTCCGGCTCGTGATCGAGCTCGACGACCTTGCCGTCCGAATCGGTCTGAACCCATTTGAGCTGCCCCTTCCCCGCCGGATCGGTCCTCGGCTCGACGCGCCACGCGATCCGGTCGAGTCGCGATTCCAGGTCGTTTGCAACCTGCGACGCAATCGCCGGGCTCTCGCAGTAAACGCCGATCTCCGTATTGAGGTTCAGCGAGCGCGGATCGAGATTCATCGACCCGATGAAAATGCTCTTGTGGTCGAACACGTAGGTCTTCGCATGCAGCGACGCTCGCGACGACCCGATGATGACCTGCTTCGAAATGCTCTTGTCGCCCGACGGCCGCCGCTCGTAAAGCCGCACGCCGGCCGCCACGAGATCGCTTCGGTAGCGCCGGTAGCCGGCATGCACGGCCGCCACGTCGGTCGACGCGAGCGAATTGGTCAGCACCGTCACGCGCACGCCGCGCGCCGAGAGCGCGCGCAGCCGATCGACGACGGCCTTGCCCGGCACGAAATACGGCGACACGATCAGCAGGTCATGTTCGGGCTGCAATGCGAGCGCGCGCAACTGCGGCATCAGATGCCCGTCGCTGTCCTTCGGCGAATGCGCGATCTTCGACGGATCGTCGTACAGCACCGTCGCGCGCCCCCACGACAGTTCCGTGCCCTGCCCATGAACGATCCGGTCGAGCCGTTGCCTCGCTTCGAGCACGTACGGATTGTCCTCCATCGCCCTCAGGTAGTCGCGCAACCGTTCGCGCTCGCGGTCCAGCCCGCCCGGCGCCGCGTCGTGCCCGACCAGCGCGTCGATCGGATACGCATACGGGGAATTCCAGAACGTATCGAATTCCGTCGAGATGTCCTTCACGACCGGACCATGGACGACGACATCGAGATCGCCGAACTCCAGCATCGACGATGCGCCGAAGTATTCGTCGCCGATATTGCGGCCGCCGACGATCGCCGCCTGGTTGTCCGCGATCATCGCCTTGTTGTGCATGCGCCGGTTGACGCGCGAGAACTCGAACACCGTGCCGATCTTCTTGAACGTACGCGTGGCAACCGGGTTGAACAGCCGGATCTCGATGTTCGGGTGCGAGCTGATCTCGAGCAGCTTGCGGTCGTCCGCGTTCGTGCCGAGATCGTCGAGCAGCGCGCGAACGCGTACGCCACGATCGGCCGCGCGAATGATCGCGTCGGCCAGTTCGTGCCCGGTCAGGTCGTCGTGCCAGATGTAGTACTGGAGGTCCAGCGACCGGTCCGCGCGGTCCGCAAGCAGCACGCGCGCATCCAGCGCATCGACCGGATCCGTCAGCAGATGAAACGCGTCCTGCCCCGGATGCATGCCGGCCTGCTGGCGGAACGCAACGCCCAGCCGCGTGTTTTCCGTGTCGGCGAACGCATGCGTCGGCGCGCGGTCGGCCTGCGGCGGCAGGCTGGCGCACGCGACGAGCGCCAGCAACGAAAGAATCGCACCCCACGAACGCAGCATGATCATGATTACCGTCGCCACTCCCGAGCGAAGCATGTTTATTCCGGCCGCCGGATGGATCGCGGGGCTCGACGGCTGCCCGGGCGCCCGACAGGCATCGCGCGCGGACCGTGCCGCGCCACAGCATACTTCGATTGCCATCGGGACGGCACACTCCCATGTTTTCCCGGTGGTGGTGTTCTGAAGATGCGCGACATGCCGCCGACGCAGTGTTCGCGATAACGCCACGCCCGCAGGCAGCGCGCTGCTCAAGTTGCCGAAGCCGGCACGTACGACGCCCCGGACGGCGCGTAATCGGATGAAGACCAAGCGTCCGGCACCGAACAGACATGCGGCGCGAATAGCCGCATTGGTGAGAAGCGAGCCGGCCCTGTCAGTCAGACCAACACTGCCGCCACACGTCTACTCCCCGCCGAATCCTCCAGGAGATCCCTCATGAAAACATCCGCGTCCTTAATGCGCGCGTTCCTTCTAAGTGCCACGTTAGTCGGAATCGCCCCGGTCGCAGCCGACGACAACCTTCCTCCGATACGGCACACCGATCAGGTTACCTATATGTCGGGCGGCATCGGACTCGATCAATCGGTCGCCATCAAAGGTGCCATGCGCGACTACGCACTCGTGCTCACCTTCGTCCGCCGGGCCCGAAGCGAGAACGAATACTTGTCCGACGTACTTGTGACTATCACGGACATGAAAGGCAATACGGTCCTGGAAACGCCGTCGGACGGCCCGTTCATGCTGGCCAATCTGAAGAATGGACGTTATGCGATCAACGCGAGCTACAACGGCCAATCGGAGCGATACATCGTGGAAGTTTCGGCATCCCGGCACGCGCGTCATACGTTCATTTGGTTCATGTAGCCATGAGCCCCCGCCCCTCTGCGCACAGGCGGCTTTCGGCGCAACGACCTCTCGATCCGGCAGGACGCCGTCAGTCCGCCCGGTACGGCGTCCGGCTGCAGTACCGGTAAAGCGACAATCCCCACTGCGATTGCGGCATCAGCAGCCAATGCGCGTTGTCGAAGCCTGCATCGTCGGCTTCACATCACGTCACGCCCCCCGGGGATGTTCCAGTCGATTCGTTATCCTGATCCGAGTCGATCCGACAGACCCATGTCCGATCCGGCGCACACTTTGTACGCTTTCGTACCGCGTCGGCAGTCCGTTTCCAGTACCGTGAAAGCATGCCGGAATCCGTCACGACGAAACATCAGACTGTGGCACCACGAGCATGAACGGGATCGGTACGAATCGCTCGGCATCCACGGGCGAGCGACTGGACGCCACCGCACGGCACGCGGTTCAGCCGGATCATCGACATGCCGCGCATCGATCTGACGAGAACATCATGCTACGAAGCATCAAGGAATTGCACGGAAGCGCGGTCCGCGCGAAGGACGGCGACATCGGACATATCATTCAAGCCTACTTCGACGACGACAACTGGTGCATCCGTTACCTCGTCGTCGAGACGGGCGACTGGCTGCACGAGAGGCGGGTGCTCATCTCGCCCTACTCCGTCAAGCACACCGACTCCCGATCCAGCACGCTGCATATCGACCTGACGCGCCATCAAGTAGGAGACAGCCCGAATCTGGACACACGCAAGCCGCTATCCCGTCAACACGAGGTCGAATACCTGCGGTACTACCATTACCCGCCCTACTGGGGTGGCCCGAACCTGTGGGGCATGAACGCATACCCTGCGTTCCATTCTGCCGCCCTGTCGCAAGATTTCGAGGCTGGAAGTCCGCTGCCCACTCGCGCAACGCCGGCCGACGCGGGGGCCGACGCGCCCGCAGACACACCGACGGATACGCATCTGCGCGGCACCGGCCGGGTCAAGGGTTATCGGCTCGAAACCACGGCCGGACGCATCGGCCGCGTGTCCGACTTCATCTACGACGATGAAGCCTGGGTGATCCGCTACCTCGCAATCAGTACGCGGAACTGGTGGTTGACCAACAAGGAAGTCCTGATCGCGACGCACTGGCTCGACCGGGTGGACTGGGCCACGGAAACGGCATCAACCGCGCTCAACCGCGAATCGATTCGCCATAGCCCCGAATACGACGATTCGCAGCCCGTCTATCGAAGCGACGAGATTGTGCTGCATCAGTTCTACGGCAAGCACGGCTACTGGTTGAATGCCGAATCGTCCACGGCCCGCGGTACGCTTTGATGCCGCGGCCTCTGGCTGCGTGAAACCCTGCGACGCTCAAGCTTGTCCGTCCTGAACGCTTTATCGGTTCGTACCAGAGAAGATCCATGTCTGCTTTCATGCCCGTGATCTCGGCCACGCAATTCATCGAACTGGTCAATCAGCGTCTGCCCTCGCATCACGTATTCAAGGCCGGAATGCACGTGTTTCTCGTGAGGCCGGCATCCGCCGACGCCGATGCGACCGAGTTCGACTATTCACCGAGGACGCGCCGGGCGAGCGGCGTGGTCATCTATGTCGTCGATCATGTGAAATCCCAATTCCTGGTCGAGCCGGACCTGAGGCTGGCAGGGCCCGGATAGCGCCGTTCGATGCGGCCGCCGGTCGAAGCCGACCCAGATTCCATCTCGTCCGTCGACCTGCCTCCGAGCGCTTCCATCAACTTCACCGCGTCGACCATCCTCTCCGCCTGCCCGCTCAATACCGACAGCGGAACCGCCGGCGCCGCTTGCGTCAGTACGGCCACAATCTGAAGCCGGAACAGACAGTGCAGTTGAAGGAGTCGCTGGCCGCCAATCAGTCGCTGTTATACGTCTACGTGCTATGCGACGAGTTCAAACGGCTCTGGTTCCACCGAAAGCCGGCCTGGGCGGGCAAGGCTTGGGGGCAATGGTTCGAACAGGCTCAGCAAAGCGGGATCGCCGCCTTGCAAAAGTTCGCCGAGCGCTTGCAGGGCTACTGGCACGGAATCGTGACCCGCTGCCGCCATCCGCTCAATACCAGCGTTGTCGAAGGCATCAACAACACCATCAAAGTCATTAAGCGTAGGGCCTACGGGTCCGCGACGAGGAGTACTTCTTCCTAAAGATCCGCGCCGCCGTCCCCGGAATTTCGCGTTGAACCAACAAAAAAACCCGCGAAGCCTTGCGGCTATCGCGGGTTTGCGGCATTCCATGGAACACCGTGGAAGCGAATCTGGTGGGCCCGGCGGGGTTCGAACCCGCGACCAATCGATTATGAGTCGACTGCTCTAACCGCTGAGCTACAAGCCCTGATGAGATTTGACGCGTGCTACACGCAGCCCCGGCAAGGAAGCCGGGCCGGCATTGTAACAACAAAGGAGACAAACGCTACCGGCATCACGCAGATGCCGGCGGCGTTCGCAGGAGAAACGCTGGAAATCAGTTCCCTTCGAGGAACGACTTCAGCTTGTCGGAACGGCTCGGGTGACGCAGCTTGCGCAGCGCCTTGGCCTCGATCTGACGGATCCGCTCGCGCGTGACGTCGAACTGCTTGCCGACTTCCTCGAGCGTGTGGTCCGTGCTCATCTCGATGCCGAAGCGCATCCGCAGCACCTTCGCCTCGCGCGGCGTCAGCGAATCGAGCACGTCCTTCACGACGTCGCGCATGCTTGCATGCAGCGCGGCATCCGCCGGCGCGACCGTGTTGGTGTCCTCGATGAAGTCGCCGAGATGGGAATCGTCGTCGTCACCGATCGGCGTTTCCATCGAGATCGGCTCCTTCGCGATCTTCATGATCTTGCGGATCTTGTCTTCCGGCATTTCCATCTTCTCGGCGAGCGTTGCCGGATCCGGCTCGAGACCGGTTTCCTGCAGGATCTGCCGCGAGATGCGGTTCATCTTGTTGATCGTCTCGATCATGTGAACCGGAATACGGATCGTGCGCGCCTGGTCCGCGATCGAACGCGTGATGGCCTGACGGATCCACCACGTCGCATAGGTCGAGAACTTGTAGCCGCGACGGTATTCGAACTTGTCCACCGCCTTCATCAGGCCGATGTTGCCTTCCTGGATCAGGTCGAGGAACTGCAGGCCGCGGTTCGTGTACTTCTTCGCGATCGAGATCACGAGACGCAGGTTGGCCTCGGTCATTTCGCGCTTCGCCTGGCGTGCCTTCAGTTCGCCGGCCGCCATCTGGCGGTTGGTTTCCTTCAGGTCCTTCAGCGGCAGCACGACGCGCGCCTGCAGGTCGAGCAGGCGCTGCTGCTGTTCGCGAATCGCCGGGATGTTGCGCGACAGGACCGCGCTGTACGAATGGCCTTCGGCCGTGATCTTCTCGGCCCAGTCGAGATCCGTCTCGCTGCCCGGGAAGCGCGCGATGAATTCCGAACGCGGCATGCCGCACTTGTCGACGACGATGTGCAGGATCTGGCGCTCGACCTGACGCACTTCGTCCACTTGCGCACGCAGCGTGTCGCACAGGCGCTCGACGGTACGCGCGGTGAAGCGGATCGTCATCAGCTCGGTCTGGATCGTTTCCTGCGCCTTCAGGTAGGACTTCGACTTGTAGCCTTCCTTCTCGAACGCGCGGCGCATCTTGTCGAACCACTCGCTGATCTGCGAGAACTTGTCGAGCGATGCGCGCTTGAGGGCTTCGAGCTGGGCGGCGTTGGCCGTCGCCTGCGCGGCGCCGTCATCGTCCTCCTCTTCCTCTTCTTCCTCTTCCTCTTCGGCTTCCTCGTCCTCGTTCTCGATGGCTTCCGCTTCCTTCGCGGAGAAGCCGTCCGTGTCGGCGCTGTCCGAAGCATTCGGATCGAGCAGGCCGTCGACGAGTTCGTCGACGCGGATCTCTTCGTTCGCGACGCGCTCGGCCATCGCGAGGATGTCGGCGATCGTCGTCGGGCACGCGGAAATCGCCATCACCATGTGGCGCAGGCCGTCCTCGATCCGCTTCGCGATCTCGATTTCGCCTTCGCGCGTGAGCAGCTCGACCGTGCCCATTTCGCGCATGTACATCCGGACCGGATCGGTCGTGCGGCCGAACTCCGAATCGACGGTGGACAGCGCGACTTCCGCTTCCTCTTCGACTTCATCGTCCGACGACGCGGCCGGCGCGTTGTCGTTCAGGAGCAGCGTTTCCGCGTCCGGCGCCTGCTCGTAGACCGCCACGCCCATGTCGTTGAACGTGCCGATGATGCCTTCGAGGGCTTCGGTCTCGGTGAAGTTGTCCGGCAGGTGATCGTTGATTTCGGCGTACGTAAGGAAGCCGCGCTCCTTGCCGAGCTTGATCAGCGCGCGCAGCTTCACGCGGCGCTCTTCGAGCTCCTCGGCCGTGCCCGGCGTGCTCGTCGCGAACGCTTCCTTCAGCAGCGCCTTTTCCTTGGCGCGACGATCGCGCACCTTGGATTTGCCCGGTGCAGCCGCGGCTGCGGGCTGCTCGTCGCTCTGATTTGCGTCGTCGTCGACGGATACTTCGTTCAGCTTTTTGGTCATGGAGTTCGCCGTACCGGCTATATCGACTCGCGGCTGCTGGACGACAGCCGGTTGAACCGTGGGTGCATGAGTAGTACGTACTGCCGTTTCGTCCGCGGCGGCAGTCGTGTCCCTTGCGCTTTTCGCACTTGCCCGCTTCGCCGCCGGCTTGGCCGGCCCGGAGTCGGGTCTGGCGGCAGCCCGTGTTCTGGCTGCCGGCGCCGGCGCAGCCTGAGCGGTGCCGGCCGCGGTTTTCTTTCCCGCAGGGGCTGACGATGCTGAAGACGTTGTCCTGGCGGAAGAAGCAGACTTGGCCGCTGTGACCTTCTTGGTCGGCTCCGTCGAGCCCTTGCCTGTTGCTTTCTTTCCGCCTGTCGTCTTTGCCATCGCGATTCTCGCCTCTGCTTGGAAAACAAACCGCTGGAAACCTTATATTATAGCACGCTGGGGAACCCTCTCTAAGCGCCCCGGCCGCCTACAGCCCGAGCCGACGCTTCATGTCGGTTCGCTGCTGGTTCAATTCCGTCAATTCGGCCAATTCCCCGGGTGTGAAGGTGGATTGCCGCGCCAGCCGATCGAGCCGGTCGCAGCAGGCGTCATAGCGCATCTTGAGCACCGCCGCCTGCAGCTCCTCCCCCGCGATCCGTTCCTGTTCACGCTGCCGCTCGGGCACCGTCTCGTCTTCCGGATTCTGTAACAGCAAATCGCGGACGTTTTCATCATAGTCCAGAATTTCGCGGAAGATTTCCTCGTAAGTCGCCCCGTTCGAGGACGTCCTCAGGACATCCGACAGCAGCCGGAACTCCGCGCCGTCGCCCAGCGCACGCGCATGGTCGACGACTTCGGCGAACAGCTCGCCGATGCGCGGCAACGCGCGCAGGGTCGCAATCTGTTCGTCGTCGAGCTGCGACGCGATACGCGGATGCATCACCAGCGTGCGCAACGCACGCTTTTCGCTGTCCGTCACGCGGCGCCGCTCGCTGCGCGCGGGCGCCTGGCGCGGCGGCGCCGCGATCCGCGCGTCGACGTCGGACAACCCCGCGACCTCTTCGAACGGAATATCGAGGCGGTCCGCGAACATGTGCATGATCTGCGCGCGCAACGCGTTCGCAGGCAGCGCCTGCAGCAGCGGCTTCGCATCGAACAGCGCCTTCGCGCGGCCTTCCGGCTGATCGAGCGCCTTGCCGGCAATTGCTTCGTTGAGCAGAAATTGCGACAGCGGCATCGCGCGCTCGACCTGCTCGGAAAACGCATCCGCGCCGAACTCGCGCACATAGCTGTCCGGATCATGCTCGGCCGGCAGAAAAAGGAACCGGATCGTGCGGTTGTCCGCCGCATGCGGCAGGCACGCCTCGAGCGCGCGCCGGGCCGCTCGGCGCCCGGCCGAGTCGCCGTCGAAACTGAAAATGACCGTGTCGGTCTGGCGCAGCAGCTTCTGCACGTGAATCGGCGTGCACGCGGTGCCGAGCGTCGCGACCGCGTTCGGGAAACCGAGCTGCGCGAGCGCGACGACGTCCATGTAGCCTTCGACGACCAGCACGTACTTGCGCTCGCGAATCGCGAGCCGCGCCTCGAACAGCCCATACAGCTCGCTGCCCTTGTTGAACAGCGGCGTTTCGGGCGAGTTCAGGTATTTCGGCTCGCCGCTGCCGAGCACGCGACCGCCGAAGCCGATCACCTGCCCCTTCACGTTGCGGATCGGGAACATGATCCGCTCGCGGAACCGGTCGTAGCGGCGCGCGACGCCCTGCGCATCGGTTTTCTCGCTGACGATCACGAGCCCCGACTCGACGAGCGACTCGTCGCGATAGTCGGGGAACGCGGTTTCGAGGTTCTGCCAGCCGTCCGGCGCATAACCGAGACCGAAGCGCGCGGCGATCTCGCCGGTCAGGCCCCGGTTCTTCAGGTACTGGATCGCGACGGTCGCGCCGCGCAACTGCTTGCGGTAGTAATCGCACGCGGCAGTCATCGCATCGGACAGCGCGGTCGCGACGGATTTCGACACCGGCGCCGGATAATCGCCGCCCCCGCCTCCACCGCCGCCGCGCATCGACGGCTCGTGCGGCACGGTCAGCCCGACGGACTGCGCGAGCTCCTGCACGGCTTCCGGGAACGTGAGCCCCGCATGCTCCATCAGGAAGCCGATCGCCGTACCGTGCGCGCCGCAGCCGAAGCAGTGATAGAACTGCTTGGTCGGGCTGACGGTAAACGACGGGCTCTTCTCGTTATGGAACGGGCACAGCCCCATGAAGTTGGCGCCGCCCTTCTTGAGCTGCACGTACCGACCCACCACGTCGACGATATCGACGCGGTTCAGCAAGTCCTGCAGGAACGAATGCGGAATCACCGTGGGATCGAGCGAAAAAAGACCATACGACGCCCGGCGCACGCAACGCCGCGCGCGCCGGGAACGGGTTTTACTTCGTGAGCGCGGCCTTGACCTGCGCGGAAACGGCTGTCATGTCGGCACGGCCGGCGAGCTTGCCCTTCAGCACACCCATTACCTTGCCCATGTCCTGCGGGCCGGCTGCGCCGGTTTGCGCGACCGCCGCCTGGACTTCGGCCGCCACTTCGGCATCCGACAGTTGTGCAGGCATGTAGCCGCCCAGCACGGTCAACTCGGCCTGCTCCTTCGCGACGAGGTCGTCGCGGCCGGCGGCCTGGAACTGGCTGATCGAATCCTTGCGCTGCTTGATCATCTTGTCGATCACGGCCGTGATGCCCGCGTCGTCGAGCGTGACCCGATCATCGACCTCGCGCTGCTTGATCGCGGCCATCAGCAGGCGAATCGTCGCCAGGCGCTCGCTTTCCTTCGCGCGCATCGCGGCCTTCATGTCTTCGCTGATCTGCTCTTTCAAACTCATCTTTCACCCGGGATGGAAACGTGAATCCGACGCCCGCGAACGGGCGTCAACACAAAAACCCGCTTGGGACAGTGTCTCAAGCGGGTTGCTCGAATCCGGCATCGGCGACTCGCCGCCTGATCGGCTGCGCGATCACCCGATCGCACGGAGTCGCCGGTGCGCCGCTCAGCGAACCGCGCGGCGCCCAATCGTTCAGTACAGCTTCTTCGGCAGCGTCTGGCTGCGGATACGCTTGTAATGACGCTTCACCGCAGCAGCCTTCTTGCGCTTGCGCTCCGCGGTCGGCTTCTCGTAAAACTCGCGCGCACGAAGTTCGGTCAACAGACCATTCTTCTCGATCGTGCGCTTGAAGCGACGCATTGCAACTTCGAACGGCTCGTTCTCTTTAACGCGAATGATCGTCATGATCCGACACGAATAAAGGTTTGCAGGGAAAGACTACCGAGTATAGCAGAGCGATTGTTCAAAGGCACGGGGCCTGGTCCCGCTAAAACGGGGCTTGCCCGGCCCGTCAGGCGCCGCGCGCATACTCCGCCGCGGCCTGCCCGGCCGCCGTGCCGGACGCCCACGCCCACTGGAAGTTGTAGCCGCCGAGCCAGCCCGTCACGTCCACCGCCTCGCCGACGAAGAACAGCCCCGGCACGCGCGCGCTCATCATCGTCGCCGACGACAGCTCCCGCGTATCGATCCCGCCCTTCGTCACCTCGGCCTTCTTGTAGCCTTCGGTACCGTTCGGCGTCAGCGTCCAGCCGGCGAGCGCGTCGCCGATCTGGCGCAGCGTCTTGTCGGGCAGGTCCGCAAGCCGTGCGTCGGCCGCGACACTGTGTGTGTCGAGCCATGCGTGCGCGAGGCGCGACGGCACCCAGTCCGCGAGCAGCGAACCGATCTGGCGCTTCGACGTGCGCTTCGCGTCGAGCAGGTCGGCCACCGTGTCGCGCTGCGGCAGCAGGTCGACGCGGATCGGGTCGCCGGGCTGCCAGTAGCTCGAGATCTGCAGGATGCCGGGCCCCGACAGGCCGCGATGGGTCAGCAGCAGGTCCTCGACGAATTCGCCACCGCGCTTCTTGTCGCCGGTCGATACGCGCACTTCGAGCGACACGCCGGAGAGCGCCGCGAACGGCTCCCAGTCGTGCTGCGCGAACGTGAGCGGCACGAGCGCGGGCCGCGTATCGATGAGCTTGTGGCCGAACTGCTTCGCGAGCCGGTAGCCGAAATCGGTCGCGCCGATCTTCGGGATCGACAGGCCGCCCGTCGCGACAATCAGTGCGCGCGCACCGATCGATCCGGCCTGCTGCGTGTCGAGCGTGAAGCCGTCGGCCGGTGCGTGGCGCACCGCGTCGACGACGACGGGCCGGCGCCACGCGATGCCGCCCGCGTCGCATTCGTGCTTCAGCACGTCGATGATCGTGTCGCTGCCGTGGTCGCAAAAGAGCTGGCCCTTGTGCTTTTCGTGCCAGGTCACATGATGGCGCCTGAGCAGCCCGAGGAAGTCGCGCGGCGTATAGCGCGCCAGCGCCGAACGCGCGAAATGCGGATTCGCCGACAGGTAGTTGTCGGGGCCTGCGTACAGGTTCGTGAAGTTGCAGCGGCCGCCGCCCGAGATGCGGATTTTCTCGGCGAGCCGCGGTGCGTGATCGATCAGCACGACGCGGCGGCCAAGCTGCCCGGCGACCGCGGCGCTCATCATCCCGGCGGCGCCCGCGCCGATCACGGCGATGTCAAAAGTTTCCATGGCGCGGATTGTACCTGCCCGGCATCGGGCCCGGGCCGCCGCCAGCGGCGTCCGGCCCTCGCCTGCTATACTTTCGGGTTACGTTTACCTTCCTTCGGCGCGCCCAACACGGCGCGCCCCGCCCGCACCCATGCTCGTTCTCGGCATCGAAAGCTCCTGTGACGAAACCGGCCTCGCGCTCTACGACACGCAGCGCGGTCTGCTCGCGCACGCGCTCCATTCGCAGATCGCGATGCACCGCGAATACGGCGGCGTCGTGCCCGAGCTCGCGTCGCGCGACCACATCCGCCGCGCGCTGCCGCTGCTCGAGGAAGTGATGGCGCAAAGCGGCACGCGCCGCGACGACATCGACGCGATCGCGTTCACGCAAGGCCCCGGCCTCGCCGGCGCGCTGCTGGTCGGCGCGAGCATCGCGAATGCGCTCGCACTCGCATGGAACAAGCCGACCGTCGGCATCCATCACCTCGAAGGCCACCTGCTGTCGCCGCTGCTCGTCGCCGAGCCGCCGCCGTTCCCGTTCGTCGCGCTGCTGGTTTCCGGCGGCCACACGCAACTGATGCGCGTGACCGACGTCGGCGTGTACGAGACGCTCGGCGAAACGCTCGACGACGCGGCCGGCGAAGCGTTCGACAAGACCGCGAAGCTGATCGGCCTCGGCTACCCGGGCGGCCCGGAAGTGTCGAAGCTCGCCGAAACGGGCACGCCGGGCGCAGTCGTGCTGCCGCGTCCGATGCTGCATTCGGGCGACCTCGACTTCAGCTTCAGCGGCCTGAAGACGGCTGTGCTCACACAGATGAAGAAGTTCGAGGCGGCGAACCTGACGGGCGACGCGCTCGAACGCGCGAAAGCCGACCTCGCGCGCGGTTTCGTCGACGCGGCCGTCGACGTGCTCGTCGCGAAGTCGCTCGCCGCGCTGAAGAAGACGAAGCTCAAGCGCCTGGTGGTCGCGGGCGGCGTCGGCGCGAACCGCCAGTTGCGCGAGGCGCTGTCGGCCGCCGCGGCCAAGCGCGGCTTCGACGTGCACTACCCCGATCTCGCGCTCTGCACCGATAACGGCGCGATGATCGCACTCGCGGGCGCGCTGCGGCTCGGCCGCTGGCCCGAGCAGGCGAACGCCGACTATGCATTCACGGTGAAGCCGCGCTGGGATCTCGCGTCGCTCGCACGCTGAACCGCGACGTCCCAGACAAGAAAACCAAAAGGCCGCTCAAAACGAGCGGCCTTTTTCATCGGCGCGGCAAAACGACGCAGCGTTATGCCGCTTGCCGCTTGTCGCGCTCGATCAGCGCATACGCGCTGTGATTGTGGATCGACTCGAAGTTCTCGGCTTCGAGCACATACGCGACCACGCGCTCGTCCGCATCGAGACGCTGCGCGACGTCGCGCACAAGATCCTCGACGAACTTCGGGTTCTCGTACGCACGCTCGGTGACGAACTTCTCGTCCGGGCGCTTCAGCAGGCCCCACAGTTCGCACGACGCCTCTTCCTCCGCGATGCGGATCAACGCCTCGACCGGCAGGTCGGCCGCGAGCTCCGCATCGATCGTCACGTGCGAGCGCTGGTTGTGCGCGCCGTACTGCGAGATCTTCTTCGAGCACGGGCACAGGCTCGTCACGGGCACGAGCACTTTCAGGAACAGGCGCGTGTCGCCGTTGCGGCTTTCGCCTGCAAGCGTCACTTCGTAGTCGAGCAGGCTCTGCACGCCGGACACCGGCGCCGTCTTGTTCACGAAGTACGGGAACGTGACCTCGATGCGGCCGGCCTCGGCTTCGAGCTTCTCGAGCATCGACGCGAGCATCGCGCGGAAACGCTCGACCGTCAGCGGCGCGCGGTTCTCTTCGAGCAGCGCGACGAAGCGCGACATATGCGTGCCCTTCTGGTCGGCCGGCAGGTGCACGTCGAGATTCCAGACACCGACGCTCGGCTGCACGTCGCCGCTTTCGGTACGCACCGTCAACGGATGCCGGACCGCCTTCACGCCCACGCGCTGAATCGGGATCTGACGGGTATCCACCGTGCTCTGCACGTCGGGCATCACGAAGGCGGGATTCATCTGGTTCATCTTGTTCAATCCTTGTAAGCCGCGCGTTCGACGACGCGCACGCCGCGTCATGCGGCAGCCGGAAAAGCAACATGGGCCCGCAGGCCCATGTTTTCCGCATCAATGAAGACCGGTTGCGCCAGTCGCACCAGCGCCGCCCGCGGGCGGCGCCAGCTTATGCGACGCGCTTCGCCTGACCGGCGACATCGGCCGCCGGGTTCAGGAAGCGTTCGCGAATCGATTTCGCGATGCCCGCGCCGTCGAGGCCGCATTGCGACAGCAGCTTTGCGTGGTCGCCGTGATCGACGAACTGGTCAGGGAGGCCCAATTGTAGTACGGGTCGGATAACCCCACTCTCCATCAGGGCTTCCACGCAGGCCGAGCCCGCGCCGCCCATCACGCAGCCTTCCTCGATCGTGACGAGGTAGTCGTGCGTCTCGGCGAGTTCGCGCACGAGCGCGGCGTCGACCGGCTTCACGAAGCGCATGTTCGCGACGGTTGCGTCGAGCTCCTCGGCCGCGGCGAGCGACGGTGCGACCATCGTGCCGAATGCGAGGATCGCGACACGCTTGCCTTCCGGCTGCGCCGTGTGGCGACGCACTTCACCCTTGCCGAGCGGGATCTCGGTGAATTCCTTCACCGTCGGCACGCCCGTGCCCGCGCCGCGCGGATAGCGCACTGCGGTCGGGTTCGGCTGCTGCAGCGCGGTGTGCAGCATCTGGCGGCATTCGTTCTCGTCGGATGCGGCCATGATCGTCATGTTCGGGATGCAGCGCATGAACGCGAGATCGTATGCACCCGCGTGCGTCGCGCCGTCCGCGCCGACGAGGCCCGCGCGGTCGATCGCGAACACGACCGGCAGGTTCTGCAGCGCGACGTCGTGGATCAGCTGATCGTAAGCACGCTGCAGGAACGTCGAGTAGATCGCGACGACCGGCTTGAGCCCTTCGGTCGCGAGACCGCCCGCGAACGTCACCGCGTGCTGCTCGGCGATGCCGACGTCGTAGTAGCGATCCTTGAAGCGCTTCTCGAACTCGACCATGCCCGAGCCTTCGCGCATCGCGGGCGTGATGCCGACGACGCGCGTATCGCGCTCGGCTTCATCGCACAGCCACTCGCCGAACACCTGCGTGTACGTCTTCTTCGCGGGCGTGGTCGACGGCTTGATGCCTTCGGCCGGATTGAACTTGCCGGGGCCGTGATAGAGCACGGGATCGGCTTCGGCGAGCTTGTAGCCCTGGCCTTTCTTCGTTACCACGTGCAGGAACTGCGGGCCGCGCAGTTCGCGGATGTTCTGCAGCGTCGGGATCAGCGAGTCGAGATCGTGACCGTCGATCGGGCCGATGTAGTTGAAGCCGAACTCCTCGAACAGCGTGGCCGGCACGACCATGCCCTTCGCGTGCTCCTCGAGCTTGCGTGCGAGTTCGAGCACCGGCGGCGCAACGCTCAGCACGCGCTCGACGCCCGCGCGCGCAGCCGCGTAGAAGCGGCCCGACATCAGGCGGGCGAGATGGCGATTCAGCGCGCCGACCGGCGGCGAGATCGACATGTCGTTGTCGTTCAGGATCACGAGCAGCTTCGCATCTTCCGACACGCCCGCGTTGTTCATCGCCTCGAACGCCATGCCGGCCGTCATCGCGCCGTCGCCGATCACGGCGATCGAGAAGCGGTCGTCGCCGTTCAGCTGGCTGCCGATCGCCATGCCGAGCGCGGCCGAGATCGACGTGCTCGAGTGCGCGGTGCCGAACGTGTCGTATTCGGATTCGCTGCGGCGCGGGAAGCCCGAGATGCCGTCGTACTGGCGCAGCGAATGCATCTGGTCGCGGCGGCCCGTGAGGATCTTGTGCGGGTAGGTCTGGTGGCCCACGTCCCAGACGATGCGATCGTTCGGCGTGTTGAACACGTAGTGCAACGCGATCGTCAGCTCCACCGTCCCGAGGTTGGACGACAAATGGCCGCCCGTCTTCGACACGCTGTCGAGCACGAACGCGCGCAGTTCATCCGCGAGCGGTTGCAGTTGGCGACGATCGAGGCGGCGCAGATCCGCCGGGTCGTCGATGGTTTTCAGCAAGTCGTACATCGTCGTTCCATTGTAGGAAATCAAACGCGCCCGCATTCTATTGCACGCATCGTAGCGTGTGCGCGGCGGCGGGCTTTCGCGTCAGCTGACCCGGTTCACTACCAGGTCGGCAAGTTCGGCGAGACGCTGTGCGCGCGCGCCGAACGGTTTCAGCGCGTCGTGCGCTTCGGCGCGCAGTTGCGCTGCGAGCTCGCGCGACGCCTCGATGCCGAGGATCGAAACGTAGGTCGGCTTGTCGTTCGCCGCGTCCTTGCCGGCCGTCTTGCCGAGCGTCGCCGAATCGGTCGTGACGTCGAGAATATCGTCGACGACCTGGAAGGCCAGGCCCACGGCCGCCGCGTAGACATCGAGCGCGGCCATCGTTTCCGCAGACGGCGTCTCGCCGGCCAGCGCGCCCATCCGCACTGCCGCGCGCAACAGCGCGCCCGTCTTCATCCGGTGCATCGTCTCGAGCTGCTCGCGCGTCAGCTTGAGGCCGACGCTCGCCAGGTCGATCGCCTGCCCGCCGGCCATGCCGAGCGAGCCGCTCGCAAGCGCAAGCTCGCGCACGAGCGCGGCCTGCTGCACCGGCGACAGCGCAGCGGCGTCGGTCAGTGCGACGAACGCCTGCGACTGCAGCGCATCGCCGACGAGCAGTGCCGTCGGCTCGTCGTACTGCACGTGCACGGTCGGCTTGCCGCGTCGCAGCGCGTCGTCGTCCATGCACGGCATGTCGTCGTGCACGAGCGAGTAGACGTGGATCATCTCCAGCGCCGCCGCCGCCGCATTGCGCGCCGCTTCCGTCGCGCCGGTCAGCTCGCCTGCTGCATGGCACAGCAGCGGGCGAACGCGCTTGCCGCCGCCGAGGACCGCATAGCGCATCGCCTCGTGGAGTTGCGCGGGCATCGCGGTTTCAGCGGGCAGATAGTGACCGAGTGCGTCCTCGACACGGTCAAGCACGGACCGCATCCATTGTTCGAATGTCATAGATCGTCGTCTTCGCCGTCCGTGGCGGCCGTTCCGGACGAAAGCGGCTTCAGCGTCGCGCCGTCGAGCACGCGAACCTGCTGCTCCACTTTCTCGAGCTGCTGTTGGCAAAATGCAACGAGGGTCGCACCGCGGCGGTACGCCGCCAGTGAATCCTCGAGGCTCAACGCGCCGCCTTCCATCCGGGCAACCAGCGTCTCGAGTTCCGCGAGCGCCATCTCATAATTGTCCGGCAACGGTTCGGTGCCATTGCCGGGCGGCGTGGCGCCTGGGGATGCGGTTTTCGCCATGGACGAGGGTGTCAAATTTCAAAACAAGTCGGACATTCTACGGCAAAAGAGAATTCTCCGATCTGCCGACTTGGGCACCTGGCACATATTCCGGCCCCATCTCCGGCACACAGTGTGCGCCTGGCGATTGTCTCCCGACAAAAAATTGACACAAATCAGGCACTTAATCCTGGCCTTGCGAGGCGAACCGGGTATAATTCCCCGTTTCCCTAAATCGATTTTTCGATGGTTGGGTTGTTCACTGCTTTCACGCTAACACCGGGAGTGGGAATGTCCAATCTGAGCGATGCGCTTCAGTTGAAGTCGGCTCACAGCCAGCTTCCAGTCACTGCATATTTCGATGAGGCGCTACTCGAGCGCGAGATCGAAACCCTCTTCAAGAAAGGACCTCGTTACGTCGGGCACGAGTTGATGGTGCCCGAGGCGGGGGATTATTTTGCGCTGCCGTCCGAGAAGGAAGGCCGCGTGCTGGTCCGCAACCAGACGAACCGGATCGAACTGCTGTCGAACGTCTGCCGCCACCGGCAGGCGATCATGCTCAACGGGCGCGGCCACGCGCAGAACATCGTGTGCCCGCTGCACCGCTGGACGTACGACCTGGAAGGCGAGCTGCTCGGCGCGCCGCACTTCCCCGACAAGCCGTGCCTGAACCTCGGCAAGAGCCCGCTGCAGAACTGGCAGGGGCTGCTGTTCGAGGCCGAAGGCCGGAATGTCGCGCGCGATCTCGCCAACCTCGGCACGAAACATCACTTCGACTTCTCCGAGTACCACTTCGATCATGTCGAAGTGCACGAGTGCGATTACAACTGGAAGACCTTCATCGAGGTCTACCTCGAGGATTACCACGTCGTCCCGTTCCACCCGGGCCTCGGCAGCTTCGTGTCGTGCGACGACCTCAAGTGGGAATTCGGCGACTGGTACAGCGTGCAGACGGTCGGCGTGCACAACGCACTCGCGAAACCGGGCAGCGCGACTTACCAGAAATGGCACGAGCAGGTGCTGAAGTTCCGCAACGGCGTGCCGCCGGAGTTCGGCGCGATCTGGATGGTCTACTACCCGGGCCTGATGATCGAGTGGTATCCGCACGTGCTCGTCGTGTCGTGGCTGATCCCGCGCGGCCCGCAGAAGACGACCAACATCGTCGAGTTCTATTACCCCGAGGAAATCGCGCTGTTCGAACGCGAATTCGTCGAGGCCGAGCGCGCCGCCTATATGGAAACGGCCGTCGAGGACGACGAAATCGCGATGCGGATGGACGCAGGCCGCCATGCGCTGATGGCACGCGGCGAGTCGCAGGTCGGCCCGTACCAGAGCCCGATGGAAGACGGCATGCAGCACTTCCACGAGTTCCTGCGCCGCCACCTCGGCGACATCTGATGGCCGGTGCGGCGCTTTGACGCCGCACCGCATCCGGCAGACGAAAAGACGAGCTTCGGCCCGTCTTTTTTTGTTTAGACTTGGAATATCAGGCCATTCGCACTCCAGGGAGCCGTCATGCCGCACACTCATTACACCACGCTCATCTCCGCCGCCAATCTCGCCGAGCGCCTGGCCGCGGCGCCCGGCAGCGTCGCGCTGTTCGACTGCCGCTTCGACCTCGCCGATCCGGGCGCGGGCGAAGCCGCGTATGCAGCCGGCCACATCCCCGGCGCGCAGTATCTTCATCTCGACCGCGACCTGTCGGGCCGCAAGACGGGCACCAACGGCCGCCATCCGCTGCCGACCCGCGATGCATTCGCCACGCTGCTCGCGAGCCGCGGTCTCAAGCAGGGCCAGCAGGTCGTCGCATACGACGCGCAAGGCGGCGCCTATGCGGCGCGCCTGTGGTGGCTGCTGCGCTGGCTCGGCCACGATTCGGTCGCCGTGCTCGACGGCGGCCTGCAGGCATGGGAAGCGGCAGGCCAGCCGCTGACGGCCGACGTGCCGCAACCGGCCGCCGGCGATTTCCGCGCGGGAGCGCCTCTTGAATCGACGGTCGACGCAGCAGCCGTGCTTGCGAACGTGACGTCGCACACGCGCGTCGTGATCGACGCACGCGCACCGGACCGCTATCGCGGCGAAAACGAAACGATCGATCGTGTGGGCGGCCACATCCCCGGCGCGCGCAACCGGTTCTTCAAGGACAACCTCAACGCCGACGGCCGCTTCAAGACTGGTCACGAACTGCGCGAGACGTTTTCCACGCTGCTGGCGGGCACCGAACCGAATCTCGCGATCCTGCAGTGCGGCTCCGGCGTCACCGCCTGCCACAACGCGCTTGCGCTGGAGATCGCGGGGCTGCACGGCGCATCGCTGTATCCGGGCTCGTGGAGCGAATGGAGCGCCGATCCGTCGCGGCCGATCGCGACCGGCCCGAACCCGTAATCCGGCGCGCGGCGCACCGGTGAAGCGAAGCGGCGGCCATTCGGCCGCCGCGTTCCGTTTACATCACGCCGTACTTGTGGAACCACGCGATCGCGCGCTTCCAGCCGTCCTCGGCATCACCCTTTACATAGCTCGGCCGGTAGTCAGCGAAGAACGCGTGGCCGGCATCCGGATACACGACGATCTCCGATTCGCGCGCGAGCTTCGAGTCGCTCGTCTGGATCGCCTTGCGCATGTCCGCGAGCGAGGCCTGCGTGATGTTCGCATCCTTCTCGCCATACAGCCCGAGCACGGGCACCTTCAGCGACGCCGCATGATCGACCGGATTGAACGGCGTCATCTCGTCGGTCTTGCCTTCGACGAACCCGTACCACGCAACGGCCGCACGCACGTGCGGATTATGTTCGGCATACAGCCACGCCTGGCGGCCGCCCCAGCAGAACCCCGTCACGCCGAGACGCGCCAGGTCGCCACCGTTCTTGCCGGCCCATGCGACCGTCGCATCGAGATCCTCGGTGACCTGCCGGTCCGGCACCTTGCTGACGATGTTGTCGACGAGCGCCTGGATCGTCGGATACTTCGCCGCGTTGCCCTGCCGCGCGAACAGGTCGGGCGCAATCGCGAGGTAGCCGAGCTTCGCGAAGCGGCGGCAGACGTCGGCGATATGCGCGTGCACACCGAAGATCTCGTGGATCACGATGATGACCGGCAGGTTCGTCTTGCCGGCCGGCTGCGCGCGATAGGCCGGCACGCTCGCGTCGCCGGAGCGGATCTCGACGGTGTCGACGTCCAGCCCGGCGCTGTCGGTCGTGACCGTCTGCGCCGAAACGGGCAGCACGGCCGCAGCGAAGGTGCCGCCCAGCGCGGCCTGCATGAACTTGCGGCGCGAGAACGGGACGTGGGGGACCAGGCTGTCTACTTCGGGTTTCAACATGAATGCACTCCTCGATAGAGCGCCGCCGTCACGATCGTGGATACGGCATGACGGGGCATCGCGCCGGCGCACGGCGCGGATGTCGCGGCGGTTGGCACCCCGCCGCAAACGGAAACCCGGACAAGATGCCCAATAATCCGTTGTTGCGTCAACTGTCAGATGTGTAAGACTCGATTACGACTCATCGATTCGAGCGCATCGGTCGTGGCGTCGAAGCCCGCTGACGCCCCCGCCGAATCGCGGCGCTGCTCGCATCTATCGATCGCCGTTGCACGACCGGATGCTTGCGGATTGAAAAAACGCGTGGACGACATCGCCCGGCCAGAACACGCGCAGCCGCCTCGCTGCCCGCAAACACAACGGGCGGAGAACACGTGCGACGCACGCACTCCCCGCCCGCTCCCCGCTCGAACGCGAGGTGTCAGTGCAGCTTGACGCGCGGCAACGTCGTGCGCCGCAGCCAGTGCGCGACGGTGTCGAGCATCATCCGCGGATAGCCGTGCAGCGCCGCGATGTGCAGCCGGTACAGCGACATGTACATGAAGCGCGCAAACAGCCCTTCGATCAGCATGTTGCCGCCGATCAGCCCGCCCATCAGGTTGCCGACCGCACTGAAATGGCCGAGCGACACGAGCGAACCGAAATCGCGATATGTGAACTCGGGCAGCGGACGCCCTTCGAGCCGGCAGCCGATCGCCTTCAGCAGGAAGCTCGCCTGCTGGTGCGCGGCCTGCGCGCGCGGCGGCACGTTGCGTTCGTTGCCGGGCCACGCGCATGCCGCACAATCGCCGAGTGCGAACACGTTGTCGTCGGTGAAGGTCTGCAGCGTGCGACGCACGTCGAGCTGGCCGAGCTTGTTGACCTGGAGGCCGTCGAGATGCGAGAGCACGGACGGCGCCTTGATGCCGGCCGCCCAGACCGTCAGGTCCGCGCGCACCGTCTTCCCGCTCGCGGTATGCACGAGCCCCGGCGCGACTTCGGTCACGCGCTCGCTGAGCATCAGCCGCACGCCGAGCTTTTCGAGCAGTTCGGCCGTCGCCGTCGACACGCGCTCCTGCAGCGCCGGCAGAATCCGCGGCCCCGATTCGATCAGCACGATGCCGACGTCGTGGCGCGGGTCGAGCTTGTGCAGCCCATACGCGGACAGCACCTGCGCCGTGTTGCGCAGCTCCGCGGACAACTCGACGCCCGTCGCGCCGCCGCCGACGATCACGACCTGGATACGCGGTTCGGCCGCATCGCCGGGCGCGGTCGGCGCCGGCGCCTGGTGCTCGGCACGCATGCACGCGGCGATCAGCCGCTTGCGGAAGCGCTCGGCCTCGCCAACCGTATCGAGCGCGATCGCGTTTTCCGGCGCGCCCTGCACGCCGAAGAAGTGGGTCGTGCTGCCGATCGCGATCACGAGCGTGTCGTATTCCAGCTCGCGCTCCGGCAGCAGTTCCGCGCCGTCGCTGTCGTTGATGGGTGACAGCGTAATGCGCTTCGCCGCGCGGTCGAGGCCGGTCAGTCCGCCCTGCTGGAACTCGAAGCCGTGCCAGCGCGCCTGCGCTGCATATTCGAGCTCCTGCGTGAACGGGTCCATGCTGCCGGCCGCGACCTCGTGCAGCAGCGGTTTCCAGATGTGCGTCGGATTGCGGTCGACGAGCGTGACGAGCGCTCGCGCGGGACGATTGCCGCGCGCGCCGTAACGGTCGCCGAGCCGCGTCGCCAGTTCCAGGCCGCCCGCGCCTCCGCCTACGATGATGATCCGATGCATCCGATTCCCCCTTTGCGATTCGAAACTGCTGCCGCCGGACGAAGCGAACGCGATGCATTCGCGCCGCCGGTGGATTAACCGGTTCGGACATCATCGATGTGCAGTTCGAAGCACTTCGATGCGCCCGGTTCCGGAACGCGGGGCGCGCCGCCCCGGGTCAATGACATGACTGCCATGCATTGTCCGGGAGCTTGCGCGTTGACCACAAGCAAACCATCTCGATATTCGGCATCCCTGCAACAATATGCCGCAGGAATCGGGAACCGCGCAGCGGTGCGTCAGTGTGCCTCTTCCCAGTTCGCGCCGGCGCCTACTTCGGCGACGAGCGGCACCTTCAGCTTCGCGACGCCGCACATCATTTCCGGCAGTTTCTCGCGCACGAGCGACAATTCGCCGTCGGGCACCTCGAGCACCAGTTCATCGTGCACCTGCATGATCATCCGCGATGCAAGCCTGTCGCGCGTGAGCCAATCGTCCACCGCGATCATCGACAGCTTGATCAGGTCGGCCGCGGTGCCCTGCATCGGCGCATTGATGGCCGCGCGCTCGGCCGCCTGTCGGCGCGGGCCGTTGCCGCCGTTGATCTCCGGCAGCCACAGGCGGCGGCCGAAAACGGTTTCGACGTAGCCCTTCTCCTTCGCGGTCGCGCGCGTGTCTTCCATGTACTGCGCGACGCCCGGATAGCGGGCGAAATAGCGGTCGATATAGAGCTTCGCCGCATCGCGCGTGATACCGAGGTTCGACGCGAGCCCGAACGCGCTCATCCCGTAGATCAGCCCGAAGTTGATCACCTTCGCGATCCGGCGCTGGTCGGAATTGACCTCCAGCGGCGTCACGCCGAACACCTCGGCGGCCGTCGCGCGGTGGATGTCCTCGCCCTGCGAGAACGCACGCAGCAGCGACGCGTCGCCCGAGATGTGCGCCATGATCCGCAGTTCGATCTGCGAATAGTCGGCCGACACGATCCGGTGGCCCGGCGACGCGATGAACGCCTCGCGGATCCGCCGGCCTTCGGCCGTGCGCACCGGAATGTTCTGAAGATTCGGGTCGTTCGACGCGAGGCGGCCCGTTACCGCGACGGCCTGCGCATAGTTCGTGTGCACGCGGCCCGTTGCGGGGTTCACCATGCGCGGCAGCTTGTCGGTATAGGTCGACTTCAGCTTCGACAGCCCGCGATGCTCGAGCAGCAGCTTCGGCAGCGGGTAATCCTCGGCCAGCTTCTGCAGCACCTCTTCGTCGGTCGACGGCGCACCGCTCGGCGTCTTCTTCACGACCGGCAACTGCAGCTTCTCGAAGAAGATCTGCCCGATCTGCTTAGGTGAGCCAAGATTGAATTCGCCGCCCGCCAGTTCATACGCCTGCGCTTCGAGCTCGATCAGACGCGTTGCGATTTCGGTGCTCTGCGCGTGCAGGAGCGCGTCGTCGATCAGCACGCCCGTGCGTTCCATCTTGCGCAGCACGAGCGACACGGGCATCTCGATCTCGCGGTACACGCGCTCGAGGCCCGGTTCGCGCGCGACCTGCGGATACAGCGCGTGATGAAGCTGCAGCGTGATGTCGGCATCCTCGGCCGCGTATTCGGCGGCCTGCGCGAGCGCCACTTCGTCGAAGCCGATCTGCTTCGCCCCCTTGCCGGCCACGTCTTCGTACTTGATCGTCTTGACGCCCAGATGACGCAGCGCGAGGCTGTCCATGTCGTGCGTGCGGTGCGATTCGACCACGTACGATTCGAGCAGCGTGTCGTGCTCGATGCCGTTCAGCGCGATGTCGTAGTTCGCGAGCACCTGCGCGTCGTACTTCAGGTGCTGGCCGACCTTCTTGCGATCGGCCGATTCGAGCCACGGCTTCAGGCGTGCGAGCACTTCGTCGAGCGGAAGCTGCTCGGGCATGTCGGGGCCGCGGTGCGCGACCGGCAGGTACGCGGCCTTGCCGGGCTCGACCGAGAACGACAGGCCGACGAGCCGCGCGAGCATCGGGTCGAGTGCGGTCGTCTCGGTGTCGAACGCGGTCAGCGCGGCCGCGTCGATCTTCGCGAACCACGCGTCGAACTGCTCCCAGGTCTGGATCGTGTCGTATTCGCGAACGATGTCGGCCGCCACCACCGGCGCCGGGTCGCCGTCCGGCGCATCGGCGTCGCCGCCTTCCGCCGGTGCGCTGTCGACTTCGCGCAGCCACGTCTTGAAGCCGTAGCGCGCGAAGATGTCGCGCAGCAGATCGCGCGCCTCGCCGTCGGTCTTCAGCGACGCTTCGATCGATTCGAGATGCGGCGCGAGATCGCAGGCCGTGTCGACCGTCACGAGCGTGCGGCCGAGCGGCAGGAAGTCGAGCGCGCGGCGCAGGTTGTCGCCGACCACGCCCTTGATGTCGTCCGCATGCGCGATGACGCCGTCGAGGCTGTCGTATTGCGACAGCCATTTCACGGCCGTCTTCGGCCCGCACTTCTCGACGCCCGGCACGTTGTCGACGGTATCGCCGATCAGTGCCAGGTAGTCGATGATCCGCTCGGGCGGCACGCCGAACTTCGCGATCACGCCGTCGCGGTCGAGCGTCTCGTTGGTCATCGTGTTGACGAGCGTCACGTGGTCGGTCACGAGCTGCGCGAGATCCTTGTCGCCCGTCGACACGATCACGTTCATCCCGTGCCGTTCGGCTTCGCGAGCGAGCGTGCCGATCACGTCGTCGGCCTCGACGCCTTCGACCATCAGCAGCGGCCAGCCGAGCGCACGCACCGCGCCGTGGATCGGTTCGACCTGCAATGCGAGGTCGGGCGGCATCGACGGGCGGTTTGCCTTATAGTCGGCATAAAGGTCGTCGCGGAACGTCTTGCCCTTTGCATCGAACACGCAAGCGCTATACTCTGCACTGACTTCCTTGCGCATACGGCGCAGCATGTTGATGATTCCGTAGAGCGCTCCGGTCGGCTCCCCGCCAGGGCCACGCAAATCAGGCATCGCATGGTAAGCCCGATACAGATAGCTCGAACCGTCAACCAATAGCAGGGTCTTACCTTCCAGATTTCGTTCTTCAGGCATTATGAACAAGAGAAAAGTGATTCCGAGTCTGCGTTCGCTCGCAGATCAAGAACGCGCGACGGCCAAGAAGGCCCGCGCATCGTGGCAGATGTTCACGATTATGGCAGAGTTTATCGAGGCGACCGAGTACCTGTCGGAGATCCGCCCGGCTGTCAGCATCTACGGTTCTGCCCGCCTCAAACCCGACACGCCGCACTACAAGCTGGCCGCGCAGATCGCGCGCAAGCTGTCCGACGCCGGCTTCGCCGTGATCTCCGGCGGCGGCCCCGGCATCATGGAAGCCGCGAACAAGGGCGCGCACGCCGGCAAGGCGCCGTCGGTCGGCCTGAACATCGAGCTGCCGCACGAGCAGGCCGGCAACCACTACCAGGACATCTCGCTGCGCTTCCGCCACTTCTTCACGCGCAAGGTCACGTTCGTGAAGAATTCGGATGCGGTGATCGTGATGCCAGGCGGTTTCGGCACGCTCGACGAACTGTCCGAAGTGCTCACGCTGATCCAGACGAAGAAATCGCGCCTCGTGCCGATCATCCTCGTCGGCAGCACGTTCTGGCAGGGCTTACTGCAGTGGTTCCGCGACCAGCTGATTCCGATGGGCCTCATCAATCCGGAAGACATGGATCTGATGCAGGTGATCGACGATCCCGACCAGGTGCTCGACGCAGTGCTCGCGTTCTACGAGGACAGCGGCGAGGAAGAAGGCGAAGGTTCGGATGGGCAACCGCCGCGGCCCGAAGAAGACCGCATGTTCTATCTGTAACCCGTCCGTGACGACCGCCGGCCCGACGGCCGGCGTACCGTTTCCCGCGCGGCAGGCATGGCGATCAGGCCACCTGCCGCGCGCTACTTTGTAACGTGCCGTTAATCCCGCTTCACGGCCGCGCGCCGTCGAATGTCAAATTCGCGCGGTCGGCGCTGCGCGATGCGGCGTGATCGCCCGCACCCGCGGCCCGCCATTGTCAAATGTGCGGCCCAATGCCCGCATCCCGCGCCTGCGAGCCGCCAACCCGCGGTAACAAACAGGCCTCGCCTTTTCCGTCGCGTGCCATCACACTGCATTGTGTCGGCGCGGCGTTCCCCCGGTGGAACGATCCCCCCTCGCTTCCATCGCGTCGCGCCGGCCACCTCACAACGACATCACGGAAAAGAACATGAAGCGCTCTCTGATCGCCCTCGCCTTCGCCGGCCTCGGCCTTTCGCTGTCCGGCCTCGCTCATGCCGTCAACGTCGACGTCAACATCGGCACGCCCGCACCGGTCGTCGTCGCGCCCGCGCCCGTCGTGGTCGCTCCGGCGCCCGCGGTCATCATCGGCTGGCACGGCGACCGCTACTGGGACGGCCGCCGTTACTGGGAACGCCGCGAGTGGGAACGTCATCATGGTTACGACGATCGTCGCGGCTACCACTGCCCGCCGGGACACGCGAAGAAGGGTGAGTGCTGAGCGACACCGCACGGCCGCTCGACACGCAAGGCCGCCCGCGCGCTTCTGCGCCGGGCGGCCTTGTCGTTTTCGGCGGCGCATTCCACGCGACCGCTGTCTTCCAACGGCAACGCGAACGGCAGCCCCGACCGTCGCGCATTCCGCCTGCCGGTAGATTCGCCGGTGCATCGGACGCTTGCGACAAAGGCAGATGTGCCCCGTCAGAAGGCGCGTCGCGCATGGTGATGCGCACCGCCGCCGGGGCCGGTGTTCACATCACTGAAACGCCACTTCCGCAAAGCTTCTCAGCTTGCGGCTATGCAACTTGTCGAGCCCGTTCGTGCGCAGGATCTCCATCGCCCTCACGCCGATCTGCAGATGCTGATCGACCTGCCCGCGATAGAACGTGTCGGCCATGCCCGGCAACTTCAGCTCGCCGTGCAGCGGCTTGTCCGATACGCACAGCAGCGTGCCGTACGGCACGCGGAAGCGGAAGCCGTTCGCGGCGATCGTCGCGCTTTCCATGTCGAGCGCGATCGCGCGGCTCTGCGACAGCCGCTGCACGGGCTCGCGATGGTCGCGCAGCTCCCAGTTGCGGTTGTCGACGCTCGCGACGGTGCCCGTGCGCATCACGCGCTTCAGTTCGACGCCCTCGAGCCGCGTGACGTCGGCCACCGCGCGCTCGAGCGCGAGCTGCACTTCGGCGAGCGCCGGGATCGGCACCCACAGCGGCAGGTCGGCGTCGAGCACGTGATCCTCGCGCACGTAACCGTGCGCGAGCACGTAGTCGCCGAGACGCTGCGTGTTGCGCAGCCCCGCGCAGTGACCGAGCATCACCCACGCGTGCGGACGCAGCACCGCGATGTGATCGGTGATCGTCTTCGCGTTCGACGGACCGACGCCGATGTTGACCATCGTGATCCCGCTGCCGTCCGCGCGCTTCAGGTGATACGCTGGCATCTGCGGCAGGCGCGGCGGCGCGGCGCCCTCGGCCGGCTCGCTGCCGAGGTTCGCGTTGTACGTGACGACATCGCCCGGCTCGACGAACGAGCCGTACTGGCTGCGGTACGCGCGCACCTCGGGATCGTCGCTCTCCGTCATCAGTTCGCGGCCGAGCTTCACGAACTCGTCGATATAGAACTGGTAGTTCGTGTAGAGCACGTAGTTCTGGAAATGCGTGGGCGACGTCGCCGTGTAGTGACGCAGCCGGTGCAGCGAGAAGTCGACACGCGCGGCCGTGAACAGCGCGAGCGGATGCGGTTCGCCCGGCGCCGGCTCGAACGTGCCGTTGACGATGCGGTCGTCGAGATACGACAGGTCGGGCGTGTCGAAGATGTCGCGCATCGCGAGCAGGCGGTCGCGGTCGAGCTCGCCTTCGAGATGGATGCCTTCCGGAAACGCGAAATGGACCGGAATCGGCTGCGACGACACGCCGATCTCGATCTTGACATGGTGGTTCTTCGACAACAGGCGCAGTTGCTCGCGATAGTAGTTCGCGAAGAGATCGGGGCGCGTGACCGTTGTCTCGAACACGCCGGGGCCGGCGACGAAACCGTACGAGCGGCGCGAATCGACGTGCGTGTTGACGTCGGTGCGGATCCGCACGAACGGGTAGCATGCGCGCACGTGCTCGGTAATCGGTTCGTGGCGGCGATAGCGCGCGAATGCGTCGCGCAGGAAGCCCGTATTCGTGTCGTAAATGGCGGACAGCCGCGCGACGGCGGCGATCGAATCGTCGAAAGCCTCGACCGGCGGGCTTTCGGGCGTCAGCACACGGTGCCGGCGGCTCAGGTCGTTCTTCATTTGTATCACCTCGTCTGATCCGACGACATTACCACGGAACCCGGTCACCCTCGTGGCCGCCCATACGCACGCCAGGGCCGGATGACGCGCAGTATTTGCTAAAATCAGTGAGTTCACTGGAGACTCATCATGAAGCCGCTCATTCTCGTCGCCGCTGCCGCCGCGTTTGCCGCCGCCAGCGTCGCTTACGCCGCCGGCGCCACGCCTGACGCCGACGCGCAGGCGCGGGCCGAGGCCAACGAAGCCGCCGGCCTGCCCGATCTCCGCAAGATCAACCGGCCTGGCGCCGAAGTCACGTCGAAAGTCGACTTCGCCGACATTCGACGCACGCCGAGCTTCCATGAAAAGAGCAAGAACGGCACCGAGGTCACCGAGTACCGCGACCGCGGCAAACCGGTCGAGATCGACGTGAAGTCGAACTTCGGCACGCGCTACCAGATGAGCTCGACGCCCGACACGTCGCCGAAGCCGCACGACGCGGGCATCCCGATCACGCGCCTGCCGTCGCTGAACCTGCGCTACTGATTCCGACGCGCCGCGTCGATCGCGGCGCGCCGCCTCCCTTCACCTGCTGTCGCGACGCATGCCGCCCGCGTGCCGACACCCTGACCTGACGCATCCCGCATGGCCGTTTTCACTGCTGTTTCCGACTCCGATCTCGCGCAATGGATGCGCCACTACGAACTGGGCGACGTGCTTGCGTTTCGCGGCATTCCGTCCGGTATCGAAAACAGCAATTTCTTCCTGACGACGACGCGCGGCGAATACGTCCTCACGATCTTCGAAAAGCTGACCGCACAACAGCTGCCGTTCTACCTCGACCTGATGCGCCACCTGGCCGGCCACGGCGTGCCGGTGCCGGATCCGATTCCGCGCGACGACGGCGCGCTGTTCGGCGAGCTGCACGGCAAGCCGGCCGCGATCGTCACGAAGCTCGACGGCGCGGCCGAACTCGCGCCGGGGGTCGAACACTGCATCGAGGTCGGGCAGATGCTCGCGCGCCTGCACCTCGCGGGGCGCGACTATCCGCGCAACCAGCCGAACCTGCGCAGCCTGCCGTGGTGGCAGGAGAACGTACCGGCGATCGTGCCGTTCATCACGGACGCGCAACGCACGCTGCTCGAAGGCGAGCTCGCGCACCAGGCCGCGTTCTTCGCGTCGGACGACTACGCGGCGCTGCCGGCCGGGCCGTGCCATTGCGACCTGTTCCGCGACAACGTGCTGTTCGCGCACGCGGCGCCCGGCACCGGCCACGACGTGCGGCTCGGCGGCTTCTTCGACTTCTATTTCGCCGGCTGCGACAAGTGGCTGTTCGACGTCGCGGTGACCGTCAACGACTGGTGCGTCGACCTCGCGACCGGCGTGCTCGACGTCGCGCGCGCCGATGCGCTGCTGCGCGCGTACCAGACCGTGCGACCGTTCACGGCCGAGGAACGCCGCCACTGGAGCGACATGCTGCGCGCGGGCGCGTACCGCTTCTGGGTGTCGCGCCTGTACGACTTCTACCTGCCGCGCGCGGCCGAGATGCTCAAGCCGCACGACCCCGGTCATTTCGAACGCATCCTGCGTGAGCGTATCGCGCATACGCCCGCGCTTCCCGAGATCCAAACCGCATGCAACTGATCGAAGTGCCCGCGAAAACGGGCTATGTCTGGTTCCGTCAAGGCGTCTGGCTGTTCCGCCGGAACCCGCTCGCGTTCATCACGCTGTTCTTCACGTACCTGCTGGCGATCACGCTGGTGTCGATGGTGCCCGTGATCGGCTCGGCGCTGCCGCTGGTGCTCATTCCCGGCATCGCGGTCGGCTTCATGGCCGCGTGCCGCGACACGGTGGCCGGCAAGCCGGTGATGCCGACGATCCTGATCGATGGCTTCCGCTCGTACGGCACCGTCACGACCCAGCGGCTGCTCGTGCTCGGCGTGATCTACGTCGCGTCGATGGTGCTGGTGTTCGCCGCTTCGTCGTTCGTGGACGGCGGCGCGCTGTTCCACGTGATGATGGGCGCGGCCGACGAAGCGAGCACGACGCCGGAAACGCTCGCCGCGCAAGGCACGTTCGGCGCGCTGATGTTCGCGACGCTGCTGTATCTGCCGATCGCGATGCTGTTCTGGTTCGCGCCGGTGCTCGTCGCATGGCATGACGTCCCGCCCGCGAAGGCGCTGTTCTTCAGCATCGTCAGCTGCTGGCGCAATCGCGGCGCGTTCGTCGTGTACGGCGTGCTGTGGTTCGGCGTCGCGCTCGGCACGTCGCTCGCGCTGTCGCTGCTGCTGCAGGCGCTCGGCGCCGGCGCCTATGCGCTGACGATCATGATGCCTGTGACGATCATCATCGTCACGATGCTGTACTGCTCGTTCTACGCAACCTATCGCGGCTGCTTCGGCGTGCAGGAGCCGGGCGCGCCGACGACCACGTCGGGCCGCTGAAGCCCGCCCCGGCCGGCGCGCGTCGCCGGCCGTCACGCTGTTCTCCGCGCCGGGTTGCGTCCCGGCGCCCCTTCCTGTCTTGCGCCGCTCCGCGCATCCTCGCCCGCCGCCCTTGGCCGGGCGCTCCTAGCCGGGCGCCCCTGTTCAATCCGATCTTTTGCGCGCAAAATAATTTGCGTACAAATTGTTCGCGCGTCCACCGCGCCTCCCGAATCATGGACCGCCCACCCCCGCTGCCCCAGACGCTCGACGAGCAACTATGCTTTGCGCTCTACTCGACTTCGCACGCGATGACGAAAGCGTACAAGCCGCTGCTCGACAAGCTGTCGCTGACCTATCCCCAATATCTCGCGATGCTCGTGCTGTGGGAGCGCGACGACATCGCGGTGAAGGACATCGCCGCGCGGCTCGACCTCGACCCGGCCACGGTCACGCCGCTGCTCAAGCGGCTGGAAGCGCTCGGCTACGTCGAGCGCGTGCGCAGCGCGACCGACGAACGCGTCGTGAACGTGCGCGTGACGCCGGAAGGCCGGACGCTGAAGAACCGCGCACGCTCCGTGCCCGCCGATCTCTTCTGCGCGATGCAGCAAACGCCCGAGTTCCTGATCAGGCTGCGCGCCGATCTCCAGCAGTTGCGCGACGCGCTGTCGGCCGCCAACGAACGCTGACGAACCGAGCGTCGGCCGACCGGCCCGGCACCGCCGGGTTTTTTTCAAAATTTCATTTGCACACTAATGATTTGTGTTCTATATTTTCTCCGTGGCCGGCGACGTTCCATTCGACCGGGCCGCCTTTCTCCCCTTTTCCCGACAGGAGCTGCACGATGAACATTCTGTACAAGACGAGCGCCACGAGCACGGGCGGCCGCGACGGCCGCGCGGTATCCGCCGACAACAAGCTGGACGTGAAGCTGGCCGCGCCGCGCGAACTCGGCGGCACGGGCGCGGAAGGCACGAATCCGGAGCAGCTGTTTGCCGCAGGTTACTCGGCGTGCTTCCTGAGCGCGATGAAATTCGTCGCCGGCCAGAACAAGCAGGCGCTGCCGGCCGATACGCAGGTCACTGCGGAAGTAGGCATCGGCCCGAACGACGCAGGCGGCTTCGGGCTCGACATCGAGCTGCGCGTGTCGCTGCCGGGGCTCGACAAGGCCGACGCGCAGGCGCTGGTCGACAAGGCGCACCACGTGTGCCCGTATTCGAACGCAACGCGCAACAACGTGCCGGTGCGCCTGACGGTCGTCTGACGCGACGCAGGACGACGAATGCAAAAAGGGCGCATGCGGCATCAAGCCGCATGCGCCCTTTTGCGTGACTCGCCGGAACGGCGGGCCGGCCGGCCCGCCTTGCGCTGCTTAGCGCGCGCCGAACGAATACGGGCGGTTCATCGACGCTTCGCGATCGATCTTGCGCATACGGAATTCGAGATCGTAGATGTCGGTTGCTTCGGACAGGTACGCCTCGGCGCGCTCTTTACGGGCCGTTTCAGCGTTCTTGGTCAGCATCAGGAAGAGGTGGCTCAGCAGGTACATGTTCGATCTCGCAATCCAAAGGGTCTTTGACTAGGGTTTTCCCGAATTATAGGGAAAACCCTAGTCTTTGGCCAGCGTCGATCAGACGATGCGTCGTTCCGTCGCCACAGTGCGCCGATATGCTTCGAAAAAGGCCCAGATCATCGCGCTCGCATCGGGGCCGACGGCCGCATGAAACGGCACGGCTTCGTCGCCGCCGGCCCACGCGTGATCGAGCCCTTTCACATGGCAGAGACGCACGACCGGTTCGCCGTCGCGGCAGACATCGGTGATCTGTGCGCCCGCGCCGCGCGTCTCGACACGTTCGCCGCCGCGCAGCGCGCCGCGGCTGTCGGCGAGCCCGTTCAGCCGCATGAACTGCACCGTCAGCTGGTCGGCGTTCTTCGGCGCGACGACGTGGTCGCCGTCGCCCTGGACGATCAGCGCCGGCATGCCTGGATACCCGCTGGCGTCGACCAGCGCATCGACGGCTGCGGCCGGGTTCTGGCGCACGCCGCGCCGCATCACGTCCATCGCGGTGATGCCGGAGTTCGCCTCGCCGAGCGCGGGGCCCGAGTGCAGCGCGACCGCAGCGAAGCGGTCCGGATGGTGCAGCGCAAGAAGCGACGCGAGGCCCGCACCGGCCGACAGCCCCGCGACATAGACGCGCGACGCGTCGAAACCCCGTTCGTCGACGAGCGCGTCGACCAGCGACGCAACCGCGTTCGCCTCGCCGCGTCCCGCGCGGTCGGTGTCTTCATACCAGTGCCAGCAGCCGTGCGCGTGCGCGCGCAGCGACTGTTCCGGATACAGCACCGCGAAACCGTGCTTGTCGGCCAGCAGGTTCATCCGCGTGCCCTGCACGAATTCGTCGACGGACTGCTGGCAGCCGTGCAGCATCACGACAAGCGGCATCGCGCCGCGCCGGCGGCCGGGCGGCACGTAGAGGCCGTACGCGAGATTCTGGACGAGACGCCCGAGCGCGGGCGCCATCGGATGTTCGCCGCGCGTCCACTCGCCCGCCGCCCACGCGGCCGCGCGCGGCCGCACGCGCGATTCGCGCGGCGGGGACAGATCGGATACGGCGGGGGAGGCGGCGGCCTCGAGTGCGTCGCGTGTGATGCGTTGCGCATCGCGCGCCGCGCGTTTGGCGACCGGAGACAGCATGCGTTTCATGCCGCCCAGCCACACCTTGGTCAGACTTTTGGTCATCGATCGGGCTCGCAGTCAGGAAAAATAGGGGCGCAACGAGGGCGCCGCAACGGATGCATCGTTCGACTTTGTGCAATGCACCATAACATTGTTTCCGGGATTTTTCCTGCGCGCGGTGAGTTCCCGACGGCGCAAAAAACGGGGCTCGTGCGCACGCGGCGCTATACTGGGGATTCGCCGCTTGTATCCGTTGTAGTCGTTCTTCCCGGCTCGCGCGTTGATTTAAGCATCCTCCCCGCCTTCGTTCGTCCCCTTCCCGATGTTCGACCTGCCGTCTCACCTGTGGATCATGATCACCGCGTTCGGCGGCGCCGGCCTGACCTTGCCGCTCGCGATCACGATCGCCGTCTGGCTCGCGCTCGGCTACTCGTGGCAGCGTGCGGCCGCGTGGCTCGGCGTGCTCGCAGCCGCGATCGGCGTGGTCGCGCTCACGAAGATCGCGTTCCTCGGCTGGGGCATCGGCATCCGTGCGTGGGATTTCACGGGCTTCAGCGGCCACGCGATGCTGTCGACGTCGGTCTATCCGGTCGCGATCTTCCTGATGTTGATTCGCATGCGCACGCCGGCGCGGATCGCCGGCATCGCGCTCGGGCTCGCGGCCGGCATCGCGGTTGGCGTGTCGCGCGTCGCGCTCGACGCGCATTCGCCGTCCGAATCGATCACCGGCTGCATCGTCGGCGCGATCGCTGCGCTCGCGTTCATCGCCGGCTCGTGGCGCGCGGTGCCGCACCGCTGGTCGGCCCCCGCGGTCATCGTGAGCCTCGCACTCGTCACCGTCGCGCTGCACGGCATCACGGTGCCGTCGCATCGCTGGGTCACGAAGGTCGCGCTGCAACTGTCGGGCCACGAGCGCCCGTTCGTCCGCGCGCGCTGGAAGGCCAACCCGAACTACCGCCCTGCGTCGCAGCCGTCGTCGCTGCAGCGCACCGAATCGTCGACGCACACGCTGCACGCGTGACGGGGCGTCCTGCCGTCACGCCCGCCGTTCTTCAGGTCTGACCATTTCATGCGCACCGTCGCATGAGCGGTATGCCAAGCGTTATAACCCACCCTATATTACGATTACGGTTTCCACCCATTCCAACGAATCCGCCATGCGCTCAATCGTCCGTCCGCTTCGCCGCACCCTGCTCCGCCTGCTGCCGATCGCCGCGCTTGCCGCCGCCGGTGTCGCGTTCAGCGCGCCCGCTTCCGCCGACGAACTGGTCGTGTCGGCGGCCGCCAGCCTGACGAACGCGTTCAAGGCCGTCGGCGACGCGTACCAGAAACAGCATCCCGATACCAAGGTGCTGTTCAACTTCGGCGCGTCGGACGTGCTGATGCAGCAGATCGCCAAGGGCGCGCCGGCCGACGTGTTCGCGTCGGCCGACCAGAAGGCGATGGATCGAGCGGCCGACGAAAAGGTGATCGTGCCCGGCACGCGCCGCGATTTCGCGGCGAACTCGCTCGTGCTGATCGTGCCGGCGGACAGCCACGCGGCCGCGCCGACGTCGCTGAACGACCTGACGGCGCCCGGCGTGAAGCGCATCGCGTACGGCGACCCGGCATCGGTGCCGGTCGGCCGCTACACCGAAGGCGCGCTGCGTGCGGCCGGCGTGTGGGATGCCGTCAGCGCGAAGGGCGTGCTGGCCGCCAACGTGCGCCAGAGCCTCGACTACGTCGCGCGCGGCGAGGTCGACGCGGGCTTCGTGTTCGGCACCGACGCCGCGATCATGCCCGGCCGCGTGAAGGTGGCGCTGACGGTGCCGACGAAGACGGCCATCACCTATCCGATCGCCGTGGTCAAGGACAGCCGCCACGCCGCGCAGGCGCAGTCGTTCGTCGACTTCGTCTCGTCGCCGCAGGGCCAGGCCGTGCTGTCGACGTTCGGCTTCAAGCCCGCGGGCAAGTGAGCGTATCGCGATGCAAGACGCCTGGGTACCGCTGCTGCTGTCGCTGAAGGTCGCCGGCTGGGCGACCGCGCTCGACATCGTGCTCGGCGTCGCGGCCGCGTTCGTGCTCGCGCGCTGGCGCTCGCCGCTGCGCGACGTCGTCGATTCGCTGCTGACGCTGCCGCTCGTGCTGCCGCCGACGGTGCTCGGCTATTACCTGCTCGTGCTGCTCGGCCGGCGCGGCGTGTTCGGCGCATGGCTCGACAAGCTCGGCATCGAGCTCGTCTTCACGTGGCAAGGCGCGGTGATCGCATCGATGGTCGTCGCGTTTCCGCTGATCCTGAAGTCGGCGCGTGCCGCGTTCGAGGGCGTCGATCCGCATCTCGAGCGCGCCGCGCGCACGCTCGGGCTCGGCGAAGCCGCGGTGTTCTTCCGCGTGACGCTGCCGCTCGCCACGCGCGGGATCCTCGCAGGTGCGCTGCTCGCGTTCGCGCGTGCGCTCGGCGAGTTCGGCGCGACGCTGATGATCGCGGGCAACCTGCCCGGCCGTACGCAGACGCTGTCGGTTGCGATCTATGCGGCCGTGCAGGCCGGCGACGACAACACGGCCAACTTCCTCGTGCTGGTGACGTCGATCACCTGCGTGCTCGTGCTGCTCGCGACCGGCTGGCTCGTGCCGTCGCGCGCCCGGCGGAGCCAGTTGACATGAAGCGCCTGCCTCGTCCGTATCGCCTGTCTCGTGCGGCGGCCGGCTTGCTTCGGCGGAGGCCCGCATGAGCCTCGTCGTCGATATCCGCAAGACCTACGCGAACGCCGAGCGCCGTTTCACGCTCGACGTGTCGTTCACGGCGGCGACGCAGCGCGTCGTGCTGTTCGGGCCGTCCGGCGCGGGCAAGAGCATGACGCTGCAGGCAATCGCCGGCCTGCTGTCGCCCGACGCAGGCACGATCACGCTGAACGGCGAGCCGCTGTTCGACGCCGCGCGCCGCATCGACGTGCCGACCCGGGAACGGCGCGTCGCGTACCTGTTCCAGGACTACGCGCTGTTTCCGCATCTGAACGTGCGCCAGAACATCGCGTTCGGGCTGACGTCGGGCCTGCGCAACCCGCGCGCGAAGACGGTGCCGCCCGAAGTCGCGTATTGGCTGCACGCGTTCGACCTCGACGCGCTCGCGGGGCAGTATCCGTCGCAACTGTCGGGCGGGCAGAAGCAGCGCGTCGCGCTTGCGCGCGCACTGGTCGCGCAACCGCGGATCCTGCTGCTCGACGAACCGTTCGCGGCACTGGACGCCGCGATGCGCCAGCGCATGCGCCACGAGCTCGCCGAACTGCAGGCGCGGCTCGACATCCCGATGGTGCTGATCTCGCACGACCCCGACGACGTCGCCGCGTTCGGCGACCAGGTCGTGCAATTGAGCGAAGGACGCGTGCAGGCGGCACCGCCGCACGCCGAGTGGCCGACGCGCGTCGCGTGAGCGCGCGAGGCCGGGGCCGTGGCGCTGGCAGCCACGCTGGAGCCTGAGAGAAGCCGCACGCGGCGGCATAAGCTGAAAACGGAAACGAAGCCGGCGCCATGCAGACGACGTCCGGCGCCGGCTTCGCCCCCGTCCGTCACACGATCGCCGCAGCACGCACGCGCTACCGTGCCTGCACCGTCAGCCCGTCACCGCGAGAATCACGCTCGATGCCTTGAACAGCGCGATCGCCGGCCGACCGGCGTCGAGCTGCAGCGCATCGACGCTTTCGTTGGTGACGACGGCCGTCAGCGTCCCGCCGCCGTCGAGCGCCAGCGTCACTTCGCTGTTCACCGCGCCCGCCGCGACGGATTCGACGCTGCCGCGCAGCCGGTTCCGCGCGGACACCTTCAGCTCGGGCCCGCCATCGTCGACCGCCAGCACGACCCACGACGCCTTCACCAGCGCGCAGGCGTCCGCACCTTCCCGCAGGCCGAGCGCATCGACGCTTTCGTGCGTCAGCACGGCGACGATCGGCTGCCCGCCTGACAGCGTGAGCGTCACTTCGTCGTTGACCGTGCCGCGCACGATCGACGCGACCTTGCCGAACAACTGGTTGCGCGCGCTGGTCTTCATGCCGATCCGGCCGATCAGCGCCCAGTCGACGTCGAACCCGGCAACGGCCGCGCTCGCGGCGTCGATGAAACGGCGATGCTCGCGCTCGATCGTGCGGAACGCGGCGATCAGCGACGTCGCGCGCGGCGTCAGCGTCGTGCCGCCGCCGCCCTTGCCGCCCGTCGAACGCGCGACGAGCGGTTCGCCGGCGAGATTGTTCATCGTGTCGACCGCATCCCATGCGGCCTTGTAGCTGAGGCCGACGGCCTTCGCCGCGCGCGTGATCGAACCGGTGTCGCCGATCGCCGCGAGCAGCGCGATGCGCGTGGCGCCGCCGAGCGTCTGCTCGCCCGCGCGCAGCCACAGCTCGCCGCCCAGTTCGAGCGGCTCGGAAGACGGGGAAGAATGCGGTGCGTCGGTCATCGGTATGAATGCGGGAAACGGGCGGCCATTATATTCAGCGCGCGCCGCTCAGCCCGGCTTGCCGTCGAGCTTCGGCGGGCGCAGGCTGGCCAGCAGCGTCTCGGCGTCGCGCGCCGCGCGCTGTTCGAGCGCCGCGCCGTAGCCGCGCACGAAACCGAGCTGGTACGGCGGCGCCGTCAGTTGCTCGAGATGTTGCAGCGCGACCATCGTGTCGTTCGATTCGCCGAGCACGCTCTGCACGCGCGCGAGCGTCTTGACCGTCTCGTTGCGCGTGCGGCGCGATGCCAGCGACGCGAAGAATTCGAGCGCATAGCGCAGCCGCTTCGCGTCGATCCGCACCCGGTGGCGCGCAGCCGTATCGAGCGACGTGAGCGACGGCGATGCGTAAAGATGGCCGAACAGCCGCCGCACGCGCTTCGTCGCGTGACGCCGCAGCGACGGCGCGTCGCCGCCTTCGGCAGGCGGCAGCGCGAGCGTGCTCAGCCATTCGAGCCAGCCGAGCGTCAGCCGCGCATAGCGGGCCGAATGCAGCGCCTGCCGCAGTTCGACGCGCGCGGCCATGGACTGCGCACGCGCGGCGTCGAGCGTGCCGTTCCAGTCGGTGCCGCCGCCGTCGGCCGCGATCAGCGCGGGCAGGGTTTCGGTCGAGAACACGTCCCAATCGCGCACCGTGCCGAGCAGTGCGGCGAGCCAACGCAGGTCGACGCCGAACGCGTCCTTCCATTGGCGGTCGGCAAAGAGCGGAAAGAAGCGCATCAGCGTGCGCAGGCGGCGCAGCGCGACGCGCATCTGATGCACGAATTCGGGATCGTCGCGATCGAGCACGCCGCCCTCGTTGCCAAGCCATTGTGCGGCGATGTCGCCGGACAGCGCGAACAGCGCGGCACGCTGCGTGCGGATGCCGGTCAGGTCGACGAGCCGCGCCTTGACCGGCCCGGCGGCGGCCGGCTCGCCCGCACAGGCGCGGTCGATCACGCTCGTCAGTTGCACGAATGCGGGCCACGCGCCGCTCAGTTCGCGCGCCGCGGCAAACAGCGCGTGCAGCGCGGCCGCGCGCGCGGCGAAGGTTTCCCAGTCGGGCGCGGCGAGACGCAGTTCGACGTAGCGGCGCGGCGGCTCGCCACCGCCGTGCAGCGTGACGTCATCGAGCGTCATCTCGACCACGACGCCGCTGTCGTCGGCCCACCGCCCGCGCCGCCGGTCGCTGACGAGGCGCAGCGCCGGCGATTCGGGCGGCGCGCCGGCGGCCGGGCGCTCGGTTGCGTCCGGCGCGACGCCGTCGACTTCGTCGACGTCGCCCGTTGGCGCATCGGCATCAACCGCGGCGCCTGTTGCGGGCACGGGCAGCGGCATCGCGACGACGATGCCCGCGTGATCCGCGTCGAACAATTCGCGCTGCGTGACGCCGGGCGCGAACGCTTTCGTGCGGGACGCGACGACTCGCCTGCCATGCGCGTTCGACTCGACCCAGGTCCACCAGCTCGCGCCGGGGCTCGGCTCGGCCTCCTCGACCTGGCACGGCTCGATCGTCACGCGCTCATGGCCGCGCCGCATCCGGACCTGCGGGCAGATCCGCCATGCGCGCACGAGCTCGGCGCCGAAATCGCGCTGCGTGCCGCGAGCGCGACTCCCAGCCTTGACCGGCCAGCCTTCCAGCGACAACGACAACACGATTTCCAGCACACGCGACATGGAAGCTCCTGCACATGAAGATCGCCGGCGCATCGTCCGCGCCGGCGTCGTCCGTGAAGCAACTTCCATAGTACACGCCGTCAAAACGCGCAGGCGACGATCCGGCCCTGTCGCGCTGTCGCGCATCAAACGGCGTATTGCGCGATGCCGTTGCCGAACGACCAGTCCTCCTTCAGCACCTCGACAAGACTGATGAATACGTCCTGCTGCCGCACGCCGGGCTGCTGCGCGAGGTTCTCCGCGATCGTCCGGTACAGCGCCCGCTTCTGCTCGAGCGTGCGCGTGTTGTTCGCGGTGATCTGGATCATCACGAGATCGTCGCTGCGTTCGATGTCGAGGTAATGGCGGCCGAACACGAAATTCTCGGCCGCATGCTCGGTGACGACCATGAAGATGTCGTCCTCGGGCACGTTGAACGTGTGCATCAGCGCGCGATGCACGCCGTCGACGAGCGCCGCGCGGTATGCGGCCGGTTTGCCTTCGCGCACTGCGATACGGGTGAATGGCATGGTCCTGCTCCTGTCGGTGACGTTGAAGAACGGAAACGCGGCATCAGGTTAGCCCCGCCGAACTATAATGAACAGTCATCAATGAATATTTCATTCATTTTCATTTGAAATGAAAGTACTCGACCTCGATGCCGTGCGCGCGTTCGTGCTGGTCGCCGATCTCGCCAGCTTCACGCGCGCCGCCGACGCGCTCGGCACCACGCAATCGGCCGTCAGCCTGAAGCTGAAGCGGCTGGAGGCGCACCTCGGCAAGCCGCTGCTCGCGCGCACGCCGCGCGTGGTCAAGCTGGCCGCCGACGGCGAAAACTTCCTGCCGGCCGCCCGTGCGCTGCTCGACGCGCACGACCACGCGCTCGGTGCGATCTCGGCCGGCACGCACCGCCTGTCGCTCGGCGTCAGCGAGCACGTCGCGGTGCCCGACCTGCCGGCCGTGCTCACGAGCCTGCATCGGCAGGATCCGGGGCTGTCGCTGGAAATGCATCTCGGGATGTCGGCGGGCCTGCTCGCGCAATACGACGAACGCCGGCTCGACGCGGCGATCGTGCGGCACGAGCCCGGCGAAGACCCGCCGCGCGACGACGGCACGCTGCTGTTTGCCGAACCGCTGGCCTGGCTCGCCGCGCCGGACTGGACGCCGCGCGCGGGCGAGCCGCTGCCGCTCGCGGTGCTGGCCGGCCCGTGCGGCGTGCGGGCCGCCGCGCTGCGCGCGCTCGACCATGCGGGGC